>LWDN01000001.1:0-1315 GCA_002083515.1 Proteobacteria bacterium HN_bin10
GGTTGATCGCCGGGCCCGCCGTATCCTTATAGGGGTCACCTACGGTGTCCCCCGTCACCGCCGCCTTGTGGGTATCCGAGCCCTTCTTCCCCTGCTCTTCAATATACTTCTTGGCGTTGTCCCAGGCGCCGCCGCCACTGGTCATAGAGATGGCGACGAAGAGCCCGGTGACGATGCTGCCGACCAGCACCCCGCCGAGCGCCTGCGGGCCGAGCAGGACCCCCACTACGATGGGAGAGACCACCGGAATCAGCCCCGGCACCATCATCTTGCGAATGGCCGCCTGCGTCACGATATCCACGCAGGTGCCGTATTGGGGCTTGCCAGTTCCCTCCATGATGCCCTTGATGGTCCGAAACTGGCGCCGCACTTCTTCGACCACCAGCCCTCCCGCTTCCCCAACCGCCTTCATGCAGAGCGACCCGAACCAGAAGGGCAACATACCGCCCAAGAACAGCCCCACCAGCACAGAGGGATTCGACAAATCGAATCCCGTCGTCTTGCCGCCCGCCGCGACGGCGCGCGCATACTCGGCAAAGAGCACGACCGCGGCGAGAGCGGCGGATCCGATCGCATAGCCCTTCGTCACGGCCTTGGTCGTATTCCCAACCGCATCCAAGGGGTCGGTGATATTCCGCACATCCTTTCCGAGATGGGCCATTTCGGCGATGCCGCCCGCGTTGTCCGTAATTGGGCCGAAGGCATCGATCGCGACGACGATCCCGGCCATCGACAGCATCGACACCGCCGCCACCGCCACCCCGTAGAGCCCACCCCCGGACGCCCCCCCGCAAATCCAATAGCTCCCCAAGATCGCCCCGCCGATGACCACCACTGGGAAGGCCGTGGATTGCATGCCGACGGCCAGGCCCGCGATGATGTTCGTCGCGTGGCCGGTCTCGCTGGCTTTAGCGATATCTTTGACCGGCGCGTAGCTCTTGGACGTGTAGTAGTCGGTAATGAAGACCAGCGCGATGGTGACCGCCAGGCCAATCAAGGCTGCCAGATAATAGTGGAGCGCGCTGACTCCGCCGACCCCTTCCATCAATTTGGTCGTGATGGGATAGAAGGCCACGGCGGCGATGCCGCCGGCGACAAAGAGGCCCTTGTACAGCGCCTTCATAATGTCGTTGTCACCCGGCGAGGCCTTCACGAAAAAGATGCCCACGATCGTCGCCAAAATCGTCATGCCACCCAAGGCCAGGGGATAGAAGATCGGCTCGGTCTGGCCCTTGAACATGCTGAAGGCCAGCACCATGGCCGCCACCGTGGTCACGGCATAGGTCTCGAAGAGGTCCGCCGCCATGCCGGCGCA
>LWDN01000001.1:1346-2097 GCA_002083515.1 Proteobacteria bacterium HN_bin10
ATCACCGCCGGGTTGCGCGGATCGTCCTCCGGAATGCCCGCTTCGACCTTGCCGACCAGGTCCGCCCCGACGTCGGCGGCTTTCGTATAGATGCCGCCGCCCACCCGGGCGAACACCGAGATCAAGCTGCCGCCGAATCCCAGACTGATGAGCGCATGGACCGCCTTTTCCGGGCCGGAAATGGCAGAGGCGATGACGTAGAAGCCGGTCAGGGCCAGCAGGCCTAACCCGATCAACAGCAGGCCCGTGACGGCGCCGCCGCGAAAGGCCACGGTGAGCGCGGCGTTCAACCCTTGATGCGCCGCCTGAGCGGTCCGCACGTTCGCGCGCACGGCGATGATCATACCGACGTACCCGGCCAGCGCCGATGCCCCGGCGCCGACGAGAAACCCTACGGCCGTGAGCAGGCCGAACTTGTCGGACCAGATGCCCCCCAGCCACAGGAGCACAAAGAGCCCGGCGGCCACGGCGCCGACGGTGCGGTACTGCCGGTTCAGGTAGGCCGACGCCCCTTCCTGGATGGCCTGGGCGATCTCCTGCATGCGGGCCGTGCCCGCTTCCAGCTTGAAGACCCACATGGCCAAATACAGACCGTAGGCGATGCCGGCGACGGCACAGCCCAACGCAAATATGACGACTCCACTCGAGGCTTCCACAGCGTTAACCTCCCTGTTCGATCAGTCGACTCTGAAGCGCCGCGCCCCGGCGCCGGTGCGTCCCACGAGACCCCCTCTGCGCACTTTCACGTAAC
>LWDN01000002.1:0-1137 GCA_002083515.1 Proteobacteria bacterium HN_bin10
TGCAAGCCGGCGAGGGCGCCGGCGGTCCAGACTCGTTATTTCACCGCCGCCGCGCGCTGATAGGCCGGGCGCTGCCAGAGGTTTTCGATGTAGCGCATGACCGGCGCCGGGATTTCGTTCTCGATGCCGGCGTACTTCGCGCCGTTGGCGATGTAGGCGATCGAGATATCGGCGGCGGTGAAGCGATCGGCGGCGGCGTAGGGGCGTCCGCCCAGGCGCTCGCCGAAAAACTCGAGGCGCTTCAGAATGGCGTTCTTCAGATACGTGGCGGTGAAGTTCTGCTTCTGCTCGTCGGGCGCCATGAAGCGGGTGGCGACGAGCGCATTGCCATAAGCCGCGAGCCCCGCTTCGCCGAACATAAGGTACTGCAGATAATCGCTGTAGCCCGCTTCGCTCGGCTTCACTTCGAGATCGGTGGGGCCGTACTTCGACATGATGTAGATCATCATGGCGACGGACTCGATCATCTGCACATCGCCGTCGGCCATCGCCGGCACCGTGCGCAGCGGATTGACGGCTTTGAATTCGTCCGTGGGCTTGAAGAACGATGCCTCTGCCGTTTCGTAGGGCACGCCCATCTCCTCGCACAGCCACAGCACCCGCAACGAGCGCGCGCCTTGAGCGTGGTAGATTTTGAGCATCGGCGTCCCTCCGTTTCGGCAGGAGGTAGCACCACGAAACGCAACCGTCATCCCGGGGCGTGCGGAGCACGAACCCGGGACCCAGGGGCCGGCAAAGAGCTGGTCACGCCTGGGTCCGGCTCTCCCTTCGGTCGGCCGGGATGACGATGGAGTTTGTGAAGCGCGCTGCCTTACGTATTCATGCTCTGGAAGAAGTCGTCGTTGTTCTTCGAGCTCTTCAGCTTGTCGAGCAGGAACTCGATCGCGTCCTGGGTGCCCATCGGCGAGAGGATGCGGCGCAGCACATACATCTTCTGCAGGTGCTCCTTCGGCGTGATCAGTTCGTCCTTGCGGGTGCCGGACTTCAGCACATCGATGGCCGGGAAGATGCGGCGGTCGGCGACCTTGCGGTCGAGTTGAAGCTCGCTGTTGCCGGTGCCCTTGAACTCTTCGAAGATGACTTCGTCCATGCGCGAGCCGGTGTCGATGAGGGCCGTCGCGATGATGGTGAGCGAGC
>LWDN01000002.1:1193-9617 GCA_002083515.1 Proteobacteria bacterium HN_bin10
CGGTCAGCACCTTGCCGGAAGAGGGCACGACGGTGTTGTAGGCGCGGCCCAAGCGCGTGATTGAGTCGAGCAGGATGACGACATCCTTGCCGTGCTCGGCGAGGCGCTTGGCCTTCTCGATCACCATTTCGGCCACCGCGACGTGACGCGTCGCCGGCTCGTCGAAGGTCGAGGAAATGACCTCGCCCTTCACGCTGCGCTGCATGTCGGTGACTTCTTCCGGGCGCTCGTCGATCAGCAGAACGATCAGGAACACTTCCGGGTGGTTGGCTTCGATCGCCTTGGCGATGTTCTGCATGATGACGGTCTTACCCGTCCGCGGCTGGGCGACGATGAGCGAGCGCTGGCCCTTGCCGATCGGCGCGACGATGTCGATGACGCGGCCGGTCTTGTCCTTGAGCGTGGGGTCGTCGATTTCCATCTTCAGCCGCTCGGTGGGGTAGAGCGGCGTCAGATTGTCGAAGTGGACTTTGTGGCGGACGCGATCGGGGTCTTCGAAATTGATCGAATTGACCTTGGTGAGCGCGAAATAACGCTCGCCGTCTTTCGGCGCCTTGATCTGGCCCTCGACGGTGTCGCCGGTGCGTAGGCCGAATTTACGAATCTGCTGCGGCGAAACGTAAATGTCGTCCGGTCCGGGCAGGTAATTGCTCTGCGGCGAGCGCAGGAAGCCGAAGCCGTCGGGCAAAATCTCGACGACGCCGGCGCCGCCGATCTCGACGCCGCGCTCGGCGACGGATTTCAGGATCGCGAACATCATGTCCTGGCTGCGCAGCGTGTTCGCGCCCTCGATCTCGAGGGATTCCGCGAGCGCCAGCAATTCCGCCGGCGGCTTACGCTTGAGCTCTTGCAGGGTAAGGGAGGTGAGCTCTTCGAGTGCTTGTGTTTCAGTCATGGTTTTCTCAGGGGTGTCCCAGGCCCAAGGCGCACTGACGGCGCCGGGGGGACATCGGATGGAAGGAAGGACCGGCGGTTAGGAGAAGTTGGCTTGCGCCGCCGTCGCGAGCATGCCGAAGCACGCAAGGACAGCCACACCACACCGCGCCGGGAGCGTCAAGCGGCTGAACGTCTCTGGTGTCAGGGTTCCAAGGTGGCCAGCAGCACCACCGCAATCGCCACCAGGAACGGGACCTCGCTCATGAGCCGCCAATAGCGTTCGGAGCGAGGGCGTTGGCCGGCAGCCAGCTTCCGGCCCTCTGCAGATAGGAAGCCGTGATAGCCCGACAAGCCCAGGACAAGGATCAGCTTGCCCCAGAACCAGTGCGGCACCGTGCCGAGCACGCCGGGGAACGCGGCCCAATCTGCCACCAGATAGGTTGCGAACAGGAAAATGCCGAAGGCCCAGGCCAGGATCAGGCTCGGCGTGAGGATGATGGCGCGGAGGTTGCGCGCGGCTTTCAGCATCGTCTGCTCGAGCTCGCCGCCCGGCTGCGCGGTGGTGATGTAGGCGTAAAAGCGCGGCAGCATTAGCAGGCCCGCGACCCACGCAATCACCGCAATGATGTGGAGGCCCCGCGCCAGATCGTATCCGATCACGTGCTGCATCAACGAGCGCCCCCTTGTGCGCACAATCCAAACGCGGCCGGGCAAATCCGGCCGCCGTTTTCCGCCTGCACCTTAGCGGGCGCGGCCAGCGCGCGCTCCACCAATTCGGCCAGCGCGTCAATGAAGCGCTGGTCCGCGCCAAGGGCAGGGGCGCGCAAGTAGAATGGCAAGTTTAGCTGCTTCGCCAGTTGAGCGTACTCAATGTCGAGTTCGACAAGCGTTTCGATGTGCTCGGAGACAAACGCAATCGGGGAGATGAGCACGCCGGCGCCATCGCGTCCGGCGCCGTGGATTTCCGCCTCGGTGGAGGGGCCGATCCATTTCAGCGGGCCGACCCGGGATTGATAGCAGGTGCGGACATCCCACTCCTTGGGTAGATGCCGGCGCACGGCGGCGACGCTTTGCTCGACCTGCCACTGATAGGGATCGCCGCGATCGATGACGCGCTGCGGCAAGCCATGCGCCGAGAAGAGCAGGCGCACCGGCGCAGGCGCGCCGGCGTTGCGCCAGGTGTTGAGAATGGCGTCGGCATGCGCCTGGGCGAATTCAGCGCCCACCGGATAGCAGCAGATGGTTGAGGCTGGCAGCGCCGAGGCTTGGCGCCAGGCCTTCAGCGATGACGCCGTCGTCGTCGTCGAGAACTGCGGATAAAGCGGCAGCAGCACCGCGTCGGTCGCGCCCCAGGCTTCGGCCGCCTTGGCGGCGTCTTTCACGAACGGCTTCCAATAGCGCATCGCCGGAAAGCACTTGAAGGTGACGTTGCTCACGCGTCGGCTGATCGCCACTTCAAGGGCATCGGCCTGCTTCTGCGTCTCCGGCAGAATGGGCGAACCGCCGCCCATCAGCGCATAGTTGGCTTTCGCTGACTTGGCGCGCGATCGCGAAATCAGTTGCGCGAGCAGAAAGCGAAAGGGCTGCGGCAAACCGATGATGGCGGCGTCATTGAACAGATTGAAGAGAAACGGCTGCACCGCGCGCTGGGTGTCCGGCCCGCCCAGATTGAACAAAACGATCGCCACGCGGCGCGTGGTCATCGCGCGCAAGCCCGGCGCTTTGGCATTTTCGGGGGAGGGCGCGTCCTCGAGCGGCATGGCGCTCATACGGCGCCTTTCACGATCTGGATCAGACGCGCGACGTTATTGGGGCTCGCCTCCGGCGTGATGCCATGACCGAGATTGAAGATGTGCGGACTGCCCGCGAAATCCTGCAACACACGGCGCGTTTCATCTTCGAGCGCGGCGCCGCCGACCACGAGCGTCAGCGGATCGAGATTGCCTTGCAGCGGCATGCCCTCTGGCGCCGCTTGCTTGGCAAAAGCCGCCGGCGTTTGGGTGTCGACGCCCAGAGCCGTGATGCCTGTTTCTCTAGCATAGGCGCCAATCTGCGCGCCGGCGCCGCGCGGAAAGCCGATGACCGGAACGGCAACGCCCAACTCGCGCAAACGGACCAAGAGCTGCTTTGTCGGCTCGATGATGAGGCGCCGAAACTGATCGGGGGTGAGACCCTCCGACCAACTCTCGAAAATTTGCAGACAATCGGCGCCAGCCTTCACCTGCGCCGCCAGATGTTGCGCGCTCATTTCGACGAGCGCCGCAAGCAACGCTTCGACATCTCCAGGCCGTTCGTAAGCCGCGCGGCGCGCGCGCTCTTTCTCTCCGCCTTGGCCCTGCAACATGTAAGTCGCGACGGTCCAGGGCCCACCGCAAAAACCGATGAGAGCGATGTCTCTCGGGATCGCCGCCTTGATGCGCTCGACCGCTTCGTACACGGGCGACAGGCGCTGCAAGCCACGCTGCGGATCGTCAAATGACCAGGCCTGTTCTTCGATCAGAGGATTCAGTCTCGGTCCTTCGCCTTCGACGAACCAGACCTTTCGCCCCAGCGCATCGGGCACAACCAGGATGTCGGAA
This sequence comes from Proteobacteria bacterium HN_bin10, assembly GCA_002083515.1. GTDB lineage: Bacteria > Pseudomonadota > Alphaproteobacteria > Caulobacterales > Aquidulcibacteraceae > Vitreimonas. The sequence goes on from LWDN01000002.1 coordinate 4,649, forward strand.
AATAGAATGGCCGCATCCAACGGAAAGCGCCGCAGCGGCTGCATCACCGCTTCCGTCGCCAGGGCAGGGGAATAGCAGAAATCGAGGAAGCTCTTCGCCCGTGTCCGCAGCTCGCGATACTCGGGCAAGTAGCGTCCGGCCTGACGCATGATCCAAACCGGAGGGCGCTCAAGCCGCTCTCCGCTCAGAACGCGCAGCAATGCAGGAACATCTCCCCCGGCCATCTTTCCTCTTCCCAACCTTAATTTTGAATCTTGGTTAATGAGGACTCGTTGTTGGTGCGATCCCGAAAGCGGGACAATTTCGTTGCCCACAGTTTATCCCCCAAGATGTCCCGCTCACGAGCGGGGGGAAAGAACTTTCGTTTGAGGGCATTGAGGGCGGCCGAAGGACCGTGCGATTCCTTTTCGTCCACAAGGTCGCACTGTGGGCAAACTTTGGAGGAATCGCCCCGGAGGAGAAGTGGAAATCTGGAGAGGGTCGCGGTTCGTTCTGTTCGCAAGGTTACGGGCGGTTCGCCCAACAGCTTGTCCACAATCGTGACAAGGCTGATATGTGTGGCCAATGACGCACGAGCGACTGGGCATCTATTCCAATTTTCACCTGGTCTCCGATTCCACCGGGGAGACCCTCGCCGGCGTCATGCGGGCCACCTGCGCGCAGTTCGACAATATTGTGCCGGTGGAGCACTCCTATTTCCTGGTTCGCTCCGCCCGCCAGCTTGAGCGTGTGATCAGTGAAATCGAGGCCGCCCCCGGCGTCGTCATGTTCACGCTCTCCAATCTTGAGCACCGCCACATGCTGGAAGAGGCCTGCAAGGCCATGGATATGCCGTGTGTTGCGGTCCTGGACCCGGTGCTGGACACGACCTCGCGGTATCTGGGGGTGGAACTCAATCACCGCGTCGGCAATCCGCGGAAGCTCAATGCCGAGTACTTCAAACGCATCGATGCGCTCGATTTCGCCATGTACCATGACGACGGCCAGCAAGCCGTCGATCTGCGCACAGCCGATGTGATTCTGGTGGGCGTCAGCCGCACCTCCAAGACGCCGACCTGCGTGTATCTCGCTCACCGAGGGGTCAAGGCGGCGAACGTGCCGATGGTTCCGGGCGTGCCGTTGCCCCCGGAATTGTTCGCGGAGGGAAGGCCGCTCGTGGTCGGGCTGCTGATCTCGGCCGATCGGCTCATCCATATCCGCCGCAACCGGCTGGCGGCGATGAAGGAGACACGCGCCGGCGACTATACCGACGAAGATGCGGTCCGCCGTGAAGTGATGGAGGCGCAGAAGCTGTTCGAGCGGGAAGGGTGGCCGACCATCGATGTGTCGCGGCGCTCGATCGAGGAGACGGCGGCGGGGGTGCTGAATTTGCTGACGGAGCATCGCGGCGGGTGACGACGCTCATTCTTGCCTCCGGGAGCGCCGCGCGCCGGCAGATGTTGAGCGCGGCTGGGCTCACCTTCGAAGTTGTCGCGCCGCGCGTCGACGAAGAGGCGGTGAAGGCGAGCCTGCGCGCGGACGGCCTGGCGCCGCGCGATCAAGCCGGCGCGCTGGCGGAAATCAAGGCGCTCAGCGTCTCGCGCTCAGGGTCTGCTTTCGTTGTCGGCGCCGACCAGATGTTGGCGCTGGGCGGCGAAGTTTTCGACAAGCCCAAGAACGCCGAGGAGGCGCGGCGTCAGCTGCAACACCTGCGCGGCCAGACCCATGCGCTCATCACCGCGGCTGTAGTGGCCTGTGACGGCGCGGTGATCTGGCGGCACACCGACACGCCCAAGCTGCGCATGCGCGCGTTCAGCGACGGGTTCCTCGACGAGTATTTGGCGCAAGCGGGGGATGCGGTTTTGCACTCGGTCGGCGCCTATCAGCTCGAAGGTCTGGGCGCGCAATTGTTCGATCGAGTCGAAGGCGATTACTTCTCGGTGTTGGGTCTGCCGCTGTTGCCGCTCCTGAGTTTCCTTCGCGAGCACAGCGTGGTGCGCGCATGACAAGGCGTTACGCCGTCATCGGCGATCCGGTGAGTCACTCGCTGTCGCCGCTCATGCATTCCGGCTGGATCGAGGACCACGGCCTCGACGCCACATACGAAGCCTTGTTGCTGCGGAGCGACGATCCCGTTGCCGCCATTCGCGGGTTGAGAGGGTTTTCCGGCGTCAACGTCACCGTGCCGCATAAGGAAGCCGCCGCGCGCGCCGCCGACCGCAGCGCCGATAGCGTGGCGAACACGCTGCGTTGGGAACCGGACGGCGCAATCTCGGCGTTCAATACCGATGGCGCGGGCTTTATCGATTCGCTCGATGAAGCGGCGCCTGAGTGGCGCAAGAAGGTTGGCGCGGCGCTGATCATTGGCGCAGGCGGCGCCGCGTACGGCATCGCCAAGGCGCTTGCGAATCATGTGGAGCTCGTCATCACAAATCGCACCCGTTCGCGCGCCGAAGCGCTTGCGGGCCCGCTTCCCAAAGCGCGCGCCGAAGCCTGGGAGAAACTTCCCGCATCGTTCGCCGCTTCAGATCTGATCGTGAACGCCACAACGCTGGGCATCGCGGGCGCGGAGAGTCCGGCTTGGCCCGTCGCCTGGTGCCGGCGCGGTACGATTGTTGTCGACATCGTCTACCGCCCGCTCGAAACGCCGTTGCTGCGCGCCGCGCGCGCGAATGGGCTCACCGCGGTCGATGGGTTGGGCATGCTGATCCACCAGGGCGCGCGGGCGTTTGAGATCTGGTTCGGCGTCAGGCCCGATGCCGCCAAGGCGCGCGCGCGATTGATGGCGGCGCTCGCATGATTGTTCTCGGCCTTACCGGATCGATCGGCATGGGCAAGTCGACGGTCGCCGCCATGTTCGCGGAAGAGGGCGCGCCGGTGTTCGATTCCGACGCGACTGTTCATGCGCTCTACGCCAAAGGCGGCCGCGCGGTTGCGCCGGTCGAGGCGGCGTTTCCTGGGGTCGCTGTCGACGGCGCCATCGATCGGGCCGCGCTCTCTGCGCGCGTGGTGGGCAATGCCGAGGCCATCGGGCGGCTGGAAGCCATTGTGCATCCGCTGGTGCGCGAGGCGCAGTTGGCGTTCCTGCAAACCCAACGCGACGCCGGCGCCGAGATTGTAGTTCTGGACATTCCGCTGTTGCTCGAAGGCGGCGGGAGCACGCTTGTCGACGCCGTCGTCGTGGTTTCGGCGCCGGCCGAAATCCAGCGCGAACGGGTGTTGGCGCGGCCAGACATGACGGCGCAGAAGTTCGAGGCGATCCTCGCCCGGCAGATGCCGGACGCCGAAAAACGGGCGCGGGCGGATTTTGTCATCGAGACAGGCGTTTCCTTCGACGACACCCGCGCTCAGGTCCGCGCCTTACTGGACGGGCTCCGCGAACGGAGCTAGCCCGGATTCGTGCGCGAAATTCTGTTCGATACGGAAACCACCGGCGTTTTCCCCGACCACGAGGATGAGACGCTGCGCGACCGCATCGTCGAGATCGGTTGCGTGGAGGTGTTCAATCTGGAGCGCACGGGCCGCGAGTTTCACGCCTATCTGAATCCAGACCGCGACGTGCCGGAAGAGGTGGTGCGCGTGCACGGCCTGCGGCTCGACTTCCTGCGCGGACACAAGCGCTTCAGTGAAATCGCCGCAGAGTTCCTCGCTTTCGTCGGCGATGCGCCTTTGGTGGCGCACAACGCCGCCTTCGACCAAGGGTTCTTGAACGCCGAGTTGCGCCGCTGTGGTCTGCCAGCGTTGGGCGACGAACGCTTTGTCGACACCCTGGCCATTGCCCGCAAACGCTTCCCCGGCGCCTCGTGTTCGCTCGATGCGCTCGCCAAGCGCTTCCAACTGGACCGCTACGGCTTCGACCTCGCCGCGCGCAAGGGCGCCGGCGGCCACGGCGCGCTGATCGACTCGCGCATCCTGGCCGAAGTGTATTTGCACCTGCGCGGCGGGCGCGAACAGCGGCTCGCCTTCGATGCAGGCGAGGCTGCGGTCGCGGATGCTGCGGTGCTGCGTCCGGTGGAATTTGTCCGCCGCTTGCCGCGCGCAACGCCGTTGCCGGCGCGGCTCTCCGAGCAGGAGGTGGCCGCGCATGCGGCGTTCGTAGAAAAGCTCGGCGCTGGCGCGCTCTGGCTGAAGGCTGGTTAGCCTGCTGCCGCGAGGGGAACGTCGCCGCGGCCCTGGCGATCGCGAAGCTCCTGCCAATAGAGCGGCGTGAAATCGATCGGATTGATCAAAAGCGGCGGATATCCCCCTTCGCGCGTGATGTCGGCCAGGATCTGCCGGCTGAACGGAAACAGCAGCCTCGGGCACTCGATCCAGATCAAGGGCTCGACGTCGTCCGGGCGCACGTTGATGAACTGGAACATCCCAGCATAGACGAGATTGACCGCGAACATCGGCTGATCGCCGCGCCTGGCCTGGACATTGATGCAAAGATCGACCTCGGTGGCCTCGCCCTGACCTAGGGGTCGGGACTTCACTTCGACACCCATATCGATGGTCGGCTGGATGTCATGGGCGATCGCCGCCGCCGCCATTACGTTTTGAAATGACAACTCTTTCACGTACTGCGCGAGCACCCGCAAATGGGGAGAATCGGCAGGCGGCGCACCGTCGGGTTGCGTGGTCATGGTCGCGAAACTCTGGCTCAAGGCCCCCGCCAGACACCATGAGGTCGCGCAAAGGGTAATGCAACCTCGCTAGCGGAACGGACCTGTTGGCACTATCTTAACGCCGTCACAGTCCCCGAGGGAGCCCGCGTCCGTTGGACCAAAGTATGATCGAAATCCTCGTTCTGGCGTTTGTCGCCGGGTTCGTGCTGTTCCGGCTTTATACGACGCTGGGCAAACGCACGGGCGCGGAGAGGCCGGCCGAGCCGCAGCCGGCGCAGGGCGAATTGCCGCGCGAGCCTGCCGGAGTGCAGCCGCCGACCGCGCCGGCCGCTGCGGGCCCGGCGGGAGAGGGCGACGCCGCCATCGTCCGCGCCGATCCGAAC
>LWDN01000003.1 GCA_002083515.1 Proteobacteria bacterium HN_bin10
GCAAAGCTTCGATCGGGTTGAGGTGCGCGGCCTTGTTGGCCGGGTACAAGCCGAAGAAGAGTCCGATCACCACCGAGAACGCGAAGGCGATCAGAATCGCCTGGGGCGAGATGATCGTCGGCCATCCGGCGAAGACCGTGGTGGTCCGCGCCCCCAGAATCCCCAAGACGATTCCCAGCACGCCCCCGACCAGACTCAACGTCATCGCCTCGATCAAGAACTGCATCAGAATGTGCCGCCGCTTGGCGCCGACGGCCATGCGCACGCCGATTTCCCGCGTGCGCTCGGTCACGGACACGAGCAGGATGTTCATGATGCCGATCCCTCCCACGATAAGCGAGATCGACGCGATGGCAAACATCATCGCCGTGAGCGTCTGGCTGGCGCCTTCCTGCACCTTGCCGATGTCGACCTGGGTACGGATCGTAAAGTCGTCCGACTGCTCGGGTTGCAGCCGATGGCGGCTCCGCAGCACCTCCCGCACGCCCTCCACCGCCTCCGGCAAGTCTTCGGACCGATCGGTGGAGGCGAAGAGCGCGCCGACCGACCCGAGAAACTGCGTCCCCAGCACCTTGCGTTCGGCCGTCGTGAAGGGAATGAACAGAATGTCGTCTTGATCCGACCCCTGCGCCGACTGGCCCTTGGGCGCCAGCACGCCGATCACGCGGAACGGCACGTTCTTGATGCGAATCGTCGAGCCGACCGGCTCCTCACCTGGGTCGTAGAGATTGTCCACCACCGTCTGCCCCACCAGCGCGACCCGCGCGGCCGTCTCCATATCCGTCTGAGTGAGGGGCCCGCCGCTGGTGAAGGACCAGTCGCGAATCGTCAGGTAGCTGGGAGAAATCCCGTTGACCGGCGCGTTCCAGTTCTTGTTGCCGTTGACCACCTGCATCACGTCGCGCTTGCCGTAGCCGGTGTCCGCCAGCAGCGGGACCTTCTTCCTGAGGTCCAGGGCGTCGGCCACCGTCAGCGTGACCACGCTGCCCTGCCCGCCGCGTACGCCGCCCACCGAACTCGCGCCGGGCAGCACGATGATCACGTTCGTGCCCATCGTCGCCACCTGGGCCCGGACGGCTTCCTTGGCCCCCTCGCCGATGCTGACCATGGCGATCACCGACCCGACCCCGATCACGATGCCCAACATCGTCAAGCCCGCGCGCAGCCGGTTCCGGCCGAGGATGCGAAAGGCGGTGAGGATGGTCAGCCAGAGAAAGGGGATCATGAGAGAACCGGTTCCTGGGCCGAGCGGGGCACCCGACGCTCATCCCGCACGATCTGGCCGTCTTTCATCAGTAGCCGGCGGGCCGCATAGTGGGCGATGTCGGACTCGTGCGTCACCAGAATGATCGTGATGCCGTCCTGCTCGTTCAGCTTTTGGAGGATGCCCATGATGTCCCGGCTGGAATCCGTGTCGAGGTTGCCGGTCGGCTCGTCGGCGAGCAGGATCGCCGGGGACGCCACCAGGGCGCGGGCGATGGCCACACGCTGCTGCTGGCCGCCCGAGAGCTGCACGGGATGATGACCGGACCGGTCGGCCAACCCGACCCGCGATAAGGCCTCCGCCGCCCGCTCACGCTGCTCCTTGATCGAGAGCCCGCGGTAGAACAAGGGCAACTGCACGTTCTCCAGCGCGTTGGTTCTCGGGATGAGGTTGAAGTTTTGAAAAACGAAGCCGATTCGCAGATTGCGAATCTCCGCGAGCTCATCTTGCCCGAGCGCGCTGACTTCGACGCCGTCTAACCGATAGCTCCCGCGGCTTGGCACATCGAGGCAGCCCAGGATATTCATGAGCGTGGACTTGCCCGATCCGGAGGCCCCCATGACGGCGATCATCTCCCCACGCTGGATGGTCAACGCCACCCCGCGCAGCGCCTGCACCTCCACATCCCCCGCCTTGTACACCTTCCAGAGATCCTGACACTCAATCAATCCGCTCATAAGACTCTGTTGGGAGTTCAGATAGGGAGACTGGCGGCGCTATCGGCCCCAGAAATTCGCAGAATGTTCAAAAGATCCGCCTTCTCACCCACCCACCCCAGCGCGCCAAGGCGCGCCTCTCCCAAGCAAGGCCGCAGCGAACTCGCATGTGAACGC
>LWDN01000004.1:0-3966 GCA_002083515.1 Proteobacteria bacterium HN_bin10
TCCGGCTCCGGCGTGCCTGCGAGACGGACACGAAGCGCTTCTGCTCGGATGTAAAGCCGGGCGGGGGACGCTTGCTCAAGTGTCTGCACGAGCACGAGAAGGAACTCGCCCCGGCCTGCCGCGAGGCGCTGGGGCCCGGCTCGTCACAACCGTAAGCTCTGCCGCGGGCGTCAGTCTTTCGGCTCGACGCAGTTGCTGCCGCCGCGTTCCTGGCAGAGCCGGTACCGCGCTTTCTGGACCCAGAAGTCCAGGGCCTTGTGCACGTCGTCCCAGGAATCGAAGGAGTCTCGGTCGATCCGTTTCTTGCCCACGCGCCGGTCGACCGAAGCAGCCAGCACCTCGCCGGTCAGGCCGTCGGACGCCTTCATTTCGACGCTGACGTCGCCGACAAACAGCGGCTTGCCTGTGCCCACGTTCTTGAGGAGCGACGCCACGGCAAAGACGTTCATTGGAGCCGGGACGGTCGAGACCGCCCGCCAGACGACATCGGCAGACTCCGCCTTCGTAATGGCCGCCTGGATGTGGAGGGTATTCGGTCCCGGTTGTGTCACCATCTCATAGTCTTGCGAAAGGCTCTGATAGGCCAGGGTATAGAGGAGGTCGGCAACCTTCTGCGCCTCGGCTTGGTGCAGCGTATCTGTCGTCGGCTCACCCCAGACCTGCACACGATCCAGCAGGATCTTCTTGTAGGTCCCCCGTGGAATGGAGGCGATCTTGGAACTGCGGTAGATCAAGAGGGCTTCGCCCTCGCCGCCGTGACGGAGGAGGGGGTACAGATCGCCGAGAAAGCCCGACGTGTCGACCGATCGTGCCTGCTTGGTCGGCGCGCAGCCGGCCAGCACAATCAGGATGAGCAGCATCAGCGTCGATCGATGCGTATGCATAGGGCCTCCTTCGAGATGGCGGATGGAGCGGGAAGCCTACGTCAAGCTGCTCCGGAGATCAAGCGGCGAGCCAAAATAGAAATGTCCTCTTCCTCCCAAAATAGAAATGTCCGGTTTTATCTTTCGGCCGCCGCCGCGTGGGGTCCTCGTTCCGGCAGCAGCCGTTTGCGCCACGGATGCTCTGGCCTCGGCCTGACCCGGCGCCGGGCGCGGGGCCATGGGGTGGCCTCCGCCACCGACACAGGCCGCGCCGCAATGGCGTGAACGCCGAGCGACCGCCCGTGGTGCGTGATCCGCAGCGTGCCATCGATCTGTTCTTCCACCTGCACGTGCGTGGCCCGGACCGTGTCGTGAATCTGATAGAGCTGCCCCGCATGCGCGATGGTGAAGTCCTTCCGCAGACACCGGGTGGTCTTGAGGCACAGGCTCCGGCTCAACTCCCAGGCCGTCGGCTTTGGCCGATGCAGATCCGCCGCCTGTGCCGGCGGGACCGCAAACCGCCGATTATACCGGGGCAGATACTCGTCCAGGAACCGATTCGCCTCCTCCAGGGTCGCGACGCCCGCCAGCCGCAGCTCCTTGATCAGCCGATCTTGCAAGGTCTTGAAGAGCCGCTCCACCCGGCCCTTGGCCTGCGGGGAGTGGGCCGGAATCAGCTCCCCCCCCACCGCACTCAGCGCCCGCCCAAACTGACTCTGGGGCTTCGTCCCGGCCAGTTGCTCCTCCACGGTCGGCTCGGCGGGCGACTGATACGTCGTGTGCTTGTCGGCGTAGACGGCCAGTGGCAGCCCATAGCGCCGCACGTAGCGCTGGAAGCTGTCCAGGGCCGGCATCGTCCCTTCATGGTCATAGAACCGCGCACAGACCCGACTGGAGGCGTCATCGATATACGCCATCAAGACGCAGGCGGGGCCGCGGCCCTCCAACCAGTCATGGTGCGACCCATCGAGCTGGACCAGCTCGCCCACATGCCCCTTCCGCGCCCGCCACGCCCGGTGTGGCCGTGGCCGCCGCGCAAAATGATCGATCCCGCGCACCGTCAGCCACAGCCGCAAGGTCTCATCACTGAGCGTGATCCCATGCCGCTCGGCCAGCTTCTCCGCCGCCAGCGTCGGCCCAAAATCCCCATACCGCTTGTCGTACAGCCTGAGCACCTTGGTCTTGACCGACTCCGCAATCCGCCGGTTCGACGGCTTGCCTCGCCCCCGATGCGCCAGCCCCCGGTCCCCCTCTTGCCGGACTCGGTCCACCAAACGCCGCACCTGCCGTGCCGTCACCCCCAGCAATTCCCCCGCCTTCTCCTGCGTCACCTTCTTGTCCATCACCTGACGAATCACATGCACCCGCCGCAGTTCCTTCCCACTCATCATGACCGTGTCCTCTCCGACCATCCAGCCCTCCTGGTGAAGGCCGGCAGTCTATCAACGAAGAGGACATTTCTACTTTGGCCAAACCGGACATTATCATTTTGGGATTACAGCGGCGACCTTGACGGTCCGTTCAAGCCGACGGTATAACTAAGGCCCTTCCACGACAGAGAGGACGTATAACGTTGGCGCGTGTGCCCCATCCAGGTCGTTCCGTGCCCAACGCTCTGCTTCTGCTCTCGTCTTGCCTTGTCATCAGCTTCAACCTCGGTTGCGAACGGAAAGAAGTAGGGTCCATCCCTGCGCCGGAGGTGCTGGTGACGGACGTGGTGCAGCAGGATGTCCCCATCTACGCCGAGGGGATCGGCACCACGGCCGGCCAGGTCGACGCGCAGATCCGTGCCAAGGTGCAAGGGTACCTCCTCTCCCGCCACTATACGGAAGGCGCCTTCGTCAAGACGGGCGACTTGCTCTTCAAGATCGATCCGCGCAGCTACCAAGCCTCGTTCGATCAGATGAAGGGGGAGCTGGCTCGCGCGGAGGCCGCCTACAAGAAGACCCAGCTCGATGTGGCGCGGGACACGCCCTTGGCCAAGCAGGGCGCCGTCAGCCAGAAGGAACTCGACGACTCGGTGCAGGCCAACGAGGCCAACAAGGCTTCGGTCTTTTCCGCGCGCGCCAACCTCGATAAGGCCAAGTTGAGCCTCGATTGGTCGAACATCACCTCGCCCGTCGACGGCGTGGCCGGCATCGCCAACGCCCAGATCGGGGATCTGATCATGGAGAACACGGTGATGACCACCGTGTCGCAGGTGGACCCCATCAAGGTGCTGTTCCCGATCAGCGAGAAGCTGTACTTGCGCTTCGCCGAGCGCATTCAGCAGGGGGCCGCCAATCCGAATGCGGATTGGCCCAACCGTCCCCTGCTGGAGTTGATTTTGGCGGACGGCAGCGTCTATCCGCATCGAGGCCAGGCGGCCTTGCCCGACCGGCAGATCGATGTGAAGACGGGAACCATCACCATCGTCAGCTACTTTCCGAATCCCGGCAACATTCTGCGGCCCGGCCAATATGCGAAGGTGCGCGCCGTCCTCGAAACCCATCTCAACGCCTTGCTCGTGCCGCAACGGGCGGTGGACGAATTGCAGGGGACCTACCGCGTGGCGGTCGTGGGTGGGGACAATCGCGTGACCGTCCGTCCGGTGAAGCCGGGTCCCCGAGTGGGCCGGCACTGGGTGATCACCGAGGGGCTCAATCCGGGCGAACGCGTCGTGGTGGAAGGGCTCCAGAAGATCAAGAACGGCCTGCTCGTGGCGCCCAAGCCGGTCCCGCCGGAACCTGCCGCGTCCGGCGCCGATGCTGCGTCGGGAGCCACGAAAACCGGAACCTGACTCGATGGTGACGTTCTTCGTTCACCGGCCGATCGTGGCCATGGTCCTTGCCATCGTCACGGTCCTGGTCGGGATCGTGTCGGCGCTCCGCCTGCCCGTCGCGCAGTTTCCCAACCTCGTTCCCCCGGAAGTCCAGGTCCAGACCACCTACCTGGGCGCCGACGCGCTCTCCGTCGAGCAAGCCGTGGCCACGCCGCTGGAGCAGCAGATCAACGGCGTCGACCACATGCTCTACATGTACTCGACCAGCGCCGGCAGCGGGCAGATGACGCTGCGCGTCGCCTTCGACCTCGACACCGATCCCAACATCGACCAGGTCCTGAC
>LWDN01000004.1:4032-4865 GCA_002083515.1 Proteobacteria bacterium HN_bin10
AACCCGAAGGCCCTGAGCAGCCCGCTGATGCTCCTGTCCTTGTATTCTCCCAAGGGCACCTACGACGCGACCTTTCTGGCCAACTACGCCTTCATCAACATCAACGATCCGCTGACGCGCGTGCCCGGGGTCGGGCAGGTGCAACTCTTCGGCGCCGGCCAATATGCGATGCGGCTCTGGGTGAAGCCCGATCAGCTTGCCAAGCTGGGTCTGACGGTCGTGGATCTGGTCACTGCCATCAATGCGCAGAACACGGTCAATCCGGCCGGCCAGGTCGGCGCGGAGCCGGTGCCGGCGGGCCAGGAGTTCACCTACACGGTGCGCGCGCAGGGGCGGCTGGTCAATGAAGAGGAATTCGGCAACATCGTGGTCAGGGCCAATTCAGATGGCTCCTTCGTGCGGCTGCGCGATGTGGCGCGCGCGGAACTCGGCGCGCAGGTGTACAGCGTGCTCGGCCGATTGAACGGCGCGCCGGCGGCGGTGATCGCCGTCTATCAGTTGCCGGGCTCGAACGCGATCGAGACGGTGAAGCGGCTGCGGGCGCTGATGGACGAGATGCGGCAGCGGTTTCCGGACGATCTGGCCTACGTCGTCTCGCTGGATACGACCCTGGCCGTCACGGAAGGGATCAAAGAAATCACCACGACCCTCTGGGAGGCCATCCTTCTTGTGATCCTGGTGGTGTTTCTGTTCCTGCAGAGCTGGCGGGCCACGCTGATTCCGCTGCTGGCGGTGCCGGTGTCCTTGATCGGCACCTTCGCGATCTTTCCCCTCTTAGGCTTCTCCATCAATACGCTGTCGCTGTTCGGGTTGGTGCTGGCGATCGGGCTGGT
>LWDN01000005.1:0-139 GCA_002083515.1 Proteobacteria bacterium HN_bin10
AGAAGCCCTGCTTGTCGCGCACGGGCTGCTCGGCTTCGACGTCGAATTTGACGATGCGCGTCGGGAAACGGTGCGCGAGATATTTCGGCAGGCGGCCCACCGCGCCGGGCGTACCGTCGAAGTTGAAGCTCGCGACGTT
>LWDN01000005.1:272-42596 GCA_002083515.1 Proteobacteria bacterium HN_bin10
GAGATAGCGGCACAGCTCGCCGATATAGATGAAGGCCGTGCACTTCCACTTGACGCAATCGTCCCAGAACTCGCGCGCCGAGAATTTCTCGCGGATGATGACGGTACCGCCGCCAATCAGCGTAGCACCTGTCGCGACCATGCCGCCGTTCGAGTGATACATCGGCAGGCAGTCATACATGCGGTCGGAAGGCTTGGTGCCGATCGCGCCGGCGAAACCATTCGCGGCAAGCATCAGGCGGTAGTGATTGATGTTCGCAGCTTTCGGCAGACCCGTCGTGCCGCTGGTGTAGATGAAAAGCGCGCGGTCGTTGATGTCGAGATCGGGCCGGTCGGCCTCAGGGATCGGGGACTTATCCATCGCAGCGATAGCGGGCTCGATACGGTCATACTCGTTCGATTCTCCATGCACCCAGATTTTCGGCTGCGCGGTGATCTGCGATTTCGCACCGTTGAAGGAATTGATGAGGCGCGAATCCACGATCACATACTTCGGCGACACGATTGAAATGGAGTGCGCGAGTGGCGTGCCGGTGAGGTTGGTGTTTAAGAGCGCCACCACGCCACCTGCACGCAGGATACCGAGCCAGATCACGACATATTCGGGCCGGTTCAGCATCAGGAGACAAACGACGTCGCCCTTGCCGACACCCTGCGCCTTCGCCCAGCGCGCATACTGGTTCGCCCGCGCGTCGAGCTCGCGATAGGTGAAACGCTCGCGATCCGAGATCAGCGCTTCCTTGTCGCCATATTGCTTGGCGAGGTCTTCGACGACCCAGGGGAAAATGCGCTTCGGATTTTTCGCAATCGGCGTCGTCATGCGGAGCGTCGAAAGCGCCCCGCGCAAATACTTGAATTCCTGAATGAGACCCATGCTTCTCCCCTTGCGGCCGCGCGCTTTACGGCGCGTTCCGTTGCGTCAGCTTCCGACAGGTTGGCGGAAGTGGGCAAGTGCGAAGAGACTAAATGCGAAGAAGAAGCTCAGCCCCGCAAGGAGAGCGGATTCTCGGTGAGTGCCGCCTTATCGGGCATATCGACCTGCGGAACACCCAGAAACGCGTCGAACATCTTGCGAACCATTTCCGGCGCGAGGTCCTTGGTGATGCATACCATGCGGCTTCTACGGTCGGCATCGGGCCAGGCCTCGAGCCGCGCCGGCGGATGCATTAGATGCTGCACGACATGAAACACGACGGGGCGCTCCGGATCGTCCGCGAGCTTCACGATCCCTTTCATGCGCAAAATCTTGTCGCCGTGCGCAGAACGCATGAGATCGAGGAACATCTCGAGCGTATTGAACGGAACCGGCTGCTCGGTCGCGATACTGAACGCCTTGATCGACGCGTCGTGGCGCGAGGCCTGATCGTGGTTGTGATGATGATGGTGGTGGCCATGATGGTGATCGTGACCGTGAGGCTCGTGACCGTGGTGGTGTGCGTCTTCTTCCGCAGCGATCACCGCTTCTTCGCGCAGCCAGCGCGCGACGTCCGGTATTTTGCTGCCCGGATTGTAGAGCCCGGCATCGATCAGATCCTCGACCCGTACCTCGCCCTCGAGCACGATGGCGGCGGGGTTGAGCTTCTTCAGCCGCTTGCGCAGCGCGGATAGCTGCGCCTTGCCTTCCGCAAGATCGGTCTTCGTGATCACGAGGCGGTCGGCCATTGCTGCCTGCTTCACCGCTTCTTCGTGCGCGTCGAGCGTCTTCATGCCGTTCACGGCATCGACCAGCGTGACCACGCCGTCGAGGCGATATCGCAGCGTGAGATAGGGCTGCGTCATCAGGATATGAATGACCGAAGCCGGATCGGCGATGCCGGTCGTTTCCACCACCACGCGGTTGAACGGCTTGCAGCGCCCGTTGTCGCGCGCGCGCAGGAGATTCTCGAGCGAGTTCACGAGATCGCCGCGCACGGAGCAGCACAGGCAGCCGCTGGAAAGCAGGATCACGCCGTCTTCGACGATCTCATAGAGATTGTGATCGATGCCGATATCGCCGACTTCGTTCACGAGCACGGCGGTGTCGCTCATCGCCGGGTCTTTCAGCAGGCGATTGAGCAACGTCGTTTTCCCGGCGCCGAGAAAGCCGGTGAAGATATTCAGCGGAATGGGCTCGATGGGTCCCGCCTGCTTCCCCGCGGGGGTATCACTCACGAGTGTTCGTCCGGACGCCGGCTCGGCATCGGGGCGACTTTCGGCAGGCGCACGGCCTTCGCATTCGCCGGCGGCGCGCTCGGCAGGATTTCCATCCGCCCATTGACTAGCCCGACCATGATCGGGCGGCCGCGTTCGTCCTTCGCAGGACCCGTATGGACCCGGATCGGCCGCATCGAGGGCGGCAATTCGGTCATGAGCGCTGCGCGGTTAATGCGGCGCTTCGGATCGTCGCTATCGTCGTCGTCGAGTTCGTCGCCGGAATCCGACATCGCAACACGACGGTTGCGGGACTTGCCGCACATCTGGTCCCACATATTGACGGGGTCCTGCGCGAGATTGGCGATTGCGGTCACGTTCTTGGTGCCGCCGAGAAGAATGTCGAGCGCGGAAGTCACCTGGAAGCCGCGCTCGAACAGCATCGCCGCCTGTTCGGCGCGCGCGAGCGCATTGGGCGAACCGAACACGACCGCGATCAAGCGTTTGTTGCCGCGATGCGCGGAAGCCACGAGATTGAAACCGGACGAACAGATGAACCCGGTCTTCATGCCGTCCGCGCCGGGATAGCGGTCGATCAGGCGGTTGTAGTTCCTGAGCGTATGCTTGCCGAGCACGAGCGTCGGAATGCGGAAGTAAAGTTCGTACTCGGGAAAATTCCGGATCAGCGCCTGCGCCAGGATCGCCATGTCGCGCGCCGTGGTCACCTGCTCGTCGTCCGGCAGCCCGTGCGGGTTGCGGAAGCGGGTTCCGGTCATGCCGAGCGCCTGCGCGTTCGCGTTCATTTCCGCGACGAAGTCGTCCTGCGTACCCGAGACGCCTTCCGCGATCACGACCGCCATGTCGTTCGCGGACTTCACCATCAGGAGCTTGATGGCGTTATCGAGCGTCACGGTCTGGCCGACCGGAAATCCGACTTTCGACGGCGGCGTGGAGGCGGCGAACTGGGAAATCTTCAAAAGCGAAAACGGGTGCAGCTTGCCGTCACGAATCGCGCGGAAGGCGACATAGGTGGTCATGAGCTTGGTGACGGAGGCGGGGTGCCAGGGCCTGCCGGCTTCCTGTTCCGCGATCACCTTTCCGGTGTCGGCCTCGATCAGCACATAGGGTCCCGCTGCCGCAGGAGCGGCGAGCGCGGAGGCGGCAAGAAGCCCGAATATGAACGGCCGGACGCCGAAGCCCTTGAACATCGAAAACATTTTCTCTGGTCGAATGCCCCGCGGGCGGTTCCGGAAAGCCCGCAAGCGTGCCTTGCAGGCTTCTTCCTAGCCCGATTGAAGTGTCAGGCAAAGTATTCACTGCCCTGCGGCGAACCGCCTATAGTCCGAAAAAGCAAGAAATGTGGCCCCGGAGTTCCCATGACCGCCTGTATCGTCGGCATTGCCCACACCCCCTTTGGAAAACTCGACGCCGAAAACGTCGAAAGCCTGATCGTGAAAGTCGCCGGCGAAGCGCTCGCCGACGCGGGGATCGAGGCCAAGGACGTCGATGAGGTCGTGCTCGGCCACTACAACGGCGGCTTCACGCCGCAGAATTTCACGGCTTCCCTCATCCTCCAGGCCGACCCAGCGCTGCGCTTCAAGCAGGCGACGCGCGTGGAAAACGCCTGCGCCACGGGTTCCGCGGCCGTCCATCAGGGCATCAAATCGCTCAAGGCGGGTACCGCGCGGGTGGTGCTCGTGGTCGGCGTCGAGCAGATGACCAAGGTCTCGGGCGCGGAAGTCGGGAAGATCCTGCTCGGCGCGTCGTACCTGCCCGAAGACGGCGACACGCCGATGGGTTTCGCCGGCGTCTTCGGCAAGATCGCCGGGAACTATTTCCAGCGCTTCGGCGACCAGTCGGATGCGCTGGCGATGATCGCCGCAAAAAATCACAAGAACGGCGTCGTCAATCCGTTCGCGCAGATGCGCAAGGATTTCGGCTTCGAGTTCTGCCGCAATGAAAGCGAGAAGAATCCTTTCGTCGCGGGACCCCTGAAGCGAACCGACTGTTCGCTCGTCTCCGACGGCGCTGCCGCGATCGTGCTCACCGACTCCGAAACCGCGTTGAAGCTCGGCAAGCCCGCCATCGCCTTTCGCGCCACCGCGCATGTGCAGGACTTCCTGCCGATGAGCAAGCGCGACATCATCCTGTTCGAGGGCTGTGCCGAAGCGTGGAAGCGCGCGCTTGGCGAGTCTGGCCTCGGCATCTACGACCTTTCCTTCGTCGAAACCCACGACTGCTTCACTGTCGCCGAACTGATCGAATACGAAGCAATGGGTCTCGCGAAGCCCGGTCAGGGCGCGCGGGTGATCGCCGAGGGAATTACGCAGAAGACCGGGAAGCTGCCGGTCAATCCGTCCGGTGGTCTCAAGGCGAAAGGCCATCCCATCGGCGCCACCGGCGTCTCGATGCATGCGATGACGGCGATGCAACTGCGCGGCGAAGCCAACGACATGCAGATCAAGGACGCCACGATCGGCGGCATCTTCAACATGGGCGGCGCCGCGGTCGCGAACTACGTCTCGATTCTGGAGCGGGTGCGCTAGCGCGCGATCCCGAAAAGCGGAAACCGGTTTTCGGGTAAGATCGCGCGCAAATAAAATCAGTCGCCGGCGGGGATCGCAGGCTTCTGCTCTTCCTGCACCATGAACTGCGCCTTCGCGAGCTGCGCGAAGCGGCCGTTCTTCGCCACCAGTTCGTCGAAGGTCCCGCGCTCGACGATCTTGCCTTCGTGAAACACGAGAATGCGGTCGGCGTTGCGGATGGTCGCGAGCCGGTGCGCAATCACAAAGGTCGTGCGGCCCTTCATGACTTCTTCCAGCGCCTTCTGCACGAGGACTTCTGTTCCGGCGTCGAGCGCACTGGTCGCCTCGTCGAGAACGAGGATCGGCGGGTTTTTCAGGAGTGCGCGGGCGATTGCAAGCCGCTGGCGCTCGCCGCCGGACAGCGAGCGGCCGCGCTCGCCGACATTCGATTTCATTCCTTCCGGCAGGCGCGCAATGAACTCCTTGGCCTGCGCGCGCGCAAGCGCATCTTCGATTTCCTGATCGGTCGCATCGGGCTTGCCGACCCGTAGGTTCTCCTCGATCGAGCGGTCGAACAGGAGCGCTTCCTGAAATACGACGCCGATGTTCCTGCGCAGCGATACGAGCTTGTAGTCGCGGATGTCGATGCCGTCGATCTTCACCACGCCTTTCTGCGGGTCGAAGGCGCGATGCATGATGGCAAGCGCCGTCGACTTGCCGGCGCCGGTTGCGCCGACTAGCGCAATGGTTTCGCCGGCGTCGGCATGCAGCGAGATGTCGTCCACCGCGGCGCGCTTGCCGTCGTAAGAGAGAGAAATGTGCTCGAAATCGACCACGCCGCGCGGCCGCGGCATCTCGATCGCGTTCGGCTTATCGGATACCGACGGCGCGGAATCGAGCACCTCGAAAAATTCCTCGAGGCGCGGCGCGTCGGTGACGAGCCGGTTCGCGAAACTCGCGGACTGCTCGAGCTTGCCGATAAAAAGCGCGGAGACGTTCACGAAGGTGACGATCTCGCCGATGGTGGTGAGGTTCTGCGTATAGAGCCAGACGCCGAGCAGAAAGATCGAAAGCACCGTGATCGTGGTGGCTGCGCGCGTCGCAACGGTCACCACCGCCCACCATGCAAGCACCGGCAACTGCTTCTCGAGTAACTTCTCGACCACGCTGCGCATGCTCGAAACTTCCGCTTCGGTGCGCGCATAGCTCTGGATCAGCGCGACGTTGCCGAGCGCGTCGGCGGCGCGCGCGGAGAGATCGGTATGAAAGCCTTCGACCTTCTGCTGCAACGTGATTGTGCGGTTGATGACGTAGCTCGTAAGAATCGCGAACACGATCACGAGTACGACGAGCAGGAGGCCGAGCCGCCAGTTCAGCACCAGTGCGATCGGCAGCAGCACGACCAGCGACACCATCGCCACGCACTGCTCGCGGAAGAAGGTGAGCCACGTTCCCCAGAGCGCATCCGCGCCCTGCAACATGACCTTCATGAGCCGGCCGGAATGCGTTCCGCCGTGATAGGCGAGCGGCAACTGAAGCACGTGCTCGAAATATCCGGTGATGATACCGAGCCGGCGCTTATGCGCGAGCCGGTCGGCATGCAGTGCGATCAGCACGCCCGCGCCGATCGTGAAAAGCCCGAAGCCGACCCACGCCGCCAGCAGCGGCCCGAGCGTAGCAAGCGTCGGCATCTCGTTCTTCGACTGGCTGGAAATCAGGCTGTCGATGATCCGCCCGAACAGGATCGGTTCGGCGAAGGCCGCGACCGCAAGCAGGATGTTGGCGATCGCGAGCACCACGCCTAGCCTGGCCTCGGGGCCGAGCAGGCCGAGCACGCGGGTATAGAGGCGTATGAATCTCATCATGGCGCGAAACGGAGCGCTCTCTGCGGGTCTTTGACGGTCTGATTATGGCGGGCGGGAGCGATTCTGACCAATGGTCCCATATCGCCGGATCGCCGGAGGGCGAAGCTCCGAATATTCACTTCTTTTTCGCGGGCTGCTTTTTGGCCGGCAGCTCGGGCTTGGGCGGCGCCGGAAGATACTGCGCGTCGAAAATCTCTTCGGGCTTCAGTTTGCTCTTGAAGGTGTAGAATTTCGCGATCTGGCCGAAGGAATCTGCAAGCCGCACGGGATCGGCGCCGCCGACCGTTTCGGCCTTGGGATCGATCTTCTTCATGTTCTGCTCGAGGACGATTTTCAGCCGTTCGAGCTCGACTTCCTTGCGTGCGCCCTGCATCCGCTTCAGCACCGGTTCGATCGCGGCGTTCGGGTTCTGGATCGTATCGCGCAAGCCCCGGACATAGGCGCGCAGAAACGCCCGGATCGCCTCCGGGCGCTCGGCCTGAAATTTTGCGCTTGCAAGGATCGCGCTTCCGTAAAGCTTGACGCCGTAATCGGCCATCAGGAGCACGACGATGTCGTCGGCCTGCACGCCGCGGTCTCTGAGATCGAGCGCCGAGAAGGATTGCCCGAGCATCGCATCGACCTCCCCCGAGACCAGCATCGGCACGCGCACCTGCAGGCCCACGTTGAGCATCGTCACCTTCTGCGTATCGATCGAATTGAGCTGGGCGAACAGCGGCCATAGCTGCGACGCAGGATCAGCGGCGGGCGCTGCGAGCTTCCGGGTCTCAGTGTCCTTCACGAATTGAATGCCGCGGCTCTTGCGGCCGATCAGGGCGTAAGCCGGTTTGTCGTGAACGATGAACACCGCCTCGATCCCGGTCGGCATGTTCTGGTCGCGGTAGCGGATCAGGGCATTGAGATCGCCGATGCTCATGTCATGCGTCGTCTCGGTCGCACCGTTTGCGAGCGCGAGCCGGGTAATCGCCTCCATCGGCGAGGCGGCCGACTCGACCGCC
This sequence comes from Proteobacteria bacterium HN_bin10, assembly GCA_002083515.1. GTDB lineage: Bacteria > Pseudomonadota > Alphaproteobacteria > Caulobacterales > Aquidulcibacteraceae > Vitreimonas. The sequence goes on from LWDN01000005.1 coordinate 7,790, forward strand.
ACGTCGAGCCCTTCGTCCTTGAAATATCCCTTGTCGATGGCAACGAAGAGCGGCGCCATCGAGCCGTCGATCGCGCGATCCAGGCTGAAGCGGACCCGCATCTCCTCTTGCGCCGGGGCAGGAACGGCAAACAGCACAAGCGCGGCTGCGAGGAAGGCGAATAGCCCGCTTCCCGCGCAGGACAGGCGCGCAACTGCTCTCCGGTTTTTCATCCTGTCTCCTTGACGCGACCTTCTAGATGCGCGCCGCAGCGGATGTGTGGCGCGGGTTGGCCCGGATCGTGGTCCGGATTCCCGCGTCGTTCTCGCCGCAGCACGAATGAAATCCCAAGCGGTCACCAAGAGCAAGTCTCTCCCCCGATAAAATCGGACTGTGCGCGGTGAACGCGCGTTCATGAAAACCGTTTCAGCCGCCGGAACGGTTTGCCGGGCCGCTTGCCTTTACTTCGTCACGCACCCTGCCTAGACAGTTCGCCGAATGTTGCGCCGCCTTTACGATTGGATTCTCGCGCTGTCCGCGCGCCCGTCCGCGCCCTATGCGCTGGCGGGCGTTTCGTTTGCCGAGAGTTCTTTCTTCCCGATCCCGCCGGACGCGATGCTGGTGCCGATGTGCCTGGCACGGCCGAACCGGGCATTCTTTTATGCCGGCCTCTGCACCGTCACCTCCGTGCTCGGCGGGCTGTTCGGCTATGCGATCGGTTATCTGCTTTACGAGTCGGTCGGCAGCTGGCTCATCCAGCTCTATGGCTACGGCAAGCAGTCGGAAGCCTTCCGGCAGGCCTATGCCGAATGGGGTCACTGGGTGATCCTGATCAAGGGCGTGACCCCGATCCCCTACAAGCTCGTGACCATCACCGCGGGCTTTGCCGAATACAATCTATTCTGGTTCACGGTGCTGTCGCTGATCACACGCGGTGCGCGCTTCTATTTGGTCGCGGGCCTGCTCTATTGGCTCGGCCCGCCTGCGAAGGATTTCATCGAGAAGCGGCTGGAACTCGTCTTCACCGCATTCCTGATCCTGTTCATACTGGGCATCGTCGCAGCCATTTACGTGGCGTAATTCATGACAGGCTATATCTTCGTGCTGGTCGCGGGCATATTCGCCGGCACGATCAGCGGTGTCGTCGGCACCGGTTCCTCGATCATCCTCCTTCCCGTGCTGGTGTTCACGTTCGGCCCGCTACAGGCGGTGCCGATCATGGCGGTCGCTTCGGTCATGGTGAACTTCGCGCGCGCGGTGGCGTGGTGGCGCGAGATCGACTGGCGCGCGCTTGCGGCCTATGCGCTGCCTGCGATCCCGGCCGCCGCATTGGGCGCACGCACGCTGATTTCGCTTCCGCCCGCGCTGATCGACACGCTGCTCGGCGCGTTTTTCCTCGGCATGATTCCGGGCCGGAGGTTTCTCGACCGGCGCGGCTGGCGCGCAAACTGGTGGCAGCTTGCGCTCGCGGGCGCGTTGATCGGCTTTCTCACCGGCATCGTGCTTTCGACCGGCCCTTTGAGTGTGCCGGTCTTCGCCGCCGCGGGACTTTTCAAGGGCGCGCTGCTCGCGACCGAGGCCGCCGCTTCCCTCTTCATCTACATCGCCAAGGTTTCGACCTTTCACACCTTCGGCGCGCTCTCGGAGGAGAACTTCGTCAAAGGCGCAATCGTCGGCTCGTCCCTGATGCTCGGCACCTTTGCCGGCAAAAGCCTCGTGAAGCGCATGAGCGCCCAGACCTTCGGGAAACTCTTGGATGCGATGCTCGCCTGCTCCGGGCTCGCACTTTTGTGGGCGGCCTGGCACGCATAAGCGAGCGTCAATAAGTGGTGCCCCTAGCCGGAATCGAACCAGCACGGTGTTGCCACCACCTGATTTTGAGTCAGGCGCGTCTACCAGTTCCGCCATAGGGGCACGGGGAACGGCGGCAGTTATAACGGCGATGCGAGCCACTGCAAGCCGCCTTGGAATCGACACCGGAGACGGGCTTCGTTACGCCAAACCGATGACCGAGAAACCGATCAAACCCGCCAACGCCGCCTTTTCCGCAGCTTTTCTGATGTTCGCGGCGCTCTGCGGCGCGTGGTATTTCCAGTACGTGCTGCGCTATGAGCCCTGCCCGCTCTGCTACCAGCAGCGCATTCCCTACTACTTCGCGATCCCGCTCGGGCTCCTGCTCGCGATCTTCGCGTTCCGGGGCGGCAACAGGACGATCGTCCGCTACGGGCTTTATCTGCTCGCGTTGATACTCACGGTCAGCGTGGGGCTCGGCGTGTTTCACGCCGGCGTCGAATGGAAGCTCTGGCAGGGTCCGACTACATGCGCTGCGGGCGTACCGTCATCCGCGCCGGTCGGGAATATCCTCGAAGCGCTGAAGAAGCCCGTCCGCGCAGTGCCGTGCGACGAAGCTGCGTGGCGGCTCTTCGGAATTTCGCTTGCGGGTTACAACGCGCTGATTTCGGCGCTTGCCGCGATGATCGCATTCCTCGGTGCGCGCCGCGCGTAACTCACGCTTCTAGTTCGGCGTCCCAATAGAGATAGTCGAGCCAACTCTGGTGCAGATAATTGGGCGGAAACAGCCTGCCGTTTTTGTGCAGGTCGTTCACGCTCGGCTGGAACGGCATCTGGTGCGGCCACATGTTCGCCGCCGCCGGCATCTGGCCGCCCTTGCGCAGATTGCAGCACGAACAGGCCGTGACGACATTTTCCCATGTCGTCTGCCCGCCGTGTGCGCGCGGGATCAGGTGATCGAAGGTGAGTTCTTCCCGGGTGCCGCAATACTGGCAGGAGAAGCGGTCGCGCAGGAAAACGTTGAAGCGGGTGAAGGCCGGGTGGCGTGAAGGACGGACGAAGGTCTTTAGGGAAACGACGCTGGGAAGCCGGAACTCGGCGGTGGGACTTCGCACCGCCTTGTCGTAGAGCGCGACCGTATTCACGCGATCGAGGAAGACGGCCTTGATGGTGTCCTGCCAGGACCAGATCGACAGCGGGTAATAGCTGAGCGGCCGGAAATCCGCGTTCAGCACCAGCGCGGGCCAGGCTCCCGGAGATAAAACGCCGGAAGAAACTCCGGGCGATACAGCGGTGTGCAATCGCGACTCCTTCTCGAAGTCCCTGCGGTCGCACCCCGCTTCCAACGCCGGATATATTACCGGGACCGTGTCGGCTTTGTGAAGCGGGCCGAAGTCAGCGTCCCCCGAAGGCTCTTTGCAGGAACGCACCGCCGAGCCTGAGCCCGTCGCCGTCGATGCCGTGGCCGATTCCCTGCGAAAGATGCCACTCGACGGCCAACCCCATTCCGCCCAAGCCCTGCGCCGACAGGAACAGCGCCTGTGCGGGGATCACTTCGTCCTGATCGCCGTGCACGAGAAGAACAGGCGGCTTCACGGTGATTTCCGAGGCGGCCGCCGCGGCAGCTTCCTGATTCGTGGGCGTCACGAGTACACCCGAAAAACCGACAATCGCGGCCAGTGCCGGGCGGCGCAGACCCGTATGCAGCGCCATCATCGTGCCCTGGCTGAAGCCGACCAGCGCCAAACGATTCGGCTCAAGCCCATATTTCTCCAGCTCGCGGTCGATGAAGCGATCCACCGATTGCGCCGCAGCGCGCGCGCCCTGCTCCATCACCCGCGGATCGAGGTTCGAGATCGGGAACCATTGATAGCCGCCTGGGGCCATCGGCACCGGCTCGATAGCGTTCGGCGAGACAAAGGCGGCGCCCGGCAGCGCCTTCGCCCAGTAGGGCGCCAGCGAGATCAGGTCGGCGCCGTTCGAGCCGTAGCCGTGGAGAAAAATCACCAGCGAGTCGGGCTTGCCGCCGCGCGCCGGCGGCATGCGGGGGCCATCGAGGAAAACTGTCATGGTGAAGTTAGGTAGCGGCTCGCCGCGAGCAGCGGTAGCCTTGACCCGCGCATGAGTTTCGTCACCCGCTTCGCACCTTCGCCCACAGGCTATCTGCACCTGGGCCATGCCTTCTCGGCGCTGACCGCGTTCGACGCGGCTCAGGCCGCCGGCGGGCTTTTCCTGCTGCGGATCGAGGATATCGACCAGGGCCGCGCACGGCCGGAGTTCGAAGCCGCGCTCTACGAGGACCTAGCCTGGCTCGGCATCGCCTGGGATGAGCCAGTGCGCCGCCAGAGCGAGCACATGGCCGCGTATGAAGCGGCGCTGCAGCAGCTGATCGAGCGCAATCTCGTCTATCGTTGCTTTCGAACGCGCAAGGAAATCGCCGCCGTGATCGCCTCCGCCCCCCACGGAGAGATCGAGGAAGCGTTTCGCGGCGAAGCTTTGCCGCCGGATGAGGAAACGGCGAAACTGGCGGCCGGCGAGAGCTTCGCCTGGCGGCTCTCCCTGAAGAAGGCGCGCGCCGCATTGGGACCAGCCTATTTCACGCTGGTGTTCGAGGACGAGACGGGGCGCGTGCGCGCCGAGCCGGAGCGCCATGGCGACGTGGTGCTAGCCCGCAAGGATTTCGCCGCGAGTTATCACTTGGCCTCGGTCTGGGACGATGCGCTGCAAGGCGTGACGCATGTAATCCGCGGCGAAGACCTGCGCGAAACGGCGCACCTGCATGTTCTGTTGCAGAAATTGCTCGATCTGCCGCAGCCGATTTATCGCCATCATCGGCTCATTCTCGGCGCCGACGGCAAGCGGCTAGCCAAACGCGACTCGGCCGCGACCTTGCGAAGCTTGCGCGAGAGCGGAAAGTCGCCCGCCGACGTGCGCGCGATGGTCGGACTTTAATGCTGGTCGTTTCGCGCGATCCGATTTTCACGCAGCGGCTTGAGCTACGCCGTACGCACGTGGAGGACGCCGCGGCCATGTACGAGGCGCTCCGCCATCCGGAGATCTATCCCTTTTTGCCCCGCAACGCGCCAAAAGATGCCACCGAAGTAGCGGCGCGCTTTGCCCGCGTCATGCATGAGACCGCGCCCGACCGCACCGAGCAGTGGCTGAATTGGACGGTCTGGTTGCGCCAGCCGCTGACGCCGCTCGGCACGATCGAAGCAACGGTGAACGCTCGCAATGAGGCGGCTATTGGCTATCTCTTCGACCCCCGCCATTGGCGACGTGGCTACGCGCGCGAAGCGGTGGCGGCGATGCTCGATCACCTCCGCGCATGCGGCGCGCGCAGTTTCGAGGCCACCATCGATATCCGTAATTTAGCTTCGCAGCGGCTCGTCGCTGCGCTGGATTTCGCGCTTGAGCGCGTCGCCGGGGCCGATCAGATTTGGCGAAAAGTTTCGGATCAATCCGGATAGTGCCGGTCGCCCGGCCAGCCTTCGATGGCTTCGATAGTTTCGTGTGCGCGCTCAAGCTTGTGATCCGGCACGTTCGACATCCGCGCCGCCTCGATCCACGCCTTGATCGCCGTCGGCGCCAAGCGGTCGCGCCCGCAGAGCAGGAAGAACGGCTCGTCTTTGGCGAGACCTGATAGAGACCCGAACTCCAGCTCGGCGGCGAGATACTTGAAACCAGCCTCGCGCAGCTTCTTGGCGCATTCGAGTTTCACTTCGCGGCCTTCGTCGGACATGCGGGCGCTCCCTCAGTGACACACACGCGCACCGGCGCGGTTCGAAATTGAAGATAGAGCGACGACGCGTGTGTGTCACTCGTGTTGCGTGTCACCCGCCCGGTCGCCGAACGCGCCGATTAGCCGCCCGGCCCAGTCGCCGAGCGCATTCCAGGCTTCGGCGCCGCCATCGAAACGCCCGAGCCGCACCAGCACCAGATCCTTCGATGGCGCCACCACAATGATCTGCCCCTCGTGACCTTGCGCCGAAAACGCGTCGCGCAGCGAGGGCTCGACAATGAGCGAGCGGTCCGGCTTGCCCGTGCCGCTCGGCGGCGTCAGCCACCATTGCGCGCCATACACATCGGTATTCAGGTCAGGCCCGGGCGTGCGGGCGAAATCGACCCATCCCTCGGGCAGCACGCGCTGACCGTTCCAAACGCCGTCGCGCAGATAGAGATAGCCAAAGCGCGCATAGTCTCGCGCCGTCGCCCAGAACAGGGAGCTGCCATAGAACGTCCCCTGTGGATCGAATTCCACCACCGGGCGCATGCCGATGCGATCGAACAGCGAGGCGTTCATCCAGGCGCGCATGCGGGCGCGCCGATCATCGACGTCACGCGGATCGGGCACGACGGCGCGCGTGAGCGCGTCCGAGATCAGCAACGTCCCCGCAGAGGTGTAGTTCCAGTGCGTTCCCGGATCGCGGATTAGCGGCCGGCTGGCCGCCCACAATGCAACGTCGCGCCGGCCTTCGCCGAACAGCATGCGCGCATTGCCAGCCTCTGCAACATTCTCTGAGGTCTCCCGATAATCGAGCCCGTCGACCATTTGCAGCCATTCGCGCCAGGTGATCGACGCGCGCCTGTCGCCCGCACGCCAGTGGGGGCTGCCCATCGGCGTATCGATAGCCACACGCCCCTGCAGCACCGCCGCGCCCACCAGCGCATGCGTGATCGACTTGCCCACCGACCACGAATTGAGCCGCGTGGCGTTGCTGTAGCCCTCGCCATAGCGCTCGAAGACAATGCGCCCGCTTTGCACGATCACAACCGCGCGCGTCTCGCCCATGAGCGGGTGAAGGCCGGCGAAGGCTTCGGTGACGGCGAGATCGTAGGCGGCGCGGTCGACGTCGGCCGGCAGCGGCGCGCTTTCCCAATCGACGCCAGGCCAGGCGACACCGGCCGGCTGTGAGGGCAGCGGATGGAGCTGCGCTTGCGCCTCGGCTGCCCCCGCCAGGTTCGCCCCCGTTAAAATCGCCGCTGTCAGCGCCGCACGCAGCATGACGTCTCCCCTCGCCTTCGCTATGCTGAGCACAGAATAGGGGGAGGCGGCGGTGTCGCGCAAACGTTGGATTTGGGCCGGGGTGCTGACGGTGGGGTTGGCGGCGCTTGGGGCCGGCGCCTGGGCTTCGCGCGGCCAAATCGCCTACGCCAATATCGCCACCGGCTACGCCGCCAAGCAGACATGTTCGTGTCTGCATGTCAGCGGCCGCTCGCTCGACTCCTGCATCGCCGACTTCCCCGCCGACGCGCGCGAGAACATCCGCGTCACCCAGGACGGCAATAGCGTGAAAGCCAGCGTTTTGTTCGGCGCCATCAGCGCCAGCGCAATCTATGAAGAAGAGTACGGCTGCCGGATCGTAAACTAAAACAGCCAGCCTTTCGGATGCGGGATTGGTTTGCGCATGAGCGCCAGCACCACGCCCGCGCACGAGCGGATCGCCGCCCATAGCAGCACCCCAATTCGGGTCCAGAACGCAACGAACGCCAGCGCCCCGCTGATATATGTGAGCGCGCTCGCCAGCATCCACAGCACGAAGCCGATCATCAAGGTGCGGATGGCGTGCTCGTGATGCGTCGCCGCCCACGGCATGCCCTGGTAGCGATTGGGCATCGCCAGCGCGATGGTCGCGAACGCGAGCGCCAGCGAAACGCACGAGGCAACCACCATCACCAACGGCGCGCCGGCCGGCGCTGGAAATGGAAAGAAGAAGGCGCAAGCATAAGTGGCGACGACCAGCAGATGCACCAGCACCGCTTTGCCGCGATGGGTCTTGAATCCCAGCCCCCCGCTCTGTTGCGGGCGGGCCGGCTTCGGGCGCCGGAACGGCGTGACGTTGTCGCGCGACATGGCTCTCCTCTACGTCGCCGCCGCGCGTCAGGGCAAGGCGCGGCTGTAGACGCATACGGCAAAACGTGCGCTATTCTGCGCATGAGTTCAGGCAGAGAATTGTTTCCGGTCACGCAAGAAACCGTCGTGCCGGCGTACGAGCTGATTTTTGCGCCTTGGGTGAAACAGCTCGGCCTGTGCGATTTCAAGGTCGACGGCCATCGCGTCAGCGCGCGCCTGCCGGAGGCGGACGCGCTCAAGTTTTCCGCCGGCGCTGTGTGCGGCCAAGCCATCATGGCGGCGATCGACACCGTCACCTCGCTCGCCATGGCGACCGGCGATCGGGCGACCAAGGGCACGACCTACCAGCACACCCACTTTCTGCGCCCGGCCAAGGGCGACGATTTCATCGTCGAGGCCAACGTGCTTCGCTTCGGCAAAGCCACGGCTTATGCGGAAGCGAAAATCACCTTCGCCGCGTCCGGCGTCATCGTCGCGCACGCCGTGCTTGAGTTTGCATTTTAGAGCTTACAAATTCAACAAATGCGGATCGCCGCCCTGAGCGGCGATGTTGTTGGAGATCGCGCGCTCTTCGGCGAAGCGCAGCAAATAATGAGGCCCGCCGGCCTTCGGGCCGGTGCCCGACAACCCTGAACCCCCGAACGGCTGCACGCCAACAACCGCGCCGACAATGGTACGGTTCACATAGACATTGCCGGCCGGCACGGCGGCGATCACCTCTTGTGCGAAGCTCTCGAGCCGGGAGTGGACGCCAAGCGTGAGGCCGTAGCCCTTCGCCGCCAATTGCGCGCCGACTGCAGCGATATCGGTGGGATCGTAGCGGACAATGTGCAGGATCGGGCCGAACACTTCCTTGTCGATCTGATCGAGGCCGTTCAATTCGATCACCGCAGGACCGAAGAAATTGCCGCCGAGCGCCGAGACATCGAGCTGCTTCAGCACCCTCGCGTCTTTGCCCATGCGCGCCATGTGCTTCTCAAGATTGGCCTTGGCTTCGGCGTCGATGATCGGGCCGATGTCGGTGCGCGGATCGGCGGGATCGCCCAGCACAAGGCAATCCATGGCGCCCAGCAAAGTCTCGATCACCGCGTCCGCCGAATCGTGCGGCAGAAACAAGAGGCGCAGGCTGGAGCACCGCTGTCCCGCGGAGTTGAAGGCCGAAACCAGCACGTCGTCGACCACCTGCTCCTTCAGCGCAGTGGTGTCGACGAAGAGGCCGTTCAATCCGCCCGTCTCCGCGATCAGCGGCACGATCGGCCCATCCTTGGCGGCGAGCGTGCGGTTGATGAGGCGCGCCACTTCGGTCGACCCGGTGAAGGCGACGCCCGCGATGTGCGGATGGGCAACCAGCGCGCCGCCGACAGCGCCGTCGCCCTGCACCAATTGCAGCGCCTCGCGCGGCAGGCCCGCTTCGTAGAAGAGCTTCACCGCGGCTTCGGCGATCAGCGGCGTCTGCTCGGCCGGCTTGGCGACAACGGTGTTGCCGGCGGCGAGCGCCGCAGCGATCTGACCCGTGAAGATCGCCAAAGGAAAATTCCACGGGCTAATGCAGACGAAGACGCCGCGCCCGTGCAACTCGAGATGGTCGGTCTCGCCTGCGGGCGACGGCAGCGGCTTGGGCCCGGCGAACAAGCGCTCGGCTTCCGCCGCATAATAGCGGCAAAAATCGACCGCCTCACGCACTTCGTCGATCGAGTCCTGCAGATTGCGGCCAGCTTCTTTCGCCGTGAGCGCAATCAGAGTCGCCTCGTTCTGCTGCAAAATGTCGCCCATGGCGCGGATGACGGCGGCGCGCTCGGCGCCGCCGCGCGCATCCCACGCCCGGTGCGCCGCCAGCGCGGTATCTATCGCTCGCGAGGGATCGGCGACGCTGACGCGCTCCGGGCGCGGCGTCTTGGTTTTCGCCAACACATCGCGTTCGCTCTTGACCGAAAGATCGGGCCCGGTCGAATTGCGCCGGCTGGCGCCGAACATTAGCGGCGGCGGCGGCAAGCGGCGATGGCGATGCGGATTGGCTTCGAGCGTCGCCATCGGATCGGCGGCGACCACTTCCGGCGAGACATCGTCATCCAGGAACGAATGCACGAAGCTGGTGTTGGCGCCGTTCTCCAACAAGCGACGCACCAGATAAGGCAGCAAATCTTCGTGCCCGCCCACCGGCGCGTAGACACGCACAGGCGGCGGCGGATCGACGGCGAGGTAAAGCGCCTCGCCCATGCCGTGCAGGCGCTGGAACTCGAAGTCCATGCGGCCGGCGGTAGCGGCCATGCGCCGGATCGCGGCGACGGTGTGGGCGTTGTGGGTGGCAAATTGCGGGAAGATCGCACCGCCTGCGCGGAAGAGATCGCGCGCGCAGGCAAGATAGTGCACGTCGGTGGCGGCCTTGGTGGTGAACACGGGGAAATCGGCGCGCCCCATGATCTGCGCCCGCTTCACTTCGCCGTCCCAATACGCGCCCTTGACGAGGCGCGTCTGGATCGGCGCGCCGCGGCGGCGCGCAAGCGACGCCAACCGCTCGATCAGCGGTCGCGTGCGTTTCTGGTAAGCCTGAATCGCAAGACCGAGGCCTTCCCAGCCCTTCAGCGAAGGCTCAAGCGCCAGCCGCTCGAACAATTTGAGCGAGAGCACGAGGCGATCGGCCTCCTCGGCGTCGAAGGTAAGGCCGATGTTCCAGGCCTTGGCGCTCTCGGAGAGTCGCAGCATGCGCGGATAGAGTTCGGCGAACACGCGCTCTTCCTGGCGCGCCTCATAGCGCGGATGCAGCGCCGAGAGCTTCACCGACACACCGGACGATTCATGCGGACCCTTGCCGCCCGACGCCTCGCCAACGGCGTCGATGGCGCGGGCATAACTGACCAGATAGCGCTCGGCGTCGGCATTGGTGCGCGCACCTTCACCCAGCATGTCGAACGAATAGCGAGTGGCGAGGCCGGAGCGCATCATGCCGGCGCCGCGCCTAAGTGCCGCTTCGATGTTGCGCCCCAGCACGAATTGCTCGCCCAGGATTCGCATCGCCTGCATGGCGCCGGCGCGCACGACCGGCTCGCCCATTTTCTTGATCAGGCCGCCGAGCACTTCGCTCGCTTCGCCCTTCAGATCTTCAGGCAGATTGACGACGTGCCCGGTCAGCATCAGCCCGAAGGTGCCGGCATTGACCAGCCAGTGATCGGATTTGCCCAGATGCTCGGCCCATTTGCCAGTCGAGATCTTCTCGGCGATCAGCTTGTCGGCGGTTTCCTCGTCCGGAACGCGCAGCAGCGCCTCGGCGAGACACATGAGCGCCAAGCCTTCAGCATTGGAGAGACCGAATTCTTCGAGGAAGCTCTCCATCACGCCTTTGCGGCGCTTCAAGCCCCGCGCACGCGTCACTAGCGCCCGCGCTTCGGCGGCGACGCTGGCGCGGCCGCTGGCGTCGAGCGGCGGATCGGCGAGCAACGCGGCGACCGCAGCGTCCTCATCCTGATATTTCAGCGCGTCGAGCGCGTCCCAATCGATGGCGGCGGCCGGATGTGGCGTCGGGGCGGTTTGCATTCGGACCTGAACTCCAGTCACAACCGCAGCGCGATTGCTGAAAAATCCAATAGATCGTCGAGACTTTTCTCAATCACCGCCCGTACGATCGCGATATCGAGCGCTTGATATTGATGAACCGCGAGATTGCGGAAGCCCACCATGCGCATGAGCTTGTCGGCAAGTGCTTGGTCGATGACACCTGCACGCACAAGTCGATCAAAACCGTCGCGCGTCGATGCTGGCGCGCCCAAGGAGCGCAGCCGAATGATGCGGTTCATGATGTCGATGGCGGCCTCGCAGGCGCGCTCGACGTTCAGGATCGCTGCGTCTTGGCGCGTGTAATCAACTACGAAGTCCTGGCTCGCCGCCAGCTCCTCACGCGCGCGCTTGATGCAGCGTTCAACGATATCGGCCTTGGCGATAATAACATTATCCGGCATAGACTCGCCCGCGCTCGACGATGTCGGCCTCGATATCGGCGCGGCGCGCCTTCAGATTCTGGTAATCGCGCATAACGCGAACCTCAAACGCACCAGTGGCGTCTGCGTCGGGTGCGTCGATCACGCGACCCTCGCCTATCACCTGCATCTGCAATATTGTCGGAACGGACGCCAAATCCACGAGGTCCACGTCGCGGCTCAACAGCTTGGCGAGCCCCTCTTGAAGAGCGAGCCGCCGCAAGCGATCGATCGGCCGGCGGGCAAATACCGCGATGTCTATGTCGCTGCCGGGGCGATCCATACCCTCCGCCACGCTGCCGAACAGGTAGACGCCGGCGAGATCAGGCATCTCGCGGCGCAACATTTCGAGCGCTGGCGCAAGGTCGGGCAACATGTGCCGCTTCTTGCGCGCGCTGGCCGCTTTGGGCAAGCGCCTGCCCCCTTGCGCGCCAGGCCCCGGCGCGCCAGAACCCGGCCACCGTGAGCACTGACGCCCAGACGCCGGCCGCAGAGGCCGCGAGCCCCAGGAACGGCGCCGAGAGCCCGCCGCTCGCCCAGAAAATCCTGCTGGTCACCGACGCCTGGGAGCCGCAGGTGAACGGCGTTGTCCGCACGCTCGCCAACACCATGCGCGAATTGAAGGCGATGGGTTGCGAGATCGAGGTTATCTCGCCGGCGGACGGCTACAAGACGGTGCCGCTGATCACCTATTCCGAGATCAAGCTCGCGCTTGGCGCACGCGACGACGTCGAGGACCGCTTCCTCGCCTTTGCGCCGGATGCCGTCCACATCGCCACCGAAGGCACTTTGGGCTGGGATGCGCGCGCGATCTGTCTCAAGCACAAGTTCCCTTTCACCACGAGCTACCACACGCAATTCCCGGAATACGTCCATGCGCGGTTCAGCTGGATTCCGCTGTGGGCCGGCTATCGCTACATGCACGCCTTCCACGACAAATCGGGCCGCGTCATGGTCGCGACACCCACCATGATGGAGCAATTGCGGCTGCAAGGCTTCCGCAACGTGGCGCTCTGGAGCCGCGGCGTCGATGTAGAGCTCTTTCACCCGAGCAAGCGCGGCGTCGATGGCGGGCTCTACAAGGACCTGCCCAAACCGGTGTTCGCCTATGTCGGGCGCGTGGCTGTCGAGAAGAACATCGAAGCGTTCCTGAAGCTTGACTTGCCAGGGTCGAAAGTCGTCGTTGGCGATGGGCCGGCGCGCGAAGAGCTGCAACAGAAGTATCCGGAAGCGCATTTCGTCGGCTCGAAGTTCGGAGAAGATTTGGCGCGCCATTACGCCGACGCCGATGTGTTCGTGTTCCCAAGCTTCACCGATACATTTGGCTTGGTCATCCTCGAAGCCGCTGCGACCGGCACTCCCGTCGCCGGCTTCGTGGCGCCAGGCCCAAAAGACATTCTGCCAGGGACCGGCGCGGGCATCGTCGACCGCGATCTCCGCAAGGCCTGCTTGGAAGCGCTTCAGCTCAAACGCGAAGACGCGCGCGCGCTGGCGGAGAAGTACTCATGGCGCGCCTGCGCCGAGGACTTCCGCCGCAACCTCGATCCTCTGCCGAAGGAGCGCGGCCGCCGCTTCTGGCACAAGCTCGCTGACCTCCGAAAACGCGCCAAAGAGCGCCGCCGCATTGCTCGCGAAAAGAAGGCGGCTGAGCGCTCCAGTTCAAAGACTTAGCGCAAAGTGATTTCTAGCATGCGGCGTGTGCCGAACACTGCGCGGCAAGTGTTTTGAGCAGAGCAGCTGAAATCGTAGAGACCCGCCGGCGTCACTAGCGCAGCGCGGCCCAACCGTCGATCGGCAGTCAAAGCAATCACAGGTAGGCGATCGGCATCTGCCTGAGGGAAGTCGTTGAACCATGCGCCCATCCGATTATTGGCGCCGATCGTTCCACGACACACGCCATCCACGACGGCAAATTGCGCCTCACCCGAGATGTAGTCGCCCTGATAACGGCCGCTGTAATGCGTCGCGTCAGTCGGGCAGGCGGGCGCATCAACATCCGCATCAATGCGGAACGGGGCCACGAGCACTACAGCGGTTTCCTTGATCGCGGCGACCCAGAGCGTGTTGGAGAGAACGCTGACGCTTTCGTTGCTGTCTGGATAGAGCAGCAAGAGTGAACGGGCGCCCGATGTCGTGCCTGCGTGGTGGGCGATGCGCTCTCCTCTTGTGTCCACGCCGACACGCCAGCCAAAGCCGACATGGTCCTGCTCGTCCATCACCGCTGATCCGTCCGCCAGCCTCGCAGGCGCCCACATTAAGGCGCGGGTCTGAGGCGCCAGAAATTCATTCGACATAACGCGCGCGCCAAACATTGCGAGCGCCGGCGAAGACCCTCGAAAGCCGGCGCCGCCGTATGAGTAGGAGTAATCGTGCGCCTCCGCGCGAACCGGCGCGTTGTGTTCGAACTCATAAGGCGCGGCGTCGAAGGGGCCGATCGGATCGGTATCTGGACGGATGGCGAGATCCGCGACAACGTCACGGGCTACAAAATCCAGAAACGGTTCGTGCGCCGCCGCTTCGATCGTCGCGCTCAGAAGCGTGTACCCATATGAGCTGTAGGAGTAACTGGCGCCCGGTGCGAATAAGAGGTTTCGGTCGGAAAACACCCCGACCGCCTCGCGAACTTCGGCGTAGCGAATGTGGCCACGATTCTGATCGACCGCCTGGTAGTGCGGGATGCCGCTGATATGGGCTGCGAGCTGGCGGGCGCTGATCGCGGGCCAGTCATTGCGAAGCCAAGGCAACGCAGTTTGCACGGGGGCGTCAGGATCGAGTAATCCCGACTGGACGAGCCTCGCGCCCGCCACCGCGGTCACCAGCTTGGAGACGCTGGCTAACCGGAACTCACTCTCCGCAACGACTGGAAGGCGCCGCTCGACATCGCGAAAGCCAGCAACGCCGGTCCAAACCAACTCGCCGTCGCGCGCATAAGAGGCTGATATCCCGGGGACGCCGCTGGTCTCCACAAGCGCCTCAAGCAAGGCATCGGCAATGCGGGCGCGGTCATCCACTGGTTGGGCGTGTGCACAGGCAACTGAAACAATACAGCCAAGAAAGGCGAATAAGGTGGCGCTTCGTGACATCTGATCCTCTTAGGGCCGGGTCACCTCCAGAAACGCAGAACCGGCGCAGTTCAGCCAGTGAAGATTGGTGAAAGCGGGAGAAAACGGTGCTCAAGTTGGATGAAGCCAATCGCGCGGTGGTCTGGGACGGGCGCGTCGCGGTAGTGCCTGAACTCACCTTTAGGTTCCTGCGCTCGCTCCTGGAGCGTTCGCCGGCGATCACGCCGTTTGCCAGTATCGAATCGGAAGTCTGGGGTGCGATGGTGAGCCGCGAAACGCTAAAGCAGCGCGCGAAACTCCTGCGCGACGCACTCAATGAACTGGGCGCCGACTGCCTCGTTGAGGCCGTTCGGAATGAAGGCTACCGGCTGAGACTTCGCAGCAAGGGCAACGCGACGTCACACACGGGCCCGCGCTATGCAGCACCACTGGTCAACGCGCTGTTGGCCTTGGTTGCGATCGTTGCGTTACCCAGCCTTAGCCAGTTTGCCGGCCCGCCGGCGCGGCTTTCCCTGAGCATCGAAAGCAACGATTCGCCGCTGCGAAACGATCTGCTGCGGGACTTATCACGCTTCGATGCGATCAACGTGATCGACGGGAGCGGCGCGCAAAGCGATCTGGTGGTCCGGATCGCGACTGGCGGCGCATCCACGCTACTCACATTGCAGGATGCGCGAAGCGGCGCCATCCTGTTCGCGGAGACTTACGCCACAGGTCGGGGCGGTTCTGAGCGAGTTGCCGCGCACTTCTCCTCATTCGTGCACGAGCGAGTACAGGCCCTGCGGCCCTACCCGGCTCTCCCGTCGCGTCTACGGATCGCATACGGCGAAGCGCTCGAACTCGTTCGTGGCGGCGACGAAGCGGCGTTGCTTCTCGCCCGCACAAGACTGCGACAGGTGACGAATGCGCGGCCACACTTCTTGTTGGCGGCGGCACTACTGGCCCGCGTCGAAGCTGATCTCGTGTTACGCTTCGATTATCCGCCGGCAAACGCCGAGGCTGCGCGTTCCCGGGCCGCAGCGCTCGTTTCCAGACACCCCGAAATTCCCGAACTCCGCTATGCGCTGGCGCGCACGGAGCTGGCATGTGGCAATGATGAAGTGGCCCTTGAACAGCTTCGCTACGCCGCGCGCGACCTGCCTTTCCTTCAGCGCGACATCAAGGCGCTTGAGCGGCGCCTAGAGGGCCTCACCACTTGATGCTCTTGCGCAGCCGATAGCGCAGCCAGATCGCCGTGCCATTCAACAGCAGCGTGATGAACAAGAGCACGATGCCCGCCGCCGCCGCGATCTCCAGGAACTCGGCTTGCGGGCGCGAGGTCCAGTTGAACATCTGGATCGGCATCACCGTGAATTCCTGGCCGAGCCAATTGCCCGGCGACCAGCTGGCGATCGCATCGCCCCAAGTCGCGACCGACTGAACGGTCGAGCCGTGCGGCAGTTCCAGTGTCTCGCCCGCCTTGACCGCGCGCTCGGTGAAGTCAGGCAGGACGACCACGCCATCGTGGGCGATGCGCACCGTTTCGGTGGCGCTGGGATCGACAGCCGCCCCGTATTCGTCGAGGACGCCGATGGTTTCGAAGGTTGCGTCGCCGGGGCGCGTGATCGGCAGGAACGCCACGAAGGTGAGACCACCGATCATGATCAGCGGTGCCGTCTCGCCGAGCGCGCGCGAAATGCCGATGATCACGCCGGTGACGACGCCGGGCAGCGCGTACGGAAGCACGTGATGCTGCGTCGTCTGCCACTTGGTGGCGCCCACCGCGAGTGCGGCGTGGCGGATTTCCTGCGGGACGCCGCGCACGGCTTCTCGCGCGGCGACGATGACGACAGGCAGAATGAGCAGCGCGAGCGTGATGCCGGCTGTGAGAATAGACTGACCGAAAAGATCGGCCGCCCCGTTGCGGAAATCCTCGGGCAAGAAGCCGAACCAGCGATCGGGGTTGCCCAGAAACTGCACAAAAATTCCGACCGCCATCAGCCCGAACAGGATCGACGGCACGCCAGCCAGGTTGTTCACCGCGATCTCGATGGCGCTGGTGACCGGATTTTTCGGCGCGTATTCTTCCAAATAGATGCCGGCCAGGATGCCGATCGGGATGGCGAACAGCGCCGTGGTGATGATCACCAGGATCGAGCCGACCCAGGCGGACAGAATACCGGCCGCCGCCGGATCGGAGGAAGGAAAGCTCAGGAAGAACGCGGCGCTCAGCCGATGGCCACCGTCACTGACCAGCTCGCTTACGAGCGCGACCAGCGTGCCCAGCCCAATCACCGTCGCGACAATACCCCAGATGACGAAGGCGCTATCCTTGAACTTGCGAGTGGCGAGCCCCTTCGGATGCGCGGCGATATCGCCGGCGCGCGCTGCATCGATCGCGGTCATCAATAGGCCTCCCGATAACGGCGCTGCAGCCAGAAGGCCACGAAGTTGAACACCAGAGTCAGCACCAGGAGCGCCAAGCCGGCGGCAAAGATCGAATTGTACTCAAGCGTGCCGAACGGCAGGTCGCCGAGGGCGACTTGCGCAATGAAGGCGGTGACTGTCGCCCCGCCCTGTGTGGGCGTCGTCACCATTTGCGGCTGGGTGCCGCCGGCGACGACAACGATCATGGTCTCGCCGATGGCGCGCGACATGCCGAGAATCACAGCGCCGACGACGCCGGAAACTGCCGCCGGCACGACGACGCGGAACGCCGTCTCAAGCCGCGTCGCGCCCATCGCGTAGGAGCCGTCGCGCATCGAGCGCGGCACCGCCCGCATCGCGTCTTCCGACAGCGAGGCGATGTAGGGAATGATCATCAGTCCCATGACAATGCCTGCGGAGAGCAGATTGAAGCTCGGCAGTTCGATGCCCAGCGGCCGAAGCCACCCCTGCAACAGCGGGGTCACGAACAGCAGTGCGAAATAGCCGTAGACGACGGTGGGTACAGCGGCCAACAACTCAAGCGTCGGCTTGATCGTCTCGCGCGTCCGCGAACTCGCGAACTCCGAAAGATAGATCGCAACCAACAAGCCGAGGGGCACCGCCACCGCGAGCGCCACCAGGGTCGACATGAACGTGCCAGTTAGGAGCGGCGCAATGCCGTACTGCGGATTGTCGAACAGCGGCGTCCAAGTGGTCGAGGTCAAAAACTCGATCGCCGACACTTGGGCGAAGAACTTCGTCGACTCCGAAACGACGACATAGACGATACCCAGAACGATGGCGACCGCCGCCGCCGCCGCCGCGAACAGCAGCCCCTCCATCGCGCGCTCGAGCCAGCGCATCTTCTTCTTGGTGAAATCCCGTTCCACGCAACCGCCCCTGTCGCCCGACTCGCGCCTTCTGGCTCATGAGCCCTATAACGAAAGCGGGGCGAGAGGTCATGCCCCCTCGCCCCGCTTCTTTTGCAGTTCAGTTAGTCGCCGACCGGGGTCGCAACCAACCGCCGCTGCAGCAATTCCTCGATCGTGATGCCGATCGCTTGCCGGCCGCCGAAGGCTGTCCCGACCTGGCGGCGCTGGACGCGCTGCAGATAGGCTTGGTAGGCGGTCGCCGGCAGCGGCACATAGCCGACGCGTTGCGACACAGCGGCAGCGTTGTTGATGTAGTATTGCATGAATTGCTGCACCTGCGGACGGCGCAGAGCGGCGGCGTTCACATAGACGAAGATCGGGCGCGACAGCGGCTGGTAGCTGCCGTTCACGACGTTCGCCACCGAAGGCGCAACCGGGCCATTGCCGCCATCGATGGGCACAGCCTTCAGGCGGCTGGCGTTCTCTTCGTAATAGGCAAGGCCGAAATAACCGAGACCGCCGGCATTGTTGGCGACGCCCTGAACCAAGACGTTATCGTCTTCAGAGGGCGTGTAGTCCGTGCGCGAAGCGCGCGCCGTGCCGTTCACAGCTTCGGTGAAATAGTCGAACGTGCCGGAGGCGGAGCCCGGACCGTACAGCTGCATGGCCAGGTTTGGGCCGCCGACTTGGTTGAAATTGTTGACGCGCGAGCCTGGCTCCCAGATCTGGCGGAGCTGCGCAACCGTCAACGAGCGAATCGGGTTCGACGGGTGCACGACAACCGTCAGCCCGTCGAACGCCACCGGGATCTCGACATACTGAACGCCAGCGGCGGCGCAGGCCGCCATTTCGCTCGACCGGATCGGGCGCGACGAATTGGCGATGTGAATTTCGTTGCGACAGAACTTACGCAGTCCCGCCGACGAGCCGGACTCACCAACCGCGACGCGAATGCGGCCCTGCGTTTGTTGCTGGAAGCCTTCGGCGACCGCTTCCGAGATTGGAAACACGGTTGAAGAGCCGTCGACTTGAATCGTGAATGGCGTGTTGGCTTGTTGCGCGAGCGCAGGGGCCCCCGCCAGCGCGAGCGCCGCTGCCGAAGCGGCTGCAGCACGACCCAACGCTTTGAAGATTTGCGTGTTCATCTTGTCCTCCAAGAAGCTTTGTCCCTCGAAAAATCCGCGGAGACCCGGCGGCAGGCGCCGGGCCTCCGCTAGTCGCGGGGTCAGAAATCGAATTGCGTGCGCAGGCTGACGACGCTTGCGTCAGCGTCCGTGGTTGCCGGGCCGGTGCGGTCAGCTTCGGTCACGGCATAGTTGAGCTTGAAGCGGACGTGATCGACCGGAATCCAATCCAAACCGAGAGCGTAGGAACTCTGCTCGCCGCGCGTGCCGGCAGCGCCCGCCGGATCGGAGAGATCGACATAGTCGTAGCGCGCCGACAGCATCCAGTGGCCCCAACCGCCGTCGGGCAAAGAACGCTCCGGCACGATTGGGCCAAACGAACCTTGGTTGCCGCGATATGCACGCGGCTCGCCGGTCAGCGACCAATAGAGATCCACGTAATAGCCGCTGAAGTCGAAATCGACGTCCGTTGTCGAGGTCCCGTCGAGCGTCGCGTATTCAGCGGTGAATCCGAACTGATCCCACTGGCCTGCGATCTCGGCGCCCCAAGTGGTGTCGCTCTCGCCCGCGAGACCGCCGCCGGCATCGATCCAGCGCGTGCCGCGGCCGTTCAGCGGCCGGGTGCGGAAACGCTGCGCTGCATCGTCGCCGATGTGGCGCTGGCGCGCCGAGACACCCAGGTGCAGCAGACGATAGCTGTCAGGCGAAGCTTCGAAGATCGGCGCCCAGGTGAAGCGGCCGCTGACCGAACTCGATTCATCGAGCGCGAAATTGCTGTCCTGGTTGTTAAGCGAGTCGCCATAGACGCCGACCGCCGCCATCCAGTTGGCGCCGGTGACGAGGCCGGCGACGCCGGCCGCGCGGCCGTAGCCGAACGTGTTGATAAAGCTGGAGCGCTCGTTGAACGGAATGTCGAGCGATGAAGTGCGGTCTTCCAGCGGCGAGGTAACGTTGTTCTCGCCGATCACGACCGAGAAGAAGTCGCCGGCATATTCCAGGTACGCGTCGTCGACAGCGACATCCGAGCCGCCTGTCGCGTCGCCTTCGGCCGCGCCCGGATTGAGCACGAAGTCGATCTTGTAGCGCCAACGATCGGAGAACCGGCCCTGGGCGCCGAGGAAGGCGCGGCGCACGTAGGAGCGGCTGGCGTCCTCGTCGAGCGTGTCCCAATCGCTCGAATAGATGTCGTACTGAAACCGGCCGCGCACCTTGAAGCGCTGCTGACCGTCGCGGATTTCCGGTGCGCCGCTCATCGGCTGGATCGTCGGCGCCGATTGAGCGTGCGCGGCGCCAGCCGTTGCGGCCGCGCCGCCTGCCGCCACCAAGGCCGCCAGCGCGGCTCTGGAGAGTACATTCTTCATTGAGACCCCCTCGTCTGACTGACCCTTTCGACGGCGGGCGACTCAGATCGCTTCGCGTCTTGGGCGAGACGGGGGTTAGTGGCGGCCGATGAAACGGCGGCGACGGTTCAGCGAAAGCTGCGCGACAGTTCGATTGCGCTTTTGTGACATCGCCGCCGCGCGCGGGCGATCATTCTGACTTCGCAAGGGAATTAACTATGTTGTGCTCTTTACATTGGCGAACGATCACCATATTGCGCAACGTACCGGCGGACCTGGAAACAGCGTCCACTAACGCCCCCTCGGCCCAGGCCACCTGGGGGATCGCGAGCAACAGGAAGCAGGAAGCTCCCTGGCGGTCCCTCGGCGCAAGCTCCCAAGGGCGGACCTGACATTAAGGCATGTCCGACTAACGCCGGCCTGGGTTCTGAAGCGTTGAGAAATCAACGCAATCTTGGGAGACGCCGGATGGACTATGTCCTCTCGCCTCTTGATCTGACCGCGCGCGAAGCGCCGGAAGGTCCCGTGGCTATTGCCCGCCCGCACCGCGTCGCTGCGGCCGCGGAGTGGTTCCTTGCGCACTTTCCGGGCGAAGTGTTCTACGCCGTGAAGGCGAACCCGTCCGAATGGGCGCTCGACGCGCTTTGGGGCGCGGGCGTCACCCGCTTCGATGTCGCCTCCGACACCGAAGCGGCCTTGATCGCCGGCAGGTTCCCGGGCGCGCAGATCGCGTTCATGCACCCGGTGAAGAGCCGCCGCGCCATAGGCCGCGCGTTCCACGATTTCGGCGTGAAGACCTTCGCGCTCGATAGCGAAGACGAGTTGAACAAGATCCTCGCCGAAACCGGCTTCGCCAAGGACCTGACGCTGGTGGTGCGCTTCGCCGTCACCGGCGAGGGCGCCGCCTACCCGCTCACCCGAAAATTCGGCGTCACCGCCGAGGAAGCGCCGGCGCTGCTGCGCAAGACGCGTCAGGTTTCGGAAGAGATGCTGGGTGTCTCCTTCCATGTCGGCAGCCAGTGCATGCGCCCGGACGCATTCCGCACCGCCATGGACATGGTCAACCGCGCCATCGTCGAGGCCGGCGTGCTGGTCGACATCGTCGATGTCGGCGGCGGATTCCCAGCCATCTATCCCGGCATGACGCCGCCGCCGATGATCGACTATCTGAAGGCGATCAAAACCGGCTTCGACGAGATGTTCGTCGCTCAGAACGCCAAGCTCTGGGCCGAGCCCGGCCGCGCCCTCGTGGCGGAAGCCGGTTCGACGGTCACGCGCGTCGAGCTGCGCAAAGGTGACGCGCTCTATCTCAACGACGGCGCCTTCGGCACTCTGTTTGACGCGACGCACTTGAACTGGGCGTTCCCCGCGAAGCTGCTGCGCAAAGAGCCGAGCCGCGCCAAGCTCGCGCCGTTCCGCCTGTTCGGCCCGACGTGCGATTCCATGGACGCCGCCGCCGGCCCGTTCATGCTGCCGGCCGACATCCAGGAAGGCGATCTGATCGAGATCGGCTCGCTCGGCGCCTATGGCACGGCGATGGGCACGCGCTTCAACGGCTTCGGCGAGACGGTGACGATCGAGTCGAAGGACGCGCCGTGGCCGACCATGTACGGCGCAGCCGCCGCGCCGGTCGTCGCCATGCCGAAGCGCAAGCGCACGACGGCGAGGAAGCCGAAGTAGAAGCGTCAGGCGCCCAGAACTCGGTTCACGAAGATCAGCGTGTAGCCGATAACACCCAAAGCCATGTAGGCGGACGCTGCAGCGATCACCATCGCTGCGGCCACACGCAGTGTCGTGCCGCCCTCCTTAGCCCGGATGTAGAACTCAACCAGCGCTAGGGGAACGAGGTACGAAGCGTATCCCATTGCCTTGAAGACGACTTCTGGCAGTTCGCGCTGAACCAGGATGATGGCGCCAAACACCATCATTCTGAGGAAGAAGACGCCATTGATCACCACAAACGCGCGCAGCGCCCAACGCTGGTGAGCGGCGATGTCGCGGCGGGCAGCGGCGCGCCAGGCCAGGGCGCCAAAGGCCAGTACGAGCAGGCCATTCAAGCTGATGGCGAAGTTGGAGGCCAGCCCCTCCTTGGCGATCTCTCGGGTGATGTCGAGCCAAAGTCCGCTCAACGCGGCGAGCATCGCCGCCGTGAGAAAAACCCGCCCATTCCAGCGGTGCAGCCACGCAGCGCGCCGCCGGATGGCGGGGATCAGTTGCATCAGCCCCGCGAGCAGGATGAGCGCGGCGAACACCACATGCGCAGCGAACGCAAGATTGCCGACAACGTCGCCTTCAACATAGCCGTCCGAGAGAAACGGATTGGCGTCCCACGCCGCGTAGTTCCCGCTGACAATCGTCGGACCGTAGAAGGCGACAACAAACGTGAGAAACGACGCCTGCCCCGCCACCATTGCCGCGAACCAGAGTTTCGCGGCAACGCCAAGCGCGGTGTCGGCGGGATTCGCGCGACGCGGTCCGATCGAAGCGGCCTCCATTAGCTGAGCCAGCCGACAGCCGTGCCGAACACGCCGATGCTGGTCGTGCCGGCGGCGACCAGGACGAGGCCAGCGGCTGCCAACTTGGCGGCTGCGCCTGGGCTGCGTTGAGCCTGGAGATACAGTTCCAGAATCGCTAGCGGCAGCAGGTAGCTCGAAAAACTGATGACGAGGTCGAGAGGCCCGCTCATGTCGCTGGCGATGCCCGGCAGCATCTCGCCTTGCGTGACGACGCCGATGCAAGCGTAGATCACGCGCAGGAACCAGACGCCGCTCATCACCATGAACGTGCGCAGCGCCCAGCGGTGATGCACGTCGATCCGCCGGGCCATCGCATGGCGCAAAGTCATGGCTGCGCAGATCATGATCAGGACGGCGTTTATTGACACCGAGACTTCAAGCGAATCCGGCCCGAACGTGTCGCGCGTCCAGACCATGTAGAGCGCGGCGATAGCGGTAATGAACGCCATGACAATGTAGAGGCGGCCATTCCAACGGTGAAAGCTCGGAGCGCGGGCGCGCAGCTGCGGGATCAGTTGCAGCGTTCCGCCAATCGTCACCAGAAACGCGATGATCAGGTGCGCGACGAGCGCAAGGTTGCCGGCGAGATCGCCCTGAACAAGCCCGACGAAGAGCCGCTCGTTCCATGTTGCGATGTTTCCGCCGAGCGCGGTGACGAAGTACTCTTTCGCCACGTGATAGGCGAAGAGCCAATTGCCGATCAGCGCCGGAATGAACCATGCAATCGCCGACGCCCTCAGAATCGATTGCGGCGCGGTCCTCGCATCGGCGCTTGGCCGCTCAACAATGGCTTCACTCATGCTTTCGTCGCGCCTTCCAGGGACTATCGAGATGCGATACGATATCGTCGACTATCGATATCGGCCCATGATGCGGCGCGCCAAAAACATGATCCTGCGTAACACGTCTTCGAATGACTGAAGCGACAGTCTCCGCCGGTTATGCGAAGTCGCTTATCGATTTCGCCGTGTCGAAGGGCGCGGACGCAGGCCGCCTGTTCTCGCGTGCGCTCATTGCAGACGAAACCCTGGCGGATCAGGACAACCGCCTGCCCTTTGCCCGCTTCGTCGCACTCATGCGTGCGGCGAAGGACGAAACCAGCAATCCGGCGCTGGCGCTTGAATTCGGCGCCGCAAGCGATTTGCGCAAATACTCCGTCGTCGGCCTCATCAGTCACGCCTCCGCCAACATGCTTGAGGCCTTGATGCAGTTGAACCGGTATGGTCGCCTCGTGGTCGACGTCGCGGGTCTGGCCGACGGCGCGCGCTTTCAGCTCTCCAGCGTCAACGGGCAGCGCTGGATGGAGGATCGCCGGGCCAATCCGAACGAGTTTCCGGAACTGACCGAATCGACCTGGTCGCGGTTCATCGTCGGCGCCCGCACCGATTTTCCGCAGCACACCTATGCGCTCGAAGCGCACGTTACCCATGCGGCGCCGGCTTATCGCGCCAAGTACGAAGAGCTGTGGCAGGTGCCCGTCACATTCGGCAGCCACTGGAACGCTATCCGCTCCAACCCTTCTTGGGACCAGGTGCAGATCCAACCCGACAATCGCTACGTCTTCGGCGTGCTCACCGATCGCGGCGACGCGCTGCTGGCGGAGTTGGAAGCGGCGAAAACCATGCGGGGGCGGGTCGAAGCCTTGATCATGCCTATTCTGCATACCGGCGATGTCAGTGCAGAGACGATTGCATCGAAGCTCGGAACAAGCCGGCAGACCGTCTACCGCAATCTCAAGGCCGAAGGCGTCACCTTCGAACAAGTGCTCGACGCACTCCGCCATCGCATGGCTCTGCATTATCTGGCCGGAAAGAAGGTCTCGGTGAACGAAACCGCCTACCTCGTCGGCTTCTCCGAACCTTCGGCTTTCTCGCGCGCGTTCAAACGTTGGACTGGCAAAAGCCCGCGTGCGATGCGGGACCATGACTGAGATCGTTGGAGGCCGCGCGCGCAGGCTCGGCGTCGCGCAGGCAGCCTGGACGCTGACCGAAGCCGGCAACGAGCCGTTCTTCGCGCTGGTGCAGCGTTTCGTCTTTGCCTCCTATTTCGCCGCGCGGCTGTTCGCCGATGCGGACGCCGGCGCCGAAACTTGGGGCTTTGCCCTGGCTCTAGCGGGCGTCGCGCTCGGCGTGCTGGCGCCCGTCCTGGGCGCTTTCGCCGATGCCGCCGGACCTCGCAAGCCGTGGATCGCAGCACTGATGACGGCCAGCATCGTATCCTGCGCCGCGCTCTGGTTCGCCGCGCCGGGGATGCCGGTGTTGCCCGTGGTCATCGCCGTCATCGTTGCGACAGTCGCGGTCGAACTGCTGGTCGTGTTCACCAACGCGGCCTTGCCATCGCTGGCGCCGCCAGAACGGGCCGGTGCGCTGTCTGGACTCTGCTTCGGCTTCGGTCAGATCGCCGGGCTGATCGCGCTGGGTCTCATACTGTGGGCGGCTGATCAGACCGACCTCTTCGGCATGACCGACAGCGCTCATGCCGTCGATCGCCTCGCCGGGCCGATCGCAGCGGCGGCCGTGCTGATCTTTCTGACGCCATTCATGCTGATCGCGCCCGACGAACCGGTGCGACCGCTGGGCGATCGCATGCAAGCGGCGCGCGCCGGGCTTTCCACCCTTTGGCGCACGTTGCGGGAAGCCATCGCCAATCCCAACATGCGCGCCTTCATCATCGGCCGCGCCATCGGCGCCGATGGCATGTCGATCCTGTTCGCGTTCGGCGGCATTCTGGCGGCGACGCTCTACGGCTGGAGCGCCGACCGCCTCGCCGTGTTCGGCATCGTCGTCACCGTGTTCGCAGCGATCGGCGGCTTCCTGGGCGGCTGGATCGACGGACGTTTGGGCTCGCGCAACACCATTCTCGTCGGCTTCGTGCTCGTGGCGATCGGCGCCTTTGGCCTGATCGGCGCCGGCGACGCGCGCATCGCCTTCGCTCCGGTCGCGCCCACGCCCGGTCCGCTCGGCTACACGCTGCCCGAGTTCGGCTTTGTCGTCAGCGCCATGTTCGTTGCTATCGGCTCCGGCCCGGCGATCGCCTCGATGCGCGCGCTGATGGCCAAGATCGCGCCGCTCGATCGCATGACCTCGTATTTCGGCCTCTACTCGCTGGTCGGGAAGGCGACGTTCTTCCTCGGGCCCCTCTCCTATGCGGCCGCCTCGCGCGCGCTCGACGACAGCCAGCTTGCGCTCGGGGTGTGCTTCATCTTCCTGGCAATCGGCGTCGTCGCGTTTCTAAACGTGCGCGAAGAACGGATCAGCTAGAAGCCCGCCGCGCCGAACAGCCCGCGCCAGCCATCGAGAACCACGGAACGGCAGCCGTTGAGCACCCGCCGGCGCCAGCTCTCGTCCGTGGGCGAAGAGCATTCCCAGACTTCGCCCAGGATCGCCTTACCCTGCACGCTATCGCGATCGCCATGATGGAAGAGCCAATTCTCAGCGCGCTCGCCCAAGATCATCCGCGCGCCCTCGAAAGTGCCGAACTCAAGCGAAAACCAGCGCAACGCGCAATGCGGATTGGCCTTGGCGATGGCGGTTCCCATCTTGCCCGACACGGCCGGCCAACGCGTGTCGCCGCTCATCACCGCCTCTACCCGCGCCGGTGCAAAGTGCTGACACAGCCATTGATGCGCGGGGTCCTGGCGCTCGTGCGACGAAATTAGCAGATGATCGCCGTAGGCGCCCATGCCGGTGTGCACATCGATAACCAGCGCCTCGTCCGCGTGTCTGAGCGCCTCCGTGAAGATACTGCGCAGGACCGTATTGCTCTCCACCGGTCCGGCGCCGCCAAAGTAGAGTCCGCCGGGAAAATCGTACTGGCCTTCGGTGAGCCGCGCCTGCACCCACGGCTCGCCCTTTTCCGCCACCAACTTCATCGCCGCCTGCAGGAACGCCGCGTTGGAAGCCTCGCTGAATTCCTTGGGGTTCAGCAGATCGACGATTCCCGCGTACTCAGGCCGCCGCGGCGGTTGTTCATTGCCCCAGTCGAGAAAGTTGCGGTTGAGGTCGACATTGTCCTCATTCATCCGCCGCCGCCACGCATAACCGAACGGATTGTTGGCGTGGATGAGCAGCACGGCTGCGTCGTCTGGCAGGCGATACGCGGGCCAATCCTCGCGCAGGAATTGGACTTGCGCGGCCGTTCCGGCCGGGCCTTCGACGCCATGCGTGCCCGAGCTGATCACCAGCTGACGCTTCGGCGCGGCAGCGCCGAGCCAAGCCGTGTCGATGGTAAGCTCCTCTCCCCCCGGCCCGCGCGCCTTGATCGCGCGCGCTTCGCGTCTGGCGCCGGCGTTCGCCGCCGCGTCCAGGAACGCTGCGCGCGCCGCGAAATAATCGGGCGGAAAGAGGTTCATTCCCGTGCCTGCACGCCCAGTTCGTTGAAGTAGGCGCTCATCAGTGCGCCGGCGACTTCCGGCTTCAGCGCGTTCAAGAGCGTGTTGATCGGCGCGGTTTCAGCCGGCAGGCCGTTGGATGCGCCCGCGGCGCCCAGGATTTGCTGGAACACCGCCGGCGACAGATCCTCAAGCCGCAATGCCTTGAGCTGCTCGAGCAATGCCGCCGGCACATCCGGCGGCGGCACCTGCCGCGCTTGCAGCACGCACGCCTCCAAATCATCCAGGAAGCGGTCGACCTTCGCCAACTTGGCCTGATCGATCGAAAGATGAATATTCGGCTTAGAGCCCATGAAGCCCAGCTGCGGCTGCACGAACCAGCCGCGCGCCTTCATCAGATCGGGGATCGGAAAGACGTTGAACTCTTCAGACGAGAACGCGACCAACGAAAAATCAGGTTCGCCCATCACCTCGATGCTATGCAATGTCTTCAAGCGCGCGACGATTTTCTGCGTCGCCTCCAGCATGTTGCGGGCGAAGCCGAGATAACCCTCTTCGCCGAGATAGTGCAGGATCGCCCAACACGCCGCCAGCGGGCCGCCGCCGCGCGTCGACAGCACCGTCGGATTGATCACCGAATAACCGGTCCAATTGGCGCCGGTGAAGATCTGATGCTGGCGCAAGCCCTTGTCGCGATAGAGCACGATCGACGCGCCTTTGGCGGCGTAAGCGAATTTGTGGAAATCCATCGACATCTGCGTTACGCCGGGCACGCTGAAATCGAAAGCCGGCACAGACGCCCCGAGCTTCCTGAAGAACGGCAGCATCCAGCCGCCGACGCAGGCATCGACATGGAACAAGAGATTGCGCCGTTGCGCGATGGCGCCGATCTCGGCGATCGGATCGACGACGCCGTGCGCGTATTGCGGCGCGCTGGCGACAAGCATGATCGTGTTCGGCGTGATCGCCGTTTCCATGGCGGCCGGATCGACACGCCAACTCGGTCCGCTGACCGGCACGAGCACCGGCTTCAGGTCAAAGTACGCGCACGCCTTGTGGAAACAGGCGTGCGCCGTCACCGGGAGCACCAGTTCCGGATTGGCGATGCCGCGCTCCGCGCGCGCATAGTCGCGCGCTGTCTTCACCGATAAGAGCACGCTCTCGGTGCCGCCGCTGGTGAAATTGCCGACGACGTTCTCATCGCCGCCCAGATGCGACGCCGCAATCGCGAGCACCTCCGCTTCCATCCGCGCCAGCGACGGATAAACCGTCGGGTCGAGCGAGTTCTCCGACATGAAGCGCACCAGCGCCGCCTTCAGCACCTCCTCCGCCTCGCGGCCTGGATCGTAAACGTAGGCAAAGGTATTGCCCTCGCGCCACGGCAGGTCATTCGCCGAGAACGCATCGAGCTGCGCCAGCACGTCCGCTTTGCTCATGCCTTTACTTGGAAGTCTCACGCCGCGCCCCTCCGCCTGTTGTCTCGACTCAGATCGCCGTCATGCCGCCATCGACGACAAGCTCCGATCCGGTGACGAATGCTGCCGCATCGGAGGCCAGGAACGCCACCGCGTTGGCGACGTCAATATCGCGGCCCATGCGCCCGAGCGGATGACGAGAGGCGAGCTGCGTGCGGACTACGTTTGCGCCCTGCCCGGTCACCGCCTCCATCACCTTCGCCGCTTCCGCCATCATCGGCGTGTCGATGATGCCAGGATGCACCGAGTTCACGCGCACCTTCATCGGCGCATACTCGAGCGCAGCCGACTTAGTCATCAGCCGCACCGCGCCTTTGGCGGCGTTGTAGGCGACAAGATTGGGCGCGCCGACAATCCCGGCGACGGAAGAGATGTTTACCACCGCGCCGCCGCCGTCCCATTGCTGGGCGCGCTCGGCGATAGCGGGCATGGCGTGCTTCAGGCCGAGAAACACGCCCTCGACATTAATCTGCTGCATGCGCCGGAAGTCTTCCAGCGTCTCCATGACCAACGGCTTCACCCAGAAGATGCCGGCATTGTTCACCAGGATATCCAGCCCGCCGAATTTCTCCTTGGCGAACGCCACCGCCGCGATCCATTCGTCTTCGCTGGTGACGTCTTGCTTGATGTAAGCGCCGCCGACCGCCGCGGCGGTCTCTTCGCCATCGCGCACGTCGCTGACCACGACTTTGGCGCCCTTGCCCGCCAGCGCCTTCGCCGCCGCAGCGCCAAGTCCCCGCGCGCCACCCGTCACCAAGGCCACGCGGCCGGCAAGTTCACTCATGGTTTCCTCCTCAGAGCACCCTGGCACAGTGGCTGCCGCCGCGCCAACCGGCGCTCGCGCCGAAGAAACTTGCATTCCGCAGCGAAAGCCTTATCTGCACGCGCGTCAGTGCTGAGGTCCCGTGTGCGGCGGAGCGTCCGCGGGGTCGTTCCAACGAGACGCCGCCGTTAGGAGCACTCTCCAATGGCCGAAAAAATCGACTCCAACCGCAAAGCCGAACTGCTTTCGAGCCCCGTCGAGCACATCGACATCGCGTCGTTTGACGCGCGCCCAATCATCGACGCCTGGGGCAAGATGAGCTTCACCAGCCGCGACGCCGCGCGCGCCGCGCAAATCCTCAACATGGCGCTTGAGGACGAGAAGTGCTCGACCTGGTTGATCATGGCGGGCTCCACGGGCGCGGGCGGGTGCCTGCACGTCTGGCGCGACATGGTCGAGTACAACATGGCCGACGCCATCGTCGCCACCGGGGCTTCGATCATCGACATGGATTTCCTCGAAGCCCTGGGCTTCAAGCATTACCAGGCCAAGGAAATCCCCGACGACAACACGCTACGCTCGCTCTACATTGACCGCATCTACGACACCTACATCGATGAGGAAGAGCTGCAGCACGTCGATCACACGATCTACGATGTCTGCGAGCAGCTCGAGCCGCGTCCCTACACCTCGCGCGAGTTCATTTATGAGCTCGGCAAGTGGCTGGCCGCCGGCAACGCCAAGAAGAAGGATTCGCTGATCCAGCGCGCCTACGAAAAAGGCGTGCCGATTTTCGTGCCGGCGTTTAGCGATTGCTCGGCGGGATTCGGCTTGGTGAAACACCAGGTCGAGCGCCGCAAAGCGAAGAAGCCCTACGTCACCATCGACAGCGCCGGCGACTTCCGCGAACTCACCGAGATCAAACTCGCCGCCGGCACCACCGCGCTCTTCATGGTCGGCGGCGGCGTGCCGAAGAATTTCGCGCAAGACACCGTCGTCTGCGCGGAAATCTTGGGTCACGACGACGTCGAAGTGCACAAATACGCTGTGCAGATCACCGTCGCGGATGTGCGCGACGGCGCCTGCTCCTCCTCAACGCTGCAGGAAGCCGCAAGCTGGGGCAAAGTCTCGACCGTGCACGAGCAGATGGTGTTCGCGGAAGCGACCTCCGTCGCGCCGATCATCGTCAGCGACGCCTATCACCGCGGCGCCTGGCGCAAGCGCGAAGCGCGGAACTGGGCGAAGCTGTTCAGTTAGAGGCGGCCTCCCAGCGCGCGAAGAAGCCTGCGTTCAGCGCGCGCGCTTCCGCTTCGAACAGGCCAGACTCCACCGCGACGCCGACGGCGCGCAGGCGTTCTACGCCCGCCCCCGCCGCGAACGGATGCGGATCGCCTGCCGCGATCACCACGCGCGCGACGCCAGCCTGGATCAGAAGATCGGTGCACGAGCGCGCGCCGGTGCTTCGCTTCGCGCAAGGTTCGAGCGTCACATAGGCGGTGGCGCCATGCGCGTTTTCGCCGGCTTGAGCGAGCGCCAGTTCCTCCGCATGCGGACGGCCGCCTTCGGCGGTAGCGCCCTCGCCGACGACTTCGCCGTCTTTGACGATCAGGCAGCCGACGCTTGGATTGTCGCCGGTGCGGCCGGCGCCCAGCGAAGCGAGAGACAGGGCTCGCGCCATGCAATCGAGATCGTTCATCGCGCGCGCACTCCCCCTCTCCCTTGCGGAGAGGGGGCCAGGGGGTGAGGGGCGCTAGGCCGCCGCGACATCTCAGAATCAAGCGTGCGCTCACAAGCACCGCGTGCGTATCGTCGCCCCTCACCCCGCCGCTTCGCGGCGACTCTCTCCGCGAGGGAGAGGGTCGGCTGGAGCGCGCCGCTCACGCCGCCAAATCCGGAATCTTCTCGGCCCGCGTTGTGTCAAGATAGCGCGCCGTGATCGGCTTCAGATCGCGATCGAGCTCGATCAGCAGCGGATTGCCGGTGGGGATTTCGACATGGACGATCTGATCGTCCGGCACGTTGAAGAGATGCTTGACGATAGCGCGCAGCGAGTTGCCGTGCGCGGCGATGATGAGATTGTGGCCCGCCTTCAGGTCGGGCGCAATGGCCTCGCGCCAATAGGGCAGCACTCGCTCCAGGGTGAGTTTGAGCGATTCCGTCGCCGGCACCTCGACGCCGGCATAGCGGCGGTCGCGGGAGAGATCGAACGCGCCGCCGGGTTCGAGCGGCGGCGGCGGCGTATCGTAGCTGCGGCGCCAGATCTTGACCTGATCTTCGCCGTGCTTGGCGGCAGTCTCGGCTTTGTCCAGGCCGGTCAGCGCGCCGTAATGGCGCTCGTTCAGCCGCCAATGACGCTCTACCGGCAGCCATGCCAACCCCGCCGCTTCGAGCGCTAGCGAGCCGGTGCGGATGGCGCGCGTCTGCACCGAGGTGAAGAGCTTGTCGAACGCCACGCCGCTGGCGGCCAGCAGCTCGCCGGAGCGTCTTGCCTGCGCCTCGCCCTGCGCGGTCAAGTCCACGTCGACCCAGCCGGTGAAGCGGTTCTCCAGGTTCCACTGGCTCTGGCCGTGGCGAAGCAAAGCGAGAAAGGGCATGGACCGGTGCCTTAGACGCCATCCCCCGCCCGTCAAGAGCGGAAGCCGCTTGGCCGCTCCGGTCCGGGCGGTCTAAACCCCTCGGCGATGCGCCATTGGCTCTTCCACCCGCTGATCTTCTACCCCCTCGCCGTTCTGTTCGCGGCGTTTGTTGTCGCCGTGAGCCTGCGGCCGCAATCGTGGCCGCGCGAGCCCGCCCCGGTCAGCGCCGTACGCGATGGCGAATGGCTGGTTTTCCAAGGCGAGAGCTTCAGCACGCCGGCGCCGGACGTGGCGCAAGAAATGACGGTGATGCGCGATTTTCTCGGTCGCGCCGAACGTCTGCGCATCGCCCAGAAGCCTGAACTGCCCCCGCCCACCCCAGAGCAGGACGGCGCACGCATCCTGCTATCGGAGGCGGATTCGGCGCTGCTTTCGGGTCGGCCGGTGATCGTCGAGGTCAGCTACAATCCGTTGCCGGTGAACGCCGCCAGCGGGCTCGCCGTCAGCCTTCGCGGCGACGGGGTCTCGACCTGGGTGAGCCAGCCTGCGCCATCGCAGCCAGCGACCCTGCGCTTCCGGCTGCCGGCGCTCAACACCGTTAACGCCATCGGCCTGCGCGCGCTAACAAGCGAGAATGAACAGGCCTATGGCCTTGAGATCACGCGCATTCGCGTCAGCCCACACACTTAGCGCAATACGGCGGATTGAATTTCGACGCCAATTCGATCACACCGCCGCATCCATTCAGCCGTCCGGAAACACCCATGCTGCCTGCGCCGCGCGCAAGCCTCGAACCCAATTCCGCCGACTTCGAAAGCCTGCCGCTGGTCAAGCCGACGGGCTTTCGCGAGTACGACGCGCGTTGGTGGTTCGGCATTCCGGGCGCAGCCAAGGCGCCGGAACTCAACCTGCTTGGCGTCCAAGCTTTGGGGCTGGGGCTTGGCACGCTCATCCATGAGTTCGGCGTCGCCCCGCGCATCGTGGTCGGCCACGACTTCCGCTTCTATTCGCAGTCGATCAAACAGGCGCTGACACTGGGCCTGATGCAGGCGGGCATGGAGGTCAACGATATTGGCCTGGCGCTCTCGCCCACCGCCTATTTCGCTCAGTTCGCACTCGACATTCCCTGCGTGGCGATGGTCACCGCCTCGCACAATGAGAACGGCTGGACCGGCGTGAAAATGGGCGCCGACCGGCCGCTCACCTTTGGCCCGGACGAAATGGGCAAGTTGCGCGACATCGTACTCGGTGGAAAATTCGTCGAGCGCCAAGGCGGCGCCTATCGGCGTGTCGATGGCATCCGCGAGCGCTACATCGCCGACATCGCCTCCCGCGTGAAACTGACGCGCCCGCTCAAGGTCATCGCCGCCTGCGGCAACGGCACAGCCGGCGCGTTCGCGCCCGAGGCGCTGCGGCGCATGGGCGCCGAGGTGATCGATCTGCACACCGCGCTCGACTGGACCTTTCCGCATTACAACGCCAATCCCGAAGACAGCGAAATGCTGCAC
Organism: Proteobacteria bacterium HN_bin10; assembly: GCA_002083515.1. GTDB lineage: Bacteria > Pseudomonadota > Alphaproteobacteria > Caulobacterales > Aquidulcibacteraceae > Vitreimonas. The sequence continues at coordinate 41,357 of LWDN01000005.1, forward strand.
GACATGGCCGCCGCCGTGAAGAAGTACGGCGCCGATGTGGCGCTCGGCTTCGACGGCGACGGCGATCGCTGCGGCGTGGTCGACGACGAAGGCGAAGAGATTTTCGCCGACAAGGTCGGGCTCATGCTGGCGCGCGATCTTTCCGCCGAACACAAGAACGCGACCTTCGTGGCCGATGTGAAATCGACCGGATTGTATGCGATCGACCCGGTGCTCAAGGCCAACGGCGCCAAGGTCGATTATTGGAAGACCGGCCATTCCTATATCAAGCGCCGCACCACCGAATTGGGCGCGCTCGCCGGTTTCGAGAAGAGCGGCCACTTCTTCTTCCGCCCGCCGCTGGGCAACGGCTATGACGACGGCATCGTCGCCGCCGCCGCCGTGCTCGCCATGCTCGACCGCAATCCCGGCAAGAAGCTTTCTGATCTGCGCAAGGCGCTGCCGAAGAGCTACACGTCGCTGACCATGAGCCCGCATTGCGACGACGAGAAAAAATACGGTATCGTCGAGCGCGTGGTGGCGGATTATCAGAACCTCGCCGCGGAAGGCGGCAAAATCCTTGGCCGCGCCATTCGCGATGTGAACACCGTCAACGGCGCCCGTGTGACATTGGAAGACGGCGCCTGGGTGCTGGTGCGCGCGTCATCGAACAAGCCCGAACTCGTGGTGGTGGTTGAAAGCATGACCAGCGATGACGACATGAAGGCGCTGTTCCGCGAAGAAGTAAAACCACGCCTCGCCCGCTTCCCAGAAGTCGGCGCCTACAATCAGGAAATCTAGGCATGCGCGTAACCATGATCGGCACCGGCTATGTCGGCCTCGTCTCCGGCGCCTGCTTCGCCGACTTCGGCCACACCGTGACTTGCGTCGACAAGGACGCGGGCAAGATCGCGCGCCTGCAGAAGGGCGAAATCCCGATCTTCGAACCGGGCCTCGACGAATTGGTGAAGGACAATGTCGAGCAAGGCCGGCTCTTCTTCACCACCGATCCCACCGCCGCCATCCGCGACGCCGACGCGGTGTTCATCGCCGTCGGCACGCCGTCGCGCCGCGGCGACGGGCACGCCGATTTATCTTATGTCTACGCCGCCGCCGAAGAGATCGCCGGCCTGATGAACGGCTATACGGTGGTGGTCACCAAATCGACGGTGCCGGTCGGCACCGGCGACGAAGTCGAAGCCATCATCAAGAAGACGCGCCCCGATGCGCAATTCGCCGTCGTCTCCAACCCGGAATTCCT
>LWDN01000006.1:0-12958 GCA_002083515.1 Proteobacteria bacterium HN_bin10
ATCGCGCTCCTAGGACAGCCCCAAGAAAAATGCGCCGCCATTGATGCCGCGCTGATTGCCGCCGGTCGGCGCGCCGATGAGGCGGCCCAGACCATTATTCTTTATGCAGCTCGCGAACTGGAACGTTGCGGAGGAATTCTGCGAGTCGATCAGGACGTCCACGTCGCCCCGGAAGCGGGGTCCGCGCGGTTCGATCTGGTCGGTTTCGGTCTCGCCCCGCAGATCGTAGAAGCCATCCTCGCGCGCCACGGCATCGTCGCCCCAATTGCGGAAGGAATCGTCCCAGGTGTCGAGGAACCGGTTGAGCCGTTCCGGCGTCTGCCGATAGCGCGTGCGCCGGGCGTAGCCTTCGCGCGCGATCGGGGCATCGATGAGCCTCGCCGCGACCAGATCGCCGCAATCGTTGCCGCCTTCGTTGCCGCGAATATCGACGATGAGTTTGGCGACGCCGCGCGCGGCGATGTCTTCAAAGCAGCGATCTAGGAAGCCGCGCCAATCCCAATCAGAATTGTAGACCGCCCAATTCGGCATGGTGAGCAGGGCCGTCTGCGCACGGGGATAGCTCAGCGTCCAGAGCTGTTCATTGTCTCTCGGTTCGGGCAGCATGATCGAACGCCGCGCGGCGAGATCGATCGTTGCAACCTCGAATGCCTCTGCCCGCAGCGAGCCGGGAGGACGCGCACGCAAGCGCACGCTGGCGCCGGGCCGGAAACGCAGGCCGTAGAAGATGTCGAAGGTCTCGTAGCGATCGAAGCCGCGCACTTCGAGCAGCGCCCGCCGCTTCGCATCATTCGATCCATCGGCGCGGGCGTAGGGCATGAGCGCGCGCAGAATGCTCTGCGTCGATCGTCCGTCCACGCTCAATACTTCCGCGCCGCGCTCGAGGCGGGGATCGCCGGATTGGTTGGCGAGCACCACCATGCGGCCGCCGATCCAAGCGAAGTGAAACGGCAGTAAGCGCTGCGCATCGAACAGTTCGGCCGATACTGCGTCGGATTGATTGTAGAAGTTCGCGTAGCTGTGGCCGCATTTGATCGTGGCGAGAAACCGCGACAGCGAGAGATAGGCTTCCGCGCGGCTCTGCGGCCGCGACCACGCGCGCGCCAGCGCATCGAACCGGGCGCCGACGCGCTCTGGCGTGGCGTAGCGGTAGAGGCCGGGGTGCAGGCTCTCATAGGCGTCGCGCAGGATGGCGATGTCGCCCGAAATATCGCCCAGCTGGTCGGCCCAGGCGCTCGGCGCCAGCGCCGCAGCGGCGGCGCCCAGCAAAACGTTTCTCCGCGTCCACACCGGAACCCCCGTTGTTTGCTTGGCTTACGGCTCGTTGAGGCCCTTGGATCGCTCGACGTCCGCCCCGGCCGTGGCTATATCCGCGTCTCGATTTTTCCCAGCAGAACGGACGCTACCCATGGCCGCTCAACCGGCGCAGTACATTTTCACGATGCAAGGCCTGACCAAGGCCTATCCCGGCGGCAAGAAGGTGTTCGAGAACATCTGGCTGTCGTTCTTCCCGGACGCGAAGATCGGCGTCGTCGGCGTCAACGGCTCGGGCAAGTCGACGCTGATGAAGATCATGGCTGGCATGGACAAGGACTTCACCGGCGAAGCCTTCGCCATGGCCGGCACCAAAATGGGATACCTCGAGCAGGAGCCGCAGCTCGATCCGTCGATGACGGTGCGCGAGAATGTGGAATCGTGGTGCGCGGAAAAGAAGCTCGTGACCCGCTTCAATGAAGTCAGCATGGAGGTCGGCGAGAACTATACCGACGAGCTGATGGAGGAGATGACCAAGCTTCAGGAGCAGATCGACGCCGCCGAAGCCTGGGACATCGATAGCAAAATCGACATGGCGATGGATGCGCTGCGCTGCCCGCCGGACGATTCAGGCGTGGAAAAACTCTCCGGCGGCGAGCGCCGCCGCGTCGCACTCTGCCGGCTGCTGCTTTCCAAGCCCGACATGCTGCTGCTCGACGAACCGACCAACCATTTGGACGCCGAGAGTGTCGCTTGGCTGCAGCATCACCTCGAGAATTTTCCGGGCTGCGTCATCCTGGTCACCCACGACCGTTACTTCCTCGACCAGGTGACCAAGTGGACGCTCGAACTCGATCGCGGCAAGGGTATTCCGTACGAGGGCAATTATTCCGCCTGGCTGGAGGCCAAGGCCAAGCGCATGAGCCAGGAAGAGCGCGAGGCGGAGGGCCGTCAAAAGGTGATGAGCCGCGAACTCGAATGGGTGCGGCAATCTCCGAAGGCGCGGCAAGCCAAGAGCAAGGCGCGCCTGCAGCGTTACGAGGAAATGGCGGCGCAAGCCGAACGCGAGAAGCAGACCTTCGCCACCATCCAGATTCCACCGGGCCCCAGGCTCGGTCACAATGTCATTAACTTCGAAGGCCTCAAGAAGGGCTATGGCGATAAGCTGCTGATCGACGGCTTGACCTTCAAATTGCCCCCGGGCGGCATTGTCGGCGTCATCGGCCCCAACGGCGCCGGCAAGTCGACGTTGTTCCGCATGATCACCGGCGCCGAGAAACCGGATGCGGGGAGAATTGAAATCGGCGAGAGCGTGAAGCTCGGCTTCGTCGATCAATCGCGCGACGCGCTCGATAACAACAAAACCATCTGGGAGGAAATTTCCGGCGGACTCGATGTGCTTGAGGTGGGAAACCGCGAAATTCCCTCGCGCGCCTATGTATCGAGTTTCAATTTCAAGGGCAGCGATCAGCAGAAGAAGGTGGGTCAGCTCTCGGGCGGCGAACGCAACCGCGTGCATTTGGCCAAGACGCTGCTCACCGGCGCCAACGTGCTGTTGCTCGACGAACCGACCAACGATTTGGATGTTGAAACGCTGCAATCGCTGGAAGCGGCGCTCGAAGACTTTGCCGGCTGCGCCGTGGTCATCAGCCACGATCGCTGGTTTTTGAACCGCCTGGCGACGCACATTTTGGCGTTCGAAGGCGATTCACACGTCGAATGGTTCGAAGGCGATTTCGACGCTTACGAAGAAGACAAAATGCGCAGGCTGGGCGTGACGGAGATCATCCCGAGCCGGATCAAGTTTCAGAAATTTGGGCGGTAGGGGCGTGGCTAAACTGCCGAACGCGCATCTGGCCGTCGTTCCTGACGAAAAGCTCGGCGACTACCTACTCGACCCCAGTCACAAGGTCGGTGGGCCAAAACTACGCTTTCTGGAGTCCTTTGGCTTCGACCGGACACGGCCTGAAGAGGTGCGAAAGGCTCTGCTGGAGCACGCACTCCAGTACGAGGGGGCTGTCACGGCAACTCCGTTTGGGTTAAAGTACGAACTGGACGGCGCTTTGGCGACGCCTTCGGGGCGACAACCAAGAGTGCGAACCGTTTGGATAGTTGAACCCGGTATTGCGCCGAGGTTCGTTTCGCTGAAGCCATTGGGTCGGCGGTCATGAGTGCGGAAATTCGAGAACATAGCTATGCGGTGGTGGCCCGCGACTTGCCCGGCGAGGGGTTGCGCGCGGGCGATGTCGGCGTGGTCGTACACATCCATCGCAGGCCGGGCGAAAGCGAGCCGGTTGGCTACATGCTGGAAACCTTCACCGTGGATGGGGAGGGATTGGACACTGTTTCCGTCCCCGCGGACGCTGTTCGAGCAGCAACGTCCAACGACATGGCGCACGCGCGTCCGGTGGCGGCGGAGTGAACATCCGGCGCACGATTGGGTGCGCGATAACGATTTTCATGCTCGCCGGCTGCGTGACGATAAGCCCGGGGCGGCGTGATTTTGCAGTGGTCGAAGGCCGCGTTGAAATGCGTGCTTGGAATTGCGGGACTGTTCCCCGCGGAGACGGCGGCTATTTCTACGTTTGCGACATGCCGATGGAGGTGCGCCGCGTCGTGCTGGGCCAGCATCGCGAACGCGTGGTCACTGCGCGTTTTTTCTTTCTTGAGACTGATCGCGCCGATGAGATCGTGACAGGTCCGCACTGGACGCGAGATCGGCGTGCGGCCGCGATCCTATGGCGACGAGACGACGGGACTCAAGGAAGCTACGTGCTAGCGCCATTTCCCGGCCGATGGTGTGTGCCAGATTGGATGGCCTCGGAGTTTGCCATCACGCCCGGTGAGCTGACGAGACTCGGGCGCGCCGGCTACCCGTCGTGTTCCGCGCTGGAGTGAGGGCTTCCCTTGGACCGCCGGCGCCGTCGCGCCGTCGGCCTGGCGCCGGTGCTTGAAGGGCGGAGCGCGTCGCCTCCGGCGACGCCTGCGCGGCCGGAGGCCGCGCGCTCCAACTTGGACTAAGAGCGCATGCCGGCGAGGGCGCCGGCGGTCCATAACAAAGCCGCGCGCGTCGCTACTTCAGCAATTCCAGCATCGCCATGGCGGCGGCCGGATTGCGCTCCTTCGCGCCGCTGATGAAGTAGAGATAGACCTCGCCTGACTTTTCCCAGTCGCGCGCGGTCTTCGCCCACTTCTTCAGCGCCGCTTTCGGATAACCGGTCGGCTCGTCCGCTTGCGTCAGCTCAAGCCGCGCATAGGCGAAATCCGCCGTCGGTTCGGCGATCAGCGGATGTTTTTCGCTCTCGACCGTGACAACCGCGACATTGCGCGCGCGCGTCATGGCGAGGAAGGCATCGTCCGCAAAGCTCGCGTGCCGCACCTCGATCGCATGCTGCAGAGGAAGCTTGCCGAGCTTCTCCGGCAATAGATCGAAATAGGCACTCATCTCGGCGGCGTCGAATTTCTTGTAGGGCGCCATTTGCCAGAGGATCGGTCCGAGCTTGGCGCCCAGCTCGCCGACGCCGCTGGCGAAGAACCACTCGATCGATTGCGCCGCTTCGCGCAAGTCCTTGCGCTGCACGGCGGCGCGCGGCGCCTTGACGGAGAATTTGAAATTCTCCGGTGTAACGCTCGCCCACTTCTTGAACGAAGCGGCGGTCTGGGTGCGATAGAAGGTGGCGTTGATCTCGATGGCCGTGACTTTGCTAGCGGCATATTCGAGTTGCTTTGCCGCCGCGAGCTTGGGCGGGTAGAAGGTCTCCTCCCACGGCTCGTAGTTCCAGCCGCCGATGCCGACGCGGATGGTCACCTCATTCGCCCGTAAACTTCGGCGTGCGCTTTTCGGTGAAGGCGTCGACCGCCTCCTTGTGGTCGCGGGTCTCGTGCGCCAACGCTTGGAATGCCGCCGACAATTCCAGCACGTCTCTCAGCCGTCCGTGCTGCGCTTCGCGCAGCAGGCGCTTCGCTAGACGCACCGTGCGCGGCGGATTGACGGCGACGCGATCCGCCAGTTTGCGCGCCTCGCTCATGAGCGCGTCATCGGCCACCACCCGCGACACCAGCCCGATCCGGGCCGCTTCGTCGGCGTCGATGGTGTCGCCGGTGAGCACCAATTCCGCCGCGCGCGACGCGCCGATGGCGTTGGTCAAGATCCAGGCGCCGCCGTCGCCGGGAATGATGCCGACCTTGACGAAGCTCGACGCCATCTTCGCCGAGGCGCCGGCAAGACGCATGTCGCAGAGGATGCCGATGTCGAGGCCGAGGCCAATGGCGTGGCCGTTGATGGCGGCGATGGTCGCGACCTCGATCTCCGCCAGGGCCTTGATGATCGAATGCACGCCGCGGCGATAATTGGCGCGGGTGCCGTCGGGCGTCGCGCGCGGGCCGATGCCGGAGCGCTCGCGGATCGCCTTCAGATCGCCGCCGGCGCAGAACGACTTGCCAGCGCCGGTCAGGATGACGGCGTTGATGTCGGGATCGTCGTTGGCTTTCCACAGCGCGCCCGCGAGATCGTCGCAATCCTGCTGCGTGGCGATGGCGTTGCGGCTCTCGGGCCGGTTCAGCGTGACGGTCGCAACGCGGCCGCTCTTCTCGTAAAGCGCAAAGGTCATGGCAACTCCGTTGCCGCGTGGCTTAAACGATCGATCCCGTGGCGACAATCGCTACTCGCCGCCGGCGCGTTCCGCGCGAGCTATTGTCGGTACTGCCCTTCGAGGCGGCGGCGGAAGGCGGCGTCGCGCGGCAGCGGCGTGAAGCCTTCGCCAACGGAGATTTCCAGTTCGCGGCTGTAGGCGCCGCCGAGCGGCACCGACAGATGTTCGATGGTTCGGAACGTGGCGAAATCGGTGGCGACCAGCGGCAAATAGGCCGGCGTCAAGTGGACGACGAGAACGCGTCCGCCTTCCTCGGGCCGCATCGGGTCGGTGGACTCGGCGGAGTTGCGGGCTTCGCCGTGCAAGAGCCACATGCGCACCGGCGGCAATGGCGCGCCGGCGCGCCGCGCATGACGCCAATAATAGGCCAGTTCGTAATAAGTGGCGCGATCGTCGACCAGGACCGCGGTGAACGGCGCTTCGCCCGGTTGCGCGACAGCGCGCAGCGCGATCTCGCGCGCGGTGTCTTCCCAGGCGCGCGCGGTGCGCACGCCCTTGAAACTGTTGGCCAGGCCGGGAGCGAGCGCGATAATCAACGCAAACGCCACGCCGATGGCTGCGTTCACCGCCGTCGCCGTCGCCAGCGTGCGCCGCCCGGGTTTGGAGGAGAACAGCGCACCCGTGACCAGCAACACGACCGCGGGATAGGCCACCGCCGCCCAATTGGCGTTGGCGCGGGAGATGAAGGCGATGGCGCTGATGAAAACGAAGGGCGGCAGAATGTAGGCGATCAGGAACTTCTCTTCGGTCGATAGCCCGCCGCTGCGCCGCCAGGCGCGCAGCAGGGCCCAGACGAGAAGAATGAAGACGACCGGGCCGATGACGGCGGCCTGTCCGAAAATGAACTCGAACAGCTCATCGAGATTGAACAGATCGCGGGCATCGAAGCGCGCGTTCTCGGCCGTGTGTGTCGCCGTGACGAAACCGTTCTGTGCATTCCACCAGACGTTCGGCGCCATCACCGCCAGGGCCAGCAAGGTCGCCACGACGCCGCGTCCGTTCGCGAGCGCAGTCCGCACCGGCGCCAATTGCCAAGCGGCGAACGCCGTACACACGAAGAAGTAGAGCATCGCGTACTTGGCCAGGATGCCCAGACCAACGGCGAGGCCGAGGACGATGGTCCAACTCCACGAGCGCGTGTTCACCAGCCGCCACATCGCCAAGAGCGCGATCGCCCAGAGCGGCAGCAACAGCGCATCGGTGGAGATGATGTTGGAAGAAAACCAGACGCCCGGCAGCATCAGCCAACCCAAAGCGGTCCAGAAACCCGCCCAGGCGCCGAACATCGAGCGTCCGAGTAGGAAGAGTGCGCTGGCGGCGATCGCGTGCGCCAGCGGCGCGCCGAGGCGGATCGCCCATTCCGCATCCGTGCCGGTTGCGGCGGTGGTGAGCCCGATCACCCAGGCCACCAGCGGCGGCTTGGTGAAATAGCCCCAGTCGAACGTGCGCGACCACATCCAGTACTGGGCTTCGTCGAAATAGAGGCCGATCGGATCGTGGAAGAGCCCGTAGATGCGCGCACCCGTCACCGCGATCAGCACGGCCAGAAAGGCCAGCGTCGCGCTATCGAAGGCGGCCCGGTTTGCGGTCATCGGCGTCTCGGAAAATCCCCTTCCGCCTCTTAGCCGGTCGGGGCCCCTGGCGCCAGAACGCCAGCGCACTTGCATGGGGGGCAAACGCGCCTATCTGGGGCCGCTCAACTGGGTTATGGACCGGCCATGACGACGATTCCCGCCGAATGGGGCCCGCACAAGGCGATCTGGACCGGCTGGCCTTCGGCGGCCGATCTCTGGGGCGAGGATCTGGAGGCGGCGCGCGCCGAGGTCGCCGCCATGATCCGCGCGCTCTGGGACGAGGGCCGCGGCGACAAGATTCGCGTGCTCGCGCACGGCCGCGAGGCGGAAGCGACGGCGAAGCTGGCGCTGGGCCAGGCGGCGGAGGTTATCCCCGGCGCGTTCGGCGACATCTGGTTTCGCGACACCGGCCCGATCTTCGACAGCGCCGGCGTCGCCCATGGCTTTCGCTTCAACGGCTGGGGCGGCAAGTATCAGCTGCCGCACGACGAAGAGGTCAGCGCCCGCATTGCGCTTTTGGCCAAAGCCGATTTCCGCCGCCACGATTTCATTCTCGAAGGCGGCGCCATCGAGATGGACGGCGAAGGCACGCTGCTGACCACGCGCCAATGTCTGCTCAACCCGAACCGCAACGCGCATTGGACCGAGGAAGGCGCGGAAGTGGCGCTCAAGCGCGCGCTGGGCGTCGAGAAAATCTTGTGGCTCGATGAGGGGCTGTTGAACGACCACACCGACGGCCACATCGATAATCTCGCCCGCTTCGTCGCGCCCGGAAAGGTCGTGTGCCAATCGCCCGCCAACCGCGACGATCCCAATCACGACGTGCTGGAAGAGATCGCACTGTCGCTGGGCGCCATGCGCGACGCGAAGGGCCGTAGGCTTGAGGTGATCCGGATTCCTTCAGTGGGTCTTGTGGAAGATGAGGACGGCGACGCCGTGCCGGCGAGCCACATGAACTTCCTCATCGGCAATTCGACGGTCGTCGTGCCGATCTATTCTGGCAGCGGCGACGATGCCGTGCGCGCGCTGGCGCCGCTGTTTCCCGGGCGCAAGGTGGTCGGCCTGTCTTCGCACGCGATCCTGACCGGCGGGGGCTCTTTCCACTGCATCACCCAACAGGAGCCGGCGTGATGTTTTCCTCCCCCTGTAAGGGGGAGGTGGCGAGCGTGAGCGAGCCGGAGGGGGTCCGGTGCTCGCGCTCTATCATCTGACCCCCTCCCAGCCTCCCCCTTGCAGGGGGAGGAGGAGCGTTTGATGCCCCGCACAATCAAAGTCGCCGCGATCCAGACCTCGTACGGCGAAGACATAAAAGCCAACATCGCCAAGACCGAACGCTTCGTGCGCGAAGCGGCGGGCAAGGGCGCGCAAATCATCCTGCCGTCGGAGCTGTTTCAGGGGCCGTACTTCTGCACCACGCAGGAGGAGAGATGGTTCGCCACGGCATACGAGGCGAAGGCGCATCCGTGCGTCGCCGCCATGGCGCCCTTGGCGAAGGAATTGGGGGTTGTCATTCCCGTCTCGATCTTCGAACGCGACGGGCCACTCTATTTCAATTCGGTGGTCATCGTCGACGCCGACGGCAAGCAGCTGGGCGTTTATCGCAAGAGCCATATTCCCGACGGCCCCGGCTATCAGGAGAAGTATTATTTTCGCCCCGGCGACACCGGCTTCAAGGTCTGGGACACGGCCTTCGGCCGCATCGGCGTCGGCATCTGCTGGGACCAATGGTTTCCGGAAGCGGCGCGCGCCATGGCGATCCAGGGCGCGCAGGTCTTGTTCTATCCGACCGCGATCGGCAGCGAGCCGCACGATAGTTCGCTCGATACGCGCGATCCGTGGCGGCGCGCCATGCAGGGCCACGCGGTGTCGAACGTGATCCCGGTGGTGGCGTCAAACCGCATCGGCACGGAAGCCAGCGGGCAGAAATTCTACGGGTCGAGCTTCATCGCCGATCATCGCGGCGATCTGGTTGAGAGCTTCGAGCGCGAAGACGAGGGCGTGCTCGCGCACGAGTTCGATCTCGACTTCCTCGACCGCCACCGCGCGGCGTGGGGTTTCTTCCGGGATCGCAGGGTGGAATTTTATCGGTAGCACTACCGAAAAAGCCGCTAAGCCCTCCAGTGCGGCGGCCAGGTCGATTGCACCACGGGCAGTTCACACATGCGCGCCATCCATGCCGCCACATTCGCGCCGATGAGCCCAGCGGGCTCGATACCGGGATTGCGCATGCCGATGCGCTGGGTGAGGGCGATCAACGGGAAAAGCGTATAGTCGGCGGCCGATAACTCGCCAGCGAGAAAGTTGCTCGTAACGCGCGACTCCCAAAACTGAAGTTCGCGGGCGATGCCGTCGTAAGCGGCTTTGATCCGCTCGGGCTGACGGTGTTCCGGCGCCGTGAAGAGCACGGCGTCGACAAGCCGCTCCATCGGCTCGGCGAAGTATTGATCGGCTTCGCGGATCAGGCGGCGTTCGATCGCGCGCTGCGCGACGTCGGCCGAGAAAAGCCGCGGCTCACCGGGCCATTTGTCTTCGATGTATTCGACGATGGCGGCCGATTCGTAGAGCGTGAAGCCGTTGTCATCGATCACAGGCACGCGCCGACGCGGATTGAGACGCGTGAAGGCGTCGGACTTGAGCTCTCCCGCGTCGAACGAGAGTTGCTTCAGCTCATACTGAGCGCCCTTGTGTTCCAGCGCCAGCCAGACACGCCACGCATAAGGAGAGCCCGAGGCAGAGTAAAACACCAGAGCCATGACGCTCCCTAGGCCTCAATCACACGGAGCGAAGCATCTCGCACGGGCTCGCATCCCCATGCCAGCACGCGCCCGCCCTGGCTGGCGTCGCCGCCGTTCCACGCGCACACGCCGCCGCCGGCGCCGGCGATGATGGGAATGAGCGCGGCGATGTCAAAGGCCTTGAGACCGCTTTCGATGACGCCGTCGATGTGACCGGCCGCGATCATGGCATAGGCGTAGCAATCGTAGCCGTAGCGCACCAATTTTGCGCCCTCGCGCACGCGTGCGAAGGCGTTCTCTTCCTCATCTCGAAAAAGATGCGGATCGGTGGTGCAGAAGATGGCTTCGCTTAGTCCGGCGCACGCGCGCGTCTTCAGGGGGCGCGTCTCGCTGCGGACGGTGGCGTTGGCGCCCAGAGAATCTCGGCTCATCCAGCCGCGATAGCGTTCGTCGAGATAGGGCTGATCCATCACGCCGAGGAGAGGGCGGCCCTCGTAATAGAGTCCGATCAGCACACCCCACGTGGGCAGCCCGGCAATGAAGGCGCGGGTGCCGTCGATGGGATCGAGGATCCATTGATAGCCGCTTCGGCTCTCGCGCTCACCATATTCTTCGCCCAGCACGCCATGATCGGGAAACGCGCGCTCGATCAGCGCCAGCATAGCGCGTTCGGCGGCCTGATCGGCGTCGGTCACCGGATCGAAGCGGCCGGCGCCCTTGTCGGTGATGGTGTGATCGGCGCGGAAGTACGGCAGGATCGCCGCGCGCGCGCCGTCCGCCAGCGTGTCGGCGAAGGCGAGAAGGCGAGGGATGTCGTGATTGCGCATGGTGCTTACGCCCGCCCCCTCCCCTCGAGGGGAGGGAGGTGTTAGAGCCAAGTCCATGTGGGACACGCTTTGGGTTGACGTCAATCTCGCGACGATGATTCCGGGCAAGCCGTACGGCGCTATCGCGCGCGGCGCGCTCGCGGCGAAGGATGGCCGCATCGCCTGGGTCGGTTTTGCCGCCGATCTGCCAAAGCCGCCTGACGAACTGGCGCGCGAGGTGCGCCGCTGCGGCGGCGCCTGGATCACGCCGGGCCTGGTCGATTGCCACACGCATCTGGTGTTCGGGGAAAACCGTGCGCGCGAGTTCGAACTGCGCTTGCAGGGCGCGAGCTACGAAGAGATCGCGCGCGCCGGCGGCGGCATCGTTTCCACTGTCGCGGCGACCAGGGCGGCGTCGAAGGACGAGTTGATCGCGAGCGCCACGCGCCGCTTAGATGGCCTGACACGCGAAGGCGTAACGACGGTCGAGATCAAATCGGGTTACGGATTGGATCTGGAGACCGAGTTGAAGATGCTGGAAGCGGCGGGGGCGCTGGGACAACCCCTCCTCCCTTGCTCCGACGAGCAGGCGCCTGATCGTCTTCACGCCGCTCACCCCCCGACCCCCTCTCCACAAGGGAGAGGGGAAGACGCGCACATCCGCATAAAGCGCACGTTCCTTGGCCTCCACGCCTTGCCGCCGGAGTTCAAAGACGATCGCGCCGCCTATATGCAGCTCGTCGCCGACGTGATGGTCCCGGCCATTGCGGCCGCCGGCTTGGCCGATGCCGTCGATGCGTTCTGCGAGAACATTGGCTTCACTGCAGAGGAAGTTGATTACGTTTTTTCCGCCGCGCGCGCCAATGGCTTGGAGGTGAAGCTGCATGCCGAACAGCTCTCCAACAGTCATGGCGCCGCCCTGGCAGCGCGCCACCGGGCGCTTTCGGCGGATCACCTGGAATATCTCGACGATGCCGGCATTGCGGCGATGGCGGACAACGGAACGGTCGCGGTGCTGTTGCCCGCCGCGTTCTACTTTCTGCGCGAGAAGCAATTGCCGCCGATCGACGCGCTGCGCAAGGCCGGCGTGCCGATGGCGGTCGCCACCGATTGCAACCCGGGCACCGCGCCGATGACCTCGCCACTTGCGGCGCTCAACATGGCGTGCACGCTTTTTCGTCTGACGCCGGAAGAAGCGCTCGCCGGCATGACGCGCGAAGGCGCGCGCGCTTTGGGACTGCAGGACGAGATCGGCACGCTCGAAGTCGGCAAGGCTTGCGACCTTGCCGTGTGGGATATCGGTTCGCCCGCCGAATTGAGCTATTGGCTCGGCGCGCCGCTGCTGCGCGAGCGGGTGTTCGCGGGGAGGGTTGTGTGATGAAACCCCTCCTCTCTCGCGGAGGAGAGGTAGGGGAGGAGGGGCGTTCCGCCGCCGCGCTCTTGCAAGCAATCCCGGAATAGAAAACAAGCACCGCATCGGATCGTTCGGCCCTCACCCCCTGCCCCCTCTCCACAAGGGAGAGGGGGAGACGGAGCAGCACCATGAATTCCCGCCTTGACGCTTCGCGCGTCATTCGCGCGCCGCGCGGCAAGCAGATCAGTTGCAAGTCGTGGCTCACCGAAGCCGCGCTCAGGATGCTGATGAACAATCTCGATCCGGACGTGGCCGAGCATCCGGAGGAACTGGTTGTCTATGGCGGCATCGGCCGCGCCGCGCGCGACTGGAAGAGTTACGACAAGATCGTCGAGACGCTGCGCCGACTCGAGGACGATGAAACGCTGCTGGTGCAATCGGGCAAGCCGGTCGGCGTGTTCAAGACTCACGCCGATGCGCCGCGCGTGCTGCTCGCCAACTCCAACCTGGTGCCGCGTTGGGCGACGTGGGAGCATTTCGACGAATTGGATCGCAAGGGCCTCATGATGTACGGCCAGATGAC
>LWDN01000006.1:12980-54928 GCA_002083515.1 Proteobacteria bacterium HN_bin10
CGCAGGGCATCGTGCAGGGCACGTACGAGACCTTCGCCGAAATGGGCCGCAAGCATTTCGGCGGCGACTGGTCGGGCAAGTGGATTCTCACGGCAGGCCTGGGCGGCATGGGCGGGGCGCAGCCGCTCGCCGCGACGATGGCCGGCGCCTCGTGCTTGGCCATCGAATGCCAGAGCGATCGCATCGATAAGAGGTTGCAGACGCGCTATCTGGATAAGCGCGCCGAGACGCTCGATGACGCCATGAAGCTGATCGACGAGGCCCGCGCCAAGGGCGAGGCGATCTCGGTCGGTCTCCTGGGCAACGCCGCTGAAATTCTGCCCGAGATGGTCAAGCGCGGCGTCCGTCCCGATGCGGTGACGGATCAGACCTCCGCGCATGACACGGTGAACGGTTATCTGCCGGCGGGCTGGACGGTCGAGCGTTGGAACAAGACGCGCGTGCAGAATCCAGACGCCGTGCGCGAAGCGGCGTGCGCGTCGATTGCGCTGCACGTGCGGGCGATGCTCGACTTCCACGCGATGGGCATTCCGGTTGTCGATTACGGCAACAACATCCGCCAAGTGGCGAAGGATCAGGGCGTCGAGGATGCGTTCGCTTATCCGGGCTTCGTGCCGGCTTATGTGCGCCCGCTCTTCTGCCGCGGCATCGGCCCGTTCCGCTGGGCCGCGCTCACCGGCGATCCCGCCGATATCGCCAAGACTGACGCCAAGGTGAAGGAGCTCATTCCGGATGATGCGCACCTGCACCGCTGGCTCGACATGGCCAAGGAGCGCATCGCGTTCCAAGGCCTGCCGGCGCGGATTTGCTGGGTGGGTCTGGGCCAGCGGCATCGGCTCGGGCTTGCATTCAACGAGATGGTGGCGAAGGGCGAGATCGGGCCGCTTGTTATCGGCCGCGATCATTTGGACTCAGGTTCGGTTGCCTCGCCCAATCGCGAGACCGAGAAGATGCGCGACGGCAGCGACGCGGTCAGCGATTGGCCGCTGCTCAATGCTTTGCTCAACACCGCGTCGGGCGCGACCTGGGTGTCGCTGCATCATGGCGGCGGCGTCGGCATGGGCTATTCACAGCATTCGGGCGTGGTGATCGTCTGCGACGGAACGGAAGCCGCGGCCAAACGCATCGCGCGCGTCTTGTGGAACGATCCGGGCACGGGCGTCATGCGCCACGCCGATGCGGGCTATGACGAAGCGATCCAATGCGCGAAAGAGCAGGGACTCGATCTGCCGGCGCTGGATTAGAGCAGAGGAGCGCGGGTCTTCAGACCCGCCTAAGTCGTTCTCATCCGCCGCTGCTCGCAATTGAGCACTGAAATGCGGGTCTGAAGACCCGCGGTCCTTTATCGCGTTTCCTCAGCATCCCTCCGGATCGGCCATCCAGCCGAGCAACGCGCCGTCGGGCCCGCGCACTTCCGGCGCCTCGTAGCATTCGCCGCCCGGGTTCTCGCCGGGTCCACGCACGAAAATCGCCGCGCCTTCGCCGTCGATTTCGAGCGCCTCCGCGCGCGGCATGCTGCGCATCGCCGCCGGATCGCCCGTGGGCGCTCTGCAATCGTAACCGCCGCCATCGCCGAGCAGACGCACGCCGATCTCACCCTCGGCAGTCGGGCCGGCGTAGCTCACCCATCGCGTTTCCGGCGTCTTGGCGATGCAGGCGTCGATGTAAGGCAAGAGCTCAATGAGGCGCGCGTCCCAGCTTGACGGCGCAGAGTCAGGCGTCGGCGCTTCAGCCGTCGTTTGTCCGCACGCGGCAAGCATTGCCGCAAGCACCATCGCCATCCGCCGCATCGCTACACTCCCGCGCGCACAATGATGATGAGACCGAGGACGATCAGCACCTGCGCCGCCGCATAGGTCCACCAGACCAAAGGCGCGGTGATGCGCCGGATCGGCGCATCGGCCGGCAAGCGGAAGAGTTCCGTCGCCAGCACGAAGTCGCTGATCAGGAAGAGCACGGCACCCAAAGCCGCCGGCCAGCCGATCCAGGGCAGCCACATGGCGGCGACGCCCATGCCGGTGATGGCGATGGAATAGGGCACGACGCCGAGCGCCATCCAGCCGAGCTTCGGCGCCATCCAAATGAGAAACCCGACCGCTGTCGCGATCACTGCCGCCATGGCGACGTAGCGCGGCAGGAGCGGCGCGTTGTCGCCGGAGAAAAACCAGATCGCGCCAAACATCAGCACGTAGAGCAATTGCGCCAACAGGAAGGAGAGGATGCCAAACGGCAGCGTCCATTTCTTGTCGAAGGCCAGGAAGAAGTCGCCCAGCGCCGAAAACCCGATCGCGGCGACAAGCGGAAACGGCGCGCCGGCGGTCACAAGCGCCGCGGCGAACGCCGCCATGAACGCCGACTTCACCAGGGCGCGCATCCATGTGCGCGGCCGGTGCAGGAAGTAGGCGCCGTACGCGACGGCAGCCGCGAGCCCCAAGCTCGTCAACGCCCAGAAGGCGGCCCCGAATTCCATGGTTTCCAAGCCGGCCCCCGTTCCGTTGACGGCAGAATTACCTCAAGCCCAAGCTGACGCAACGCTAGTTTGCCTTTGTCGGCGCTGCGGATAGAACGCCACCGCGCGTTGGCGTTGGTGGAGGAGAAGATGCGGCTTTCGTCAGATATCGCGGCTGTGGTGACGGGCGGGGCCTCTGGTCTGGGCAAGGCCACGGTGCAGCAATTGCGCGCCGATGGGGTGAAGGTCTCCATCTTCGACCGCGACGAGGAGCGCGGCAAAGCCGCCGCCGATGAACTCGGCGCCACGTTCTGCAAAGTCGACGTCACCAGCGACGAGAGCGTGACCGCCGGCTTCGAAGCGGCGCGGAAGGCCAATGGTCAAGAGCGCATTTTGGTGTGCTGCGCCGGCATCGGCTCGGCGATGAAGACCGCCAGCCGCTCGAAAGAGACCGGCGAGATCAAGCACTTCCCGCTGAACATTTTCGAGCTGACCATTCAAGTCAATCTGATCGGCACCTTCCGCTGCGTGGCCAAGTCGGCCGCCGGCATGCTCACGCTGGAACCGCTGGATGGCGGCGAACGAGGAGCCATAGTGATGACGGCGTCGATCGCCGCCGAGGACGGACAGATGGGACAGGCGGCGTACTCGGCCTCGAAGGGCGGCGTCGTCGGCATGACCTTGCCGATCGCGCGCGACCTCTCGGGCGAGGGCATCCGCATCAACACCATCCTGCCGGGCATCTTCGAAACGCCCTTGATGATGGGCGCGCCGGAGAAGGTGAAGGAAGCGTTGGCGGCGAGCGTGCCGTTCCCGAAGCGGCTCGGAAACCCTAATGAATACGCCTCTCTCGCTCTCGAAATGATTCGCAATCCCTACTTCAACGGCGAAGACGTGCGCCTCGACGGCGCCATTCGCATGGGTCTGCGCTAAATCGCGACGCCTAATTTTCGTTGATTTATGTGCATTTTCGCAACATAAGCGGCGTCCGGGCATGAGAAATCCCGTGCAAAGCGGCGCTTTTTCGTTGCGACTCACGCGGCGTCATGCGAGGGAATCCGCCCGCAACCGCTGAAAACCGCGAAAAACGTGGCTTTTCGGCGTATTTCGAGAGAGGCGCGGTCACGCTCCATCAAGAAATGAGTGGCATTCACTCAAGCGCCGGCGCGGCAAAGGGCACGATCGAGACGCCCGACCCGCAACCGGTTGTTGAGCAACCACATGACAACCTTTGAGAAGGGAAACACGACAATGGCCAAGAAGGCAGCGAAGAAGAAGGCGCCAGCTACCAAGAAGTCCGCCGCGCGCAAGAGCGCCAAGAAGGCCGCTCCGGCTGCCGCAAAGCCGGTCCGCGTCACCGCAATCGCCGGCAAGACGGTCACCGCCAGCGCGCTGCTGCAGTCGGTCGCCGATCACCTGGGCGTCAAGAAGTCGGAAGCCAAGGCGATGACCGAAGGCTATCTCGACGTGGTGAAGGCCTACGTGCTGAAGGGCGCGAAGGTGAAGATCGGCGATGTCGGCATGATCATGATCCGCCACCGCAAGGCGCGCATGGGCCGCAACCCGCAAACGGGCGAGCCGGTCAAGATCAAGGCGTCGAAGAAGCTGGCGTTCCGCCAGTCGGCCGTGATGAAGGCCGCCGTCGCCCGCTAATTGCGGCGCGCAAAGTTAGAAACACGACCCTCGGGTTGTCGAGACGGCCGGCGCGCTACGAAGCGCCGGCCGTTTTTCGTTAGCGCGCCTTGGCGCTCCGCGCCATCACGCTCTCGCCGCCGACGCCCCAATTGTCGGTGTCGACTTCGTCGATGACGACGATTGTGGTCGCGGGGTTCTTGTTGAGCACGCGCTGCAACAATTCCGTGGCGCCCCGGATCAGCTCGGCCTTCTGCTCGGCCGTAGCACCAGTTTTTGTGATCTTGATATTCACGTAGGGCATATCAGGCCTCCGCCGACCTGCCGAAGCGCTCGGCGGCGCGGGCCTTGGCTTTTGCCGCCTCCACGTCGCGGTCCTTCGCCGGCGCATTGGTTTCGAGCGACGTGAGCAGGCGCTTGGCGGCGGCGAACACCTCATCGATGGCCGCGTTGAACGCCGCTTCGTTCGCTTTGGACGGGGCGTTGTAGCCCGAGAGCTTGCGCACGAATTGCAGCGACGCGGCGCGGATTTCGTCGTCCGTCGCCGGCGGATCGAAATTGAACAGCGTCTTGATGTTGCGGCACATGAGGCGCCTCGCTCAGAAAAATCCCGAAACAGGGTGGGGGACATAAGGCTCTTCCAAACGCTTCACCTCATCGGCGCTCAGCGTCACATCGACCGCGGCGATCGCGTCCTCGAGTTGCACGAGTTTCGTAGCGCCGATGATAGGAGCGCTCACTTCGGGCTTGGAGAAATGCCACGCGAGCGCGACTTGGCCGCGCGATATGCCGCGTTCAGATGCGATTTCGCCTACGCGCTCGATCACGGCGCGGTCGGCCTCCGCGGTCTTGCGATAGAGGTAGGTTCCGAACTTGTCGGTCTCGCTGCGTTCGGTTTTCTCGTCGGGCGCGCGCGCCAGCCGCCCGCGCGCCAGCGGCGACCACGGGATCACTCCAATGCCCTGATTGCGGCAGAGCGGCAGCATCTCGCGCTCTTCCTCGCGATAGATCAAGTTCAAATGGTTCTGCATCGAGACGAAGCGGGCCCAGCCGTTGGCGTTCTGCAGCGCCAACGCCTGCATGAATTGCCACGCCCACATCGAGGAAGCGCCGATATAGCGCGCCTTGCCGCTCTTCACCACGTCGTGCAGCGCTTCGAGCGTCTCCTCGATCGGGACGTCGGGATCGTAGCGGTGAATCTGGTAGAGATCGACATAGTCGGTGCCGAGCCGGCGCAGGCTGTTGTCGATCTCGGTGAGGATGGCCTTGCGCGAGAGGCCTTTGCCGTTGGGATCGCCGGGCCGCATCTCGCCATGCACTTTCGTGGCGATCACCACTTCGTCGCGTCTGGCGTATTTGGCGATGGCGCGGCCCAGGAATTCCTCGCTGGTGCCGAACGAATAGACGTTGGCGGTGTCGAAGAAATTGATGCCGGCCTCGATGGCGCGCTTGTAGAAGGGCTGCGAGGCCGCTTCGTCGAGCGCCCAGGGATGGGCGCCGCCGGCGCCGTTGGCATAGGCCATCGTGCCGAGGCAGATGCGCGAGACCTTGAGGCCGGAGCGGCCGAGGTTGACGTATTTCATCGCGCGGTCTCCAGTGTTGTCATTGGCGCGCCTGCCACCCAACTGGAGCGCGGGCCTCCGGCCCGCGTGCGAGGCGGAGCCTCGCGCTCCAACCAACAAGCGCCGGCACTCCGTCTTGCCCCGGAATGACGAAATGCGTCACGCCGTCAGCTCCATGAACACATCTTCCAGATCGGGTTCCTGGATGGAAAGATCCTTGATGGTGACGCCCGCCGCGCGCACACGATCGAGCAATTCCTCCACCGAGTGCTCACTGGTCCGGTAGGTGAGGGCGAAGGCGCCGGTATTCTTCATGGCGAAGGTGACGTCCTCGAAACCCTTCAACGGCGGCGCGACCGGGGCCTGCGGCGTCACCACCAGAGTTTTCTGATCCAGGCGCGAGATCAGTTTCGACGTCGGCTCGCAGGCGATGACATTGCCGTGGTTTATAATGGCGATGGTGTCGCAGAGTTCTTGCGCCTCTTCGAGATAGTGCGTGGTCAGCACGATGGTGACGCCCTGGGCGTGCAGCGAGCGCACATAATCCCAGAGCTGTCGGCGCAATTCGACATCGACGCCCGCGGTCGGCTCGTCCAGCACCAGCACCGGCGGGGCGTGAACCATCGCCTTCGCCACCAGCAGCCGCCGCTTCATGCCGCCGGAGAGTGTCCGCGCATAGGCGTCGCGTTTGTCCCAGAGCCCGACGGCCTTCAAGATTTCTTCCGTCCGCCGCTCGCTCTTCGGCACGCCGTAATAGCCGGCTTGAATCTCAAGCGCCTCGGCCGGGGAGAAGAACGGGTCCATGTTCAGTTCTTGCGGCACGATGCCGATGGCGCCGCGCGCGTTCATCGGATCGGAATCGATATCGCGACCCCAGATCGATGCAGTTCCGCCGCTCTTCACCACCAGGCCGCCGAGGATGTTGATGAAGGTCGATTTGCCGGCGCCGTTCGGTCCCAACAGGCCGAAGAACGACCCGCGCGGGATGGCGAGGTCGATGCTTTTCAGCGCGTGCACGGCCTGGCCCTTGCCTTGCGCCGCGTAGGTCTTGTCGAGACCGCGCGCTTCGATGGCGAAGTCGGGCGGCGTTTGTGGTGTCGGCATGGATTTCCTGGAGCTGGCCGCATTGCGCGGGCGCGCGATGCGCTCTAGGTACGGGCGCGCTGCAACCGCTTCAACCCGGGCCGTGACCAGAAATGGCGAAACTTCACGACAATCCGATCGGCGACGCGCCGGAGGTAATCGAGGTGACCTCGCGCCGGGTGAAGTGCGATGGCGGCGGCGGCGCGCTCGGCCATCCAGTCGTCTATTACGACATGGGCGAGGAGAGCTTCGTCGAGTGCGGCTATTGCGACCGCCGCTTCGTGCTGGCTAAAGGCAGAAATGAGCACTGAAGGCCGAGCGACGGTTGGGTCACTCTACAAAGTGGCTTGCCTCGTGTCGGCCGCGATCGGCTTAGTAACGGCGTTTCCGTTCGTCGTGTATATGTTCGTTTTGGGTTTCGCTAGCCTCGCTGGTGGCGGCCTTCTAGGCTTGCTCGTCAGCGCGGCGCTCTTGCTCTCGATCGCTTGGGGACTGTGGCATTCGGTATCTCAACTGAAGTCGACAGCTTTGTCTTCATTTGTGGTGCCGACAATTTTTGGTGTTGCCGGAGCAGTGCTGACTTATTCGTTTCGCAGCGGGTCTCAACCGGGGTTCTGATCCCTGTCCCTGCGCGCCCCGGCGGGCACTTGATCAGCCGCCCTGAAGCGCGCCGCCTGTCGCCGCCATCTGCAAGAGCATGAACCCGAAGCTGAGACAGGCCGCAACGACCAGCCAGAACACGAACGGGTTCATCGCCGTCTTGCTGCTAGCCTTGCCTCCGGGCGCATGCTCGGTCAGCACCAGTTCGTTGCCCTCCATGCGCTCGAACACCTTACGGTAGACGTGCGATTCCGACGCCGGCAGCAGCATGCTGCGGATTTCGAGCGTCTGTTCGAGCACCAGATATTGCGGGCTGACGACGCGCATTTCGTCGCGGAATCCAAGCGTCGACCCCTCGATGCGGTGATCCCAGCCGCCGGATTGGGTCGTGGACGAGCGCACGTCGACGCGGCGCGAAACGCGGCCCGGATGCCCCAGGAAGATGGCGTGCTTGCGATCGCCCGGATCGAGCGGCGCCAGCGTGCCGCGAATGGTGAAGTCGCGAGTGCCGAACTTGTAGGTCCCGTCATCGGTGCGCGTCCACGCATCCTCGATTTCATAGGCTTCGCGAATGGTCAGCGTGTTGGTGTCGAGATTGTCGGACACCACTTCCTGGGTGACCACGCGGGCCTTTGGCCACACGCGCTGAATATCCTCGCCGAAGCTCTTGAACACGCCGACGGCGCCGTCGCGCGCCAGCCGCGCGCGCATGCCCTCGGCGCGGACGCCACGGAACTTGTGTTGCCACTCGTAGCGCACCGGATCGGCGATCTTGCCGAGATGCACGGTTTCCAGCGTATCGACGAGCTGCTCGACCGGGGGATCGGCCATGCGCTCCAGCGCGTTCACGCCAGGCTTCAGCACCAGCGCCCAGCCCAGATGCGCCTGGCCGATTGTGTTGAGCGGGCTGCGCTGCGGCGAGTTGGTGGGATCGAGCCAATAGACCTTGCCGTCGACCGCCAGGCGCACGATGCAATGATCGAAAATTTCGCCGGTCGGCAGCGCTGCGTCGATCATGTAGCCGTCGCGGGTGTTGACCAGCGCAGGGTGCGCGTCGAGCCCAAGCCTGCGCGCCATGGCGACGAACAGTTTCGACTTGTCCTTGCAATCGCCGTAGCGCGTCTCGCAGATTTGCTCGTAGCGGCGTGGCGTGAAGCCGCCTTCGCCCATCGAGATGGCGTAATAGCGGATGGCGCTCTGGACGAAGCGCAGGGCCGCGGCGGCCTTTCCCGCCGCCGTCGGTTCCGCCGCTTCGATCGCCTTGATCTCGTCTTCGATCTCTTTCGGCAGCGGGCCGTCCTCGCGATAGAGCGGCTCGAAGTTCGCCGCCACCTCGGCCCAGTCGCGCCACTCGCTCCATTGGATCGACGCGCTCTGCAATTGCCAGGGCGCGGTCAGCGGCTCGTAGCGGAAGCCCGGCCGCTCGAACGTGCGCACGCGGCGGTCAATAACGTCGTCCTTTTCAGTCTGCGTCGCCGCCGGCGGATCGTTATAGCCGCGCTCGTTGAGCGCCCGGCTCTTCGGGTAACGCTGGCGGAAGCGCACCTCGACGATGCCGGTCGCCCACTCGAACCCGATCCAGGCCGAATGCCGCCCGCCCAGCGATTTGCGTATGCCGTAGCGTGTGTAGGCGGTCTCGACCACGTCGCCTTCGCGCACGTCGGGAATCGCGAGCACGATCGACTGGCGCCCGTCGACGATCAGCCGGTCCATGTTCTGCTCGCGCCGCATGGTCTCGAACGCGGCGCCGGTATGATCTATGAGCTGGGCGCCGCGGCGCACCTGGATGGCATGCACCTCGATATGCTCGTAACGCGGATCGTAGGTGACGCTGAAGTGCGCGACGCGCTCGGCCCCGGTGCTCGCCGTCACCATTTCGGCGCGGCGATAGAACCAGGCGCGCTCGCTGCCGCATAGATCGATCTGCGACTCGTCCAGAAGCACGCTGGCGCCGCCGACAATGAAATGCGGGTTGGCGGTGGCGGGTATCGGGTAGGGCTCAAGTTCGACCCAAGCCGGAACCGGCGCAATGGCGGCGCCCGGTGCGATCTCGCGCCTGCCGTCGGAAGGTTGATCCATGAACGATGCCCGCCAGCGCTGTCTGCGCCCCCGGAGGCGTTTTCGCAGCCGCGCCGCACCCCCGCAACCCCAGGGCAGCCTGAGCGAGCTGAATCCGCCCACTTTCCGCAGTTCAGGTCCGAAAGCGGCGGGCGACGGCGCACCGGCTTTGCTACAAGCGGTCGCCAAGGAGCTGAACGCCCATGTCCCCATCCGATCTCGCCGGCCGATTTCATGCGCTGCACCAGGATTTGCTGATCCTGCCCAATGTCTGGGATGCGGCTTCGGCCCGCGTCGTACAAGACGTCGGCGCCAAGGCGATCGCCACCTCCAGCGCCGCCGTGGCCTGGACGCAAGGCTATGCCGACGGCCATCACTTTCCGATGGATAGGCTGGTGACCGTGGTCGGCGACATCGCGCGCGTAATCGGTGTGCCGCTCACATGCGACGCTGAGGGCGGGTATGCGGACGATCCAGCCGAGGCTGCCCGCAACGTGGCCCGACTGATTGATGCGGGCGCGGTCGGCATCAATCTCGAAGACGGCAAGCAGCCGCACGAACTGCATCTGCGCAAGATCGAGGCGATCCGAAACGCAGCGGAAAAGAAGGGCGTCAACCTCTTCATCAACGCGCGCACCGATGTGTTCTTGAAGGCGCTGGCGCCGCCGGAGCGGCTGGTCGAAGAAACCCTGCGGCGCGCCGCGGCGATCGAGCGGGCGGGGGCGAGTGGCTTGTTCGCGCCCGGCATCGCCGATGCGGCGCAGATCGCCGCTGTCGTCCAAGGCACGAAGCTGCCGCTCAATGTCATGGCGCGCCCGGGCGTTCCGCCCGCGACGCAGCTGCGCGAACTGGGCGTGCGCCGCTTGAGCGCGGCGACCGGGCTCTTTAACGCCGCCATGGCGGCGGCGCGGTCGGCGGCGGAGGATTTTCTGGCCAGCGGCGATTCGGACGCGTTGTGGCGCCGACGCGGCGACCCGCCGGACTACAACAAGCTGTTTGGCGGATAAGGGCTGACGCGCGCGAGCCAATTGCCTAGATAGGCGGATGGCAAAAAAAGACGCTCCGCGCCTCTACCTGATCGACGGTTCGGCGTACATCTTCCGCGCCTACCACGCGCTGCCGCCGCTAACGCGCGCGAGCGATGGGCTGAGCGTCGGCGCCGTCGCCGGCTTCTGCAACATGGTGTGGAAGTTTCTCGAGGAGATGAAGGGCGCGGAGGCGCCCACGCACCTCGCCGTCATCTTCGACAAGAGCGAAGTCACCTTCCGCAACAAACTCTATCCGGAATACAAGGCGCATCGCCCGCCGGCGCCGGAAGATCTCGTTCCGCAATTTCCGCTGATCCGCGACGCGACGCGCGCATTCAATCTGCCGTGTATCGAGATGGGCGGCTACGAGGCCGACGATCTGATCGCCACCTATGCGCGCCAGGCTGCAAGCGCCGGCGCGATGGTGCGCATCGTCTCGTCCGACAAGGATTTGATGCAGCTGATCGTCGATGGCATCATCCAGCTCTACGATCCGATGAAGAACCGCCTGCTCGGACCCGAAGCGGTGATGGAGAAATTCGGCGTCGGCCCGGACAAGGTGATCGACGTGCAGGCGCTGATCGGCGATTCGACTGATAACGTGCCCGGCGCGCCGGGCATCGGTCCGAAAACCGCCGCCGAATTGATGGGCATGTTCGGCTCGCTCGACGCTATTCTGGAACGCGCCAACGAGGTGAAGCAGCCGAAGCGGCGCGAGACGCTGATCAATTTCGCCGACCAGATCAGGCTGTCGCGCCAGCTGGTGACGCTGAAGGATGACGTGCCGGTCGAGGAGAAGTGGGAGAGCTTCGGCGTCCGCGATCCCGAGCCCGGGCCGCTCTTGCAATTCATCGATGCGATGGAATTCCGTACGCTCGGCCGGCGCGTGCGCGAGCATTTCGCCAAGGAGAAGGGCGTGCAGATCGTGGCGCAATACGCCGCCGCTGCTGCGCCGCCGCCCGCGCCGGCGCATGCGAGCGATGGCGCGCCGCGTGTAGGCCCGGTGATTGAGCCGGTCGAGCGCGAATTCAAGCGCGACGCCTACGGAATCGTGCGCGATCTCGCCGCGCTCGAAGCCTACATCGCGCGTGCTCGGGCGGCGGGCGCGGTGGGCATCGACACCGAGGCGGATTGCTTCGACGCGGCGCGCGCGCAATTGGTCGGCGTGTCGCTTTCCATTGCGGCGAATGACGCGATCTACATCCCGCTTTCGCACCGCACGGTCGAACCGCGCGCGGGCGAATTGTTTGCGAGCGAACTCCCGCTTTCTCCCTCCCCCCTTGTGGGGGAGGGCGGGGAGGGGGGTGCAAGCGCCAAGGCCTCAAAGCGTGGCGCCGCCACCCCCGCCCCCGCCCCACAAGGGGACGGGGAGATGATTGCATTGAGCGCCGCGCTCTCGGCGCTGAAGCCGCTACTTGAGGACCCCGCCGTCGCCAAGGTCGGCATCAACATCAAGTGGGACATCGCGCTGTTCGCCAAGCACGGCATCGCGCTCGCACCCTATGACGATCCGATGCTGGCGTCGTACGCGCTCTATGGCGGGCTCGACGATCACGACAAGATTTCGCTGATCGAGAAGCACCTCGGCCACGGCCTCACGCCCTATGGCGATGTCGCCGGCAAAGGCAAAGCGCAGCAGAGCTTCGATCTCGTACCGGTCGAGCGCGCTGCGGCGTATTCGTGTGAGCATGCCGATGCGGCGCTGCGCTTGTGGCGCAAACTGCAACCCGAACTCGCCGCCAACCGGCTCATCACGGTGTACGAGACGCTCGAACGGCCCCTGCCGCCGATCCTCGCGGCGATGGAGCGCGAAGGCGTCAAGATCGATCCGCAAATGCTCTCGCGCCTTTCCGGCGATTTCGCGCAGCGCATGCTGCAATACGAGGCCGAGGCTTACGGGCTCGCGGGCAAGGAATTCAATCTCGGTTCGCCGAAGCAACTCGGCGAAATCCTGTTCGACGAAATGAAACTGCCGGGCGGGTCGAAAACCAAGACCGGCGCTTGGTCCACCGATGCGGCGATCCTCGAAGACCTGGCCGAAGAGCACGATCTGCCGGCGAAAGTGCTGGAATGGCGCCAGCTCTCGAAGCTGCGCTCGACCTACACCGAAGCGCTGCAGGCGGCGGTCAATCCCGAAACGCGGCGCGTGCACACCACCTACGCGCTGGCCGCCAGCACCACGGGGCGCCTCGCGTCGAACGATCCGAACTTACAGAATATCCCGATCCGCACCGAAGAGGGCCGCCGCATTCGCGAGGCGTTCATTCCGGAGCAGGGCAATGTGCTCGTCAGCGCCGACTATTCGCAGATCGAGCTGCGTTTGCTCGCACACGTTGCCGACATTCCGCAACTGAAGCAGGCCTTCGCCGACGGCGTCGACATTCACGCGCGCACGGCGTCGGAAATGTTCGGCGTGCCGGTCGAAGGCATGCCGAAAGACGTGCGCAACAACGCCAAGGCGATCAATTTCGGCATTATTTACGGCATCAGCGCATTCGGGCTGGCGCGCAATCTCGGCATCGCCCGCGAAGAAGCCGCCGCCTACATCAAGAAATATTTCGAACGCTTCCCCGGCATCCGCGACTACATGGAAGAAACGAAGACCTTCGCGCGCGCCAACGGCTACGTGAAGACGATTTTCGGCCGCCGCATCTGGGTCAAAGGCATTCAGTCGAAGAACCCGAGCGAACGCGCGTTCGGCGAGCGCCAATCGATCAACGCGCCTTTGCAAGGCGCCGCCGCCGACATCATCCGCCGCGCCATGGTGCGTCTGCCGCCGGCATTGGCGAAGGCCAAGCTCAAGTCGCGCATGCTCTTACAAGTGCACGATGAGCTGGTGTTCGAAGCGCCGAAGGACGAAGCCGACAAGCTCTGCAAGCTGGCGAAAGAGGTGATGGAGGCGGCGCCTGAACCGGCTGCTGTGTTGAGCGTGCCCTTGACGGTGGAAGCGAAAGCGGGCGCGACGTGGGGCGCGGCGCATTGATATGGAGCGCCGGCGTCTCGCCGGCGACGGTGTTTCAATCACCGCAGGCGCATGTGTGTCGGACATTCTCGCCGGCGGGGGCGCCGGCGGTCCAAGAAGGTTCAGCGCGGTCCTTTCCACAAGAACACCGCGAACAGCGCCGCGAAAGCGAAATCGCTCATGCCGATCAGGAAGGTATTGAACGGGATAGCGCCGGCGCTGAACTGAAGCGCCGCCAGCGCGCCGCCGCCGATCTTGCTGGCGAGCCCCATCCAGACGATGCCCCGATGCTTTGCCGGCGCGGCGGCCACCAGGGCGTAGCCCACCCCGAAGGCCGCGATCAGCGCGCCGGCCAGCGCCACGACATAGGGCCCGCCGGCGCCGGAAATGTTGAGCTGCCCGGCCACCGTCGCCGCGGCTGCCACCATGATCGCGCCGATGGCCAGATTGTTGAGCGCCGCCAGGCCAAACACGCCACGCCAGAAGTTCAGCATCAGGTCCTTCCCCTCCCACACAAGCCCGTGAATGAGCCCTGCTAGCCTCAGCCCTCATTGACGGCTAAGAAGGCCCGTACCAATTCATTACGGTAAAGTCAGGATCAACGACTTCCCATGCCGACCATCGCCCTTGTCGACGACGACGAGAACATCCTCGCCTCCCTGAAAGTCCTGTTCGAGGGCGAGGGCTACACCGTGCGCACCTATACCGACGGCGCCAATGCGCTGGCGGCGCTCTCCGAGAGCCCGCCCGACATCGCCGTGCTCGACATCAAGATGCCGCGCATGGACGGCGTCGAGGTGCTGCGGCGGCTGCGCCAGGGTTCGAGCCTGCCGGTCATCTTCCTCACCTCGAAAGACGATGAGATGGACGAGGTGGTCGGCTTCAATGTCGGCGCCGACGACTACATCAAAAAGCCATTCTCGCAGCGCCTGCTGAGCGAGCGGGTGAAGGCGCTGCTGCGCCGCACCCGCGCCGGCGCGCCGGGAGGGGAAGCCAGTGACAAGAAGCCGATCGTGCGCGGCGAACTCACGCTCGATCCGAACCGCCACGCCTGCACCTGGAAAGGCGAACAGGTTCGCCTCACCGTCACCGAATTTCTTATCCTGCAGGCGCTCGCGCAGCGTCCCGGCTACGTCAAGAGCCGCGATCAGCTGATGGACGCCGCTTATGACGATCAGGTCTATGTCGACGACAGAACAATCGATAGCCACATCAAGCGGCTCCGCAAAAAGTTCCGCGATATCGACGGCGACTTTGACGCGATCGAAACCCTCTATGGCGTCGGCTACCGATACAACGAGAGCTGAAGGCCTGCGGGCTCTTGCGCGCTCGCGCATCGCCCGCATCATCTTCATCTGGAATTTCGCCGGGCTCGCCGTCCTGATTCTGGGCGTGCTGCTGCTGACCGAGATGCGCGCCGGGCTGACCGAAGCGCAGTTCCGCAATCTGCGCACGCAGGGCGAACTGATCACCAATCTGCTGATCGAGACCGGCACGGTCGAGGGCGATCCGTACCCGTATGTGAACGAAAGCGCCGTGCGCCTGGTGCTGCATCGGATACTGCCGCCGATCGCGGAAGGGGAGCGCCCGGGCGTGGGCCGGCCGCGGGTGCGGGTGTTCGGCGCCGACGCGCGCCTCATTGCCGACAGCGACATCATCTACGACCGGCTCGAAGAAACGCCGCTGCCCGACCTGAGCGACAAACCGACCATCGGCGAGACCATCCAGCGCGCCGCTGCCCGTGTCGAATATCTGCGGCTCACCCCGTGGAACCCGACGGTGACGCTCGAAGAGGAACACGAGCGCGCCATGCGCGGCGAGATCGTCAGCGGCGAGCGCTTGAACGAAAAGGGCGAGCGCGTGGTGACAGTCACCGTGCCGTTGCGGCGTGTGCAGCAAGTCATGGGTACGGTCACGATTGAGAGCGCCGATGTCGAGCGCATTCTGGTGGCCGAGCGCGCCAGCATGATTCCATTCATGATCGGCGCGGCGATTGCGATTTTCCTCTCATCGCTGCTGCTGGCCTTGTCCATCGCCAACCCACTGCGCCGTCTGGCGCTGGCGGCGGACTCGCTGCGCCTGAGCGGCGCGACCAGACTCTCGCTGCCCGATGTGTCGCGCCGCAAAGACGAAATCGGCGCACTCAGCAATTCGCTCGAAGCCATGACCGGCGCGCTCGCCGATCGCATCGACGCCAACGAGCGGTTCGCCGCCGACGTCAGTCACGAGATTAAGAATCCGCTGGCGTCGATCCAGTCGGCAGTCGCGTCCGCCCGCGCGGCCGCAACGCCCGAACAGCAAGCGCAGATGCTGGCCATCGTTGCGCAGGACGTGCAGCGCCTCGACCGCCTGATCACCGATATCGCCCGCGCCAGCCGTATCGAAGCGGAGACCGCAAAGCTTGTGCTTGAGCGCGTGGATCTGGGCGCGCTGGTGTTCGAATTGGCCCGCGCCTATGCGCCCGCGCCAACAGAGGCGGCGTCCGCGTCCGTCGTATTCAATGGGCCGAAACCGGTAGGCGCAATCGTCCTGGGTCAACCCGGTCCGCTCGGCCAAGTGTTCCGCAACCTGATCGACAACGCCCGCTCGTTCAGTCCGAAAGGCGGCGTCATCACCGTCTCCGCAACGGTCGAGCGCCGCAAGGACGGCGCTTTCGTCCGCGCAACGGTCGAGGACCAGGGGCCGGGTATTCCCCCCGAGAATCTCGAAACGGTGTTCGAACGATTTTACACCCAGAGGCCCAAGGGCGCGGCGTTCGGCGGTAATTCTGGGTTGGGACTGTCCATCGCTCGCCAGATTGTGACCGCGCACAATGGCCGCATCTACGCCGAGAACATCGATGGCTTGGGGCGGGGCGAGAGAGGCGGCGCTCGCCTCGTGGTGGAATTACCGTTGGCCGATTAGCGCGGGCGTATCCGCTTCAAGTTGTCTGTCGAAAACTGCCTTCGCCATGCGGCTTTCGCTTTTTTCCCTCCCCGCGAAGGACTATGTAGCCACGCCTGCGGCCCGGCCGGGGCCAGTCCGGGAGTAGTGAATGATCGGCATCGTGGTTGTGTCCCACGGACGCTTGGCGGACGAATTCGTCGCCGCGGCCGAGCATGTGTTGGGAGCGCAGGATCAGATGCGCGCGATCGCCATCGGCGCCAACGACAATATGGAAGAGCGCCGCGCCGACATCATCGATGCGGTGCGCGCCGTCGATAAGGGCGATGGCGTCGTCATCCTGACCGACATGTTCGGCGGCACGCCATCGAATCTGGCCATTTCGGTGATCAACCAGGTGAAGACCGAAGTGATCGCCGGGGTGAACCTGCCGATGCTGATCAAGCTTGCGGAAGTGCGCGATCGGGTCAGCTTGCCGGAAGCGGCGCTGGCCGCACAGGACGCGGGACGGCGCTACATCCGCGTTGCGTCGGTGGAGCTCGCCGGCGGCGCCGGCTGAAGCGGCATGAGCATCACGCGCACGCTGACCATCGTGAACAAGAAGGGCCTGCATGCGCGCGCCTCGCGCAAGCTGGCGGAACTCGCGCTAGGCTACGAGTCGACGCGCATCAGCGTGCGCCGCGAGGGCGACGAAGCGGACGCCCGCTCGCTCATGGATCTGATGATGCTGGGCGCTGGCATCGGCGACGAGGTTGAGATCGAAACGCGGGGACCGCAGGCCGACGAGGCGATGGCCGCGGTGGAGGCGCTGATCGTCGCAAAATTTCACGAAGAGGATTGACGCGGCGCCAGGCTGCCCAGCCTTTGCCGCAATCGCTGCATCTGTCCGCGGAGTGTCTGAAGCGAGAGAAACCATGCGTTCGTTGATACAGGTTGCAGCCGCTGTCGGCGCACTCTTCTTCTGTATTGGTGCGGCCGCCCCGTCTCGTATCGACTATACGCTGACGCCGCGGCTTGAGAATGGCGCGTTGCAAGCCGTGCAGATTGATCTGATGTTTCGCGGCGACGCCGATGGCGAAAGCGATCTACGCCTGCCGGACGCCTGGGGCGGCCAGAACGAACTCTGGCGCGGCGTTCGAGAACTCGAAATCGTGTCGGGCGCCACGAGCTTGCGACCTGGCGAGCAGCCCAACCGGCGTGTGATCACCCACCGCCCAGACGCGCGCATCCATATCCGCTATCGCGTGGTTCAGGATTGGGATGGCGTGCCGCGCGCCGAACTTGGCAACACCTATCGCGCGACGATTCAGCCAACCTATTTTCATCTGATCGGCAATGCCGCGCTGGTCACGCCAGGCGGCGCCTCGCTCGATGCGCCGGTGCGCTTACGTGCGCGCGGCCTTCCACGCGGCTGGGCCTTCGCTTCAGACTTGCAGCACCGCGACCTGACGCTCGAACGGGCCTGGTCAAGTGTGATCGTCGGCGGGGATTTTCGCATCTTGCGCGATCCTCGCTCGAACCTGCGGCTCGCGATCCGTGGCGAGTGGAGCTTTGCCGACCGGCAATTGCTCGACCAAGCGTCTGGCATCCTTGCAGCGCATCGCGATTTCTGGGGCGATCCGGCGACGCCATATCTTGTCACCGTGCTTCAACTCGCCGGGCCAGAGGGCGCTCTCTCCGTCGGCGGCACCGGCCTCGACGATGCTTTCGCCTTCTTTGCAACGCCCAATGCGCCGCAGGAAGTTATTCTTCGCACGCTCGCGCACGAGAGTTTCCACACTTGGATTTCGGGGCAGGTCGGAGGCTTGCCGCAGGAGGATCAGGCGTCGCAATACTGGCTCTCGGAGGGATTCACCGATTTCTACACCGCGCGCTCGCTTGTGCGCGGCGGCCTGTGGACGCCGCAACAATACGCGGACGATCTGAACGAAGCGCTCACGGCTTACGCGCAGTCGCCGGTCCGCACTGCGCCCAACTCCCGCATTACTGCAGATTACTGGAACGATCGCGATGTCCAGCGTCTGCCCTATCTGCGCGGGCGCTTCCTCGCCATGATCTGGGACGCACGCCTGCGGGCAACCGGCCGCAGCTTCGACGCCGTTGCCTACGAGATGCGGCGTCGCGCGCGGGACGGGGCGGAATACGCCGTCGAAGTGTTCCGGGCCGCCGCGCCTGCGATCGGCCTCGACCTCGGCACGGATGTCGAAACCTACGTCGACGATGGCGTCGCCATCTTCCTTCCGGAGGATTTGCTCGCCCCATGCGGCCGGATCACGACCCGCGACGTGCCGGCGTTCCATCGCGGCTTCGACATCGAAGCGACGCTGGCCAACGACAGCATAATTGCCGGCGTCGATCCGGCGTTGCCCGCCTACGCTGCGGGCATGCGCAACGGCATGATCCTGGTCAGGCGCGAGGCCGGTGAAATCGGCAATGCCGAGATGGAAATCGCCTATGTGGTCCGCGACGGCGACACCGAGCGCACGCTCCGCTACATGCCGCGCGGATACGGCCAGTACGCCGTACAGCGTCTTGAATTGGCGCCTGATCTTGAGGGCGCGCGTCTGGCGCAATGCCTCGCCGCCATCGGCGGCGAAGTGGGGGAGCATGCAGACTGATTTCGCGGAAGGCCTCGGCCTCGTCGCCGGCTTCATCGGCGCGTTCGCGTTCGCGCCGCAGGCCTTCAAGATCATCCGCGGCGGCGACGCCAACGGGGTGTCGGCGCTGACTTACACTATGGTGCTTGTCGGCGCGGTGCTTTGGGGCGGCTACGGCTTCTTGCGCGGCGCGCCATCGATCATGCTTTGGAACGCAGTCGCCGCCGGTCTCGCCGCCACGGTGTTAATCCTAAAGCTGCGCCGGCATTCCCCGCAGCGTTGAGCGCCGTGCGCGCGCGGCGCCCAGCGCGCGAATATCTCGCGGATGCAGCATCGATTGTGCACGCCCAGAACGCGCAAGTCCTATGAAAGGCGTGCGTTCCAGCGATGGTGGGCGCATTGTTCAACGCAGCTCGGCGAGGGAGACTGCCTATGATTACGCCTGCAAATCAACAGGCCATGATGGATTGGATGACGGAGTGGGGCCCGAAAGTGCTCCTGGCTCTCGTCATCGTTGTTGTCGCGCACTTCGCGGCCAAGGCGGTTAAGTGGGCGATCGCCAAAGGCGTCGACCGCATTCCGTTCTTCGGCCGCCGCGACGCGGCCGGCGCAGGCGGCGTCAAGCCGACGGTGGATGTGGGCGAGCGCATCGGCGAGGTCGGCTATTGGCTGGTCTGGCTGTTGGGCCTGATCGCTGCGCTCAACGTGCTTGAAATGCGCGATGTCGTCGCGCCGCTCAACGCCATGGTCGCTGGCTTCCTAGTTTATCTGCCGAATGTGGTCGGCGCGGCTCTGGTGTTCTTCATCGGCTTCGTGCTGGCGACCATCGTCCGGCGCATGGTCGAAGCCACCGTGGAAGCGGTCGAACTGGATCGGCGCTTGATTGACGCCGGCCTCACCCACACGCCAAAAGGACCGGGCCTTGCCCGGCTGCTCGGCCTGCTCGCATTCACCTTGATCATCATTCCGGTGGCGATCGCGGCGCTGCAAGCGCTTCGGATCACTGCGATCTCCGATCCGGCGACGGCGATGCTGAATGGCATCCTCATGACCATTCCGCGCGTCATCGGCGCGGCGTTGATCGTGTTCATCGCCTACCTGATCGGCCGTTGGGTGATGACGCTGATCGAAGAAGGCCTCAAAGCCATCGGCTTCGACGACATCATCTCCAGCATCGCCAATGCGGAGCCGGTGCGCGTCGGCCGCGAGAAGATGGATCTGACGCCGGGCGTGGAGACGGTAAATCTGTCGAAGTTCCCGCCGTCGAAGATGATCGGCCTCGCGGTGCTGATCGGCATCGTGCTGTTCGCCGCGGTCGAGGCGGCGCGGCTGCTCGAATTCGGCGCCATGGCGGCGATGCTGACGCGGGTGCTGGAGCTGGCGAGCAGCGTGCTGTTCGGCGCGGTGATCATCGCGCTCGGCATCTTGCTGGCGAACATCCTCGCCGCCGCGGCCTCTCGCGAAGGCAAGCCATCGTCCGAGATCATCTCGACAATGGTGCGCTGGGGCGTGATCGCGCTGGCGACGGCGGTCGGGCTCTCGTTCATGGGGCTCGCCAACAACATTATCGCGCTCGCCTTCGGCCTCATTCTGGGCTCGGTGGCGGTGGCGGTGGCGATCGCCTTCGGCATCGGCGGCCGCGACGCCGCCAAGAAGCTGCTCGACCGCTGGACCAGCGGCGCGTAGCGGGCGACGAAATTCAGCGAACTCACCCAAACGGGTCATCGGCAAAACGCCGGTGACCCGTTATTCTTTCCGGAAAACCGCGTCCTGTGGGGGAGGGTCCGATGAGGAAGGTTCTGGTTTCGCTGCTGCTTTGCGGATCGGCGACGCTGGCCGGCTGCGCTACGCGCGGCCTCGACATCACGCCGGCGTCGCTGGTGGAGCAGGCCGATCAGTTCAACGTCGCCGCCGCCGACGCCGAACGGCTGATGATCGTTCGCAACGTGATGCGGGCGCGCGACCGCACCTCCATGATTTTCACGCGGATCGACAGCTTCACCGGCAGCAATCAGAGTTCGATATCCGGCACGGCCGGCTTCGCCATTGCCGAAGGCGGCAACAATGATGGGCTCGGGCCAAGCTTGACCGTAGGCCGTGAGGCGTCGCCCGCCTTCAACGTGTCGGTGCTCAACGACCAGAAATTCCACCGCGCCATCCAGTCCTCCATCGACCTCAGTATCTACGAGTCGCTGCTCAATGCGGGTTGGCGGCCGAACTTGTTGCACACCTTGTTCATTGAGAGGGTCGAAGAGAACGGACGCACTTTCGACAACGATCCTTCGGAACTCGCGGACTTCGCGGCGTTCCAAAGCTGGCTGAACCAGGGGCGCGACCGCTCTCTGCAGGTTTGCGCCAAATCCAACCCCGACGCGCTGAGCACGCCGCTCACAACGATCAGCGACCTTCAAGGAATCGCCGCCATCGCGGAACAAGATTTGGAGATTGAAGAAGACGAAGACCGACCGAGGACCTATCGCGTTGTTCGCCCAAGCACGAGCCGCTGGCTGGCGTTTGACTGCACTGCCGACAATACGCCTCAGACCATCGGCCAGAGCCTATTGGGAGAGCGCGGCGCTGGGGCGACGGAGACCAGCGCCGGTACCGTCGCGGGCACCAGTAGCGACGGCATCTACGTGCGCTCCGTCGAAGGCGTGCTCTTCTTCCTCGGCGAACTCGTGCGCGCGCAAACGCCAGACGCGCCGGTTAGGATCAGCGTGGATCGCGGCGCCCCGCCACAGCCGATCTTCGTGGTGGCGCCTGGCGCGCGTCCGAATGGTCTGGTCTTCCGCCATGAAGACGGCCGCACCTATCACGTCCCCCATCCAAATCCCCAGGCGCGGGGTGGCGACATCGACCGGACCCACCAGGTGATTACGCTGATGCTGCAGCTGATTGGCATGCTTCAGGAGCGCGAGGATGTGCCGGTGACGCAGACAGTGCGGGTTCTTCCCTAAGGGCGTTGCCAGCCGCCGTCGCCGCTGCTACATGCCGACCGCCCGCCGAGGAGCGTTGCGACGGCTGATCTGCCGCCAGGCTCGTCGGGCTTTCCCTTTGGAAAACGACGCTCGCCGCTTTCGAAGGAGGGCGCGCGATGAGCGCAAACGATTACGTCGTGAAGGACTTGAGCCTCGCCGCTTGGGGCCGCAAGGAAATCGAAATCGCCGAAACCGAAATGCCGGGCCTGATGGCCGTGCGCAAAGAGTACGGGCCGAAGCAGCCGCTGAAGGGCGCGCGTATCGCCGGCTCGCTGCACATGACCGCGGTGCTGATCGAGACGCTGCAGGCGCTCGGCGCCGAAGTGCGCTGGGCCTCGTGCAACATCTTCTCGACCCAGGATCACGCCGCCGCCGCGATCGCCGCCAAGGGCACGCCGGTGTTTGCGGTCAAGGGCGAGACGCTGGAAGAATACTGGGACTACACCCATCGCATCTTCCAGTGGCCGAACGGTCAATACGCCAACATGATCCTCGACGATGGCGGCGACGCGACTCTGCTTTGCGTCATGGGCCCGAAGGCCGAGCAGGACGCCGACTTCCTCGAGCATCATTCCAACGAAGAAGAGCAGGCGCTCTTCGCCACCATCAAGCGATACCTGAAAGAGAAGCCCGGCTTCTATGAAGCCATCCGCGCCTCGGTGAAAGGCGTCTCGGAAGAGACCACGACGGGCGTGCACCGCCTCTATCAGATGGCGCAGCGGGGCGAGCTGCCGTTCCCGGCCATCAACGTCAACGACAGCGTCACCAAGTCGAAGTTCGACAATCTCTACGGCTGCCGCGAATCTCTCGTCGACGCCATCCGCCGCGGCACCGACGTGATGCTCGCCGGCAAGGTCGCCGTGGTCGCGGGTTACGGCGATGTCGGCAAGGGCTCGGCGGCGTCGCTGCGCAATGGCGGCGCCCGCGTGCAGGTCACTGAAGTCGATCCGATCTGCGCGCTGCAGGCGGCGATGGAAGGCTACGAAGTGGTGACCATGGAGGATGCGGCCCCGCACGCCGACATCTTCGTCACCGCCACCGGCAACAAGGACGTCATCACTGTCGATCATATGCGGGCGATGAAGAACAACGCCATCGTCTGCAATATCGGCCACTTCGATTCGGAAATTCAGATCGCCGGTCTGAAGAATTTCAAGTGGGACGAGATCAAGCCGCAAGTCCATCACGTCGAGTTCCCGGACGGCAAGAAGATCATCGTGCTGTCCGAGGGCCGCCTCGTGAATCTCGGCAACGCCACCGGCCATCCGAGCTTCGTCATGTCGGCGTCGTTCACCAATCAGACGCTGGCGCAGATCGAGCTTTGGAGCAACGGCAAGAACTACGACAAGAAGGTCTACACGTTGCCCAAGCACCTCGATGAGAAGGTGGCGATGCTTCACTTGGAAAAGCTCGGCGCCAAGCTCACCAAGATGAGCAAGGAACAGGCTCACTATATCGGCGTGCCCGAGGCCGGTCCGTTCAAGCCCGACCACTACCGCTATTGAACAAGAACGGCCCCTCGAAAGAGGGGCCGTTTCGATTCAGCGTTCGCGGTCGCGCGCTATGCGCCGCGACGCTCTTGGACGCTTTGGATGTAGGCGAGCAGCGCGTCGACGTCGCTCGGCGGGAATGCGAATTCCGGCATGTCGGGATGACCGACGAGAACGCCTTCCGCGAACGCCTCTTCAAGTTCGTTGACGCGATAGTTGCGCGACAAGGTGCGGAACGGCGGCGCCATCGGGTGGCGGCTCTCTCCGGCGCGTCCGATGGCGTGGCAGCTGGCGCAGTTGATCTCAGCCAGGTGGCGCCCGCGCGCGATGCGCGTCGCCTCCGAGGCGGAGGCGGCCGCCGTTGCAGGCGTGTCGGCATGCGTGCATGCCGATAGCACAGACGCTGCACCCAGCAGTATCAACGCCGCGAAGCGCGCGCGGCAGGCTGCGGTTTGAGCCATGGCGGCTGCCTCCAGCGCGGCAGAATGACCTCCGTGCGGCGCGCCGCCTTGATCCGCCGCAAAAACGCCGGCGCCGTCGTTGCCGGGGCTTGGGCGGCGCGGCTACAAGCAGCGGAACGCTCATGCTCATCCGCACCACCCGCACCTTATCCACATGGACGCTGCGCGCGCTCTTCTATGGCGCGCTGTTCGCCGTGGTGGTCATCGCCCACCTTGCCATCAGCGGCGTGCTCTACGCGCAGGGATGGCGGGGCGGCTGGGCGCTGACCATCGCCGGCGCCATCGTGCTGGCGTTCGTGATTGTCGCGGTGAACGCGGCGGAATGGCTGCGCGATCGCCTGCGCGAGCGGCGCGAGATGCTGCGCGTGCAGCAGCGGCTGCCGAGCGGGCCGTGCTGCGTCATCTGGCGCTCCCCGGAAGAAAAGAGCGTGCGCCAACTGCTGGCGGAGGACGAGCAGGACGCCGACATGCCATGGGAAGTCGCCGGGCCGCTGCGCGCGCGCTATCCGCGGTTGGCGCGCAGTCTCGGCATCGAAGGCGTAGCGATCTGCGAGTTCGAGGTCGGCGCCGATGGCCGCGCCAAGGGCATTGCCTGCGTCGATGTTTGGCCGGCGGACGTGTTCTACGAGGCGGCGCGCGAGGCGCTTGAACATGCTCGCTTTCAGCGGAAGGGCGACGTGCACGTGCGCTACGGGGTGAGCTATCGGATGCCGTTCGTGTTCCGCATTGCCGGCGCATCGCGCATCCGCGACAGCGGGCGGCGGGCCCGCACACTTCGCCCGACGTTGGTTGCCGCGCAGCAAGCTGTCGAAAACCTCCGTCAACAGGCCGACCCGAAGCGTTAACCAATTGAATTTTCTTAACTTAACCGGGCATTCACCCTTTTAAGCGCTTGTTAACGGTTCTGGGCGGCCGTGCGCGTGCAAAGCCGTTCGCAAACCGGGAAACTGTTCGCTGGGGCCCGGCGATTCGTTTCGCCGGCAATTGGAACTAGGGGTCGGCTTTGGACGGAAGCTTGCTGGTGGCGGCTGGCTCGGCGGCGATTGCGATTGCATCGCTGCTCTGGGCGATGCGCGTGACAGAAGGCGCGCGTGGCGGCGTCGAAGTCTGGAAGCGGCGTGCGCGCGAGGTCGAGGACAAAGTCGCCTGGGCCGACGCCGTGTTCGGCGCGCATCCCGGCGTGGTGCTGATCTGGGAAGACACGCTCGCCGATTCAGAGACCGATTGGGGCAAGCCGCGCATCTACGGCAGCCCGCTGGCGCTTGCGTCGCTGCTGCGTTTTTCGGGCGCGGCGATCGCCGCCGAACCGGCTATTCGTATTTTGCAGGGTCTGGCGAGCTTCGACGCGCGCGGCGCTACGGGCGTGATGACGCGCTTGGCGCCGGCGCTGCAGCGTTTGCGCCGCGAAGGCGCGCCATTCTCGCTCACCATCTCGACGCCCGACGGCGTCTATGTCGAAGTCGACGGCCGCACCGCCGGCGCGCGCGCCGTGGTCTGGATTTTGGACGCCAGCGTGCGCGGCGTCGAAGAGGGCGGCGCCGGCGGGCGCATCGACGGCGCCACCGAAGTCATCGCCCGCGATCCAGCCGCGTTCCTCGAAATGTGGAACGAAGCGCCGTTCATGGCCTGGCGCGTCGATGGCGGCCTCAAGCTGCAATGGGCCAACCCCGCTTATCTCGGCGCGCTCGAAGCCAAGTCGCTGACCCAGGCGATCGACCGCAATCTGCAACTCGATCAGGGCGCGACGGAGTTGGCGCGCAAGGCCATCGAGACTGGCGAAGCGATCGAAGAGACGCGCTCTGCGGTTGTCGGCGGGCAGTTGCGCACGCTGCGTCTGCGCGTAGCGCCGGTCGGTGGCGGCGCAGCGGGCCTCGCCATCGACGTCACCGATAGCGAAGCGGCCAACGAAACGCTGGCGCGCCAGCAGCGCGCGCACGACGAAACTCTCAACCACTTGGCCGAGGGCATCGCCGTGTTCGACCAGGGCAAGCGGTTGGTGTTCCACAATCGCGCCTTCGAGCAGATGTGGGGTCTCGATCCGGCGTTCCTGCAGGATCGCCCCTCGCACGCGGCTTGGCTCGATTACATGAAAGAGAAGCGCAAGCTGCCGGCGCATGCGAACTACGCCGAATGGCGCGCGCGCGAGCTGGCGCTCTATCAGGAACATGAGGGGTTGCCCGAAGATCTTTGGGTGCTGCCCGACGGCCGCATGCTGCGCATTGCGCGCCAGCCGCATCCCGGCGGCGGCATGCTGCTGATCTTCTCCGACATCACCAACGAAGTGTCGCTGAAGAGTTCGTACGACGCGCTTCTGCAAACGCAGAAAGCGGCGCTCGACAAGTTGCACGAGGCGGTGGTGGTGTTCGGGCTCGATAGCCGCCTGAAGCTGCACAACCATGCGTTCTCGCAAATGTGGAAGCTCGAGCCGGGCGCCATCGAAGACGAGGCGCCGTTCGACAAGGTGATCGGCGCCTGCGAGCACCTCTTCCACGACCGCGCCACATGGGCCCAGATCCGCGCGCGCATCACCGATCCGTCGCCGGAGGCGCGCACCGAGTTCCGCGGTGAAATGCGCCGCAGCGACGAGAGCGTGCTGAAATTCCTGACCCGGCCGCTGCCGGACGGCGCCACCTTGGTGGCCTTCCAGGACATCACCGCCGACCGCCGCGTCGAGGATGCGCTGCGCGAACGGGCGGAGGCGTTCGAGCAAGCCGATCAGCTCAAGGGTCAATTCGTCGAGAACGTCTCCTACCAATTGCGCAATCCGCTGCAGGCGATTTACGGCAACGCCGAACTCTTGCAGCACAAGGTGTTCGGGCCGCTGAACGATCGCCAGATCGAGCAGGTCGGCTCGATCATCGAAGCCTCAGGCTCGCTCTCGAAACTGATCGACAACATTCTCGATGTCGCCATGGTCGAGGCCGGCAATGTCCAGCTCGACCTGGCGCCGATGAACATCTACGAGACCATCGCGGAAAGCGTGCAGATGGCCGCCTCGAAGGCGCGCGACACGGAAGTGCCGATCAAGATCAAGTGCGATCCCGACATCGGTTCGATCGACGCCGATCCGAAGCGGATCACGCAAGTGCTGGTGAATCTATTGTCGAACGCGCTGCGTCACACCGAGCGCGGCGACACCATCACCGTCTCGGCCGAACGCCTGGATGGCGTGGTGCGGCTCTCGGTCTCGGACACCGGCAAGGGCATGGCCTTCGAGCAGCAGGCGCGCGCCTTCGATACATTCGAGTCGGGAGATCGCCGCGGCGCCGGCCTTGGCCTGGCGCTGGTGCGCTCGTTCGTCGAGATGCACGGCGGCTGGGTGGCGCTGACCAGCGAACCGGGTCGCGGCGTCACGGTGACATGCCACTTGCCCGCGCACGCGCCGCTCGCCGGCCCGCCGCCGACGCCGCCGGCCGCACCCGCCAAGGCGCGCAAAAAGGCGGCGTAGGCCGCGCGGCTATTGCCGGGCGTATTCGCGCACGAGCGCATCCAGGAAGTCGCGGCCCTCGTAGAGCGAGCGCACCCGGATTTTTTCGTTGAGGCCGTGGGCGTTGGTTTCGCCCGGCGCCGCGAACATGCCGCTCATGCCGTAGGTCGGGATGCCGGCATTGTTGAGGAAACGCCCGTCGGTGGCGCCCGGCGACATCAGCGGCACGATCGGCACGCCGGGCCACATGCGCGCCGCGACGCGTTCGACCGGCGCCATGATCTGGCGCGTCAGCCGCGGCAGCGAGGAGCCCTGGCGACGGCGGACGATGTCGACGCGGATTTGCTCGTCGGCCATCACGCGCTGCAAGTCCGCTTGCAGCTCCTCGGCCGAATGACCCTGCAGCACCCGGCAGGACAGCGTGGCCACGGCGCGCTGCGGCAGGGCGTTGGCGGCGTGGCCGGCGTCGAGCTGAGTGGCGACGCAGGTGGTGCGCATGATGGAGTTGAAGGTCGGATCGCGTTCGAGCACGGCGATGGCGCCGGCGTCGCGCGGGTTGCGCGCGATCGCCGCCATGGCTGCGCCGACATCGCCGCCGGCGATGGGCGCCATGCGCTCGAAGAAGGTGCGCACGACCGGCGTGAGCTCGACCGGGAACTGGTGCTGCGACAGTCGCTGCAAGCCGGCGCTCAGGCGGTAGATCGCATTGTCCGGCACGGGGCGCGATGAATGGCCGCCGGGATTGGTGACGGTCAGCGTCATCACCTGATGCACTTTTTCGCCGGCTTGCACATTGAGCGCCAGCGGCTGGCCTTGCGGCGAGAGAATGCCGCCGGCGCCTTCGTTGATGGCGAAGTCCGCCTGCAGCCACTGGCGGTGGTGATTGAGCAGGTACTCGACGCCATTGACGCGGTTCGAGGTCTCCTCGCCGCAGGTGAGCGCCAGCTTCAGCGTGCGGCGCGGCCGGAAGTTCTCGCGCCGCAGCCGGATCATCAGATCGAGAAACACCGCCGCCATGGCTTTATCGTCGGCGCTGCCGCGCGCGTAGAAGAAGCCGTTCTCCTCGATCAAAGTGAACGGGTCGCGCTCCCAATCCTCCCGCCGCGCATCGACGACGTCGATATGCGCCAGCAACAGCACGGCGCGGCTCGACGAACCGCGAAGCACCGCAACCAGATTGCCGTCGTCCGGCGCGCCCTCGGGCACGATGACGCGCGCATCGCGTTCGCTATACCCTGCATTGCGTAGATGCACGAGCATGGCCTCGACCGCGCGCGTGCACGATCCGGTGCTGGGCGAGGTGTCGATCTCGACCAGCTCTTCGTAGATGGCGCGAAACGCGGCGCGATCCGGGGTCAGTTCCTGCGCCGCCGCGCCGCCGCCGAACGCTACGATCGCCAGTGCAAGCAGAAAACCCCGCATCCATCCCCCCAGTGCACGGCGATCCCTGAAAACCAAGCGAGTGTGTGTCACTCCGCAACATTATGCAACGCTTGACCGATCGATGCTGGCGGCGCTCTCCGATCTGTCCGAGCGGCTGGTCGGCGGCGATGTCTATGTCAAGCGCGCGCTGGCCGCGACTTTGGCGCATTCGGGCGGCGACGCCGATACGCCCGGCGGCAATCAGGCTGGCGTGCTGCCGGTCGCGGGCGGGGGCTTCCTCAACACCGTGCTGGCGTTGCGCGGGGGACAAGCGCCGGCCGATCCGACCGTGGGCGATTTCGAGATCGAGACGCTGTTCGGCAACATCGCCACGGCGCAGGACTACGCGCAATATTTGCAGAACGCCGCGGTGATCAACGCGCTGATCGCGGCCGAGCCCGCGAGCGCCTTCACCGCCGGCTGGACCATCACCTTCGCGCGGGTGATGGAATTGGGCCTCGACCGCCGCTGGAAGAGCGATTGGCTGGGCGGCTGGGCGGCGTTCCTGGACGAAACCGCCGACGGCAAAATCGACGGCGGCGCGTTTGCGCCGGCGAACGTGTTTCTGGAACTCGATCCGGAAACCAATGAGCGCCTGTTCGTGTTCGTGGATTCCGATGGCTCGCTGCTCGGCGTCTTGGGCGACACCATCGACACGGCGTCGAAGACCTTGATCGAGGGCGGCGCGGGCAATGATACGATCACGCTCGCGAACGAGAGCTGGAGCGAAACGCGCACGGTGACCGAGACGGTGACGGTCGGCGCCAACCGCACCTTCTTCAACCGCCGCACCAATTCCAATTTCACCATCGATGCGGAGACGCATTATCTGGGTACGCCGATCACCCTTGACGAGGGCGTGGTGCTGACCGGCGAGACCACCGTCACGGTGACGCGCGAGGTGACGATCAATCGTATCGGCTGGCGCGTCGCCAACGCGGCGGGCCTCACTATTGACGGCGAAGCGGTGGCGAGCGGTCCGTCGGATCAGGTGCGCGTGGCCGCCTTGATCGATGGCGGCGCGGGTGACGACACGATCCGCGGCGGCGATCTCGGCAACGATCTCTTGGGCGGGGACGGTAACGACACGCTGATCGGCGGGGCGCTCGACGATTGGCAATTCGGCGGCGACGGCAATGACCGGCTGTTTGCCGGCAATGTCACCGATACGAACTTCTCCGACACAGCCACGGATGCGGCGAGCGAAGCCGCGCGCGATGCAGCGGTTACGGTCGATGGCGGCAATGGCGATTATCTCGACGGCGGCGCCGGCGATGACTCGATCTATGGCGGGCGCGGCTCCGATTGGCTGAACGGCGGCGCGGGCGTCGATTCGCTGCGCGCCGGCGATGGCGGCGATGTTCTAGACGGCGGCGAAGGCGACGATCGCGGCGCCAATGGCGAAGCCTTCCTGTTGGGCGGGGCCGGCTCGGATCAATACGTCTTCTATTTCGGCGCCGGCAACGACGTGATCTTCGACGCCTCCGATCCGGCGGCGATCGCGGGCGCCAATCTCTACACGATCAACACGCGCTATGCGTCGCTTGGAACCAATCCGGGCAATCGCAACTGGGCGGGGAACGGCGCCTACGAAGTCGACGGTTCGGTCGTCGGCGGCGAGGACGCGATCTCGTTTGGCGCCGGCATCGGCTTTGAGGACATTTCGCTGCGGCGCGGTCTGACCAATGGCGTCGCCAATTCCGATCTCATCATCGAACTGACCGCGCTCAATGAGAGTAATGTCCGTGTTCCGACGGGCGATACGCTGACCATCCGCGATTGGTTCGACGATACCCGCAAGGTCGA
Organism: Proteobacteria bacterium HN_bin10; assembly: GCA_002083515.1. Classification (GTDB taxonomy): domain Bacteria; phylum Pseudomonadota; class Alphaproteobacteria; order Caulobacterales; family Aquidulcibacteraceae; genus Vitreimonas. The sequence continues at coordinate 43,419 of LWDN01000006.1, forward strand.
ATGGCTGCGCTTTGCGGATGGCCAAGACATCCGCATCGGCGATATCTCCTCGATCATTATCGGGCCCAATGTCGGCGACAGCATTATCGGCACCAATGGCGCCGATTGGGCGATCGGCACGACCGACGATGACGACTTCAGCTTGCTCAATGGCGATGATTTCGGCTTCGGCGGCCGCGGCGACGATCTGGTTCACGGCGACGGCGACAACGATTTCCTCTCCGGTGGCGATGACAACGATATCGTCATTGGCGATTCCGGTCACGACACCGTGTTCGGTGACGCCGGCGCCGACCTGGTCGAGGGCAATGGCGGCAACGACATCGTCGCGGGCGGCCGGGGCGACGACCGCGTCGTCGGCGGGACGGGCAACGACCTCTATCGCTTCTCGCGCGGCGACGGCCGCGACGTGGTCTTGGACGATTACGCCGCCAACACCACAACCGAGGAGGTTTTCGATCCGACCGACTACGTCAACGATTATGAACGCACCCAGGATTGGCGGGCTCTGCAAGCGGCCATGGATGGGGTGATCGACACCAATTACTGGAACTTGCCGTTGATGTGGGATGGCGCCACCGGGACGCTGCGCCAGCGTACGGCGGGTGGCTCGGTCACCGTCTCCAATGCTGGTCTTGATACGTTCGAGTTCGGTTACGGCATCGACGTTGAGGACATCCAGCTGGCGCGGATCGGCGACGATTTGGTGCTGGCGATTGCGAACGGTTCGTTCGATGCGAGCGCGTTCATGGCTATTGCTGACCGGATCACCTTCGAGGATTGGATCGCGGTTCCGGGCCAGATCGAGCGCTTCTCGTTTGTCGAGACCGGGCTGCTCGACATCAGTTCATGGACATTGGGCGGCGCCGCCACCGATGGCGCTGACACTCTGAATGGTTCGACTGGCATTGACTGGCTGACCGGCGGTTTGGGCGACGACGTCATCTCCGCGCTTGCGGGCGACGATATCCTCACGGGCAATCATGGCGCCGATCGCTTGAATGGTGGGGCGGGCATCGACGTCATCTATGGCGGGGCCGACAACGATGTGATCGATGGCGGGGCGGGCGCGGACCGCATCTTCGGCGGCGCGGGTCACGATGTTGCGTCCTATGCGAGCCAAACCGGCAGCGGCGCGGCCGGCATCATTGTTTCGCTGGCCCATTCCTATCTGAACAATCTCGATGCCGTTGGCGATCAATTGATCAGCATCGAGGGTTTGGAAGGCACAAGCCGCAACGACCAACTTTCGGGCGACGCCGGCGAGAACACGCTACGCGGCCTTGGCGGCAACGATACGCTCAAGGGCGATCTGGGTGAAGACACTTATGAAGTGAATGCCGGCGAAGGCGATGACGTCATTATCGATCGCGGCGCCGGAATCGAAGAAATCATCGACGCCAACGGACAGCTGCGCCCCGGCTTCGAGGCCGACTGGGAGATGATCGACATCACCGACATGTGGGGAGGCTATTGGTACACATACCAAATGACGGTCACACGCGGCCCCGGCGGCGAGATCGTCTATCAGTCGAACCACAATGACTTTGTCTACACGAGTCCCCAACATCAGAACCCGCCCCCGCCTTCCGCCTGGCCGTTCGCGAACGGCCAATGGGTGAGCGGGGCGGTCCGCACCGGCGTCGGGGCGCAGACCGTCATCGAGACCGCCAATAACGCCAATGCCGGCTACGATACGCTCGAACTTGGCGCGGGGCTGACGCTTTCAAACCTCTCGGCCGAGCGCATCAATAATGGCCAGGACTTGAAGATCACGTTCCTGAATGGCGCTGCCGCCAACGGTTCGGCCACCATCCGCGATCAATATTATCAGACGACAGGGGAAACGCCGACGCGCGTGCGTGCGGTCGAGGAACTTATTCTGAATGACGGTCTTGCCGCCAATCTCTCCAATCTGAGGCTGGGCGCCGAGGCTGGCACTGCCGATGACGACCTCTATCTGGGCGATGGCGCCAGCAACAGTTTCGATGGCGGGGCGGGCGATGATGTCATTTCGGGCGGCGCTGGTGACGATACGCTCATAGGCGGAACCGGCAACGATACGTTCGAGGGTGGCGCAGGCGCTGATAATTTCGATGGCGGCGCCGACAGCGTCACCGACGATCACGCCGCACGCGCTGGTAATGCGCTGGCCGCTTATGGCGATGCGATTCGCTATGTCGGATCGGCGTCGGGCGTCGCCATCAATCTCGGTACGGGCGCGGCCTCGGGTGGCGACGCGGCGGGGGATACATTCACCGGCATCGAAAATGTCATTGGCTCGAACGCCGGCAATGACACGCTGACTGGCGGCGCCGGCCACAACCAGATCGCCGGCCTTGGCGGCGATGATCAGATCTCAGGCCTTGCTGGCGATGACGTGATTGCCGGCGGGGCTGGCAATGATGTGATCGATGGCGGCGATGGCCACGACAACATTCTGGGCGATGAAGGCAATGACGTCATTCATGCGGGCGCAGGCGACGACCTCGCCGTTGGCGGCGATGGCAATGACCAGATTTGGGGCGGGGCCGGTAACGAACAATTCGACGGCGGCGCGGGCCTCAGTGGCGGGGCGGGCGATGACGTCATTCATGGCGACGACGGCGCCGACATCATCTCCGGCGATGAAGGCGCCGATACGCTTTATGGCGATGCGGGCGAGGATAAGGTTCACGCTGGCGATGGTGATGACCACGTCTTTGGCGGCGACGGCGATGATGTTATCGCGGGCGGCGCGGGCGCTGACGTGCTCGAAGGCGGGGCAGGCAACGATACTTATGTGTTCGATGCGGCCTCTGGCGTCGACCGCATTGTCGATGCTTCAGGCGATCGCAACGCCATCGTCTTGACTGGTGTCACCCACGACAAGATTTGGCTAAGCCAGGTCGGCAACGATCTTAAGATCGGCGTCATTGGCGGCGACGCAACCATTACCGTCGCCGATTATTTCGCCGCCGGCGGCTCGCGTGTGCGCTCGATCGCCACCGATACGCACACGCTCTATCTGGCCCATGCGGGCGATTTCATCACCGCGATGACCGCCAGTTCGGCGACGACGCCTGCGAGCGTCGCGCCGGCGATTGCGGCGATGGTTGGAACCTATTGGAGCCAAGGGATCGAAGCCGCGCCGCGGGCTGTGACGCAATCAGCCGCGCTCAATGAGGATGGCAGTATCTCGGGCGTCATCAACACCATCGATCCCGACGAACAGGCGCTCAGCTACGCCGTGGTCGAGGGCCCGGCGCACGGGCTCTTGACCTTCACCGCAAGCACGGGCGCCTGGACCTATACGCCCACGGCCAATTGGAGCGGAACCGACGGTTTCGATGTGCGCGTGACCGACGCCGATGGCGCCTCGGTCATCCAGCACGTGACGATCAATGTGGCGGCGGTCAACGATGCGCCGACGATCGGCGCGCCAGCGCTGACGGTCGTCGAAAACGCGACCAACGGCGCCGCTGTGGGAACTCTGACCGGCGCCGATGTCGATGGGCCGGCCAGCGAAATCAGCTATCAGCTTACCGACAGCGCCGGCGGCCGCTTTGCACTGAGCGCAGACGGTCAGGTCACTGTCGCCAATGGCGGCCTGCTCAATTTCGAGACTGGCGCCAGCTATCAGATCAGTGTGACGGCAAGCGATGCGGGAGGCGCCGTCAGCGCGGCGCAGACTTTCACCATTTCATTGACCGATGTGAACGAAGCCCCGACCGCGCTTGGCTTTGCCAATCAAGCAGCTTCGATCTCGGAGGCGGCTTCGACGGTGACGCGCACAAAAATCGCTGATCTCAATGTCGTTGACGATGCGCTCGGAGCTGAAACGATCACACTCTCCGGCGCCGACGCCGCGCTCTTTGAAGTGGTGGACGGCGCGCTCTATTTACGCGCGGGCGTCGCCCTGAATTACGAGGCCAAGACCTCCTTTGCCGTCACGGTCAATGTCGATGACCCGAGTGTGGGCGGGGCGGTCGACGCGACGCAGTCGCTGACGTTTTCAGTAACCGACGCTAATGAAGCGCCGACGGCGCTGAGTTTCTCCAACGTGACGGCCTCGCTCTCGGATACAACCAGCACCGCCAGCCGGATTCTGGTTGCCGATCTCAATATCACCGACGACGCTCTGGGACTGGAGACGATCGGGATAACCGGCGCCGATGCGGCCTTCTTCGAAATCTTCAATGGCGCGCTTTATCTCAAAGCCGGCACGGTGCTCAACGCTACAACGAAGCCGAATTACTCGATTTTGGTCACGGTGGACGATCCTACTCTGGGAAGCGGCGTTGAACTCACCCAAGCCTTCAATCTAAGCGTGGGGGCGGGGCTTTCGCTCTCGTTCGCCAATACCGTTTCGAGCCTGGCCGAGAGCACCTCGACCGCAACCCGCGTCAAGGTCGCAGACCTGGTCGTCGCCGACGATGTCGGCACGCCGATACTCTCGCTCACCGGCGCCGACGCGGCTTCGTTCGAGATCGTTGGCAATGCGCTTTACTTGAAAGCCGGCGTCTCGCTCAATTACGAGGCCAAGACCGCCTACAATGTGAGCGTGGTGATGGATGAGCCGGACGTTGGTTCAGGTCCAGACCTCACACGCAACTTCACCTTGAGCGTCAGCGATGTGAACGAAGCCCCGACAGCGCTGAGCCTGACCAACACGGTCACATCGCTCGCCGAGAACACCTCGACCGCGACTAGGATCAAGGTGGCTGACATCGGCTATAGCGACGATGCACTGGGCGCCGAGACGATCACGCTGTCGGGCGCCGACGCTGGCTCGTTCGAAGTCATCGCCGGCGTGCTTTATCTGAAGGCCGGCGTCGCCTTGAATTATGAGGCCAAGGCCTCCTATTCGGTCAACGTCAATGTCGATGACGCAACGGTCGGGGGAAATCCCGATCTATCGCAGACCTTCACCTTGAATGTGACCGATGTGAACGAGGCGCCGAGCGCGCTTTCGTTCGCCAATACGGTGACGAGTTTGGCCGAGAACACCTCAACCGCTTCGCGCGTCAAGGTGGCCGACCTCTCCATCGCCGACGACGCCTTGGGCTCAGAGACCATCACGCTCTCGGGCGCCGACGCCGCCTCGTTCGAAATCTTCAACGGCGCGCTCTATATCAAGGCGGGCGTTGCCTTGAATTTCGAGACCAAAGCGTCCTATGCGGTCATTGTCAATGTCGACGATCCGACCGTGGGCGCCAACCCGGACGTGGCGCAGACCTTCACGCTGACGCTCACCAATGTGAATGAGGCGCCGACAGCGGTTTCGTTTGCCAACACCACCACAACTATGAGCGAGTTGACTGGCGCAAGCCCGGTGACCACGGCGGCGGTTAAGGTCGCGGATATCGTGATCACCGACGATGCGTTGGGGGCCGAGACTCTGACGCTCTCGGGCGCGGATGCGGCTTCGTTTGAAATCGTCGGTTCGGAATTGAGATTGCGCGCGGGCGTCACGCTCAACCGCGAGGTCAAGTCATCGTTCACGCTGACGGTCAATGCCGACGACGCCACTGTCGGCGCCAATCCCGACGCCTCGCAGACTTTTGCGCTGACGCTGAACGATGTGAACGAAGCTCCAAGCTTGAACTGGACCGGCGTCGCTGCGAATGGGGCGGGCGTCACCTGGAACGCAACCACACGCACCTTGGGCGTGCCCGAAAACACCGCCACGGGCGGCGTCATCGCCACGCTTGCCACGATCGATCCCGATGCGGCCGGCGCCAACAACACGCTCTTTTATCAACTGTCCGGAACCGACGCGAACCGCTTCACCATCAACGCCGCGACCGGACAAATCTCGTTGGCGCAAGGGCTCAATTTCGAAGCCTCGCCCAACGCCTTTACGGTGACGGTGACGGTCTGGGACGGCGGGGCTGCCAATACCGGGCTTTCAAGCTCGAACACGTTCACCTTCGCGGCCTTGAACGTCAACGAAGCCCCGATCGGCTCGGGTCCGGCCGCCTATTTCGCGTCGAACCGCTCGGCCGGCACTGTTATCGGCACGGCGAGCGCGACCGATCCGGAAGGCAATAGCTTTACCTACGCTATTCATGGCGTCTCGCGGCAATTGAGTTATGCGGGCGAGCTCACCACCACGACGCCTGCCAATTCGACCTACACAATCTCCGCCGGCGGCGTAGTGACTCTGGCGGCGAGCACAAACATTCCGAACACCGGCGTCGGGACGGACACGATCACCATCCGCGTCACCGATTCCTTGGGCGCGGTGGGATATTTCAACGCCAGCGCAACTTATGATCGCAGTGGCGGCGGTGGAGGCGGCGGCTACACGCCGCCGATCGTGCTCGACCTCAATGGCGATGGCGTGACGTTGGTTCCGTTTGCGCAGTCGCCCATTCTAATGGACGTCAATGGCGACGGGGTTACTGAGCCGATCGGCTGGATCGGCGCCGATGACGGCTTCCTAGCGCTTGACCGCAATGGCGACGGCCAGATCGCCGGCATCGAAGAGATCAGCTTCGCAGGCGACACCGAAGGGGCGGCGACCGATCTTGAGGGTCTGCGAATCTATGACACCAACGCCAACGGCTTCTTCGATACGGGCGACGCGCGCTTTGCTGAATTCCGCGTCTGGCAAGACGCCAATTCCGATGGCGTTGCGCAAACCGGCGAAGTAATGAGTCTTGCCGAACGCGGCGTCGTCGCCATTGGCCTGACGCTCTCGCTCACGGGCCAGAGCACCAACAATAGCAATGACAACATTCTCTTCGGTACGACCAATTATGTCCGCAGCGACGGCACGACTGGCGTGGCGGGCGATGTCTTCCTCTATTATGTGCCGAGCGTCATTACCCCAGGCGGGCTGCCGCCGATTGTGTTCGATCTCGATGGCGGGGGCATCAGTCTCATCAGCCGTCCAAGCTCACGGGTGATGTTTGACGCCGACAATGACGGCGCCGTCCAGCGCACCGGCTGGTTCGGGCCGGGCGAGGGTGTGCTGGCGCTCGACCGCAATGGCGATGGGCTCATCGGTTCGGGCGCCGAGATCTCGTTCGTGCAAGATGTGGCGGGCGCCCAGACCGACCTTGAGGGCTTGCGCGCCTATGACAGCAACGGAAACGGCTTCTTCGATCTGAACGATGCGCGCTTTGGCGAATTCCGCATCTGGCAAGACGCCAATTCCGATGGGGTGAGCCAAGCTTCGGAACTGAAGGTCTTGTCGGAATGGAACATTGTCGCCTTGAACCTGACGCCAAATCTGACCGGCGCTTCGCTGCAAGGCGCGGACGACAATATCGTTTATGCCACGACGACGTTTGTGCGCGGCGACGGCGCGCGCGGCGAGGCCGGCGACATTGTGCTCTCTTATGACGATGAGAGCGTTGTCCCGCCGCCTCTGGCTGAGACCCCTATCGTTCCAGGCGAAGCAGAAACCGATTGGTGCGGCGCGCCCGGCAAGCGACCGAAGGCGCCAGCAGCGGCGCCCGAGCCCGAGCGTCCGCACCGGCCGCGGTTGCGTCATCCGGTTCTGGGGCTCGATGGCTGGCCTTCAGGTTGGCGCAACTGGCGCAGCCGCAACGGCGAGCCCTTGGACGTCATGATGGGCGACTGGTTTGGGGTTGATTGGGAAAGCACCGAAGCGAGTGGCGACCGCTGCGCCACGCCAAGCAAGACCGATGTCATCCGGGGCCAAGGCAACATAACGCCACCGATCCTCGGCCTATTTACAACCGCAACCGAGACGCCCACCGACCGGCGCGCCGACAATGCGGGCCCTCGCTGGCGCAGGCGCGCCGCGGCGCAGGCCGGAGGCGCAGACGCCAGCCCCTTCGATTGGATCGACCGCAACGCAGTCGCATTCGATGAGGATTGGGCGCCTCAATTTGCAGCCTCCCGGTCTCGCGCACGCTTGCCGGAGAGCGAGGCGACAGAAAGCATCGCGCAGGCGATGCTGGCGGGCGCTGACTCCGAACTGGGCTTGAGCGGGATTACGCAGACGGCAGGCGCTTCCGGCGGCGGCGCGTCGGCGCTCCATCGCGGGCTGGCCTTGGCCGACAAGCGGGTTCTGCATATGATCAACGCCATGGCCAGTTTCGACGCCCAAGGCGCGTCTGATCTTGCCCGCTCCTCGCGGCAACGCGATCCCAGAGTGGCGGCGATGCTGACCGCGCTGCCAGACATCCGGTGAGGTTAGATGACCGACGTCAAATCCGCTCCGCCTCCGGGCGTGCCGCGCACGGTGGCGGAGGCCTTGGGCCAAGTCGTTTGGCTCTTGTCCCAATCGCCGATGCATCGGGAGCTGAAGATCAAGGACCTCGAATGGTCGTTCATGCCGGCGATTCTGTTCGAGCAATTCCGCATCTTCCGCTTCGGCCCTTTGCCTGGCAGCGAGAATTTGGAGCCTGCTCAATTCGCCAAGCTTGGCCTGACCAAGGAGGGGCTCGAACAAATGCCTTTAGGCGTCGCCATCTGGGCCAAGCTCTCGGAAGCGGCGGAGGCCAAACTCGAAGCCGGCCAACGGCTGGAGGCTGGGGAATGGAAGTCAGGCGATCGGCTCTGGCTGGTGGAATTGATCTCGCCCTTTGCAACCCCGGAGAACAAGCTCTCGGAGGCCATGCTCCTCGACCTCATTCAGGGACCGTTCCGCGCCAGCGCCTTCAATCTCCACCGCACCGATCCCAAGTCTGGTCGCCGCGACAAGGTGCACATGTCGAGCCACCTTATGTCGGGCGGCGCGAAAGCTAACTGAGCGCTCGCGGTCTAATCCTGGGCCGAGTGCGCAACCAATGCGCCCGCAGCGTCCGCCGTTCGACATCGTCACGGCTGTACGTATCGCCACTGGCGGCGCGAGAACATCTCGGCTTGATCGTTGTAGTGGGGGCTGTCGGGCCGGTCGCTCGCGCCCCATTGGCTGATGACGCGGGTCGAGAGCGACCCGTCGGGCGCCCAATCGATCACCATCATGAAGCCGTCGCCGAAATCGGCGTTGAGGCGACCGTCGGCATCGTCGTGCCAGCGCAGCGCCCGCAGCACGTCGGGCGCGCCTTCGAGCGGCAGATCGACATCGCCGCGCCGCAACCGCAGCACGTCGCCCAGCGGAGGATCGAGCCTGCCAAAGTGCGTGCGCAGGTGTTGCGCCGCCGCGCGCGCAGTATCGATGGGCGAGGGCGGATCGACGCCAGCGCGGCCGGCATTGTAGATCGGCTGATAGATCATGCCGGCGAGCGCGGCGGCGGGACTGTCGCTGGCCGCGCGGCGATCCCAGGTGCGGAGCAGCGCCTGGATGTCCGCCAGTTCGGAATCGCCGGCGGCGTCGGCGGCGAGCACTTCATTCACCAGCGCCACGGTGCGCGAGCGTTCGCTCGAGGTGAGATCGAATTTCGCTTCGAGCAGCTGCGCGTCGCTGATCGTGCGCAGCGGCGAGAGGATTTCGACGGCGCGATAGCCGCGATTGGTGATGTAGCTCTCAATCGCCGGCGCCGCGGCCGAATAATCCTCGGCGCGAAGATCGGCGGCCGCATCCGTGGACGACCACGGCGCGCCATTGGTGCTGTAGAGCCAGCCGCTCGGCGGATCGATCAGTTCCGGCGCCTCGATGCGATCGTCCATCGCCCAGATATTGGCGCTGACATCGCCCGGCACGCAGCCGGACCAGTCGTAGCCTTGCGCGCGATTTGGCAGAATGGCGTTGTAGAGAAAACCGATACGCCCGGTCTTGTCGGCATAGAGAAAGTTGAACGAAGGAATGGCGCGCATCGCCATGGCTTGGCGCCAAGTCTCGTAGTCGCGGGCGCGGCCCATGCGATAGAATTGTTCGAGTGCGCGAATTTCACCTCGTCCCGCATAGCGCACCGCCACCCAACCGTCGGCGGTTTCGAAGGCGGGCCCGTGCTCGCTGAAGCGCAGCGTGCGCGGAACCGGAAGCGTGACCGGACCCATCTTGACCCAAAGCCAGATCGTGCGCGTCTCGAAACGCCGCCAGGCGCCGTCGAAGAAGTACTGGCCGCGATGGGCGTCGTCGGTGGTCAGACGATAGATGTCCGCGAGATCGGGCAGGTTCACAGTGGCGGCAAAACCGAGATCGCCGTTCGTCCCGAGCACCGGAAACGGCGAACCGGGGAAGAGACCGCCATACATGCGCCAGCCGGTGTCGGAGGTGACGCCCGCTTCGTACCAAGCGACGGGCCCGGCCCAAGGCTGGTGGGAGTTGACGATGAGCCGCGTGTGCCCATCGCTCGATCGCCGCGGCGCGACGGCGAAGGCGTTGGAGCCGTTGTCGATGGTCTCGGCGCTCGCCTGGCGCACCGCGCAGGGATGGCTCTGCTCGTCGGCGACCATGCCGAGTGTGCGCTCGAAGCCCCAAAACAGCGGCACGGTGAGGGCTGAACCCATGACAACATCCCGCCCGGTGACGTTGCGCGCGCCGGGCAAAACTTCGTCGGGATGTTCGGCCGCGTAGGCGTTGAGCCCTGCTGCATAGCCCTCGGCCACGCCGCGAAATTCAGGCGAGAGCTGCGTGTCGTAGCCAGTGTTCACGGCATCGCGGATGCCGAGCAAATGCCAGAGGAAATCGCTGCGGGCCCCGTCTTCGCCGAGATGCGCGCCGAGGCGGCCGCGCGCGGCAAGCACGACCAGTTGGATCGTGGCGAAATTGTCTTCAGCGTGGGCGTAGCCGACGCCATAGGCGGCTTCGGCGTCGTCGCGGCCGTGAATGCTCGGTACGCCATAGGCGTCGCGCGTGATCGTTGGCGCGTAGCTGCGCGCGGGCGGCGGCGCCGCGGCCGGCGAACAGCCGATCAGCACCCATGCCGCAAGCGCGGCGCCAATTTGTCTCATGTCGTCCCCCCGTAGCCGCGTTTTGATAGTGCGGGCTCCCGCTGAAAGAAAGAGCTTCACACCTGGGGCTTAAGCCGTATGCAGGGGGCTCAATCCGCGGGGAACAGTCAATGGCCTATGGCGACACGACCACACTGACCGGCAAGGGCGGCGCCGAATACGTTTTCTCGATCTTTCCCCGCAACACGACCTTCAATGCCCGGCCCGGCGTCTATGTCATGGGCAGGGAAATGGGCGAGAGCCGGTTCGCGTTCTGCTTTGTCGGCGAGACAGCCGATCTTTCGAAGCGTCCGCTGAGTCCGGACAAGCAGCCGTGCTTCAACCGCTTCGGCGTCGACCACATCTTCTTGATCGAGGAATTCGACGCCGCCCGGCGAAAGCAGATTGTGCAAGACCTGGTGGCGGCATATTCGCCGAGCTGCAACACGCCATGATCACCCGCACCATGCCGGTCGAGCACATAACGATGCGTTCGAGCCGATGCATCGGAGAGAGGATCAGAAGCGTGGTGCGCTGAAAGCGTGGATGCAGCCCTCTATCCAACAGTTTTTTCGGCCAAGTCGCTGAAAACGCGCGAACAAAAATAAACTTATCCAACCCCCTTGAGAGCGGGTTTATACTGCCCGCCATGACACACATTCACCCCGTCCTTCCACTCCATCGCCGCGCCAGGCTCATCGCCTGGACGCTGGCGATGTTGGCGTGGCTGGCGG
>LWDN01000007.1 GCA_002083515.1 Proteobacteria bacterium HN_bin10
ACGTCGATCCGGAGCATTTTCCCCAAAAGATCGTCGCCATTCTGGGCCCGATTTTCAGGATCGCCCGCCGATCCCCCGTCCCCCATGCCGATGTAGAGCAACCCGTCCGGTCCGAACTCCACCATGCCGCCTTTATGATTCGGATAGGGCTGCGCGATGGCGAGAAGAATCTTCTCCGCTGTGGCCGACCGATCGGGATCGGGCGAGACCCGGAATTCGGCGATGACCGTCATCCCATCGGTGGCCCGGACATAATTGACGACGTACCGCCCATTCTGCGTGTAGCGCGGATGAAAGGCCATTCCCAGCAGCCCTTGCTCGCCGGACGCCCTGACCCTGTCCGCAATATCCAAAAACGGCCGTTCGAGCAGACGACCGTCCCGCACCACACGAATGCGTCCAGGCTGTTCGACGATAAAGAGACGGCCCGAGCCGTCGCCGGCGTGGGTGAGATAGACGGGCCGCTCCAAGCCCCTCTCTATGATGGGCGTGAGGACGATCGAGGGACTGTCGCGCGAAGCCCAAACGGGCTGGTGGCCGAGTACGCAGACCGTGAAGAGGGCGAGGAAGCCTCGCCTGACGAGCGATCGTGTGGATGGCTTCATACGTGATTCCGTTGCTCCAAGAAGGTGATGAGAGCACGATAGGTCTGCTGTCTCACGGCTGCTTTGGTGGGGCTCACCCCCTCCCAGCCGGCCTCCAACCACACCTGCTCGCGCAGATGGGGCTGCGCCTCATTACACATGGTCCACATCTGATGGAGAAAGTCCGACGGAAGCCCGACTTGAACTCCCTCCGATTCGACTCGATCATCCAGAATGGCCAGAAGATCGGAGACGGCCTGATCCGGGCGATAGGCTTCAGCCGCGAAACCAAAGGAACGGTGAGTCTGATCGTCCTGCTTCGCCTGCTCGACAAGATCATCCATGTAGGACTTGAGGAGGCCGATTTGGTGACCGGACAGGGTCATGGGCTTCAGCGCGATGTGCGAGACAGGCGAGAAAAGCTGGAAATGAATGATGAAGTGTGGAGCCCCACGGTTTTCCAGCCGTGGTCCCTCTGAGTTGATTGCGTCGGCGAAACCCGCCGAGCCTCCTCCGCCGAAGGAGCTCCGGCGACGAAGGCCGGAAGCCTGTCCGCCTTCGCCCCAACCTTCGCCAAGGCTCCGGTGGGCCGCCGAAGCTTGAGCGGAGGCGGCAAGGCTTCAGCGGCCACCCGCCCCGCATGCCTCGTCCGACGCCATAGACTTGGGCCGACGGCGTCCACGGCTTCACAGCCGTGGCTCCCGCCTGCCGGAGCCATGCGGCGGGCAGGTCCTGCGCAGGCGGGGAAACGCCGAATGATGAACGTCGATGCAGACACTCCGCGTTCAGCATTCCTCGTTCCGCGCTTCCGCTTCACCCTGTCACGCCTTTCCCGCCTTTCTCGCTGATCTCGCGGCTCCCTTCCTCAGCGGCACATTATCCCTGTCTTCCAGAGCGCCCGCAAGCCTCCTGCGGCGAGGCATGACTGCCTTGACCCTTCCACCGAGGCTTCACTATGATGCCTGATCTGCGAGAGGACTGGGGATGTCGACACCTGCCGCATCGGTCGATCGCTACGAAGTCACCCTGAATACGCCTCGAGGCCCGGTGACCACCTCGCTGGATGTCCCCGTCCAGCTCGTGCCGATCACAGCCATTGTCCCTCTGGCGCGCCAACTGGGTGAGCGCGTCGCCAAGGAAGAAGTGCAAGCCGGCACTCAGCGGGGGGCCACGATTTCCTGCAAGGACGGCTGTGCCGCCTGTTGCCGCATGATGATCCCGCTCTCTCCGCCCGAAGCCTTCGCCTTACGTGAGCATGTGCAGAGCCTGCCGGAGACGGATCAGGCTCGTTATGCCAAGCGAATAGAAGAAGCCAAGGCGGCGCTCGGCCAGGCGGGGCTTCTGAACCCGCTGACTGAACTGGCCTATAGCTCCACGCTTCGATCGGACGCGGAGTTGGACTCCCTCAATCGAGCCTATTACGCCCTGAAACTTCCCTGCCCCTTTCTGGAACAGGAACGTTGCGGGATCTATGAGCATCGCCCCTCGGCCTGCCGAGAGCTCCTGGTGACGTCGCCCGCGAACCTGTGCGAGAACTTCGCGGAGAACCCGGTGGAGGCGCTGCCGGTGTCCATTCGGGTCAGTACGGTCCTCGGCATGCTGTGGGCGGACGTGACAGGCACGGTGCCGCGACTCATTCCCCTGCCCCTGGCGGTCAGTTGGGCCGAGCGGCATGAAGCCGAGCAACGCCGGACATGGAAGGCAGGCGAACTGCTCGATCACGTACTGGACAAGGTGTGGCGGCTGTTGAGTCAGGCGATGGGCGAGCAGAAGTGCTGAGTGCTGGGTGCTGAGGACTGAGTCAGGACCTATAGCCTACAACCTCTGGCCACTTCATTACCTATTGCCCATAGCCCATTGCCTTTCGCCCCCTCATCGAAAGGAGTTACAACGAGTATGCATGAACCCGTGATCGCCTGTCTCGATATGGAAGGGGTCTTGACCCCCGAGATCTGGATCAATGTCGCGGAGAAGACCGGCATTGCGGAGCTGCGCCTGACAACCCGAGACATCCCAGACTATGACGTCTTGATGAAGAAGCGGTTGGGGATCTTGGATCAGCACAAGCTGACGCTGGCCGATATCCAGGAGGTCATCGGCACGCTGAAGCCGTTGGACGGCGCCGTCGAGTTCGTGAATTGGCTGCGGGAGCGGTGCCAGGTGATCGTCCTGTCCGATACCTTTTACGAATTCGCCGCCCCGCTCATGCGGCAGTTCGGCTATCCGGCGCTCTTCTGCAATCGGCTGGAGATGGATGAGACCGGACGAATCCGCAACTACCACCTCCGCCAGCGGAATCAGAAACGCCAGGCCGTCGTGGCGCTCAAAAGCCTCTATTTCAAGACTGTGGCGATCGGCGATGCCTACAACGATACGCCCATGCTCCTGGAGGCCGACCTCGGCATCTTCTTCCGCCCGCCCGACAAGATCATCACAGAGTTCCCCCAGATTCCGGTGACTCGGAACTATGGCGAGGTCAAGGCTCAATTGCAGAAGACCGGTTGGCTGGCCCCGTAGTGCCACTCGGCCTTCCATGTTTCATATCCCCCCGGGGTTGAGTCCGCTCATCCCCTACAGCCCCCCACAGCGCCCCTCAGGCTCACCCGTGAAGCCGACGGCAGAACAAGTCGACGGTCTGTCGAAACGCAAAGAGCGCCGTGTCTTTAGGCGAGTGCGACACGGCGGTCTCGGCTGCCGCGCGAACAGCAGCAGGAGAAACGCCGAACCGCCTTGCCACGAATTCTGCATCCCCGAGGTCCTGCTGACCTTCCCCCCAAAAACTAGACCATTGGCTTGGAAGTGCCATTGTGCTGAGATGGGCCCCACAGGAGGGGGGCATGACACGGAAGCGGCACACGGAAGAACAGATCATCGCAGTGCTCAAGGACGCCCACGCGGGCATCGGGGTCCCAGAGCTCTGCCGCAAGCACGGCATCTCGGATGCCACGTTTTATAAGTGGCGGGCGAAATATGCCGGGCTGGAAGTCAGTGATGTGAAGAAGCTCCGCCAGCTGGAAGACGAAAATCGGCGGCTGAAGCAGATGGTCGCGGAGCAGGCGCTGGACCTCCAGGCGCTGAAGGCGGTCACCGCAAAAAACTGGTAGGGCCCAAGGCGAAGCGAGCCGCAGCCCAGTGGGTGGCGGTGCGCTTTGGGCTCAGTGAACGACGAGTGTGCCGCCTCATGGCCCTCGACCGCAACACGCTTCGGTATCGCAGTCGACGCCAAGACGAGGCGCCCCTGCGGACACGGATCCGGGAGATGGCGGAGCGCAAACGCCGCTATGGCTGTCCGCGGATTTATGTCTGGTTGCGACGGGAAGGCTGGCCGGTGAACCATAAGAAGGTGGAACGTCTCTATTATCGGGAGGAGCAACTCTCCCTCCGCCGGCGACGACGGAGGAAGGCGGCCGCGGTTCCCCGCATCGCGCTCCCGCGGCCAACCCGGCCCGGACTCTGTTATGCGATGGATTTTGTCCATGACCGGCTCGTGGCGGGTCGGCGGTTCAAGTGCTTGACGATGACGGATCCCTGTTCCAAAGAAGCCCCCGTGATCGAGGTCGATCGCTCCATTGGCGGGGCGCGGGTGTGCCGGATTCTGGATCGGCTGTTTCTCACCCGCCCGTTGCCGGAGACGTTGATCCTGGACAACGGGCCCGAATTCGCCGGCACGGCCTTGGATGCCTGGGCCGCGCAGCATGGCGTGCACCTGCACTTCATTCAGCCGGGGAAGCCGGTGCAGAATGCGTTTATCGAGAGCTTCAACGGGAAGTTCCGCGACGAATGTTTAAACGAGCACTGGTGTCTGACCCTGCAAGAAGCGCAGCTCGTGATTGAAGCGTGGCGGCGGGAATACAACGAGGAGCGGACACACAGCGCAATCGGGGATGTGACACCCCAGGAGTTCATTCACAACTATCAAAACGGGGCCCCTCTCACACAGGAGGTCACTTCCTCAGCTCTGGTGTAATAAACGGGGGAAGGTCACTGCTCGGTGCCTCGACGGAGCTTCGCGATCACAAAATCGGCCGGGGCCAGAAGCCGGATGCGGAGCCCTGGCTGCTCAATATAGACGGTCGCTCGCTCTCGATAGCCGGGGGGCATCGCCACCACGGACCAGCCTGAGATATTCTCGCTGAGATTGGTGAGGACCTGCCGCTGCTTGAGGAACGAGGCCAGCCGCTCAAAGTCGCCTACGATCTCGGCGTCGAGATCTTCGGTCTGGGGACTCTCGGCGCCGTAGGCATAGAGCGCCAACCGACCGATCAACAAGAGGTCGAGCGGAGTATCGGCCTCTCGGACATACTCTCGAAGCAGTTGAATGAGATGATCAAGCGTGAGGGCTGACAAAGTAGAGCGCCTCGACGAAAGTGCGGTAGTCACGCTGGTCGATCGGCCCAGCATCCTCTGGGAGCGGCGCCCGAGCAATGACGGACTGAATGAGACTGCGGTAGGCGGTATACCATCGGCACGCCTTTTGGTAAGCCTCACGCCCGATCGGATGCTCAAGAATCCGAGGTGCGTCTAGACCGTCATTGAACAGAATCTCCAGCCACAGGACCCGCAGGCTGCGAGGATCGGCCAGCGCCTGCTCCAGCGTAGCCACATGCGTGTAGGCCGGCAGAAGCTTAAGGTCTGCTCGCCGGACAGTATGAGTTTCACTCATGACGGGGGAATTGTAGCAGAACCCATACGATTACGCTTCGACGACCGTCGGCGGCCTGGTGGGAATTCATAGCAAAAATCCCCGCCGCGACAGTGCAATGCCCGGCGGGGACTCTTTAGATGCAGGCGAGAGGCGCTAGGCGATGGGCTATAGGTCACAGGCAAGAGGCATTGGGCGCCAAGCTATTGGGAAGAACGTTGGTTATCCCTCGTCCTCACCCCTAGCCTCTTGCCCCTCGCCTTCCTTACCACACCCATTGCCTATCGCCCCGAGCCCATTGCCTACCCTACGGCGCCACATAGCTGCCGACTTTCGGCACCGTGTCGCAGCCGGGACCACCGGCGCCCTGGCAGAGGTGGTAGAGCGCCCCTTGGGCATAGAGCCGCGGCTCCTTGTGCTGATTGTGCGCCGTGGCATCGATCGCTTCTTCCAGTTTCATGATGGCCAGAGCCGGGGCATTCGCCGCCTTGGCCTTGTCCAGCGCCTGACGCAGCAAATCGTTCGCCTTGGCGATCTGCCGCACATCCGCCCCGCCCACTTTTGAAAATTCGTTCTGAGCCCGCTTGCCCGAGCCTGCCAAGTCCGTCAACTCGACGATGGCCTGATTCGTCAACGTGATGGCATCGCTGAGTTGGGCGTAGGCGGGGTCGGCCACGGCAGCGAAGGCCAGCAAGCCCGCTGCCGGCACTGTCAATAAGACCATCCGTTTCATGAGTACTCTCCTTCTGGAAAACGGGGACGTTTGGTCGCACGGGAATCAGAATTCCCATGACTCATGCCTGACCATGAACCAAGGAGAAGCCGCTTCGTGCATCCGACGCGTCAGGCCTGCAAGGGATCGATGACCTCGAGAAAAGGAAAGCGATGGAAATCCGCGTCTCTGGTGTAGATGCGTCGGATCCCGTGTTCCCGCATAAGAATCGCGGTGTGTGCGTCATGCAGCAGGTTTCCGGCAAGATGAGGAATCTCACGCAGCACTTGGCCGGCCACATCCGTATGGCGATCCGTCTCAATCAGAACCGCGAGACCCGGCGATAAGAGCAGCGCTTCCACGAAGGCCCACGTGTGCTCGACCGTCCAGGGCGAACGAAAGACGCGAGGATGGGTGCAGACTCGCAGGAATTCATACAGAATGCTCCACGTCGTATACCAGGCTGTGCGTTGGCCACGCCAGTCGAGCAACAGTTGTCGGCACCGACGATGGGCCGTCGCCTGCTCATCCGCGGCGTATACAAGGACGTTCGTGTCGACCACGAACATCAGCGACCTTCCATCGCGTGATAGAGCGCATCACGATCGGCAATCTCCACCAGCGCCCCGCCGCTGCTCCAACTCGGCAAGGGCGGCAGCGAACGCCGGGGCTTCTGAGATTGGAACAGCAGGCGCAGGGCGGCCTCGACCAGTTCAGAGATGGTTTTCCCTTGGCGCGCGGCCTCTTGACGAAGCCGGGCCATGACCCGGTCATCGATGATAAGTGTTGTCTTCATATGGAAAACCATACACATGATACGGCTTGCTGTCAATACAGGGGCCCCTGCATGAAAGGCTCTCTCGTCTTGTCTTTTCTTCGTCTCCCGCCCGTCGCCGCTCGCCCATCGCCTCTTGCCCATGGCCCCCTCACCCTGGGCCTGGTTCCCTATCGCCCATCGCCTCTTGCCCCTTGCCTCTCGCCTTCCCCTAGAAATTCACCCACAGTTGGAGCATCCCCCAATCCTGATCGGCATTCGTGCCCAGATTCTCCGTGATGTAGTTGCCGGCGAAGAAGTGCCCGTAG
>LWDN01000008.1 GCA_002083515.1 Proteobacteria bacterium HN_bin10
GGGCCGGCAGGCAGAGGCTGGTACCGAACAGGAGCCAACTGGCCATGACAATGTCGCGAGGCGCCCGTTCGTGCCAGGCGGCGGAACGAGGGGAGAGGCTGCCGCCGTCGTCTTCGTCCCCGCCCGACCGGTTTCCGCTGACTGCGTACACGCGCATACTATAAAGGTAGCAGGGGGAATGGGGCGCCAGGCGGCGATTGGCGACGTTGTGGATCATCGCGGTTCGTTTCGTGAGAGTGTTGGTGAATCGTGAAGCCGCCCTCTCCATCTGCCTGCGGACGGTGTATCAAGATATGCCGCGACGAGTCTCTTGTTCGGGGGGATTCGGCTGGGGCCTACGGCTCGTCGAAGAAATACTTCAGGCTGATGTTCGGATAGATGGCCCGGACGTCGTTGTGGCCGGCGACGGTGAACATCACGCCGGCTGCGCCGACCAGGTGCGCGCCGCTCTCGCGATTGAGGAAAGTGTATTCGAGGGCGGGCTGCACGCCCATCAGCCAGAAGGTGGACGGCGTGGAGTTGGTCGGGTGGCCGTCCAGCCGGGTCGGCAATTGATGGAGCGTCGCCACCTCGAGCAGATAGCCGAAGCCGGTCGACTCATGCAGCACATGTTCCAGCGCGAAGCGCGTGCTGAGCAAGTCGCCGCCGTAGGTTCGGCTGCCGTGCTCCTCTCCCGGCGCGTTGTACGTGTAAAACACATCGCCGCTCACGCGAAACGGCGAGAGATTCTTTCGGACCAGGATCCCCTCTGTCACGGCGAGGGAGCCAAACCGGCTGGAAGGCACGCGGGAGAGCGGCGTGAATCCGCCCGGAATCGATGGGGTTCCGAACCACTGATTTGTCGGCAGAGACAACTTGCTGTACAGGCCGACGCTCGGCCGCCACGAATCCGGATTCTGCACGATCGGCCTGTATTTCAAGATCGCGCTCGTGGCGCCGATGCCGCTGCCGCTCTTGCGGCCGTCGGCGTCCGTATTGTCCGAGCGCCAGTAGAGGCCGGACATCGACAGCTCGACATTGAGATGCTTGGTGAGGCCGTAGGTGACAATGACGTCCGGCTCGACGGCGTCCGGGTTGAAGGGCGTCGCCGAGCCGCGCGAGGTCGATTGGTTTTCGAAGTTGCCGTTCCCGATCTGCCCCTGGACATAGGCGCGGATCGACCATTGGCCTTGCAGTACCAGGTCGGCTCCCTCCGTGTAGATCGCCCCGTGCGTGCGCGGATTCCAGCTTGAGTGATAGCGAGTCAGCTCCTCGTCGGTCGGCGCCCAATCGAAGGCCCATCCTCCCGACCCGTCAACGGCGAGCACGAGGAGGAGAGTTCCCAGCCCTGCCACAGCGAGTCGCACACGAGGTGTATCCTTTCGGGATCCGACGAACATGAAGCGGGGGGGCCGGCTCAAGTCCATGTGGGGAGGGTGTGGGTTGGCCTGAGAAATCTGCGATCTGAATGCGGCAGGGTATCATGAAACGATGCCAGGCGGTGATCCGCAGCAATCAAGCGATCTTTCTGTGGAAGCCCGTCTGACGACGGGCGGACCCCTTGGGACTGCCACGATGCGTTGATCTGCGACGGCGGTCGTGGCCCCCGGAATGCTTATCCGAATGAGGTCATACTATAGGGCTCTTCTTCGCCCACTCTGCTCCCATCCCATTGCGCGGCTGGGAGGGATGGCCACGGAAGCGGCTCCTCTCGCGGAAGTGACGACTCACTGGGGGGACACGTGCTGCGATTGCTGGCGGTGAAGCTTGCATGAAAATGGGGACAGGCACGCGGAGCTTGCGGAGCGAGCCAGTCCCCATTTTCAGAGTCTCCCTCTTTGGAGCCCGGGGTGGGGGCTGACTCCGACTGCGGCCTTCGAGCGATTCTGTCCCCTTCTGTTTCTACTCGGCCGTATGGGTGGGAGTCGGCTTTCACTGCGCGCGTCGACCGAGCACCGCCCTTTTTGATGAAAAGTCTAGTTGATCTTGGTGCGGGGTCCGCGAGCAGGAAAGGCGACCCCACCCGTACGGCCCCTCACGCCCCGTGGCACTTTTTATATTTCTTGCCGGAGCCGCAGGGGCAGGGGTCGTTGCGGCCGACCTTGTCGGCCTGGCGCTGCACGGTCTTGGCGGCGACGGGCTCTTCGCCGCGGTTGAGTGTGAGGCGGGGTTGGGCCATGGCGGGGGCTGGCGCCGGGGCGGAGGCCGGACCGTCGGTGCGGACCGCCTGCACTTTGAAAAGGCGTTCGAGGGCGTCGAGCTGCACGCGGTCCATCATGGCCGCGAACATGTCGTACCCTTCGCGCTTGTATTCGACCAGCGGGTCCTTCTGGCCATAGCCGCGGAGGCCGATGCCGTCCCGCAGCTGGTCCATGCCCAGCAAGTGATCCTTCCAGTGGTGGTCGATCACTTGGAGGAGGATCATCTTTTCCAGGTAGCGGGTCAGTTCCGCCGTGAGCGCCTGTTCTTTCTGGCGGTAGGCATGGATGGCGCGTTCCTTCATTTCGGCCTTGAGCGCCTCGCGGCCCAATTCCTTGAGTTCCACCGGCTCGCCCTCGGCGGGCGCCGCCGGCATCTGGAAGAGATCGAGGCCGAACAGATTGACCAAGGATTCCTGCAGGCCCGTGTAGTCCCATTCTTCCGCGTACTGCTCTTCCGGACAGAAGTTGTCGACGAAGCCGTCGGTCACGTCCCCGATCATGCCGGCGACTTCTTCCGAGAGGTCCTCCCCCGCAAGAATCGCCCGCCGGTGCTGGTAGATGACCTCGCGCTGCTTGTTCATCACGTCGTCGTATTCGAGCAACTGCTTCCGAATATCGAAGTTGTGCGCCTCGACCTTCTTCTGCGCGTTCTCGATGGAGCGCGTCACCATGCCGTGTTCGATCGGCACGCCCTCCTCCATGCCGAGTTTCAGCATGAGATTGGAAATGCGCTCCGAGGCGAAGATGCGGAGCAGATCGTCTTCCAGCGACAGGTAGAAGCGGGACGTGCCGGGATCGCCCTGGCGGCCCGCGCGGCCGCGGAGCTGATTGTCGATGCGGCGGCTCTCGTGCCGTTCCGTGCCGAGAATGTGCAACCCGCCCAGCGCCAGAACCTCCTGCCGGTTCTTCTCGCAATCGGCTTTGATCTGCGCCAGGAGATCTTTCTTCCGGTCTTCCGTCAGCGTCTCGTCCTGGTAGAGCACCCGCTTGAAGAGGAAGTCCGGATTGCCGCCGAGCAAGATGTCGGTGCCGCGGCCGGCCATGTTGGTGGCGATGGTCACGGAGCCCTTTTGGCCGGCCTGCGCGATGATCTCCGCTTCTTTCTCGTGGTACTTGGCGTTCAAGACGTTGTGCTTGATGCCGTGCCGCTTGAGGTGGCCCGAGAGCCGTTCGGACTTCTCGATGGAGATGGTGCCCACCAGCACCGGCTGGCCGCGGTCGTAGCAGTCCTTGATCTCCTGCACGATCGCGTCGAACTTCTCGCGCTCGGTGCGGTAGATCACGTCGGCGTAGTCTTTCCGCACGTTGGTGCGGTTGGTCGGGATGACGTTCACGTCGAGGTTGTAGATCTTGGCGAATTCGGGGGCTTCGGTGTCGGCGGTGCCGGTCATGCCCGCGAGCTTCTTGTACATGCGGAAGTAGTTCTGGAAGGTGACCGACGCCAGCGTCTGATTTTCGTTGGCGATTTTGACGCCTTCCTTGGCTTCGATGGCCTGGTGCAGGCCATCGCTCCACCGCCGGCCGGGCATCA
>LWDN01000009.1 GCA_002083515.1 Proteobacteria bacterium HN_bin10
GCGGATTTTGTGATCGGTCTGTATAACCCGGCCAGTGGCAGACGCACGAGACAGATTGTGGATGCCCAGGCGATTGTCCGGCGTCATCGCGAGGGGAGCACGCCGGTAGCTCTTGTAAAGAGTGCCTATCGTGACATGGAACAGGTAGTCCTGACCGATCTGGATACTTTTCTGGATTACGAGATCGGGATGTTGACGACCGTCATTATCGGGTCGAGCAATACGTTCATGTTCGAGGGGTACATGGTCACACCGCGCGGCTATACCAATAAGTACCGCTTCGACGGCGCTGTCCTCCCAGGTCAGAGACCGGGGTTTTCGCTCGTCGTGCCTCCTGCGTCAGAGGCGGACTGATGGCGCTGGTCGGACGACTAGCCGGAGCCATTCTGGCTGAGACGGAAGGACAGTTTTTTCTGGTGGGCAATCCCAAGGAACCCTGCGATTTTTCCGCGGCGGGGTTCGAACCTCCCGGCGTGATCAATGCCATGGAACAGCCCTTTATCAGGCTCTCGCCTCTTCGCCCGGTTCAGGTGCCGCAACCGTATCTGACGATGACTGTCGAGGGGGAAGGTTTGGCTCGATTGCTGGTCGATCGGTTCGTGATTCAGCGGAATGGATCGGTGAGCGATCGCCTCTGGCGGCTGGTGACCGATCCACAACAGGAGCATCGCGCAGCAGCCTCCGGCACGATCGATGCTCGATGGCTGGGAGAGATCCCGGCAGAGATTTGGCGGATTGTGCGAGAGACCGTGTTGAAGTGTACCTAAGGGAGTCATGATGCGTGTCTATATTATCGGAGCCGGGCCGGGCGATCCCAAACTGCTCACGCTGCGCGGAGCCGAATTGATCGCGGCTTGTCCCGTCGTGCTCTACACAGGGTCACTGGTTCCTCAAGAAGTCATCGCCCATGCCAGGCCCGACGCGAAGGTGATGGATTCATCGGGGATGACGCTCGACCAGATCGTCGAGGTGATCGTGGCAGCCCGCGACGCGAATCAGGATGTGGCGCGGGTCCATACGGGCGATCCGATGATCTTTGGGTCCACCGCCGAGCAAATGCGCCGGCTGACGGAACTGGGAATTGGGTATGAGATTATTCCCGGCGTCTCGTCCTTCACGGCGGCAGCGGCGGCGCTGGGCCGTGAACTCACCCTCCCGGAGTTGTCTCAAACCGTGATCCTCACCAGGGCGGAAGGACGGACCTCGATGCCGGCAGGGGAAAAACTGGAAGACCTGGCGAAGCATCACGCGACCTTGGCCTTGTTTCTCAGCATCACCCTGCTCAAGGATGTCGTCCGTGATGTGACTCCGTCGTATGGCGCCGATTGTCCAGTGGCCATCGTCCATAAAGCGTCCTGGCCCGACCAGGTGATTGTGACCGGGACACTGGCGGATATCACCGAGAAGGCTAAGGCGGCCAAGCTCAACTCGACCTCGATGATCTTGGTGGGGCCTGTGCTGACAGCAACCGAGTTTGCGAATTCAAAGTTGTACGATCCGGAATTTACCCATCGATTTCGGAAAGGCGCGCCCGCGACGAAGCCGCAGGGAGAGCTCCGTGCTGACTGAGCCAGTGATTCGACAGGGCATGGTCTATCTGGTCGGGGCCGGACCGGGCGATCCGGGCTTGCTCACGGTCCGCGCACTGGAGCTGTTGCGTACTGCGGAAGTTGTGGCCTACGACAAGCTGGTCTCGCAGGCCATCCTTTCGCTTGTCAGGCCTGAAACAGAGTTACTACCGGTTGGTCGACGCCATGGTGCGGGAGCGATCTCCTATCGACTCCATCCGGAGGTGTTGGCTCGCGCCAAAGCGGGGCGTACCGTGGTGCGCTTGAAGGCAGGCGATCCATTCATTTTTGGGAGAGGCGGGGAAGAGGCCGAGGAACTGGCAGAAGCCGGCATCCCATGTACGATCGTCCCTGGCGTGTCGGCAGCGCTTGGTGCTGCGGCCTATGCCGGCATCCCGTTGACGCATCGACTCCATGCCTCCGATGTGACCTTTATGAGCGGCCATGATGTGGGTGGGAATCGGGACAGTCTCACCGACTGGTCCAGAGCTGCCTCTGGCACGGGTACGCTGGTGTTGTTCATGGCAGCGAGAACGCTGTCCGCAAGTCTTCAGCGGCTGATTCAGGCCGGTCGCTCCGCCGAGACTCCGGCGGCCTATATCGCGTCCGCCACCATGCCCAATCAGCATGTGCTTGTCGGGACGTTGTCGTCTCTTGCGGACAGGACACAGCATGTCGACCTGACGATTCCCGCTCTCGTCATCGTGGGTGAAGTTGTTGCTCTGCGGGAGCGGATCGCCTGGTTTGAACGAAGCCCGCTGGTTGGTCGACGGCTACTTGTTGCGCGTGCGCGCCCCGGCCTCTCTGCGATGGCGGCGGAGTTTCGTGCGCTCGGTGCGGAGGTGCTGGAAGTCCCAGAGGTCGAGGCGGTCTCGCTGAACCGTGAATCTTCCGTCGAAACAGCCCTGGCTCGGCTCCATACATTTCGCGGCATCATCTTCGGCTGCGAGGCTGGTGTCGATGCGGTCATGGCGCATGTCCCAGTTCTCGACGTGTCGGTCATCGCGGTCGGAGAAGCGGCCGCGCAGGCCCTGTCACGGCATGGCATTGCTTCCGCCGTCACGTTGCGTGGGGCTTGTCTGGAGGCGGTGCAAGAGCAATCTGCGGTTTTTCAGAAGGGGCCATTTCTTCTTGTGACAGCGGAAGCAGGCCGACCGAACTTGCACCACGAGTTGACGAAGGTCGGGGCAGAGATCGAATCGGTAGCGGCCTATCGGTATAGGCATCGGCTGCCGACGGGTCCCGTGCCGCCGATCGACCTCGTGGTGCTGCCCAGTTCTTCTGCGGCTCGCGCCGTCCTATCGGGCGAGTTTGGTCAGACTTTGCTGAAGATGCCGATGGCGGCGATCGGTCTACAGACCGCTGCCACCGCGCGCCAATGCGGGGCGCAGAATGTGGCGTTGGCGCAAGAGGATACGGTGGCAGCGCTGGTTTCTTGTGTCGTATCGATGGTGGGGAGAGCATGACGGGTCATGCGGATCCTGTTTCATGGTACTGCGGACACGTTTTTTCTTGCTGCATGAGTCGAAGACGCGATTCATTGAGAGGGGTACGCTGGGCTCAGATGGACATGGCATGGTGACAATCCCACGACTCGTCATTGCAGGGACATCCAGCAATGTTGGCAAGACGACTGTCATGGTCGGTCTCGTCCGGGCCTTGCGGGCGCGAGGGTTGCGAGTGGCCGTCTTCAAGTGCGGCCCAGATTATCTTGATCCGACCTATCACGTGCGCGCGTCCGGTGTGTCTTGCCACAATCTCGACGGATGGATGATGGGGCACGAGGCGGTTCTTTCAACATTCCTGCATACGTCGCAGGGAGCCGACATCGCGATTCTCGAAGGGGTGATGGGGCTCTTCGACGGCGCATCACCGACCAGTGAGGAAGGCTCGACTGCTGAGATTGCCAAGTGGCTTCACGCGCCGGTGGTGCTGGTCTGTGACGCAGCTGGCATGGCCCGCAGTATCGCGGCTTTAGCCAGGGGGTTTTCGACGTTCGATCCGGAACTACCGATCGCCGGCCTCATCTGTAACAGGATCGGCAGCCGAGGGCATCTGGAGTTACTTCGCACGGCCACAGGGGGCTCGCCTCCCGTTCTTGGTGGGCTTCCCAAGGAGGCCACATTGGCCTTTGCGGATCGGCATCTCGGTCTGCACCGCGCCGACCGGGCGACGGTGCCTGAGGACGTCTTCGTGGCCTGGGGCAATCGAGTGAACGAATGGTGCGATGTCGCAAAAATTCTGGCGTTAGCACGCACCGCGCCGACGCTTCCAGCCATTCCTGCGATGGAACGGGTCGCTGCGGAGGGGACAGGGTGCCGAATCGGTCTCGCGTTCGACGAGGCCTTCCACTTCTATTATGACGACAACCTCCGTCGTCTTGAGAGCCTCGGCGCGGAGCTCGTGCGGTTTTCCCCCATTCACGATGCGCACTTGCCGGATGTGGATGGTCTCTACTTTGGTGGCGGTTATCCGGAGGTCTATGCTGTGGATCTGTCCAGAAACCTGTCCATGCGTCAGGATGTGGCGTCGTTTGCCGAAGCCCAGGGACCCATTTACGGCGAATGTGGCGGTCTCATGTATTTGTCCAATGGCATCAGAACGCTCGATGGCGCGCGGCATGACATGGTGGGGCTTATTCCAGGCGAAGCGGAGATGAAAGAGCGGTTACAAGCCCTTGGGTATGTCGAGGTGGAAACACAGGACGAGACGATGCTTGGTCCGAAAGGACTGCGATTTCGCGGCCATCAATTTCGCTATTCGGACTTGCGCCTTCCGGCTGAAGTGGAGTGCTGCTACAACGTGCGCCGGCGCCGTGGAGGCGAATCGTTCCAAGAAGGCTATCGGAAGGGCAACACGCTCGCCTCCTATGTGCATGCCCATTGGGCCTCGAATCCTCTTCTCGCTCAGGGGTTCGTGCAGACTTGTGCGGCCTATGCGAGGCGGGAACGGTGAACCTCCTTGCGCCCACCATTATGGTCCAAGGCACGGCCTCGTCGGCGGGAAAGAGTCTTCTTGTGACCGCGTTGTGCCGGTTGTTTCGACGCGATGGGTTTCGTGTCGCCCCGTTTAAGTCGCAGAACATGGCGCTCAATTCGGCCGTCACTGCCGATGGCCTCGAGATCGGGCGCGCACAAGCTGTGCAGGCAGAGGCCGCGGGGATTTTGTCCTCTGTGGATATGAACCCAATCCTGCTCAAGCCTGAAAGTGATCGCCGAAGCCAAGTTGTAGTACTCGGCAAGGTGGTCGGTAGTATGACGGCCACCGAGTATCACGAGTACAAGCCCCGCCTCTCAGCCGTGATCGCAGAATCGCTCACGCGACTTCGAGCTGCGTATGACCTCGTCGTGATCGAGGGAGCAGGGAGCCCAGCCGAGATCAACTTGAAGTCTCGTGACATTGTGAACATGCATGTGGCGAAGCTCGTGGACGCGCCGGTCTTGCTTGTGGGGGATATCGACCGTGGCGGCGTCTTCGCCTCGTTTGTCGGAACGCTGGAACTGCTCGAACCGGACGAGCGGGCGAGGGTTGCAGCGTTCATTGTGAATAAATTTCGCGGCGATGTGGCGCTGCTCCAGTCGGGACTCAATTTTCTTACCGAACGCACGGGCAAACCCGTGTTGGGCGTCGTACCGTTTATTCAAGACCTCCGTATTGCTGATGAAGATTCCGTATCGATCGAAGACCGCATGGCTCGTCCCAAACCATCGCAGCAGGATCTCGACATCGTGGTGGTGCGGTTGCCTCGCATCTCCAACTACGACGATGTCGAAGCCCTGGAGCACGAGCCCGGCGTCGTTGTTCGATTCGTCGTGCAACCTGGCGAGATACAGGGGGCGGATCTGGTGATTCTGCCGGGCTCAAAGCACACGGTGTCTGATCTTTTGTGGATCCGGACGCAGGGCATCGCGGCCGCGATTGAAGCGCGTGCCCGCGAAGGGAAACCGATCCTCGGAATTTGCGGCGGCTGCCAAATACTCGGGGAGCGTATCGATGATCCTCATGGGGTCGAATCGATGGAAGCCCAGGTACGTGGGCTGGGGCTGCTGGCCCTGCGGACGCACTTCGAACGGGAAAAGGTCACGGCGCAAGTTCATGCCCGCGTGGCGCATCCCTCGTTCCTCACCGATGGGACGGTGGTCGAAGCGGAGATTCAGGGATATGAAATCCATATGGGCATGGTGGAGCCGAGGAACGCGCAGGCGAGCCCATTTGAAATACGGTTGCGCAATGGCCATGTGGATCGGCGCGCGGATGGAGCTCTCAGCGGCGACGGGATGGTGGTGGGCACCATGTTGCACGGCCTGTTCGAAAATGAGGTGATCAGGGCCAAGACGCTTTCGTTTCTGCGTACCCGGAAAGGTCTCCCCGCCTGTGCCACGAGTCAGCGCATCCCCTCGAAGCAGGCTGAATATGACCGGTTAGCAGCGGTGGTGCGTGAACACATCGACTGCGAAATGCTCGGGCGTCTCACGGGCCTCTCTTCCGTGACGTCCAGGTGAACCATGCCGCATGATGTTCGAGTGAGATCGACGATCGCCAACGAGGCCGATGGATCCCGCTGACGGCAGTCTCTGGCCTTTACTCGGCCTCGCGTTTGCCTTGGGGCTAGGCCATGGAGCCGATCCAGACCATCTGACCGCGATCGATGGGATGACGAGAGCGTCGGTTGATCGACATCCGAGGATGAGTCGATGGGTGGGGACCTGGTTTGCGTTCGGGCATACGCTGTCAGTCCTCTGCATTGCGACCGTGATCGCGTTGGCAGCGGAACACCTACAATTCTTTAACAGCTCCATGTCGCAGGCCAGCGGGGTCTTGTCGGCCATTCTCCTGTTTGCCATTGGGACGTTGAATTTGGTACGGCTGGTCACGCTGCCGGCTGGAGCTGTGGCGCCAAGCCACGGCGTCATCGGCCATTTCTTGCCCAGGCAGTTGCTCAACATCGCACACCCGATAAGCGCGGTGCCGATCGGCGTCTTGTTTGGACTGGGGTTCGAAACCGCCAGCCAGATGTCGGCCTGGGCCTTGGCTGGAACGATGGGCTATGGCCTGGTTGGCGCGCTGTTCATCGGCGTAGCCTTCAGTCTGGGAATGGTCGTGACCGATTCAGTCAACGGATTGGTCGTGCGCCGGATGTATCTGGCGGCCACCACGATGGCGCTCCAAGGGAACCGCATGATGACGCTGACCGTCGTGGGGTTGGCCTATATCGTTGGGGTCATCAAGCTACTTCAGCCCACATCGTTCGCGCTGCCGATCAGCGACATGGGGCTCACAATCATGGTGCTTGGCGCGGTGCTGTTGGCGTTTATGACAGCTCTGGTGAAAGCCAAGTGCCGGGTCGCGTAACGGAAGGGAGGTCTACGAGAGCAGTAACTCTTTCAATCCAATGAATCGATAGCCCACATACCTCAAGGGAAGTGCGGTGAAACGCCGCCACTGGTCCGCAACTGTAATCGGGGACGAAATCTGCAGACAGCCACTGTCCTTCGGGACGGGAAGGCGCAGAGAGTAGAGCGAGCCGAAAGTCAGGAGACCTGGGTATTGGGAACTTCCATGCAAACCTTTCGAGAACCAA
>LWDN01000010.1 GCA_002083515.1 Proteobacteria bacterium HN_bin10
CGGGCTGATGCAGGCGGTGAAGAAATTCGATCCCGACAAGGGCTTCCGCCTGGCCACCTATGCAATGTGGTGGATCCGCGCTTCGATCCAGGAATACATCCTGCGCTCGTGGTCGCTGGTGAAGATGGGCACCACAGCGGCGCAGAAGAAGCTCTTCTTCAACCTCCGCCGCATGAAGGGCGAGATGGCTGCGCTCGAAGAAGGCGATCTGAAGCCCGAGCAAGTGAAGAGCATCGCGCACAAGCTTGCCGTCACCGAAGACGAAGTCGTCTCCATGAACCGCCGGATGAGCGGCGGCGGCGACGCCAGCCTCAACGCGCCGATCGGCGGCGCCGGCGGCGAAGGCGACAGCGAATGGATGGACTGGCTCGCCGACGATCAGGCCGACGGCACCCAGGAGACGCGTCTCGCCGAAACCGAAGAATTCGACGCGCGCATGAGCCTGCTGCAAGAGGCGATGGGCGAACTGAACGAACGCGAACGCCACATCATCCAGGAGCGGCGCTTGAAGGACGAGCCGGCGACGCTTGAGGAATTGTCGGCGCAGTACGGCGTCAGCCGCGAGCGCGTGCGTCAGATCGAGGTGCGCGCGTTCGAGAAGCTGCAGAAGGCGATGAAGAGGCAAGCCGCGTCGCGCGGTTTGCTGGCGGAAGCTGGCGCCTAATCGGTTGCAGGTTGGAGCGCGCGCTTCCAAGCGCGCAAGTCACTCTGCGCAGACAATACGCGCTCGGAGGCTCGCGCTCCAATCCCCTGCGGCGGGGGCGCTCAGCCGCCGAACGGATAAGCCGGCGCGCCGCCCATTGCGCCTCTCACGGCGCCCATGACAGTGCCGATCACGATCCAGGCAACCGCCACTACGAGAATGAGCACGATGAGGTAGACGAGGCGCTTGTCCTCGGGCGTCTTCATCATTCTCGGCATGCCGACATAGAGCAGGTAGAGCGAGTAGAGGCCGACGATGCCGAGGATCGCCAGCGCCGGCACGATCGAGAACACGCCGGCGAGGAAACCGGCGGTCGAGCCATAGGCCGCGAGCTTATGCGCCTGGCCCATATTCTGTTGCGATCCAAAACTCGGCGCCAGCGCATTGGCCACGAAGGCCAACAGAAAGACGCCGGCGAGACTCAACCCAATCTGCAGCACCGCGCCGACGAGGCCCGTCACCATCGGCACGCGATAGATCGTGCCGAACAGATTGACGCCGAACACCGAGGTGCCGATGAAAGCGCAGATGGCGCCGAGCGCAGCGAGCGGCAGCACATAGCCCAAGTAAATCTTGTTCACGTCCGCGGCTTCGGCGTCGATCTTCTCCCACTCAGTCTGTGGCGTGAGCAGAATATTCTTGATGCGGTCGATCAAAGCCGGCGCGCTCGCGCCTGAAGGATCTACGGTCATCGCACTCTCCCATAGCGACTCGGGCGATACTACGCCCGTGCGCTCGGATGAGAGACTCGAAACGATCTGCTGTCTCAACGGCCGAACGCCGCCTCCAGCCGCTGCAACCCGATCGTTTCGACTGCGGCGCGGGCCTGATCGGCGGTTGCGGCGCCTTCCGCGATCATGGCGACGCCGCGCCCGATGACGACGTAGCGCGCACTATCGCCATCGACCTGCTCGGCGTAGAATCTGCCGTCGATGCTCTGCGAGCGGGCGTAGCCGTCCTCGCGCGCGCCGTCTGGCGCGACATCGAACAAACCCGCCGCGGCGGCCGCATCGACATCGTAGCTGAACTGAATGACCGCCACGTTCAGCGTCGCGCCGCCTTGAGCATAGGTCGCATCGGCGCGGGCGACGCCGCCGCCTTGCGCCGTCGTCACCGACCGGCGCGCGAAGCCGCCTGGAAGCGTGTCGGGAAATTGCTCCGCCAGCCGCGCCGGATCGGCGAGCACCTGGGCGCCATCCGATTGCGCGAGGCGCTCAATGGCGAGTTCGGCTTCGGGGCGGGGCGGCGTTTCGGTCGCGGCAACGGCGGGCGCCGCGGCGGCCATCGCATGGCTCAAAGCCTCGCGGCCAGCGTTCAGCGCTGGCGCCGCGAAGGCGGCGACCGCGGTCGCGAACGCGGCGGCGATCGCTGCGAACGTCAGCACAAAACGCGGCGCGTTGTTTTCCGGATCGGGCAGCGACACCAGGCGCCCCACGCCCAACCCCAACAGGATGAGCGCATAGATGATGCCCGCCCCAATCAGCAGAGCGGCAAGCGGCGGGATCAGCGCGCCCAGGCCCGCAACCAGGATCGGCGTCGACGCATAGGCGGCCAATTGCCCAGCTCTGCCGTGCTCTATTTCCGCGCCGAAGCGTCGAACCAGGAAGGCGATGAGCATCGCCGCCGCCGTGACGGCGGCGATCGCGAGCGCCACATAGAGCAGCGCCGCTATGCCGGCCCAAACCAAATCGGCATCGAGCGCCACGCCGCGGTACAAGAGATGCGCGCCGAGACCGGCAGCCGCGCCCAGCACTGTCAGCGGCGCGACGTACGCCCCGATCAACGGCGTCGGCTCCTCTTCGGCAATCCGCCGCCACTCGTTCTGCGGTCCGATGAGGACGCCGCGCACGCGCGCCGCGAGGCCTGCCCGTTCGCCGCTCAGGACATTGGTGCTCATGGGCTCATGCTAGGCGGGACGCGCCCGCGTGCAAGCGCTATCCCACGCAACTCGCGAGCGCGAAGAGCACGATGAAAGCCACCGCGCCTGCGACAGTCACGGTGGCGGCATAGCTTAGCGCGCGATCCTCGGGCGCCTTCATCAGGATCGGCAGGCCGCGATACATAATGTAGACCATGGCCGCGAGCGCAAACAGCGCCACCCACCAGAGCGGCGGCCACAGCGAAAAGAACCCCGATAGGAACGCCGGCGTGATCGAAAACGCCGCGACCTTCTGCGCCGCGACCTCATTGCGATCGGCGTCGAACTGATCCGCCAGCGTGTTGATCAGCACGCCGAGCAAGAACACCAGCGCCACCGTGACCACCCAAGTCACCACCACGCCCACCAATGCGTCGCCGAGCGGACCGACTGCGATGGGCTCGAACAGAAGCGAGCCGATCAGGCCCGCAACCGGCGGGATCGCCGCCAGCGGCGCCACGTAGCCGATCAGCAGATGAGGGATCGTCGTTTCCTCGGCCTTGATCTGCTCCCATTCCTTCTTGGGCTCGCGCAGCAGCCCCCAGGCGCGCGAGACAATGAATTCCGACTTGCGGATCGCCTCCTGCGCGCGGGCGCGAGCTTCATTCACATCGAAGCGCGTCCGGCGGGGTTCGTTTTCGTTGTCGGCGGTCATGTTGTTTTCCGGCGAGTAGAGAGCTGTGAGTAGTGAATACGCCAATGGCGGCGCGACCGCCACCCTACTCCCCATTCGCTATTCGCTTCTCATGCCTTAAAGGGATCGCGCATCAGGATGACGTCGTCGCGCTCGGGGCTGGTGGAGACGATGGCCGCCGGGCAACCGATCAATTCCTCGATACGGCGGATGTATTTGATGGCGTTGGCCGGCAAATCCTTGGACGAGCGCACGCCGCGCGTGGTGGCCTTCCAACCGTCGAGCGTCTCATAAACCGGCGCGACCGCCTGCTGATCTTTGAGGCTCGCGGGCAGATAATCGATGACTTTCCCGCCAAGCTTGTAGCCGGTGCAAATCTTGATTTCGTCGAAACCGTCGAGCACGTCGAGCTTGGTCAGCGCGATGCCGTCGATGCCGGAGAGCGCGATCGACTGGCGCACCAGCACCGCATCGAACCAGCCGCAGCGGCGCGGTCGGCCTGTGTTGGTGCCGAACTCGTGACCGACCTCGCCCAGCCTTTTGCCGTTGTCGTCGCTGAGTTCGGTGGGAAACGGCCCAGCCCCGACGCGCGTGGTGTAGGCCTTCACCAGACCGAGCACATAGCTGATCTTGCGCGGGCCGACGCCTGAACCGGCCGACGCCTGCCCCGCCGCGACATTCGAGGAAGTGACGAACGGATAGGTGCCGTGATCGACATCGAGCAGCATGCCCTGCGCGCCCTCGAACAGCACGCGCTTGGAATCCTCGAACGCCGCATTGAGCACGCGCCATGCGGGCTTCGCATAGGGCAACACCTTCGGCGCGATCGCCGCCAGGTCTTGCTTCAGCGCGGCCACATCGATCTCCGGCAGATCGAGCCCCTTGCGCAGCGCGTTGTGATGCGCGGTCAGCCGCTCGATCTTCCAGGCGATCGCTTCGGGATCGGCGAGGTCGGCAACGCGCACGGCGCGGCGGCCGACCTTGTCTTCGTAGGCCGGGCCAATGCCGCGCTTGGTCGTGCCGATGGAGGAAGCGCCCGCCTGCGCCTCGCGCGCCGCGTCGAGATCGCGGTGAAACGGCAGGATCAGCGCCGCCTGGTCCGAGAGCACCAGCTTTTCCGGGCTGATCTTCACGCCCTGGGCTTCGATCTTTTCGATCTCGCCCGCCAGTGCCCAGGGATCGACAACGACGCCATTGCCGATAATCGAGAGCTTGCCCTGCACCACGCCCGAGGGCAGCAGCGCCAGCTTGTAGGTGGTGTTGCCCACCACCAATGTGTGGCCGGCATTGTGGCCGCCCTGGAAGCGCACCACGACATCGGCGCGGTTGCACAACCAGTCGACGATCTTGCCTTTGCCCTCGTCGCCCCATTGGGCGCCGACGACGACTACGCCTGCCATTGGACGTGCTCCTTACGGGCGCTGCCTGTCGCGTTCTTGCACAGGCGTCAAGCCGCCCGCGCGCTCATGATCAGCTGATTCTCGCGCGCACTTAGCCGCGTTTCGAACCTGGACCGTCCGCGCCGCTGCGGCTCCAGGGGTTGGGGTTGAATGCCTCCGGCGGCGGCGCCATCTCGATGAAGCGCGCCCCTGCCTTCTCGCCCAGTTCCGTCAGCAATTCGCTGTTCTTGCGCTTGGAATTGGCGATGTTCTTGAGACCTTTGAGTTGGCTCGGCTTCAGTTTCTTGTCGCGCAAGGCGCGTGCAGTGTCCGGCAGCAGCGCGCCGGCGCGATCTTCCTCTTCATCGAAACGCACATCGACTCGCTGATAGCTGATCGTGGGTTCGTCGTTCGGCGAGAGATAGGCGCGGCGCGCCTGGTGTTCCTTCTCGCGGTTGATGTACCAGGGCATTTGCGGGCGCCCCAAGGCCTGCATGTAGGCGATCTGCTGCAGCGAAACGTCATTGATCATGGCGCGAAGAGCGCCGACCGTCTGCAGGAAGAAAATACCGCCGGGCCTGGTCATCTCGCGCATCCAGCCGGTGCCGACAGAGAGGATGTAGAGATTGTCGCCGCCAATTGGCCAGTTGAAACCATAAGCCGGGTCGCGCACCAGCGTCAGCAATTCCAGCGCCGGGTTGTTGAAGCCGCCGACGCCGCCATCGATGAAATACGCCGGCTCGTTCTTCTTGCCCTGCGCGGCGGTTTCGATCTCGATCTCGACACCGCGGAAATAGTGCGGGGCCGCGGCGCTGGCCTGCACCAAGCTGCGCAACATGAACGAACAGTTCGAGGCGTAGGTCGCGCCCGGTTCAGCGTTGTCGTAATAGCTCCAGCCGGGATTGTTGCAGAACACCCAGGCGCTGCCGCTGTTCATGCGCTTGGCGAAGATGGCAAGGCCGGTTTCGAGCTCCGGCGACTCCAGCGTGGTGTCGCCGAAGAATTCTGTCAGCGCATCCACCAGCGGCTTTTCGCGGTATTTCGGCGCGAACAAACCATACGCGACCGTGCGCTGGAAAATCTTCGGCACGATCTGGCGATAGGCCTCTTGCACGCGCGACACGCGCCAACCATGGGCGAGGCCGGTGGCGATGATCGAACCGGTCGAGGTGCCGCCGATCAGGTCGAAATACTGACTGAGGCGATAATCCGGATCGCCGCTGCGCCGGCTCAATTCGGCTTCGAGTTTGGAAAGCACGCCCAGCGTCATCAGCCCGCGCACGCCGCCGCCATCCAGCGCCAGGATGCGCCGCTTGCGGGTCGTGTCCGCCAGAAAATCCTTGAGCCTTCGCGTCATGGGGTCCCCTCCCAGGCCCAAGTTTAGCGGCTTTGGGCCGGGAGGGAACCGCTCAATCGCCGTTGAACTGGTAGCCGAAGCGTATGCCCAGCTGATCGACGCCCTGATTGTGGCCGTCGCCGATGATCTGGCCGTGGCTCAGGTGCTCGAAGAAGAGCTGCGCCTCCCACGGCCCCTCGAAATCGCGGGTGAGGCCGATCGAGGTGCGGAAGAGGTCTTCCGATCCGAGCAGCAGATTCTCCGCGGCGAACGCCGCCGCCTCGGGCGAGCCGCCCGGGAACGGGTTCTCTTCGGCGCCGTCATGGATCACATAACCGACGCCCGGCTCCAGCGCCCAGCCTTCAGCGAAATCCCAACGCCATTCGAGTCCGACGCCGCCGAAGCTCGTATTTCCCGCGGTGTTCACCGAGGCCATGATGTAAGGCTGCGGCGATCCGGCCCAATGCAGAAAGCTGGGAGAGTCGAACGAGACCTGGAACTCGACGTTAGGACCATCTTCCTTGTCGGCGTTCTTGCAGTCGAGCACGCAAATATTGTGCGCCATGACGCCGATGTGGATTTCATCGACGCCTGCATGCGCCGCCGGCGCCATGGCCGCCGCCGCACCGAAGACCGCAATGCCCGCCAGACTTCCCCGCATCGATTTCTCCCGCTCAACAGCGCAAACCTAGACGGACGCGCTCGCGCTAGGAAGGGTTCTTTACCGCTTCGATCCGGCGCTGAAATGGATCAGATGCGTCAAAACCGCAACAATTTGGCGTAGCGCACTTGCGGCAGCGCCTTAAGCTCGGTCATCACCGCCTCCGCCGGCGCCTGATCGATACCGACCAACGCGATCGCTTCCGCGCCCGCGGCTTCGCGGCCCAGATGGAAGGTGGCGATGTTGATCTCGGCGCCGCCCAATAGCGTGCCCAGCGCGCCGATGAAGCCCGGCTTGTCGGTGTTGTTGATGTAGAGCGTCAGCGGATGGAACGGCGCTTCGAGCGCCATGCCTTTGACTTCGACGATGCGCGGCTGGCCGGCGACCAAAGTGCCGGCGAGCGTCCGCCAACCGCCGCCGGTGCGCACCTTCACCCGGATCAGACTGTCATAGGTGGGTGAATCGTCGCGCGTGCTTTCGGTCAGCGCCGCGCCGCGCTCCTTCAACAAGGTCGGGGCCGAGACCACGTTCACGTCCTGCAACAACGGCCGCAGAATGCCGGCAAGCGCCGTCGCCGTCAGCGGCTTCATGTTGAGCTTGGTGACGTCGCCCTCGTATTCGATTTCGACCTCATCCAGGCCCTCATCGACGATCTGGCCAGCGAAGGCGCCGAGCTTCTCGGCCAGCGCCGCGAATGGTTTGAGGCGCGGCGCTTCTTCGGCCGTGATCGAAGGCATGTTGAGCGCATTGGTGACGGCGCCGGTCAGCAGATAATCGCTCATCTGCTCGGCCACCTGCAGCGCCACGTTTTCCTGCGCCTCGTTGGTCGAGGCGCCCAGGTGCGGCGTGGCGATGAAGTTGGGCGCACCGAAAAGCACGTTCTCCTTGGCCGGCTCGATAGTGAACACATCGAAGGCGGCGGCGGCGACGTGCTCACTTTCCAGGGCTTCGCGCAGCGCCGCTTCATCGACCAAGCCGCCGCGGGCGGCGTTCACAACGATAACCCCCGGCTTGGTTTTGGCCAGCGCTTCGCGCGAGAGGATGTTCTTGGTCTTCTCCGTCATCGGCACGTGCAGCGAAATCACGTCGGCGCGCGGCAGGAGCTCTTCCAGCTCGACCTTCTCGACGCCGAGTTGCACGGCGCGCTCGACCGAGAGGAACGGATCGTAGGCGATGACCTTCATCTTGAGGCCAAGCGCACGATCGGCGACAATGCCGCCAATGTTGCCGCAACCGATGAGACCCAGCGTCTTGGCGTAGAGCTCGCGGCCCATGAAGCGGTTCTTTTCCCACTTGCCGGCCTGCGTCGACACATCCGCCGCCGCCAATTGGCGCGCCGCCGCAAACATCAGCGCAATCGCGTGTTCGGCGGTGGTGATCGAATTGCCGAACGGCGTGTTCATCACCACAACGCCCTTCGCGGTCGCGGCCGGAATATCGATGTTATCGACGCCGATGCCGGCGCGGCCAATAACCTTCAGATTTTTCGCGGCGGCGATCACCTCGGCCGTCGCCTTGGTGTTCGAACGCACCGCCAAGCCATCGTAGTCGCCAATGATAGAAATCAGCTCATCCTTCTTGAGCCCCGGCTTGAAATCGACATCGACGCCGCGCGCCTTGAAGATGTCGATGGCCGCTTCGCTGAGTTCGTCGCTGATGAGGACTTTTGGCATTTTCACCATCTCACAGAATTAAGCTCGTCATTCCGGACGCGCGGAGCGCGATCCGGAACCCAGGGCCACAGGCTGTGCGCTTGCCCTGGGTCCCGGGTTCTCGCTTCGCGAGCCCCGGGATGACGATGGAAGGTCAAGCCGCTTTGGTTTCAAGCTCCGCGACGAGCGTCGCGAACGCCCATTCGATCCAGGGCGTCAGCGCCGCGACATCGGACGCCTCCACCGTCGCGCCGCACCAGATGCGCAAACCCGGCGGCGCAGCGCGATAGGAAGCCGCGTCGAAGGCAACGCCCTCTTTTTCCAGCAACGACGCCAGTTTCTTGGCGAATTCCGCTTGCGCTTCGTCGCTCAACGCGGTCACGCGCGGATCGACGACCTTGAGGCAGACGCTGGTGTTCGAGCGGGTCGCGGGATCGGCGGCGAGGAAATCGATCCATGGCGTCTTCGCCGCCCAATCGGCCAGCACCTTGGTGTTGGCGTCGGCGCGCGCATGCAGCGCTTCGAGACCGCCGATGCTCTCGGCCCATTTCAGCGCATCGATGTAGTCTTCCGTGGCCAGCAGCGACGGCGTGTTGATGGTCGAGCCCTCGAAGATTTCGGGATCGACCTTGCCCTTCTTGGTCAGCCGGAAAATCTTCGGCAGCGGCCGGTCGGGCGCATAGCTCTCAAGCCGCGCAATGGCGCGGGGCGAGAGGATCATCATGCCGTGCGCGGCTTCGCCGCCCAGCACCTTCTGCCAGGAGAACGTCGTCACATCGCACTTCGCCCAATCGATCTTCTGCGCAAACACGGCGCTGGTGGCGTCATTGATGGTGACGCCTTCGCGGTCCGCCGGGATCCAATCGAAGTTCGGAATGCGCACGCCGGACGTGGTGCCATTCTGGGTGAAGATGATATCGGCGTCCTTGCGGGCCGCGCTCAGATCGGGCAGCGCTCCGTAGCCGGCAGAATGCACCTTGGCGTCGAGCTTCAGCTGCTTGGCGTCGGTGACCCATTCTTCGCCGAAACTCTCCCAGGCGAAAATGTCGACAGGGCGCGCGCCGAGCATCGACCACATCGCCATTTCTACGGCGCCGGTGTCCGAAGCCGGAACGATCGCGATCTTGTGCGTATCCGGGACACCCAAAATGGCGCGGGTGCGGTCGATCGCTTCCTTGAGTTTGGCCTTGCCTGGCTTGGCGCGGTGCGAGCGGCCGAGCGCTGCGCCTTTCAGCGCATCGGTGGTCCAGCCTGGGCGTTTTTTGGTGGGTCCCGATGAAAACCGGGGATCGGCCGGACGCACTGCCGGCTTGGCGGGTACTGTCATCAACGTGTCTCCCATCCTTACAGATGGGCGTCCGCCGTTGGGAGCGGATGGCCCGCTGACCGAGGTGCGCTTGTTTGCCGGAATTGGCAATGGGACAGTTCAGCGCTCCAATGTCACGGCGGCAAACTGCTTTGAAACGGAGCGAAGCTGATGAAAATTGAGGCGGTGAACACACTGACCCGCCTCCGCGTCGTGAAGACACTTCATACATTGATCTGGGCGTTCTTTGCGTCGTGCGTGTTCGCGATCCCGTGGGCGGCGTGGTTCGGAAGCCTGCGCCTGGCGCTCTTGTTGATCGCAATCGTCTTGGTCGAAGTGGCCGTGCTGGCTCTCAATGCATGGCGCTGTCCGCTGCAAGACGTCGCGGCGCGCTACACCAGCGATCGGAGCGGCAATTTCGACATCTACCTGCCGGCCTGGCTGGCGCAGCGAACGATGATCATTTTCGGGCCGCTGTTCGCGCTTGGCCTGCTGGCAACCGCTCTGCGTTGGGCGCTCGGAGCTATTTGAGGTCGGTCACCATGATCCGCGGCGGCGGCGGTTCTTCCGGCTCCGGCGGCGCGGGATGAGAGGTCGGCGGCGACGGCGCAGCCTCCAGGCCTGGGATCATCGGCTCCTCGAAAATCGCCGGCAATTGCTTGGCCTTGCGCGCGCGCCTTTTCTTGCGCTTGGGCGCCTCGGGATGATCGTCGACGCGGTTGTGCAGGCGCGCCAGCGAGCTATCGAGTTCGCCGCGCAGGAACACCGCGACTTGCCCCAGCAAACGTACGCTCGACAGCGTCTGGATGGCGCGCATGTAGCCGCCGCGCCTGGAGGCCTGGAAACCGACCACGCTCTCCAAATCGAAACGGTCGCACCAATAGGGCGCGAGGTCGGCGAAGGACGAACCAGTGACGGGATCCTCGTCGATGCCGAC
This sequence comes from Proteobacteria bacterium HN_bin10, assembly GCA_002083515.1. Taxonomy (GTDB): domain Bacteria; phylum Pseudomonadota; class Alphaproteobacteria; order Caulobacterales; family Aquidulcibacteraceae; genus Vitreimonas. The sequence continues at coordinate 10,527 of LWDN01000010.1, forward strand.
GCCGGGGCAGAAGAAGCGCGAAACGAAATCGTAGGGCTGGCCCTCGTCCGCCGGCGCGGTGACGCCGATCATGCCCTGCCGCGGCCCGCGCACGGCGAGATTAAGCGCGGCGAAGTCCGGCTTCAGATTGCGCAGCGTGGCTTCGTCCTCAAGCACGACATTGGCGTATTCGCCGATGAAGGCGTCCGCGATCTCGACGCCGCCGAGCGCGGCGCCGACGCTTTCGTCCGGCGTCCACGGCGTGCGTTGCTTGCGCGGCAGATCGAGCGTGTAACCCTCCGGCGTCGCGCGCACGATCAGGGCGCCGGCATGGGTGTCGAACACCACCACTTCGAGCCCCGGATCGAGTTCGCTCAGGATCATGGCGCCGGCCGCAAGCGTGGCGTGACCGCAGAGCGGCACTTCGGTCGCGGGCGTGAACCAGCGCAGCTGGTAATTGCCCTTCAATCCCGTGGGCACCACGAACGCCGTCTCGGAAAGCCTATTCTCGGTGGCGATCGCTTGCAGCACCGCATCCGGCAGCCAGCGCTCAAGCGGCACCACCGCGGCCGGGTTGCCGGTGAACAGGCGGTCCGTGAAGGCGTGCACGATCCAGATTTTCATCGCGCTTGATAATGAACGCTTGGCAGCGCGCGCGCCACCGACCTACGCGCGGCGGGCGCAAGTGCCATGATCCTTCCCCCTTGTGGGGAAGGTGTCGCGCGGATGCGCGACGGATGGGGGTGCGGACGGCAACTCCTCCGGAAAGAACACCGCCGTTGCCCCCACCCCCGGCCCCGCCCCACAAGGGGGCGGGGAGTCTACGAAGAGGATTTGCAGGGCCAATTGTGCCCCAGCGGGCCGTGGCCTCGCCCGAAGCCCGGCGCACGCCGGATCGCTTCCATCAGGTAAGCGCGCGCCTTTTCGACGGAGGATTCGAGCGGCTCGCCCTGCGCATTGTACGCAGCAATCGCCGAGGCCAAGGTGCAGCCGGTGCCGTGGGTGGCGCGGGTGTCGATGCGCGGATTTTCGAAGACGCGATAGCCTTCGCGCGTCAGCAGCACGTCGCGAATGGTCTCGCCCGCGATGTGGCCGCCCTTCACCAGCGCCGACCACGCGCCCAATTGCTCGACCAGGATTTCGGCGGCGTTGATCTGGCCGTCGAGATCGCGCACCTCAACGCCGGTCAGCGCTTCCGCCTCCGGCGCGTTCGGCGTGACGATCGCCGCGATCGGCATCAGTTCGTCACGGATCACGGCGACCGCGTCATCCGCCAGTAGCGACGCGCCGCCCTTGGCGATCATCACCGGATCGAGCACGACCGGCGCGCCATCGCCGACCGCGTACCACGCCTCCATCACGGCGCGCACGTGATCGGCCGAGCCCAGCATGCCAAGTTTCCAAGTGTCGGCGCCGAGATCGCTTATCACCGCTTCGATCTGCGCGCGTACGATCTCCGGCGGGACGGCGTGCACGCCGGTTACGCCCAGCGTATTCTGCACTGTCACCGCCGTGATCGCGGTCATGGCGTAGCCGCCGAGCGCGGAGACGGTCTTGATGTCCGCCTGGATGCCGGCGCCGCCGCCGGAATCCGAACCGGCGACAATGAGAACGCGGCCTTGGGGTTTGGTAGTCATGCGCTGAGATAGCGCTTCGCGCTTCCCTGTTTCAACCGCGGCTTCGCTTAGCCTAGCGCCCGCCACACCTTCAGCGCCTGCGCCGTTTCGGCCACGTCGTGCACCCGGACCATCGCGGCGCCGTTCTGTGCGGCGAGCAACGCGGCGGCGACCGAGCCGCCGACGCGATCCTTGGCCGCATCCTTGGCCCGTTCGTCGATCGCCGCGATGAAGCGTTTTCGCGAAGCGCCGATCAGCACCGGCCGTCCGGTTTCTTCGCCAATGCGCCCGACATTGTTCAAGAGCGCCAGATTGTGTTCGAGCGTCTTGCCGAAGCCGATGCCCGGATCGACCCAGATGTCGCGCACGCCCTTGGCCTCCGCGGCGGCGACGCGCGCGCGCAGGAACGCGATCACCTCGCCCACCACGTCGCCATAACGCGGATCGTTCTGCATGGTGCGCGGTTCGCCCTGCATATGCATGAGGATAACCGGCCGCTGCAGCGCCGCCGCCGTCTCCAACGCGCCAGCCGCCTGCAGCGCCGCGACATCGTTCCAGATCGCGGCGCCGGCCTGCATCGCGGCGCGGGCGACCGCCGGCTTCATCGTGTCGATGGAAATGACGGCCTTGGTCGCGGCGCGGATGGCGGCAATCACCGGCACGACGCGCGCGATCTCTTCGCCTTCTTCGACGGGCAGGGCGCCGGGGCGGCTGGATTCCCCGCCAATGTCGATAATGTCGGCGCCGGCTTCGAGCATCGCGAGCGCGTGCGGCGCAGCCGCGCCTTCGTGCACGCCGCCGTCGGAGAAGGAATCCGGCGTGACATTCAGCACGCCCATGACGTACGGACCGCCGGCGATCTTCGGCGGCGGCAAGAAGAACTGACTCATGGCCGGCGCGGATGACAAGGCGCGCACCTCCCGGCAAGCTTGACGCGCAGTAGCAGACGCGCGCACTTGTCGCACGCAAGAACGTAGCAAGCGAGCAAGATCAAACATTTGCGGACGCATCTCGCGGCGTCAGCGGCAGATTTGCAGGGCAGTTGCGCGAAACCCATGGACTGGCGGCTCAGATTCGAACCGGTGATCACGCCGCTGTTTCGGACTTGGTGGCGCTTCAGCCGCGCCGCGACCCTGGGCGTACGCGGCATCGCCTGCGACGATTCCGGGCGCGTTCTGCTGGTGAAGCACACCTATCTTGCCGGCTGGCATCTGCCGGGCGGCGGCGTTGAACGCGGCGAGTCCGCAGCGCGGGCGATTGCGCGCGAGATGGCCGAAGAGGGCGGCGTCGAGGCGACCGGCGAGCCGGTCATCTTCGCGCTCTACTCCAACCATGCCAACTTCGCCGGCGATCACATCGCGCTTTATCGGCTGCCGTCGTGGCGCCCATGTCCGCCTCGCATCGGCAACGAGATCGCCGAGCGCGGCTTCTTCCCGCCCGACGCCCTGCCCGACGGAACTACGAAGGCGACGCGGCGGCGCCTGGCCGAAGCGTTCGACGGCGCGCCCGTCAGCGCCGTCTGGTAGCACACGCTTGCCCGGCTAAGCTGGCGTCCCTATGTTGCGCGCCGCGATAAGGCAGGGCGCTCCACCCATGATGAAATGCGATGCGGCATGGCTCGGCGCGACGTTGGCGCGCCTCGATCCGCAGGACATTTCGCCGGCGTTGAATCTCGGCTCTTCGACCAAGGCCTACCGCGAGAAAGAACAGCCCTACGTCAACGAATTGGTGTTCGGCCCGCTGGAAGCGCGCGGCGTCAAGGTGATCCACTCCGATCTGAAAGCCGCCGAGGGCGTCGATATAGCCGGTGACATCTTCAACGATGACGACCTCGCCCGCATCCTCGCCACCAAGCCCAAATCGGTGATCTGCACGCACATGTACGAACATGTGGTCGATCGCGAAGAGCTTACCCGCCGCATCCTGAAGATGATCCCCGAAGGCGGCATGTTCTTCGTCACCGTGCCGTCGAGCTACCACCAGCACAACGATCCGATCGATACGATGTTCCGCCCTTCGCCGGACGAACTCGCCGCGATGTTTCAGGGCCAGGAGATCGTCGACAAACAGGAGCTGATCGGCGAGACCTATTGGGTGCACATCAAGAAGCGCCCGGTGACGCTCTTCTTCCGCCACTTCCTGCGCTTCTGGTTTCCGTTTCTTGGCTGGAAGCAATGGAAACGCTCGATGCGCAAGCTCTATTGGCTCTTCAACCACTACAAGGTCTCGGCCATCGCCGGGCGCAAGGTGACGGCCTGATGCGCTATCTGCACACCATGATCCGCGTCGGCGATCTGGAGAAGGCGCTCGATTTCTTCTGCGCCAAGCTCGGACTGGTCGAGATCAGCCGCATCGACAACCAGGCCGGGCGGTTCACTCTTGTGTTTCTGGCGGTGCCCGACGATGTCGAGTTGGCCCGCGCCAAGAAGGCGCCGATGGTGGAACTCACCTACAATTGGGACGAGCACGAATATGGCGGCGGCCGCAATTTCGGCCACCTCGCCTATCGCGTGAAGGATATCTACGCCGTCTGCCAGCGGCTCATGGACGGCGGCGTGATCATCAACCGCCCGCCGCGCGACGGTCACATGGCGTTCGTGCGTTCGCCGGACGGCATCTCGATCGAGTTGCTGCAGGAAGGCGCGGCGCTAGCGCCGCAGGAACCGTGGGCGAGCATGCCCAACACCGGCAGCTGGTAAGCGATCTCCTCATGCGCGGAGGGCGCTCCTCCTGACTCGACGCTCCATCACGCTCACGGAAATCCGGCGCTACGCGGTGGCGAGGACGCTGCTTCCGCCGCAGACGTTGGCGCGCGCCATCGAGCGTCTGGGCTTCGTTCAAGCCGATCCCATCCGCGCGCCGGCGCGTGCGCAGGACCTCACGCTCCGCCACCGCGTCCGCGACTATCGTGCGGGCGATCTCGAACGCCGGTATTCCAGGCTCGCCATCGAAGAGGACTTCTTCGTCAATTACGGGTTCGTGCCGCGCGACGTGCATGCACTGATGCATCCACGCACGCCCCGCACCAAGTGGTCGAAAGCGCAGGCAACGAGAGCCGAAGCGGTGCTTGAGTTCGTACGCGCCCGCGGCGTCGCTCACCCTCGCGACGTCGATGCGCATTTTCAGCATGGCAAAGTCAAGAATTGGTTCGGCGGCTCAACCAACGCCACCACGCACTTGCTCGATCAAATGCACTATCGCGGCCTGGTTCGGATCGCTGCGCGCGCCGGCGGCACGCGCCTTTACGCGCCGCGGGAGGCGACGCCGCCTCCCGATAATCCTCAGGCGGCGATGGACGCGCTGATCGATGTCATCGTCGAGAAGTACGCACCCCTGCCCGAGCGCACGCTTGCGGAACTTGTCAGCCGGCTCCGCTATGGAGCGCCGCAATGGACCAGCGACTGCCGCCCGGCATTGCTGCGGGCCAAGACGCGGCTGCCATCTGCGGAGACCGAAGGCGTTCGCTGGTATTGGCCGGTCGACGAGAATCCGCCCGCCAAACGATGGCAGTCTTGCGCCGACGCGAATGAAGTCCGACTGCTGGCGCCATTCGATCCGATCGTCTGGGATCGCCGCCGCTTCGAGATGTTGTGGGGTTGGGCCTATCGGTTCGAAGCCTACACGCCCGCCGCCAAGCGCGTCCGCGGCTATTATGCGCTGCCGCTCCTGTGGCGAGATCAGGTGATCGGCTGGGCTAATCTCACGGTTAGGGACAATCGCCTTCACGCCGACATTGGCTATGTCTCTGGGGCGCCGCCGCAACAGAGAGAGTTTCGCGCGGCTCTGGACGAGGAACTTGACCGGCTTCGGGTGTTCCTCGGAATGAGTTCGACTCCATAACGAAGAGGCCGCGCCCCGTGCGGAACGCGGCCCAGTTCGTGTTCGCATCGTCTCGGCTTATTGAGCGTAAAGCTCGGATACGTTCAGCACGGACGGCTGCAAGTCGCCTTGGGAGAAGGTGCCAACCCAAATGTCGTACTGACCCGAGGCGGGCTGCGCGATGGTGATAGCCGGGTTCAAGCCGTTGTTGCCGCCGTCGTCGTCACACAGCCATTGACCGCTCGCGTCGTTGATCACGAGCGTGGTGTCGGCTTCGGACTCAACCGAAAACACCAGCGGCAGCGAGCCGTCGCCGGCCGTCCAGTTCACGCGATAGTCCGGCGCGCGCGCGATCCATCCGGAGCAGCCCGGCATCTGGAAGGCGTTGTAATCGCCGCCCGCGGAAATCTGGGCTGCGTGCGGGTCCGGTTGGAATCCCGAGACAAGATCGACCGAGCCATAGGCAGGTTCCAGCGCGAAGTCCGGCAAGTCCTGCGGCAGCGTATCGGCGGGTCCGCCCAGTTCCGAGATGAACAATTGCGCGGGCGCGAGTTCGTCGGTGCCGAAGCGGCCCACCCAAATCTGATAACGGCCGCTGCGCGGAGTGCTCCAGCTGATCACCGGATTGAGATCGCCGCCATTGTCGTCGTCGCACATCCATTGGCCGTTGGGCCCCTTGACCACCAACGTCGTATCGGTGTCGGCGACGACGCCGACATAAAGCGGCGCATCGCCGGCGCGATAGCGGAGCGTGAAGCTCGGCCGCTCAGCGATGAAGCCGCGGCAATTGTCGCTCACCGTAGACACATCGATCGGTCCGCCCGCGTTGACGGTGACGGCGTGCGGGTCAGGCACGAAACCTTCGCGCAATTGCACGTGGCCGAACGTGCCTTGCGCGCTTGAGTTGATGCGTTGCGCGTAGGCCGGCGCGACCATGAGGGTGAGCGCCGCGGTAGCGGCTAATACGCGTTTGAATGATGTCATGATAATCCCCGATCGGTTCGTGGTGCGCGCATCTTCTCCTCCGCCCGTTGGAACGCAAGCACGGACCTCAGGGAAACAAGGCGATTTCAAGGTATTTTGCCAGCGCAGCGGACTTGAAATCGGAATCAGCTTTTCGGGGCAGGCGGGGTTTCCGGTTTCAAGTCCATAAGCTGCGCTAAGAACTAAGATTCTACAGCATCGTGCGTCAAATGCGACCCACCGGGTGGGGCGGACGCTTGTCGCATTTGACGCACGATGCTGTAGCCCTCAACGCCAGGTGATGCGGGCGCCATCGGCGGCGCCGTCGACGATCAGCCGGCCGTTCGCCAACCGCACGCCATCGCCATTGCGATTTGCCGACGCGGCTCTCGGGAACAGCACCGCGATTGGCTGCGCATCGTCGGCGTTGTGAATAGTCGCGGTCCAAGCGCCCTCGCCCCCGGTCACGTCGATATCGAGCGCATCACGCGCGCGCCACCAAGCGGCGTATTCGTCAAGTGCGCCGATCCAAGCCCGCGATCGCCAGCGCTCGATCAGCCGCCGTTCGAACTCGAGCTTGTGTCCCGTGATGTCGGTGTGGATCAGCACGACAACCAGCCCGCGCCGCCGCGCGATCTGTTCGATCACCTCGTTGGCGGCATCGAAGCGGTCGCCGAGACGCGGCGGCTTTTCGTCCTCAATCGTCACCGGGAATTCGAACACCGGCGCAAGACTCTCGCCTTCGCGGCCAAAGGTGGTTTGAAACGGCAGGTGCGTTAGCGAGGCGCCGGCCATCATCGATGACGAGTTGAGATAGCCCGTGGCGACCAGCGCCTCCGGCAGGCGAAAAGGGTGAGAGAGGTGGCCCGGCCGGAAGGATCGCACCGGCGCGCCGGTGAAGTGCTCCAGCAAATAGCGCGACACCCGCAATTCGCCCAACACCGTGCCGCCGCTCGCGGCGGTTCGGCTTTCGACATAGGGCCGATAGCTTGGGTAGCTCTCGTCGCCGCGCCCAAATGGGAAGTTGCGGAACGCGTACGCATGCGACACCGAATGGCTGGCGATTTCCATCCCTTGCAAAGCGAGGTCGCGGAACAGCGGCGCCGTTTCGCGTGTCAGGAACACATCGTCGTTGTAGTCGCGGATGTACTTGGTCTGCAGGAAGTAGGTCGCGCGCACCCCCGCCTCCCGCTCCATGGCCGCATAGGCGGCCGCATTCTCGACCGAGCGCGTGTAGTCGATATCGTGAGTAAGGACGATGGCGACCTCGCGCCCCGGCGGCGCCGTATCGAAGAGCCACGGCATCGGCTCGCCCTCAACATAAAGATCGCGCACCCAGCGCACCATCACATCGAGGCTGGGCTCAAACACATTCACGTAGTCGCGACCAACTTGCTCGGTTCGTCCGTCGAACGCCCGCCGCGCCAGCAGGCCGAGATCGACGCCCATCAGGCATGCGCGCCCGCCGGAATCGTTGCACACGACGCCGGCGCTGCCGTCCTCATAACGCGCCGCCACGGTGGCGCCGGCCAATTGAAATGCGTGGGAGGCGAGCGGCGCTTCGCTCTGCGCATTGGTGAAGTACGTCAGCGCCTCTTCCGGCGCCGCATCGCTCCAGCGCAGCGTCTCGCGCGTTCGCGCCGCATCCGAACCGGACACGCCAAACACCGGTTCGAGCCCCCCGCCTTGCAGATCGAACCCGATCAAGGTTCCACCGGCGCGGACGTGCCGCGCCAAACCGCGCAGCGCCTCCGGCGCCAAGGCCCGGCCCGATATGATCGGGTAGACCATCACCACGCGATGACGCAGAGCCCGCGCGGCGTCCGTCGTCATGGTGAACGGCACGCCCGCGGCACGGAAGGCCCGCGCGAGGCCGAGCCATTGCGATTGCGCATCCGTCACCAGGATCGCCAAACGGTGCTCGGACCCGCGCTCGAATGATGCCAGCTGCGTCGGCGTTATCGCCGGCGGCGTGTCGCGGCCAGCCGGCCCGGCGATGTCTTCAAAATGGTAGAATGCTTGCGCGCGGTTGGCGGCATGCAGCATCGCACCCGCTGCGACAACGATCGCGGCGATCGCCGCAAACACCGCCAGCAATCGCAAGCGCGGCCCGATGGGCCTGGTCGGTTTTTCGTCGGCGCCCCCGCCGCCCTCCGTTCGCATCATCGTCGTCCGAACAATTTTTCGATGTCGGCGAGCTTCAGCTCGACGTAGGTCGGGCGGCCGTGGTTGCATTGGCCCGAATACGGCGTCGCTTCCATTTGCCGGAGCAAGGCATTCATTTCATCGCCCGAAAGCCGCCGGCCCGCGCGCACCGATCCATGACAGGCGATCGATGAGCACACCGCCTCCAACTTTTCCTTCAGCGCGTGCGCTTCGCCAAGCTCGGCGATATCGTCGGCTAAGTCCTTCAACATGCCGGCCGCGTCGATCTGCCCGAGCAAAGCCGGCGTCTCGCGCACCAAAACGGCGCCCGGGCCGAATGGCTCGATCACCAGGCCAAGTTGCGCCAGCTCATCGGCGCGCGCGGCAAGCGCTTCCGCTTCGCTGGGATCGAGTTCGACCACTTCGGGGATGAGCAAGCCCTGACGCGGCACGCCGCCATTGGCCAGCGCCTGCTTGATGCGCTCATAGACGAGCCGCTCGTGCGCGGCGTGCTGATCGACGATGACGATGCCGTCCTCGGTCTGCGCGACGATGTAGGTCTCGTGCACCTGCGCCCGCGCCGCGCCGAGCGGGAAAAAGCGCGCATCGTCATCGCTAACCTGGACCGCCGGCATCCTGCCGGCGATCTCCTCCAAATCACGAGCCTCTATGCCGGCTGGAAGCCGGCGTTCCGGTGCCTCCACCCGGGCGCTCGGCATCATGAAATCGCCCGGCGCGATCGCCTCCTCGGCCACGCCCCAGGCGCGCAGCCCCGGTTGCGGCGTGTAGTGCGGGCGTATGGCGCCGAACGCTGACTGCGCCGTCGTGGTCGAAGCGCGGTGGCCTGCGCCCGCGAGCGCATGGCTCAGCGCGCCGACGATCAGCCCGCGCACCAACGCCGCATCGCGGAAACGCACTTCCGTCTTCGCCGGATGCACGTTCACATCGACTTCGCTCGGCGGCAGATCGAGAAAGAGCGCCGCCACCGGGTGGCGATCGCGCGCCAGCAAGTCCTGATAGGCCGCACGCACGGCGCCTACGATGAGCTTGTCCTTCACCGGGCGCCCGTTGACGAACAGATGCTGATGCTCGCGCGTGCCGCGGCTGAACGTCGGCAGACCGGCAAAACCGGAAAGCCGCACGGTGTCGCGCGTCTGATCGAGCGCGATGCAGTTCGGGGCGAAGTCCGATCCGAGGATGCCCGCGAGCCGCGCGCGCCTGCCTTCATTCTCCGGATCGGCCTCCGCCGCCAGCCGCAGCGACATGCGGCCATCGTGTTCCAGCGAGAACGCCACGTCGGGCCGCGCCATCGCGAGACGCTTCACCACATCGGCGACCGCCATCATCTCGGCGCGTTCCGACTTCATGAACTTGAGCCGCGCCGGCGTCGCAAAGAAGAGATCGCGCACCTCGACACGCGTGCCGCTGTCGCTGAGCGCGGCCCAGGCAGAGGGCTTGGCCGGTTGCAACTGTCCGCCTTCAACCTCGATGGTCCAGGCTTCGCCGGCGCCGCGCGCTTTCGAGGTGATTGCAAGCCGCGCCACCGCGCCAATCGAAGGCAGAGCCTCGCCGCGGAATCCCATGGTGTGGATGTTCAAAAGATCGACATCGCCGCTGGCGCTCGCCGCAAGCTTCGAAGTGGCGTGGCGCTCGACCGCGAGCGCAAGTTCATCGCGCGGGATGCCGCCGCCATCGTCTTCTACCGCGATCAGCCCCAAGCCGCCGCGCTCGATGCGCACAGCGATTCGTTTCGCACCGGCGTCGAGCGCGTTCTCCACCAGTTCCTTGACCGCCGCAGCGGGGCGCTCGATCACCTCGCCGGCGGCGATGCGATTGACGGCTTCGGGAGGCAGACGGCGGATAGGCATGGGAATCGCAGGAGAGTAGCATAGCGGTTTGTTGCCGCCTCGCATCAATCGGACGCCGATGCCCCAAGACCAAAACGGCCTGCAGATGAAATCGCCGACCTATCGGCTGGCCGCGCTCGACCACGACTTCCTGCTGTCGCGCGAAATGCGCGGCGTGCGCTTCATGCTCGAATACGAAAAGGCCGACCGAGCACTGCAGAGCTACGGCATCCGCTCGACCATCGTCGTGTTCGGTTCGGCGCGGATCAGAGAGGATGGCCTCGGCCGTCAGGCGCATTGGTACGCCGAGGCGCGCAAATTCGGTCTCATCGCCTCGCAACGAGGCGGCGCAGCGGCCCCAGAAGGCCAACCCCATTACAACGTCATCGCCACCGGCGGCGGGCCCGGCGCCATGGAGGCCGCCAATCGCGGCGCGCGCGACGCCCATGCGCCCACCATCGGCTTCAACATCCGCCTGCCGGAAGAGCAGGAACCCAATCCTTACACGACGCCGGAGCTAACGTTCCAATTTCACTATTTCGCCATGCGCAAGATGCATTTGGCCATGCGCGCGAACGCGCTGGTGGTCTTCCCCGGCGGCTTCGGCACGCTCGACGAGTTGTTCGAAATTCTCACTCTGCGGCAAACGCGCAAGGCGCGGCTCATTCCGATCGTGCTGTTCGACGAGGCCTATTGGCGCTCGATCATCACTTTTGAGGCGCTGGTCGAGCACGGCATGATCCAAGCCGAAGACCTCTCGCTCTTCCGCTTCGCCGAAAACGCCGAAGAGATTTGGTCGGCGCTGGTTGCGCAGGGCATCGGCATTCCAGGCGCCGACGACGAAGACCTGGCGCGGGATATGTGAGTCCGCCCTACTCGCGCACGCCGACGTACGCCCGCAACACCTCAGCCGCCACGGCGCGCGTGCGGCCGGGCGGGCTGCCCATCAGTTCCGCCAGCGAACGTCCGAACAAGCCGACGCCCATCGCCAGCGCCACGCTGATCAGCACCAGATTCTCAGCCTGCTTCGGCGTCACGTCGCCGAACGACGCGCGCTTCAGCACCACCTCGCGCACCGCTTCGCGGATGTGGGTCATGCGCCGCCACTCGCCGGTGAGTTCGAGCCACGCCGCCAGCCGCGCAGCGCCGCGTTTCTCGAACACAGCGAACAGCGCCTGAAATACCGCCTCTTGTTGATCGCCACGCGCGCCGCCTTCTCCGCCGAGCGCCATTACGTCGGCAATGAGCTGCGCCACCATGCGCTCCATGAGCGCCGCGTGCAGGCCATCGATGGAGCCGAAATGATGCAGCACGCTGGCGTTGGCGACGCCGGCGGCGGCGGCGACCTCCGACAGCTTCAGCGCCAGCGGCCCCTCCTCCAGCAGCACTTTCTCCGCTGCGTTCAGGATGTTGTCGCGCGCCGCCCCGGCTTGGCGCCGCACCCGAACCTTGCCGATTTTTCTTATTGACATTTTTGTCAGTAAAGCCCAAATCGCGGCCTACGGCAATCCTATACGCGAGTTTCCTCTCCCATGACCGCCCCAATGACCGCAAAGACCACGCCCGCCGATGTGAAGGTCCCGCCGCGCGACATCCGCTTCGATCTCGACGCGGCCAAGAACAATCACTGGCTTGGCGGCGATCCGGTCGGCACCGCCGTGTTCAACGCGCTGTCGCTCACCTTCCCGGACGGCGAGCGCATGTTCATCGACGCGGTGCGCCACTATCGTGGCGAAGTCAGCGGCAAGTTGGTGGAGGACGTGAAGGGCTTCATCGCGCAAGAAGCCATCCACTCGCGCGAACATCACGTGCTCAATCAATTGATCGACCGTGACCGCTATCCGGTGGCGGCGGTCGAACAGGCGGTCAAGGATCGCGTCGCCTTTGCGCGCACGCGCGGGCCGATGCGCATGCTGATCGCCACCATCGCGCTCGAGCACTTCACCGCGATGATGGCGGACTCGCACGCGCGCCATCAAAACCTGTTCGACAACGTCGATCCAGGCATCGAGCGCATGTGGCGCTGGCATGCGGTCGAGGAAACCGAGCACAAGGCCGTCGCTTATGATGTATTCATGCAAGTAACCAAGGACTGGCCGCCGCTGAAGCGCTACCTGCGCCGCTGCATCACTATGGCGCTGATCAGCTATTTCTTCACCCGCAACATCATCAACTACGCGGCGCTGCTGCTTGAAGCCGACGGCTATTCGCGCAAAGACGCGCTGAAAGCAGTGAAGCGGTTCGTCTGGCGCACGCCTGGCCTCTTCACCCGCAATTTGAAGACCTATTTCGCCTGGTATCGCCCCGGCTTCCATCCCTGGGACGAAGACAATCGCGCGCTGGTCGCCGCCTGGAAGGCCGAGTTCGACGCCGATGTCGCCGCGCCGGTTGCGGCGTAATCACTCAAGCCGCAGCACGCGGATGGTGTTGGTCTTGCCAGCGCGTCCGAATGGAATGCCGGCGATGACGGCGACGCGGTCGCCGGTTTCAGCCACGCCGAGCGCGCGCACCGCGGCATCTGCTTTTTCAACCATCTCTTCGACGTTGGCGACGTCCTCGGTCACCATCGAGCGAACGCCCCAAACCAAAGTAAGCTTGCGCGCGGTTTCGACGAACGGCGTCAGCCCGATCACGCCGCAGCGCGGACGCTCGCGCGCGACCCGGATCGCGGTCGAGCCGGTGGCAGTGTAGGCGACAAGCGCGGCGCAGCCGATGACATCGGCGATGTGACGCGCCGAGAGCGCAATGGCGTCAGCTGTGGTCGCCTGCGGCGGCGTCATGTCCCGCGGCAACGCGGCCCAATGTTCGTTGTCGGCTTCGACGGCGCGGATGATGCGGTCCATGATGGCGACCGCCGACTGCGGATGGCGGCCGACAGCGCTCTCGGCGGAAAGCATGACGGCGTCCGCGCCCTGATAGACAGCGGTGGCGACGTCGGAAGCTTCCGCGCGCGTGGGCGTCGCCGCTTCGACCATGCTCTCCAGCATATGGGTGGCGACAATGACCGGCTTGCCCGCGGCGCGCGCGGCGCGGATGATCTTGCGCTGCGCGATCGGCACTTGCTCCGGCGGCAACTCGACGCCAAGATCGCCGCGCGCCACCATCACCGCATCCGAGACGTCGACGATTTCGTCGATCTGCGCCAAGGCCGAGGGCTTCTCGATCTTGGCGATCACGCTGGCGCGGTCGCCGATCAATGCCTTGGCCTCGCGCACGTCCTCGGGATGTTGAACGAAGGAGAGCGCGATGTAATCGACGCCGAGGTCGAGGGCGTAGGCGAGGTCTTCGCGATCCTTCTCTGTCAGCGCCGAGATCGGGATGCGGCGCGTCGGAACATTGACGCCCTTCTGATTTTTCAAGACGCCGCCGAAATCGACGCGCGCTTTAAGCTGCGTGCGGCCGCGCTCGATCACCGTGAGCTGCATCTTGCCGTCGTCGAGCTTCAGGATGTCGCCGGCTTCGAGCGCGTTCACCAGTTCCGGGTGAGGCAGGCGGATAAGGCCCGACGCGCCCGGATCATCGGAGCCTTCGATGGTGACGATGTCATTGAAGCGCAGCTTGATCTCGCCGCCCTCAAAAAGGCCGACGCGGATCTTCGGTCCCTGCAGATCGGCGAACACGCCAACGGGCGCCCCAGACGCGGCTTCCGCGGCGCGGATCGCCGCCATGCGGCGCGCATGATCTTCGCGTCCGCCATGGCTGAAATTGAGCCGGAAGCAATCGACGCCAGCCTGAATCAGCGTCGCCAACCGTTCCGGCGGATCGCTGGCCGGCCCCATGGTAGCGACAATCTTGCAATCGCGTGCGCGCATTGAACCCCAGTGAGTAGCGAATGGCGAATAGTGAGTAGAGGTTTGGCGCTGCACGGGCAACCTAGCGGCGAACCCATTCGCTACTCGCCATTCGCTACTCACCCATCTTATACGGCCCGCCGCGCTCCAGCGCGCGCTGATAGGCCGGCCGCGACTGATGAAGCTTTCGCACGCGAACCAAGTTCGGATAACGATCTAGGCCGCCGCGATTGTTTCCGGCGTCGAGCACGAAGCTCATCTGAATGTCGGCGGCGGTGAAACGATCGCCGACGAAGTAATCCCTGCCTTGAAGGTGCGCGTTGATGAAGCTGAAATGATTGTCGATCTCCGGCTCGATGCGCATCTGCATCAGCGGCGCGCCGTTTTCGCCCAGCATGCCGACATAAAGCTTCAGCAGCAGCGGCAGCATGGCCGAGCCTTCGGCGAAGTGCAGCCAATAGAGATAATCGAAGCGCGCGGCATCGCCCGGCGCCACGGCCAGCGCGCCGAACGCTTCGTTCTCGGCGAGGTATTCGATAATCGCGGCGGATTCCGCGAGCACTTTGCCGTTCACCTCGATCACCGGCGACTTTCCGAGCGGATGCACCTGCTTCAGCTCCGGCGGCGCCAGCCGCGTCTGCGGATTGCGCCCATAGCGCTTCACGTCGTAGGCGGCGCCGAGCTCCTCCAGGAGCCACAAGATGCGCTGCGAGCGGCTTTCTTCCAGATGGTGGACGATGATGGTCATTGTTCTCTTCTCTCCACTCCTCCCCCGCAAGCGGGGGAAGAAATCAATACGGCGCGAAATTCAACTTCAGCCCCGGCTCCGGCCAGCGTGTCTTGATCAACTGGCCGGTCGCGGACAGCGTGATGTAGGCGTCGCGCATATCGGCGCCGCCGAAAGCGATGTTGGTGACCAGCGGATCGGGAAACGCCACGTGCGAAGAGACGCCGGCCGGCGTTATCGTAGTGATGCCGCCATTGCCGATGGTAGCGACGCAGACATCGCCGTTGGCCTGTACAGCGAGGCTGTCGAAGCGGCACATCTGGGGCTGGCCGGAGACGAAACGCCCGACATTGCCCGGCGGCGGCGGCGCTATCTCTCCAGCGCCGGTCACGTCGAAGGCCCAAAGCCGCGCGGTGTCGGTTTCAGCAGCGTAGACCACGCGTTCATCCGGTGAGAGGCCGACGCCGTTCAGACCCACAGACCCGTAGGCAATTTCCTTCACCAGCGAGCCATCGGGTTTTGCGTAATAGAGCCCGCCGCGCTCCTTCACGCGCGGACGCCATTTGCCGAGATCGGTGAACCAAAAGGCGCCGGACCTTTCGAACACGATGTCGTTCGGGCCCGAGAGCCGCTCGCCGGCTACGCTCTCATACAAGCGCTCGAATTTTCCGGTGGCGAGATCGACCCGCTCGATGCGGCCGGTCGTGTAGCCTGGCGCAGCGTCGCCGGGGATGTTGTAGATCCCGGCGATCTCATGCCAGGCGAAGCCGCCATTGTTGCAAACATAGATGGCGCCATCCGGCCCAAACGCAGCGCCGTTGGGGCCGCCGCCAAGATTGGCGATCACCTCGATCTTCCCGTTCCACACCCGCGACAGCGTCCCCCGTTTGATCTCCACTAAGATGACGCTGCCGTCTGGCATAGGAATAGGACCTTCGGGAAACTGAAGGCCGGCGGCGAGGAGTTCGAAATCGGACATGGCGACGACAGTAGTAGGTTGGAGCGCGGGCCTCCAGGCCCGCATTGGTGCAGCGGCGAAAAAAGTCTGCGCGCTTGGAAGCGCGCGCTCCAACCGTCTAGCGTTCCAGCACCCTGACCACAAAATCCGCATCATCCTTCTCGCCGCGCTCTACGTGCTCGCGGCTCACTTCGCGCCATTGCGAGAGATCGAGATCGAGGCGGGCGTCGCCCTTGGGCGAGAGATTGAGTTCGGTGAGCACGATGCGATCGGCCTGCGGCAACACCGCATTGTAGAGCTGCGCGCCGCCGATGACGCACGCCTCCTCCGCGCCAGCCGCTTGCGCCATCGCCCGCCCCGCCGCGAGCATGGCGGCGAGATCGGCATAAACCCAGGCGCCCTCCGCCTTGAAATCTGGGTCGCGCGTGAGAATGAGATTCTGCCGCCCCGGCAGTGGCTTCTTCGACAGGCTCTCCCAGGTCTTGCGCCCCATCAGCACCGGCTTGCCCATGGTCGCGGCCTTGAAGCGCTTCATGTCCGATGACAGCCGCCACGGCAGCCCGCCATTGGCGCCAATGACGCCATTCTTCGCGATGGCGACGACGAGGGTGAGTTTTGGAGTCACGTCCGTGATCGCGCCTTGCACTCCCTCTTCCTCCATTTGGAGGGAGAGGGCCGGGGTGAGGGTGAGGCGACCGGCATGCAATCACGCGACACGCGGATAGACCGGACGCAGCCAAAATCAGACGTCATCGCCCCCCTCACCCTGCCCTCTCCCCTCGCGGGGAGAGGGTGCGACCGAAGGCCGTGCAATTCAATCACACCGCAATCGGCGCCCTGATCGCCGGGTGCGCGGAATAGCCCTCCAGTTTGAAGTCCGCGTACTCGAACGCGAAGATGTCCTTGCGCTCGGGATTGAGCGCCATGGTCGGCGGCGCGTACGGCGTGCGCGTCAACTGCAGTCGCGCCTGCTCGAAATGGTTGTGGTACAGATGCGCGTCGCCGAAGGTGTGGACGAATTCGCCGGGCTGCAGATCCGTCACCTGCGCCATCATTTGCGTCAGCAGCGCGTAGGACGCGATGTTGAACGGCACGCCGAGGAACACGTCGGCGCTGCGTTGGTAAAGCTGGCAACTCAGCTTGCCGTCGGCGACGAAGAACTGAAACAGGCAATGGCACGGCGGCAGCGCCATCTGATCGACGTCGGCCGGGTTCCAGGCCGAGACGATATGGCGGCGTGAATTCGGATTGTTCCGGATGCTGTCGACGACATTCTTGATCTGATCGATGACGCGCCCGTCCTTGGTTTCCCAGCTCCGCCATTGCTTGCCGTAGACGGGGCCAAGCTCGCCCTGCTCGTTGGCCCATTCGTCCCAGATCGTGACGCCCTGCTCTTGCAGCCAGCGCACGTTCGAGTCGCCGCGCAGAAACCAGAGCAGTTCGAGGATGATGCTCTTCAGGTGCAGCTTCTTGGTGGTGAGCAGCGGGAAGCCGGCGCTCAGATCGAAGCGCAACTGACGGCCGAAGACGCCGCGCGTGCCGGTGCCGGTGCGGTCGCCGCGATCGACGCCGTTTTCGAGGATGTCCTCCAGCAGGCCGAGATAAGCGACATCCGCCTGGGAAGGCGGCGCTGACGGCATGGGGGCGGGCTGAGCGCTCATTTCACCGCAATATGGGGCGACTCGGTCGTAACTTCACTCGTCATCCCGGGGCAATGCGAAGCATTGAACCCGGGACCCAGGGCAACAAACGCCGGTGTTCTGTCACCCCCTGGGTCCCAGGTCTCGCCTCGCTCGCCCGGGATGACGATTTTAAGCGTCGGGATAGACAACAGAGCACCCGCCCCGCCCCGTCCTCCGCACCTGCTTCACCAGCGGCCCGGCCAGCCAGGCGGCGCGGGCATTGACGTTGACGCCGGCGGCGCGCAGCGCCCGCGCCATCCATTGGTTGCAGACCTGGAGCAAATGAAACGATCCGCGCGAGCGCAAGAAGGCCGAGCGGCCGATCACCTTGCCGTCGCTGGTCCTGATTGGATTGCCGTCTTCGTCGAGCACCAGGAAGCGGTCGATGAAGGCGACGAAGCGGCGCGCGCCCTCGTGGCTGATGGCCACCGGCACATCCTCGGTCGGCGAGAGATAGGCGCTCGAAGGGCCGGCATTGTAGGCGATGTGGAAGACGCTGGGGCTCGGCGGCACGAGCGCGTCGAGCCCCAGCCACAGATCCGTACCCGGCGAGTAGTAGAAGGCCTGGTCGCCCCAGCCGATCAGGAAACTCTGGGCATCGGGATACATGCGCCGGAACGGATGATCCTCCGGAAAGATGCTCGCCGGCGCGCCGATGTCGCTGTGAAAGCCGTTCGAATAGAGATGCAACTCGACGCAGTCGCGGCCGAGCGGCGCCGGCACGTCCGGCGCGCGCGTCGGCGCATAGAGATAGGCAAGCAACGCAACCAGGCTCAGCGACAGCAACGCGGCAATCGGCCGGCGGCTGAGCCGGCTCAGCTCTCGTCGGCGCTCAACAGTCTCGCCCGGAACGCCCATCCCGCGAGCCCCGCTCCCACCATCGGCGCGACGATGAACAGCCAGAGCTGCATCAGCGCGTCGCCCAGCACCCAAACCGCAGGCCCAAGCGAGCGGGCCGGGTTCACCGATACACCGGTGATCTGGATGCCGACAATGTGGATGAGGACCAACGTTAGGCCGATGGCGAGGCCGGCGAATTGCGAAGCGGCGTTGCGCTGGGTGACGCCCAGAATGACGACGACGAAAATGAACGTCGCGACCACTTCGAAGATCGCGCCCGACATCAAGCTGTAATCGCCGGGCGAACCCTGGTTGGTGACGGCGTCGCGCAAGCCGTAGCCGTTCTGGCCGAGGCCGTTTTCGGCGAGCGAATACTCAGGGCCGCCAGAGGCGATCAGCAACAGCACGCCGGCGCCGACCACCGCGCCCAAGCATTGCGCCGCCCAATAGCCCAGCATCTCGCCGGTCGCCATGCGCCCGGCGGTCCAGGCGCCGAAGCTGACGGCGGGGTTCACGTGGCAGCCGCTGACCGGGCCGATGCCATAGGCCATCGCGACGATGGCGAGACCGAACGCCCAGGAAATGCCTTCCTGGCCGATGACGCCGAAGCCCGCGAGCACCGCAGCGCCGCAGCCAAACAACACCAGAGTGAAGGTGCCGATGAATTCGGCTGCAAGCTTCTTGGTCATGGGTTCGCCTCCGAACCGGGAGGCTAGATTGAGTCCCCGGCCGGAGCGATGCAGGCCGAGACAAAGTGTGCTAGGTTGTTTCGATGGCAGACCAAGGCTCTCCCCGTCCAATTGCCGTCGGCCCCGGCAAAGTCCGCTTCACCGGCTCGCAAGTGCTGGCGATGCAGGGCGCCGGCGTCCTGCCCATGCCGAATCGGATCGAACTCGTTGACGGAGAGCTGCTGGACATGGGCTCGGAAGGCGCACGTCACTCGAAACTAAAGGCGCTGCTGACGCGCTGCATCGCCAAGGCTTTGCCCGACCCTTTGGGCATTGGCCCTGACACGACATTGCGCCTCGACGACTCGGTGTGGCTCGAACCTGACCTTTTTCTCTACCCATTGCAGTTGGAACCCGCTGAAGTTCGAGGGCCTGATGCGTTGCTGGTCATCGAGATCGCCGACACGTCGCTTGCCTACGACCTCAAGGACAAGGCTGCGCTCTACGCCAGTTATGGCGTGCGCGAGTACTGGGTCATCGAAGCAGAGTCTGGACGCACGCATGTCCACCAGGGGCCGGAAGGCAAAGGCTGGCGTCTGGTGCGGATCGCGGAGCCGGATGATAAGCTGACTGCGCTGTTTGTCGCCGAAGTCTCGGTAAAGATCAGCGATCTGATTTAGAACTTCCGCCGCCGCGTTACCCACCCTATATTCCGACTCGTCCGGGCGACCGGACTATGGCGATAAACGCGCAGAGATAGGCGGATCGGACCCGGGTGCGATGCCCGGCGGCTCCACCAGCCTTCGCGCTGAAGCGCTTCGGCTGGCTTACGCCCTCCGCCCTTGCCGGCGAAGGCTGTGCTCCGAAGCTCGAAGAGCGAAGGAGGACCTCATTCAGTCCATGAGGGGCCGAAATAGGATCGACGGACGTTGAAGGCTGCTGCTTTTGCTCGGGTGGTCCCGTCATAGGCCAAACAGCATAGTTGCGAATGACAACAACGCTGAGGAATTCGCTCTCGCTGCGTAAGCAGTGCGGGCAATTCCGACCTTAAGTCCTACTGAGTAGCATCACTAGGCGGGGCCCCCGGACGCCCGGCAACAGAAGTCCGGGACTCTTCCGGACTTCTGTTGCCGAACGGGCGTCGAAACGAAACCAACGCCGCCCGGCAACAGAAGCCGGGGATTTTGCGGGTTCTTTTTGACGCTGGCGCCAAAGACCCAACGCCGCCCGGCAACAGCAGTCGCTCCAAGTTTTCCACAGAAGCGCCTGAGTCGCGCGAAGTGGCGCAGCACTTCTTCTCGCGGATCGCGAGCCAGACGATTTTCCGTTTCGGTGCAAACGTTTGAAGGCGTGCGGCGCGCGTCGGTCTCGCGCATCGCGCGAACGCCCGCAGCGCATGAGGCGTACTTATTGCATTGCGGCTGCGAACGCAGCTCGTCGCAAACGTTTCGCCAGCCGACGTTGGAAACGTTGATGTTTTCGCGCCCTGTGGATGAACAATTGACTGCCCGAAATGAGCCGGTAAGGGTTCAGCCGGGAGCCAAGGAGGGGCGGCCGTGGCCGACGACATGATCGGATACGAAAACTTGATGCAGGACGCGCTCAGGAGCGTCGTCCGCGCCGCACTGCAAGAGGCGGCAAGCCCGCGCGGTCTGCCGGGCAAGCATCATTTCTACATCACGTTCCGCACGCACGCGCCGGGCGTCATCATCCCCGAGCATCTGCGCGCGCGCTATCCCGACGAAATGACGATCGTGCTCGAGCACCAATTCTGGGATCTCGAAGTTTATGCCGATCGCTTCCGCGTCATCCTGAAATTCTCGGGCCAGCCGCAGCCAATCACCATTCCGCTGAAGGCGATCACCCGCTTCTTCGATCCGAGCGTGAAGTTCGGCCTGCAATTCGAGCAACACCACAACGACGAAGCGCGCATGGCCTCTGGCGACGACGCCGGTCACCCGGCGCCACGCGAAGCGGTCGCCGAAGCGCCGCCCGCACCCGCCGCTGGTGACTCTTCGGTGGTGAGCCTGGACGCGTTCCGGAAGAAGTGAAAGGATCGCGGGTCTTCAGACCCGCACGGTTCGGCGTGTCGAGAGATGCGGGTCTGAAGACCCGCGGTCCTGTTTCCGTCAGCGCTTCCGCAGGAAGCGCAATGCACGCGCGGTTCGCGTCAGCGTGGTCAAGATCGAACCGAGCAGCACCAGCCAAAGCGCGAAGGCGATGAACACGCCCTTGCCGTCGTCGTTGACATAGCCCCAATCGAGCGCCCACGCCGTCCAGGGTCCGATCTGCGGATCGAAGATCGAGACCAAGGCCGCAACCGTCAGCCAGAACATGCGATGCGGCTTGGCCATCGGACCCGAAAAATCGGCGGGTGCGCCCGCGCTCTTGCCGATTTCGCGCGCGTAGGCGGTCATCACTGCGGCGACCGCGGCCGCCCAGCCGAGCGTGGCGTCGAACATGCCGGTCGCGGCGACGCCGTAGCCGGCGCCAACGATGATGAAGATGTCTGCGAAGCGATCAGGCAACTCGTTCCAGATCGGGCCGTCCGGCCCGCCCTTGCCGCCCTCCACTGCGACCATGCCGTCCATCATGTTGGCCAGCAGCCGCAGCTGACAGAACAAAGCGGCGCCGATCAGCAGCATGATGCGATCACCGCCTTCGCTCACGCCGCTGGCATAGAAGCAAAGCCCGCCAAAAGCGGCGAAGACGATGCTGGTGAACGAAATGAAGTTCGGCGTCACGCCGCTCTTGACCAGCGCGCGCGTCAGCCACTTCGCCCAGCCATGACCGCGTTGCGAAATCGGGCGGCGGTTTTCTTCAACCACCATGAGCGGCTCTCCATAGCCGAAGGTTGTAGAGGATGGCGTAGGTCGTCGACACGGTGAACGGCACGGCGATGGTGGCGAGTATTTCCGGCGTGCCGGCAAGCGTGTGCGCAGTGAAGAGGATGGTGAGGATCGTCGCCGCCGTGATCAGCGGCGGCAAAAACAGCTGAAGCCAATATGGACGGCCGGGACCCTCGCCGGCCAACTCCGGTGCATGCCGGCGAGCGCGCCGGCCGTCCATATAAGCACTCATCCATTCGAGAAATTTCTTGAGGAAGAGAGTGAGCATTCCCGAGATTGTCCCCTGCACCAGTCCCGCCAAGAGCGCGTCGGGCAGCTGATGGTGGCGATTGGCGAAGACCGCCCAGGCCCCCATGGCCAAAAAGCCAAAGGCGACGTGCACGAACGTGTTCTGCGCCATCGTTTCACGAAACGATTTCGGCTCACTCATTGACGCGCGCTCCCCTTCTGGCGACATGGCGGCATGGAAATAACGCTGCCGCTGTTCGGTTGGGAGGTCGTCGCGGCGCCGCTGACCTTCGGCTTCGTCGCCGTATTGGCGCTGCTTGTGCTTGGCACCATCGCCGCGCTCATTCTGCCGCGCACCCAGCCGGGCAAATGGAGCGATCTGGGCCCCCGGATGCGCTCCTGGTGGGTGATGGCGGTCCTCGTCGGCGGCGCCTTGCTGCTCGGCTGGCAGGCGACCGCGATCCTGTTCGCGTTCATCTCGTTCCTGGCTCTGAAGGAATATCTGACTTTGGCGCCGACGCGGCGGGACGACCGGCCGATCGTGTTGTTGGCGTATCTCTCGGTGTTTCTCAACTACGGACTGATTTTCGCGGACGGCCTGTTCGAGGACACCTACCAAATCTATCTGGTCTTCACGCCCGTCTACGTCTTCCTCATTGCAGCGGCGGCAATGGCCTGGATCGGGCGCACCGAGGGCTATCTCGCGACGGTTGGCATCGTGCATTGGGGCACGGTCGTTTGCGTCTACAATATCGGCTACATCGCCTATCTGATGCGCGTGCCCGACGCCGAAGCGCCCGCCGGCGGCGCCGGCTTGGTGTTCCTGCTGATCTTCATCACCCAATTCAACGACGTCGCCCAGTATTGCTGGGGCAAGGCGCTCGGGCGCACGAAAATCACGCCGCGCGTGTCGCCCAACAAGACCTGGGAAGGCGCCATCGGCGGCTGGATCACGAGCGCCGTCGTTTTCTACCTGCTCGCGCCCTATTTCACACCGCTCTCGCCGCTGCACGCCGCGATCATGGGAGCAATCGTGCCAGTGGCCGGCTTCTTCGGCGATATCACCATGAGCGCGATCAAGCGCGACATCGGCGTCAAGGACACCTCGCACCTCATTCCCGGCCACGGCGGCGTCATGGACCGGCTCGACAGCCTGACCTTCGCCGCGCCTGTATACTTCCATTTGCTGGCCTATTTTGCACTTGAGCGTTTTTGATGCTCCAGACCATTCGCCGTTACGGACTGATGCTGATCGTGCGACCGATCGCGCGCGTGCTGTTCGGGCTCGACGTCATCGGCAAGGAGAAATTGCCGACCAAAGGCCCCGCAATCGTCGCGGCCAACCACAACAGCCACGTCGACACGATTGTGCTTTTGTGTCTGTTTCCGTCGAAGTTGCTGCCAAAGATCAGACCGGTGGCGGCGGCGGACCATTTCGACAAGGGCGGCTTCGGCTCCTGGTTTTCGCGCAACGTCATCGGCATTATTCCGATCAAGCGCGGCGGCGCCTCCCGGCATGAGGACGTGCTCGCCGGCGCCAAGCAAGCGTTGGCGCGCGGCGAAATCTTGGTGGTGTTCCCCGAGGGCTCGCGCGGCGAGCCTGAGGAAATGGCGCGTTTCAAAACCGGGGTGGCGCGGCTGGCTGAGTTCTGCCCGGACGCGACGGTAACGCCTGTCTATTTGCAAGGCGCCGGGCGCTCGCTGCCGAAGGACGCCAAATTGCTGGTGCCGTTCAACACCACAGCCGTGGTGGGCGACCCGCTCAGCTGGACCGGCTCACATCACGGCTTTGTCGATGAATTGCGCGAACGCATCGAAGCGCTGAAGGCGCTCGCTCCTCCTATGAAGTGGAGCTGAATGCGTCCTGGACCATGACGACACAGTTTGTAACAACGCTGGCATACGCTGGCGGCCTCCCGGCTCTATGTCGCGGTTTTGTCATAGATCGCAGGCACTGAACTCACCTTGATCGCCTCCATGCCGAAACGCTGTTTAACGCCCTTCCTCGCGGCTCTTGCCGTCGCGCCAACTGCCCTGGCGCAAACGAACACCGAAACAGACGAGATCGTGGTCAACGCCGAACGGCGCGGCAGTGTAGCGAGCGACATCCCGCCCGAAAGCACGTTCAGCGCCGCCGATGTGCGTTCCTACGGCGCGACATCGGTGTTTCAGATTCTGGCGGCGATCGCGCCGCAGACAGGTTCGGCTTCGGTGCGCGGCGGCGGCTTTCCGATTGTTCTCGTCAATGGCCGCCGCATCAGCGGATTGCAGGAAATCCGCGATCTTCCGGCGGACGCGATCAGCCGCGTCGAGGTGTTCGACGAGCAATTGTCGCTTCAATACGGATATTCGCCCGATCAACGCGTCGTGAATCTGGTTTTGGAGCGCCGCTACGCAGCCAGCTCAGCCGAGGCTGGCGCCGGCGTCGCGGACACCGACGCCCGCAGCAACGCCCGCATTGAAGGCGGGTCAACCGAGATCGATGGCGGCGATCGCCGCGCGCTCAGCGCAGCATACGAGACCGCCAGTTCGATCACCGAATTGGAGCGCGGCATCGCCGCGCCGTCTTCCGGCCCGGACGAACGTGAATTTCGAACGCTGGCGCCCGAGTCATCAACGTGGCGGGCGAGCGCGACGTTCGCCCGCGCGCTGAGCGAGCAGGTCACCGGCAACATTAATCTGCGCCTCGACAGTTCTGAGCAAGAAAGCTTGCTTGGCCGCGATAGTTTTTCGGCCCTGCGCGAGCGTGAAAGCGAAAATCAAACCGTGCGCGGCGTCGCCGGCCTCGACGGCTCTTATGCAGGATGGCAGTGGACCGCGACGGCGACAGCCGACTTCAGCCGGCAAGAAAGCGCGACGACCGACACTTTGGCGCCGTCGCGCACGCAGTCGGAGCAAACGCTCTTCGACGCCACCGGCAATATCAGCGGCATCCCTTTCGATCTTCCCGGCGGACCGCTGCGGACCGCCTTCCGCGCCGGCGTTGAGCAGCGCACCATCGAGAGTTCGTCATCGAGCGCCGCACCGGCCGACCTCGAACGCACCACACCCTCCGCGCGCTTCACGCTGACCGTGCCGATCACAAGCCGGCGTCACGAATTCGGTGAGGCGTTCGGCGATTTTTCGCTCAACGCCACCGCATCCTGGGGCGAACCGAGCGACTTCGAGGCGCTATCGAGCACCGGCTTTGGCGGCGCCTGGTCGCCGATGCGGACGCTGCGCTTTTCCCTTCAGTCGGAACACAGCGAGGCCGCGCCATCTCTTCAGCAACTCGGCGATCCCTCGCTCACCACGCCTGGCGTCACTTTTTTCGATGTCGGTAGCGGCGCGACCGTCATCATCGACCGCACCAGCGGCGGCAATCCGGCGCTGCGCGTGGAAGAGCGCGATGACCTCGTGTTCAACACCACGCTTTCCTTGTCGCGGGCGTTCAATCTCTCCTTCAGCTGGGCGCGCAACGAATCCAGCAACGCTATCGCCGCATTGCCCATTGGTTTGCCCGAAACCGAAGCCGCATTCCCGAGCCGGTTCACGCGCGATCTTGGCGGCACGCTCATCGCGGTCGACGCCAGGCCGATCAATCTCGCTCAGCGCGACATCGAGAGCATCCGCTGGGGCTTCAGCTATTCGCACGCGATCGGACAACAACCCGCCGCGGAGGCCGGAGGCCGAAGGTCCGATGGCCCGCCGCACTCTGACGCCGCCGCAGAAGCCACCGAGGATCGCACGAGCGCGCCCGAGAACTCCGCCGTTGAGCGCCGCCCCGAGCTGGGCGGCGGTCAGCGGGCGGGCGCGGGGCGCTGGAATGTATCGGTGTTCCATCGCCAGCGCTTGATGGACGAGGTAGTGCTCGCGCCGGGGCAAACGCCGATCGATTTGCTCGACCGCGGCGGCCTCGATGGCGGCGGCGAGCCCGCAAGTTCGATCGAGTTCGAGGGCGGCGTGTTCTATCGCGGCTTCGGTTTACGTCTTAACGGCGGCTGGAGAGATGGCTACGTCATCCCGGTCGCGAGCGGCGGCGAACTCGATTTCTCCGATCGCTGGACCATCAACGCCCGCGCCTTCGTCAATTTCGACTCCAGGCCGGAACTGATCGCGGACGCCCCGTGGCTCCGCGGCGTGCGCCTTTCGCTCATCGCCGACAATCTGACCGACAGCGTTGTCGAAGTCCGCGACAGCGCCGGCCTGACGCCAAGCGCCTATCAGGAAGGCTATCTCACGCCGCTCGGGCGCGTCGTTCAGATCAGCCTGCGCAAGACGTGGTGAGCATTAGGGCGTACGCCACGGCTCGGCGCGCGCCCATTCGCACAGTTCTTGCGGCGGCGATCGCCGAGCGAAATCCGCAAGCGCATTTTGGTCGCCGCTTCGGAGCCACCCGAAGAACATCTCTTGCGACACGATCCAATCACGCTTGGGCGCTGGCGCGTCGTCGTTCCAGACGATCGGCGCCAGATTTTGGTCGAGCGCGATGGTGCTAAGTGTCGTGTTCATGATTTCGGAGGGATGCGCATAGGCATCCGCCGCCACCGCTTCGCCACGCAATTTGAGGCGTTCGGCCCGCGTCGCTTCCGAGACGCCGACATAGAACGGCAGAAAACCGAGGCCAACAGTGCGGCAGAGTTCGTTCGGAAAACGCGTGTCGTCGTTGAAGATGTGCGCGTCGGGCTGCGCTTCGGCGTAGCGCACGAAACTATCGACCCAGATGTCGGCATAGCCGTGCCGCCGCGGCCAGAGTTTGGCGAGCTTCGTTTGCAGCGCCGGATCGACATCGTCGCGACCCTCCCTGCCCCACGCCGTGCCGATGGTTTTCAGCAGCGCACGATCGGATTGAATCTTCTTGTCGACCGCGCGCCCAAGGACCGCCTCGCTGAGGCGATACACGTCCTTCGCGAAGGGCAGCACAATGCCGCCCGTCAGCCGCGCGGCTTCGCGTGCGACATAGCTCTTGCCCGAGCCCAGCATGCCGAGAAAGACGAGTCGGAATGGCATGGGTTCACTCTACCACGCCACGACGCACCGCGCGCACGCTGATCCGATCCCGCTCGCCAACGCGGCGCTCACACAGGAGCCGCGCGATCTGGCTGTCGTCGTAGAACACATACCCCTTCAGCGCATCGAGCAGCGCCTTGGCCAGATTGTCGAGATCGAGGCGCGGCGTTTCGCCGACATATTCCATGACCAGCTCAACGTCGAACTCCCCGCCCTTCGGCCGAATGAGAAACTCCTTGCGGAAGAATTCATAGACCAGCGGCTTGTAATAGCGCGCCTGGGTGGTGACGCCGTCGATAGCCAGCTCCACGCCGCCGGCGATTTCGCGGGCGCGCACCTTTCCCCGGCCGGTTAGGCTTGACCCAGCGCTGTCCATGCGCGTGTTATGGCTCAGGCCCAAGGCCGGATCATAGGGGGAATCCATGCGGCGCGTGACAACCTTGATCGGCGCGGGATTGCTGTGGGCGGTTCAAGCACTGGGGGCCTGGGCGCAAACCGAGACGCCGCCGCCTTCGGCTCTGGATCGGGCGCGGGTGGAGGCCTTCATGAGCGGCGCGGTGCGCGAGGCCCTGCTCGATGACCGCATTGTCGGCGCCTCCGCTTCGGTTGTCGACTTGAACGGGCTGGTGATGGCGCGCGGTTACGGCCGCGCCGGCGCCGATCGCGCCGCCGATGCGGACACGATGTTCCGCATCGGCTCGATCTCAAAGACCTTCACTTGGATCGCGATCATGCAATTGGTCGAGGCGGGAGAATTGACGCTCGACGACCCCGTCAACGCGCATTTGCCCGAGGCGTTGCAAATTCCGGACGAAGGCTTCGACCAGCCCATTCTGATCCGCCACTTGATGACGCATTCGGCCGGCTTCGAGGACAGCGCCTTGGGGCATCTGTTCACCAACAGGCCCGAGCGAACGTCGTCCTTGCAGGATTATCTCGTGCGCTACCGCGTGCATCGCGTCAGACCGCCGGGCGCGCTTTCCGTGTACTCCAACTATGGCGCGGCGCTGGCCGGCGCGATCGTCGAGCACGAGAGCGACATGGATTGGCCGACCTATGCCGAGACGCGCATTCTACGCCCGCTCGGCATGGCGACGGCCACCTATCGCGAAATCTATTCGCCGGAGATTGCCGCGAGCAACGGATTGCCGGCGCCGGCAAGCGCCGATGCGGCGGCGCGCATTTCCGATGGCTTCCGCATGGAAGCGGGCCGCATGGCGCCGGCGCAGTTCGAATACATCATCCAGATCGGCCCAGCCGGCGGCATGTCAGCAAGCGCCGCCGAAATGGCGCGTTACATGCAGGCCCTGCTCGATCCAAAGATCATGGCGGCGGCGGGCGTGTTGCGCGAAGAGACGGCGCGCGCGCTGAACACCGTGATTTTCGTCAACGACGACCGCCTTGGGGCTTGGCGGCACGGTTTCATGAGTTTCGATCTCGGCGACGGTCGCTGGGCCTTTGGCCACGGCGGCGACACCATCTATCAGCACTCGGAAATGCTGGTGAGCCGCGAGCTTGGCGTCGGCGTCTTCGTCACCATCAATTCGGCGGCGCAGACGCGCGCGCCGGCTTCGATCGCGGAGGCCTTCTTCGCCGAGTTCTTTCCCGCAGCCGCGCCGGCGCGTGCAGAAGTGCCGGCCACCGAGTCGGCGCAATACGCCGGAACCTATCTCGGCCTGCGCCGCCCCTTCGTGCACACCGAACGCGCTCTCTTCGGCATCATCGGCGGCATCGAAGTGGCGGCCGCGGAAGATGGCGACATCATCGTCTCCGGCGGCGGCGACGCGCGGCGCTTCTATCCGCTCGGCGACGGCCTCTATCGCAGCTTTGACGGCCAATCGCGCATCGCCTTCCGCAGCGTCGATGGCCAGATGCGCCTGTTCGACGCTTACGGGCTCGGCCCCGCCGACCGCATCGGTTTCTTCAAGTCGGCGAGCTGGCTGGGCCTGATCGGCCTGCTCGGGTGGGTGCTGGCGCTGTGGGGCGTGATCGCGGGCATTCGCCGCGCGATCGCGCGCAAGGAGAGCTTGGGCGCGCTCAGCTTCGACGCGCTGTGCTTGGTTTGGCTGATAGCATTCGTGGTGCTGATCGCGGCGCTGGCGCCGTGGCTGGGACCGGACCAAGGCGCGGTGTTGTTCGACTATCCGGGGCAGCTTTTCCCGATCGCCTGCTGGCTGTTGGCGGCCGCGGCCGCAGCGACGCCCATCGCGCTATTGGCCGCGCTCACCATCGCCCGGCCGAAGGACTGGAGTTGGCTCAGATGGGTCCGCGCCGGCGCTTGCATCGCTGTGTTCGGCGCGCTGGCTGTCACCTTGTGGGATTGGGGTTTGCTGGGCTTCAGCGGCTTCTGACTTGATCGCCACCATCGGCGCCCATATCCCCTGAGGAACAGATTCCTCAAGGCGGCACACCCATGGCGACGCGCACGGAAACCGACACCTTTGGCCCGATCCAGGTCGAGGCCGACAAATATTGGGGCGCGCAGGCGCAACGCTCGCTGCAGAACTTCAAAATCGGCGAAGAAAAAATGCCGGCGCCGATCGTGCGTGCGCTCGGCATCGTCAAGCGCGCCGCCGCCGAAGCCAATATGGATCTGGGCGTTCTGAAGCGGGACGTAGGCGAAACCATCGTCAAGGCGGCGCAGGAAGTTATCGAAGGCAAGCTCAACGCACACTTCCCGCTGGCGGTGTGGCAGACCGGCTCCGGCACGCAATCGAACATGAACGCCAACGAAGTGATCTCGAACCGCGCCATCGAGATGCTGGGCGGCGAGATGGGTTCGAAGAAGCCCGTGCATCCCAACGACCACGTCAACATGAGTCAGTCGTCGAACGACACGTTCCCGACCGCCATGCACATCGCCTGCGCCGAGGAGATCGAGCATCGGTTGCTGCCTGCCCTGGGCAAACTGCGCAATGCGCTGAACGACAAGGCGCAGGCATGGAAGGACATCATCAAGATCGGCCGCACCCACACCCAGGACGCAACGCCGATCACGCTCGGTCAGGAATTCTCCGGCTACGCCACCCAGGTCGAGAACGGCATTGCCCGCATCCAGCAATCGATGCCGATGCTTATGCAATTGGCGCAGGGCGGCACGGCGGTCGGCACCGGTCTCAACGCGCCGGTTGGCTTTGCCGAGAAGGTGGCCGAGCGCATCGCCGCCATCACGCAGATGAAGTTCACCTCGGCGCCGAACAAATTCGAGGCTCTGGCGGCTCACGACGCGATGGTGTTCAGCCACGGCGCCATCAACACGGTGGCGGCGTCGCTGTTCAAGATCGCCAACGACATCCGTTTCCTGGGCAGCGGGCCGCGCTCGGGCCTGGGCGAGCTGATGCTGCCGGAAAACGAGCCCGGCTCTTCGATCATGCCGGGCAAGGTCAACCCGACCCAATGCGAAGCGCTGACGCAAGTCTGCGTGCAGGTGTTCGGCAATCACGCGGCGATCACGTTTGCCGGCGCCAGCGGCCATTTCGAGCTGAACGTGTTCAACCCGGTGATGGCGTACAACTTCCTGCAGAGCGTGCGGCTGCTGGCGGACGCTGCGGTGAGCTTCACCGACAATTGCGTCGTCGGCATCGAACCCAGGCTCGACAACATCAAGGCCGGGCTCGAGCGCTCGCTGATGCTGGTGACGGCTTTGGCGCCCAAGTATGGCTACGACCGCGCCGCCAAGATCGCCAAGACCGCGCACAAGAACGGCACGACTTTGCGCGAGGAAGCGCTCAAAGACGGCATTCCGGCTGACGATTTCGACGCCATCGTGCGGCCCGAAAAGATGATTGGACCGGGTTAGGCTTACTATCCCGTCACAGACCGCCAAGGGCCCGCAAATCGGTTGCATCGAGCCGGTAGCGGCCTACATCATGGGGCATGGCCGAGATCGTGAACCTGAAGCGGGCGCGCAAGCTCAAGGCGCGCGCCCAAGCCGAGGCGGAGGCCGCCGCCAACCGCGCCGCGCACGGGCGCACCAACAGCGAGCGGACCCAGACCAAGGCCGAACAGAAGGCCGCCGCGCGCAAGCTCGACGGACACAAGATTGGCGACGATGATGACTGACACCAGAGGTGCGCTGCAGAAACGTTCGATGCGGATTGCCGGCCATCGCACGTCGCTGGCGTTAGAGGCTGAATTCTGGGCCGCGCTCGAACGCATCGCGCGTGACCGATCGATGACGCTGCCGGTGCTGATCGCCTCGATCGACGAGCGCCGCAGCAAGGAGGCGCCGGAAGCCTCGCTAGCGTCCGCTGTCCGCGTCTTCGTGCTGGAGAACCGGCTGAACTAGAACTGGCGCGGACGCGCGTAGAGCGCGACGGCGTAATAACAGGGCGCAACCGTGCACGCATACATGTGCACCTGCACCGTGAACATGCCGCTCGTCGTCGGGATCACACCGACATTCGGCCGGCTGCTGGTGGCGGTGTCTTCGATAATCAGCCCGCCATTGCCGTCGAACAGACGCAGATCGAGATCGCTGCAATCGCGATCGCACACGCCGACGATCTGATACTCGTAACCCACCTGCATCTGCGTCGGCACGTCCCAGGTCTGCCCCGGCTGCAGCCCGCCGCTGAACGGCTGTCCCACTTGCTGATAGCCCTGTTGCGCCAGCGCGCCTTGCGCCTGCTGCAATTGCGCGACGATGATCTGCTGCGGGTTCTGGTCGCCGACCGGTTGTTGCGGCTGGTTCATGACCGGCTGTTGCATCGCCGGATCTGTCGCCGCGATTTGCGTCGGCTGTGACGGCATCATCGAACCGATGATGCCCAGCACGACGATGGTGCCCACCACCGCGCCCGCCACCCAAACCCAAACCGGGACTCCGGATTTGGCGCCGGCCGCAGAACTCGGCTCGACGCGCGGCGGGGCCGCGGCCCGCGGCGGCGCGCTGAACACTGGCTGCGCGCCAGCCGGCCGCTCAGTCTTGGTGATGGTCATCACCGCATCGACGAAGCGGCGCCAATTCGCATTGTCGCCTTCGCCGTTCCAGTTCGACAAATCAGCGGCCTGCACTTCGCCGAAACCGAACGGCGGCTGCGAGGCGTCAATCATCACCGGAATGAGCACGCCCTTGTCGCGGCCCATGCGCGCTTCCTCGCGCACCCATTGCGACTTGGTCGAATGCGCGCTCCACAAGACGATCAGCGCCTTGCACTGATTGAGCTTGCCCTCGATGTAATCGGCCCAGGTCGTGCCGGGCGGAATTTCGGTGTCCCAGAACACTTTCAGACCGGCGGCCTCGAGCCCGCGCGCCACCTGCTCGGCCCGCGCCGCATCTTCTCGCGAGTACGACAGAAAGACGTCGGCCATGGGCTCCGCTCCAGCTCTGGAATCTGGGCGAAGCTAGCAGCGGGACCGGGTGTGGGCGAGAGGTTCGGATGCAGTATTCCCGGCGGCAATTCAGACCGCCTGCGCAGCGAACGCGGCGTAAGCCTGCTCGAACACGCCGGTCCACCCCACGTTGTAGCCCTCACGCATGCGAACGCCGTCCTCCATGCGCTCCCAACCGCTGTGGATGAGCGTGATCCGGCACGCGCCGTCGCCGATGGGCTCGAACGTCACCTCGACCTCGCCGGACTTCTCCCGAGCCCGGCCGAGTTGCCAAGTCATGGCGAAACGCCGGCCGGGCTCGTACGCCAGCACATCGCCCCAGTGAAATTCGCGGCCGTCCGCGCCGCGCTCGGTCACGCGCCCGCCCACGTGCGCATCCACCGCGACCGCCACGGCCTTGGTCCCGTTTTCGGGCGATAGCGCATGCGTGCCCAGCGGCCACCATTTGTCCATTTCATGCACAAACAGCCGGAACGCATCGGCAGCCGACCGGCGAACCTCGATCGTCTTCACCACCGGCGCTATTTCGATGACGCTCATGTGTCCCTCTCCGCATGATCCTTGAAGCGCGTGAGCGCATCGTCCCAGAAGCTGTCCAACCAATCGCGCAAGTCGCGCAGGCCTTCCGCATGGATGCGATAGATGCGCGCCGTGCCGCGCGGCTCGTCGACGACGAGCCCGGCCTCTTTCAAAACCTTGAGATGTTGCGACACCGCGGGCCGGCTGACCGGCAAGCCCGAGGCGATCTCAGCGACGCCCATTGGCCCCGTCCGCAGCCGCTCGAACACCGCCCGGCGGGTCGGATCGGAGAGCGAACTCAACGCCAATTCGTAAGCCATCACTAACGGTTAGTATACACTTACTCATGAGTCAAGCGCCATTGTGCGTTCCTGTTTCGTGCGCGGACGAAGCAGCTAGTATGGTCTCCACCGTGTCCGACGACTCCTTGCCCATCTCCCAGCGCGCCGCCGCGACCGCGCCCTACCTCGCCTCGCTCAATCCCGAGCAACGCGCGGCGGTGGAGGCGCTCGACGGGCCGGTGCTGGTGCTGGCCGGCGCCGGCACCGGCAAGACGCGTGTGTTGACGACGCGGCTTGCGCACTTGCTGACGACGGGCCGCGCAAAGCCGTGGTCGGTGCTGGCCGTCACCTTCACCAACAAAGCCGCGCGCGAAATGCGCGAGCGTGTTGAGAAATTGCTCGGCCCCGGCGGCGGCGGCTTGCCCTGGCTCGGCACCTTCCACTCTATCAGCGCGCGCATGCTGCGCACGCATGCCGAACTCGTCGGCCTCAAAAACAACTTCACCATCCTCGACACCGACGATCAGATTCGATTGCTCAAGCAGATCATCGACGCCGAAGGCATCGACGAAAAACGCTGGCCGGGACGCCAACTCGCGGGCGTGATCGACGGATGGAAGAACAAGGCGCTGACGCCGGAGAAAGTTCCGAAGAACGAGGCGTTTCAATTCGCCGACGGCGCCGGCGTCAAGCTCTACGCCATCTATCAGGCGCGGCTGAAAATCCTGAACGCGTGCGATTTCGGCGATCTGCTGATGCACATGATCGATATCTTCCAGCGCCATCCCGACGTGCTGGAGACGTATCATCGCAAATTGAGCCACCTGATGGTGGACGAGTATCAGGACACCAACGTCGCGCAATATTTGTGGCTCAGGCTGCTGGCGCAGGCGCGCAAGAATTTGTGCGTGGTCGGCGACGACGATCAGTCGATCTATGGCTGGCGCGGCGCCGAGGTCGATAACATCCTGCGCTTCGAGCACGATTTCCCGGGCGCGCAAGTGATCCGGCTGGAGCGCAATTATCGCTCGACCGGGCACATTCTCGCCGCCGCGTCGCATCTCATCGCCAACAATCGCTCGCGCCTCGGCAAGACGCTGTTCACCGACGACGATCTCGGCAATCGCGTGAAAGTGCGCGGCGTCTGGGACGGGGAAGCCGAAGCGCGGCTGATCGCGGACGACATAGAGGACTGGGTGCGCGGACAAATCCCCCTCTCCCTTGCGGAGAGGGGGCAAGGGGGTGAGGGGCGCGCAATCACGTCGGGCGCCGGCGTGACGGAACGCCCCTCCTCCCCACCCCCTCCTCCGCAAGGGAGGAGGGGCTATTCCGACATCGCCGTGCTCGTGCGCGCGGCGTGGCAGATGCGCGCGTTCGAAGAACGCTTCCTGATGCTGCGCATACCCTACAAGGTCATCGGCGGACCGCGCTTCTTCGAGCGCGCCGAAGTGCGCGACGTGCACGCCTATCTGCGGCTCATCCGCTCCGAGGACGACGACCTCGCCTTCGAACGCATCGTCAATCAGCCTAAGCGCGGCGTCGGCGAAGGCACGGTGCAGAAGCTGCACGCGCATGCGGGTAAGCCAGCGGTGCGCTTCGTCACCGACAACGGCCCCCTCTTCGATTCCATCACCGGCGAAGTCGTCACCGAGCAGCCGGAGGCGCCGGGCGGGGCCACGCGCTTCCGCACTCTGGTCGGCGCCGCGCGCGAGTTGATCCTGACCGACGACCTGCCGCTGAAGGCGCGCACGGCGCTGCGCTCGTTCCTGAACGATCTCGATCGCTGGCGCGAACAATCGCGAACCATCTCACACGTCGAGCTGGCCGAAATCGTGCTCGACGAGAGCGGCTACACCGAGATGCTGCGCAACGACAAATCCCCGCAAGCGCAGACGCGGCTCGAGAACTTGAAAGAATTGGTCCAGTCGATGGGCCAATACGACACGCTGGAAGCCTATCTCGAACATGTGGCCTTGGTGCTCGATATCGAGAGCGAGAGCGACGGCGAGAACGTGCAGCTTTCGACGCTGCACGCAGCCAAGGGTTTGGAATTTCCTCTGGTGTTCCTACCAGGGTGGGAGGAGCAGGTGTTTCCGTCGCAGCGCTCGATCGACGAGAGCGGTGAGAAGGGTTTGGAAGAGGAGCGCCGGCTTGCCTATGTCGGCATTACCCGCGCCCGCGAGAGCGCGCGCATCTCGTTTGCAGCGAACCGCCAGATCTACGGCCGCTGGCAGACAGTGCTGCCGTCGCGCTTCATCGACGAATTGCCGCCGGCCCATGTCGATGCGGTGAGCGAGACCGGCTATGGCATGCAGCCGCCGGGCGTGCGCGAAATGGCGGTGGAACCGTTCACGTCGAGCTATCAATCGCCGGGCTGGCGGCGCGCGCAGGAGCGCGGTTCGTTTCAGGGCAAACCACCGATGATCGAGGGCGAAGCGCGGCTTGTGGCGCGCAGCGGCGGCGAGGATTCAAGCTACAAACGCGGCGACCGCATTTTCCACCAGAAGTTCGGCTACGGCCGCGTCAGCGCCGTCGAGGGCAACAAGCTCACCGTGGCGTTCGAGAAAGCCGGCGAAAAGCGCGTGATCGACAGCTTTGTTGTACCGGCGAGCGCGGCTTAGTCAACGATCAAGTTCGAGTCAGTCGCAGGCGCGTGAGATAGGTTCGACTGGGAAGCCGACCGGCTGAATTCCAACGAACGGTTCGATACTCACCACTGCTGGACGATCAATGTCGGCAGTCTGAGTTGCAACTAGGTAGATAAGGCCATCCGGTTGAATCTGAAAAGTCGTGTGATAGTGAAATCTGATGAACGTTCGCCAAGCTTCGCTGTCATACAGGTCGTCGCGCATGGGCACTTCGTATCGCACCTTGCATCGGCCAATCCGCAACTCCGGCGACCACGTTGCCCAGTGCGCAGCTCTGATGCGCCTCCCGACGCCATTAGGAATGAAGAATGGCCACCACCAATTCGCCTTCCAACTAGTCGAGTATGTTGTGCCCGCATTGTCTTGCCAAGACGATTCGGAGCGGATGACACCAATCGTGACTCCGCTGTTGTTGAGAAGATAGGTTTCTCGCGGCAGCTGACAGCCAGACAACACCAGAAAGGCTGCAGCCAGAATCGCAAATAACCGGCTTGATCTCATCAATCACCCACTGCCGTGAGTGGCTCACGAAAACCGCACGTCCGCAACACGCGGAGCGTTGAGAAAATGCAGACGCGACGCAGGGAAGTGGATTGCTGTCACAGCGCCTCGAACTTCCCCACCCAGCCAGCATCACGCAGTCGCGCCAACAGACGCGCGTCGGCAGTGACGAACGTCGCCTCCTCTCGTTCCGCGAGAGCAAGGTAGAAGCAATCGTAGACAGGATGCTTCAGCAATACGGCGAGTTCGAGCGCGCGGTCGGCTAGCTCTTTGCACGGTGCGAGTTCGTCATAAGCGGCAATTGAGGCGGCGAGCGCCAAGCGCCGCTCGGCTTCATCGAGATCGCCGCGCACTTCCTTGCGCCACAAAGCGCTTGAAACCTCCGCCGCCATCAAATCCGGCGCCTTGATCGAGGCGCCGCGCAACAGCAGCGCCCGCGCGTTCGCCGCGCCATCTTCGAAAACACCGAACTTCACGGCGACACTGGCGTCGACGATCAGGATCATCGCGAATCCCGGTCGGCGCGAATGATGTCCTCGGCGTTTTCATGCTGAGTTCGGCGGCTCGTCATCGCGTGCGCGCGGTCGACGAGCGCGAGCTTCTGCTCCACCGTCAGGGGCGCCGCCGCACGGAGGATTTCTCGCAGCTCCTGCTCAAGCGAGCGGCCATGCAGCTCAGCCTTAAGCTTGAGCCGCTCGATCACGTCGTCCTCAATGTTTCGTACGATGACTTGCGCCACAAGCGCACCTCTTGCTATCAAATTTGCTAGCACAGAAAGCGCCTAAAGTCCATGCTCCTCCTCACCGCTCTCGGCACGCTCACTCAAATCCGCGCGGCGGCGGATGAGTTGGATCGCCACGATCCCTCGCCCGCCGATGCGGTGAGCTGGTTCGAGGAGAAGCCGGGCAAGTTCCGTATCGAAGTGTACGTACCGACCAAGCAAGATGCGGCGAGCGTCGAAGCCATTGTTGGCGCCGCCGCGCCGGAGCTTCATCTCAAACAGAAGAAGGTGAAGGCCGCCGATTGGGTGGCGATGTCGCTCGAAGGCTTGCCGGCGGTGCGCGCTGGACGCTTCGTCGTCGCCGGCGCGCATGCGCTTTCGCGCGAGCATGGCGGGCGCACGAAAGTCTGGATCGAAGCCAGCGAAGCCTTCGGCACCGGCCATC
>LWDN01000011.1:0-3959 GCA_002083515.1 Proteobacteria bacterium HN_bin10
GTCCTTGCGCGGCTGATATTCGCGCGGCTCGTACTTCCTTGCCTGTTGCGCCTCGGCGTCGCTCGATGCCGCGATCGCCGCCGCCCGCGCCGCCGTCGACGCCGCCCGCCTCGCCGCCGCGGAAGCCGCCGCCGCGACGCAAAGCATTGTCCGCGACAAGGCGCAGCGCGAAGCGCGGCGCAAGAATATCGACGCCGAAACCATGCAATGGCGCGCCCGCATTGACAGCGCCGACGCGCGCCTCTTGGCGCTATCGAGAGAATTGTACGAAATCGAAAAGCGCCGCGACGCCGCCAAGGCCGCGCCGCAAGTCGCACGCGCCAAGCTCGAGACGCTGATGGAGGAAGCCGGCGCCGCCGAGCGGCGGCGCATCGAGGCCAGCGACCGCGTCGCCGAAGCTGAGACCGCCGCACGCCTCGCCGGCGACCGCGCCCGTTCGCTCGAACAGGCCCACGCCGATGCGCGCGAGCGCCGCGCCGGCGCCGAAGCCCACGCCGCCGCCAATGCCGCCCGCGTCGCTGATATCGCCACGCAGGCGCACGAGCAAGCGGGCGTTGCCCCTGAGAAGCTCGCCGGTCTCGCCGGCAATCTCGTGAACGGCGCGCTGGGCACAGCGCCGCTCAACGAGATCGAGCGCCGGCTCGAGCGCTTGAAGGCCGAGCGTGACGCCGCCGGCCCGGTCAATCTGCGCGCGCACGAAGAATTGCAGGAGGCGCAGGAGCGCATCGACACGCTGACGCGCGAGAAGGAAGACGTGGCGCAAGCGGTGGCCAAGCTCCGCCGCGCCATCACAACGCTCAACAATGAAGGTCGCGCACGCCTCCTGCGCGCGTTCGAGGAAGTCGATGCGCACTTCGCCCAACTCTTCGCCACCTTGTTCGAAGGCGGGCGCGCCAATCTGAAGCTGACCGAAAGCGAGGACCCGCTCGAAGCCGGCTTGGAGATTTTCGCCGAGCCGCCGGGCAAGCGCCTCACCAATCTTTCGCTGCTTTCGGGCGGCGAACAGGCACTGACCGCGACCGCGCTCATCTTTGCGGTTTTTCTCGCCAATCCGGCGCCGCTTTGCGTCTTGGACGAAGTCGACGCCCCGCTCGACGACGCCAATGTCGACCGCTTTTGCCGCATGCTCGACGAGATGAAGCGCCTCACCACCACCCGCTTCATCGTCATCACCCACAATCCGGTGACGATGTCGCGCATGGACCGGCTCTATGGCGTGACGATGCCAGAGCAAGGCGTGTCGCAATTGGTCAGCGTCGATCTCGGCCGCGCCCAGGCGCTCGCGGCGGAGTAAGCGCCGCGGGGCGCGGGCGCCGGACTCTCTTCAGCGCTCACCCGTAATCGATGCGAATTAGCCCGGCAGCTGCGGCTTATCGCGAATGAACTGTGACAAGAGCCACTTCT
The DNA here is from genome assembly GCA_002083515.1 of Proteobacteria bacterium HN_bin10. Taxonomy (GTDB): domain Bacteria; phylum Pseudomonadota; class Alphaproteobacteria; order Caulobacterales; family Aquidulcibacteraceae; genus Vitreimonas. Next base: position 1,405 of record LWDN01000011.1, read on the forward strand.
CGCCGCTCGTCGGCGGGGCGCCGGCGTGGGTCGTCAACTGATCTGGCGCGCCGGTCTCATCAACATTGCGGAAATAGAGCGCCTCGCCTGTGCGTCCGCGGAATTTCTTATCGATGTCGAGGAAATGGGTTTCGCCGGCCTCGAACCCGTCGTTGAGATAGACCAGAAACGTCCAGGGCCGCTGGCCCTTCTCGCGAATCTCGGCGTCGAGCTGCGGCGACGGCGACAGGAAGTCGACGTGACTCGAAAACTCCTGACCCGGCAGATAGCGAAACACCGAGGTGCGTTCGAAGTGCGCGGCCGATACGCCGATCGTGTTGGCGATTCGCTCGCGGATGAGCACCAGCGGCAGATCGAGGTCGACGATCTGGAATGTCGCCGTGGTGTTGGTGCGGGCGTCAGCCTCGACCGCCTTGCCGGTCACCGGGTGATAGACTTGCGATCGTTTCTGCAGCGGCGCCGCCCGTGCAATCAACCACGCACACAGCGGCGGATCGAGAAAATCCTCAACCATGGCGATGTATGGACACTCGTTGACAACACGCCCTGCACGCGGCGCGGTCCAGGCCGCGACATCGACGCTGGCGGCAAGCGCCCGCCAGTCGCTTCCTTCCTCGCCTGCGTTGGCGAGCAGGCGCAATTGTCCGCGCGCCAAGTCGTTGCCGCGCTCGGCTGCTTCGGCGAGCCAACCCAACGCCTCCCTCCAATCGCGCGCCCGCCCATAGCCGACAGCGCAGATCGCCGCCATCAGCTGCGCCGCTTCGGCATGGCCCGCGCGCGCATGCGCTTCGACTTGGCTGCCTATATAGGCCTCGTCGATCATGCGATCGCCGCGCAGGTGGGCGACAATCGACTGAAACGGCGCCGTCACCGCCGCACCTTCGGTTCGCCCAAAGTCATGAAGATAACCGGCCCCTCGGTCGGCGCACGGTAGACGCCGTAACTGCCGTTCACCTTCATCGCCACCGCCGCCAGCCGCCAGGCGTCCTGTTCGTCCAATCTGAGCGACTTCACCGTCAGTTCTTCGAGGCCGTGCTTATCGCCGAACCAGCGCGTGCGCTCGGCGTCATTGCGCAGGCGCTGCGCCACCATCGGATGGTCCCAGGCCCAGCGGAAAATCCGCGTGCGCGGATTCCAGGCGCCGATGATCTGCACCGGCGCTGTCACTTGCGCGCCGTCCTTACGTTCGAACTGGATGATGCCGGCGTTCTGATCGACCAGCCACGGCGCGGTGTCGAGCTTCAAACGCTTCGACAGCCATTGCTGGCGATTGAGCAGATCAATCCAGCTCTCGGCCCAGAAGCGGTCGACGTCGACACGTTCGCCGCCCCACGGCGCCAGATCGCGCGAGGCGCTGGCTTGCGGTTCGGCGGCGCGGCGTTTGGCTCTGGGCATCGGCGGCCGGTGGATAACCCGTTCTCCGCCGCCAGAAAAGAGATTAGCTACAGATCGTCCTTCTTGCGCCCACCGCGGCCGATAGTCAGCGCCTTGATGACGCCGCGCATGGTCTGCGCCTCCTGCTGCGTCAGCCGCGCGCGCAGAAAGATCGAGCGCAGATTGCGTTTCATCAGCGGCGCCTTGTCGAGCGGATGGAAGAAGCGGCCGTGCTCCAGTTCGCGCTCGAGATGCAGGAACATGGCTTCGAGCTCTTCCTGCGTGGCGGGCGGATTTTCGCTGTCGCGGAACCAGGACGGCGTGTCGCGCTCCTGCCGCGCCTCGGCATAGGCATAAGCAAAGGCCGCCACCGCATTGGCGAGATTGAGCGAGGCGAAGCCGGGATTGACGGGCAGGGTCAGGATCGCATCGGCCTTGGCGACTTCGTCGGTTTCCATGCCGGAGGCCTCCGGACCGAACATCACCAGCGGCCGTTCGCCGGCTGCGGTCGCCGCCTTCAACTTCGCCGCCGTCTCGCGCGCGCCCCAGACGGGCTTTTCCAGTTCGCGCGGCCGCGCGGTCGCGGCGACGACCAGGGTCGCGTCCGCCAACGCGTCTTCAAGCCGCCACTCGACCTTGGCGCCCTTCAGCACCGTATTGGCGCCGACCGCCACGATCTCGGCCTTGGGATTGGGCCAGCGGTCGCGCGGCGCCACCAGACGCAACGACACCAGGCCGAAGTTCAGCATCACCCGCGCGACCGCGCCGATGTTCTCGCCCATCTGCGGCCGCACCAGGCAGATCGCGGGCCAAGCATCCTCGATCGGCGGGGGCATGTTCGGGGCGCGGGTCATTTGGCCGCCATCTTACGGAAGGGGGTGATCGACGCCAACCGACCTGCTAGGACGCCCGCGCAATCATCAAGGACGCTAACGCATGGCCAAGATCAAAGTGGACAACCCCGTCGTCGAACTCGACGGCGACGAGATGACCCGCATCATCTGGGCCCTGATCAAGGATCGTCTGATCCACCCCTATCTCGATATCGATCTCAAATACTTCGATCTCGGCGTCGAACATCGCGACGCCACTGAGGATCAGGTCACCGTCGACGCCGCCAAGGCGATCAAGCAATACGGCGTCGGCGTGAAGTGCGCGACCATCACCCCCGACGAAGCGCG
>LWDN01000011.1:3987-10321 GCA_002083515.1 Proteobacteria bacterium HN_bin10
ACGGCACCATCCGCAACATTCTGGGCGGCGTCATCTTCCGCGAGCCGATCATCTGCAAGAACGTGCCGCGCCTGGTGCCGGGCTGGACGCAGCCCATCGTCGTCGGCCGCCACGCCTTCGGCGATCAATATCGCGCCACCGATTTCAAATTTCCCGGCAAGGGCAAGCTCACCATCAAGTTCGTCGGCGAAGACGGACAGGCGATCGAGCACGAAGTGTTCGACGCCCCGGGCTCGGGCGTCGCCATGGCGATGTATAATCTCGACGACTCGATCCGCGAATTCGCGCGCTCCTCCTTCATGTACGGGCTGATGAAGGGTTGGCCGGTCTATCTCTCGACCAAGAACACGATCCTGAAAGCCTATGACGGGCGCTTCAAGGACCTGTTCCAGGAGGTGTTCGAGAAGGAGTTCGCCGATCAGTTCAAGGCGGCGAAGATCACGTACGAACACCGCCTCATCGACGACATGGTGGCCTCGGCGCTGAAATGGTCGGGCGGCTTCGTCTGGGCCTGCAAGAACTACGACGGCGACGTGCAGTCCGACACCGTCGCCCAGGGCTTCGGCTCGCTCGGCCTGATGACGAGCGTGCTGCTCACGCCCGACGGCAAGACCATGGAAGCGGAAGCCGCCCACGGCACGGTGACCCGCCATTATCGCCAGCATCAGAAGGGCGAGCCGACCTCGACCAATTCGGTCGCCTCGATTTTCGCCTGGACGCGCGGCCTCGCCCATCGCGGCAAGCTCGACAACAACCAGAAGCTCATCGATTACGCCAACCTGTTGGAGAAGATCGTCATCGATACGGTGGAATCCGGCCAGATGACCAAGGACCTCGCCGTGCTGGTCGGCGACACCCAGACCTGGCTCACCACCGAAGGCTTCCTCGACGCCATCGGCGACAATCTCGATCGCGCCATGGCCAAGGCGTGAGCGCGGGCGTCGCGATACGCCAATCGCGCCTGGAAGATCGCGCCGCCTGGGCGCCGCTTTGGGCCGGCTATCTGGAATTCTACGAGTCGGACCTGCCGCAGCGCGTCACCGACACCACTTGGGCGCGGTTTCACGATTCCAGCGAGCCGGTGATTGCCTTGGTGGCGGAAGATGATGACGGCAGTCTGATCGGCTTCGCACACCTCGTGTTTCACCGGGGCACCTGGGCGATCGGCGATTTTTGTTATCTGGAGGACTTGTTCGTCGCCCCGGAGGCGCGCGGCCGCGGCGTCGCCCGCGCTCTGATCGAAGCGCTCTATGCGCTGGCCGACGAACGCGGCTGCGAGCGCGTCTATTGGCTGACCCACGAAAACAACGCCACCGCCCGCGCACTCTACGACAAACTCGCGCGCCACCGCGGCTTCATTCAGTATCAGCGCTGACGCGACGTCCCGTTTGGCCACAGGCGAGGACCGCCGGCTTCCAGCCGGCAATCGGTGGTTCGTTTGACGACAACGTGCGAAAGTGAATCTCCGAGGACCGCCGGCTTCCAGCCGGCGTTGAGTCAGGTCGAACAGGCGTTTCGGCAGCATCGAGCCGTGCCGGCTAGAAGCCGGCGGTCCTCGGAGACCTTCTGTACAAATCGCAGCCGGAGGCCAAAGCCCCCTGCCCCGACGCAAACCTTTGCCACGTTTTCAATGGTTCAATGGGTAAATGATCAATAGTTCAAAGCGTTCTGGCGACACGGAAACCTACGTCGTTGCCCCGGACCGACGGGGCGTTCCCGCCCCGGCCCGCGGAACGGAGGACCTGAGGGTAGTTGACCCAAGAGCCGCCACGGTACACCCGGATCGAGCAATCGGGATCGTAACAATCCTCCACCCATTCCCAGACATTGCCGTGAACGTCGTAGAGGCCGAACGCGTTCGGCTGGAAGGAGCCGCGCGGCGTTGTACGTGAATACGGGCAGTACAAGAAGTTCGCACCATTGCGCGCGGTCTGATCGCAGACGGGCGGATCGTCGCCCCAGGAATAGTCCGTCGTCGAGCGGGCGCGCGCGGCGATCTCCCACTCCGCTTCGGTCAACAAGCGATAAGTCTGTCCCGTGCGCTGGCTCAGCCACTGCACGTAAGTCTGCGCGTCGTCCCAGCTGACATTGATCACCGGGCGATGGGCACGCCCCCAGCCTTCGTCGCCCGGCCCGTAGCCGTTGCAGCCGCCGCCCGCGACGCAGGCGTCCCAATCCTCGAACGTCACTTCGAAGCGCCCGGCCGCAAACGATTGACCGGGGATGGCGATCATGTCAGGGCACTCGGCGCAGTCCTTGAACGCCGTCAGCGGTGCAAGATCCGTTGGCGATCCGGCGATCAAGGTCATGGCAGGCTCAATCGCTGTCGCCGCCGGCTCCTGCTGTTGTGGCGCAGTTGTTGGCCAATCCACCTGCCGCGCGCCAACCATGAGCGCAACGGCGACGGCCGCCACTATGCAGCCGCCGACGATCAAGCCGGTTCGCCGCCTGAGGCGCCCGGCCTCTTCATCGCGGGCGGTCTCCGCTTCCTGCTGACGCGCGCGTTCTTCTCGCTCGGCCCGCTCGCGACGCTCTTGCTCTTCTCTCGCGCGCCGCGCCGCCGCCTCGCGCGCTTGCCGTTCCGCCTCTTCCCGCGCCCTGCGCTCGCGGGCTTCTTGTTCGAGCCGGGCGCGGTCCGCCTCCTCCGCGTCGCGCGCACTCAGCAAAGCGTCGACGACCATGAACAGCGGGCTCGATTGGTGGCGCTCGATCCATGCGCGCAGCACCGAGGCGGGCGCCTGCACGTCGAGCGCGCCGTAGCTTTCGATATCGGCGCGCCCGCACAAGGCGCCGATGCGGCGCAGCACGCTCTTGAAGCCGGCATGGGTGTTCGAGGGCGCCGCCACCCAGGCGCGCAAATCCTCGGCGTGGATCGAGTTGAACGGCGTCGGCGGATAGAAGCCGTCCGGGCCAGCGACATAGCAGGCGGCGAGCTTGCGCTGTTCGAAGCCGATCAGCGCTTCTGACTTGACCCATTGCGACTCGCGCGCCGTCGGCGACCAGCAGACCAGGATCGCCTTCGCCGCGTGCGCTTCGCGGTCGATCTCGTCGGAAAAAGCTTCGCCGGCATTGAGGCTCGCATCGAACCAGACGTCGAGGTTGAGCTTGCGCAGCTCCAGCGCCAAACGCTCGACCGCCTGGCGCTCCTCGCGCTTGTAGCTGATGAAGACGTCCGCCACGCCAACCCTCGCCCAAGCGCGGAGGATATCCGGCGTGGGCACGAGACGCCAGCACCACCCGAATGAATCTCCGAGGACCGCCGGCTTCCAGCCGGCATTGCGCTGAATCGAACAAGCGCCTGCGTTTGCCGGTAGCAGCGAGCCGTGCCGGCTGGACGTCGGCGGTCCTCAGAGCAGGGCTATCCCGCGTCCAACTCATACTGGCTCTGCAGATAATTCTGCACGCCGATCTGGGCGATGACGGCGAGTTGGGTTTCGAGGAAGTCGATGTGCTCTTCGGTGTCGTCGAGGATTTCGGTGAGCAGATCGCGCGAGACGTAATCCTTCTTCTCCTCGCAGAGGGCGATGCCTTCCTTGAGCGCCGCATGGCCGGTGCGCTCCGCGTTGAGATCGGCGTTGAGCCGCTCCTCGACGGTGGTGCCGATCTGCAATTTGTTGAGCGCCTGCAGATTGGGCAGGCCTTCGAGCAACAGCACGCGCTTCACGATTCTGTCGGCGTGCTTCATCTCCTCGATCGATTCTTCGTAGGTCTTCTTGCCGAGGCGCCCATAGCCCTCGTTCTCGTAGAGCCGCGCGTGCAGGAAGTATTGATTGATCGAGGTAAGCTCGTTGGTCAGAATCTGATTGAGCTTCTTGATGATTTCGGCTTCGCCCTTCATCGCGCGTTACTCCGCTGCGACGAGGCTCCGGGTTCCGGCCATCCCGCCGCAAGAAATGCTTTCGGCGATCTCGGGCAGGCAGCGGCCGCAGCAGGGCTCGCAGCCATGATGGGCGAGCACGTCCGTCGGTCCCTGCGCGCCAGCGGAAATGGCTTCGTCCACTTCCGCCCGAGTCACGCCGTTACAATTGCAGACGTACATCCCGCACTTCTCTGAAAGCAAAGCCATTTCCGGCGACTAAGTCGCAACAGCAGCAAATTTAGCGCCAGGCTTCGGTTATTGCAAGTCATTCGCAGAATGAGGGACCTGATCGAGAAAAGCGCCTAGTTCTGGTCTGTTTGTTTGACTAGTCTATATTTCTGGTCTATACTCAGCGCATGATCAAAGTCGGCGCCTTCGAAGCCAAGACCCAGCTTTCCGCCCTGCTCGACAAGGTCGAACAGGGTGAGGACGTCGTCATCACGCGCCACGGCAAGCCCATCGCCCGGCTGGTTAAAGCCGAGGCCGCGTCGCTGCAAGAAGTCGACGCCGCGATCGCCAGGCTAAAGGAGCGCCGCAAGGGCGTCACAGCCGGGCCTGGCGGCTGGAAGTCGTTGCGCGACGAAGGACGCAAGTACTAGTTGTGGGCGTTGTCATCGATGCTTCAGCAGCGGCGTGCTGGCTCTTCGCAGACGAGGCGACACCCGAGACGGACAGTCTCCTGGCGCGCGTCCGAGACACAGGCGGCCACGCGCCTGCGCTCTGGCGCTGGGAGATGTCCAACCTTCTGATCGCGGGCATTCGGAAGGCGCGCATAAGCGAGGCGGATGCAGCTGGGCATCTGGCCGACCTCGCGCTGCTGCCGATCACCATCGACACGGAGGCGACGGAGCGCGCGTGGCGCGAGACGTTCCTCCTCGCCCAAGCCCATAGTCTCACCGCTTACGATGCCGCCTATCTCGAACTTTCCCAGCGCACCGGCCTTGAACTCGCCAGCAAGGACGAGAAACTATGCGCGGCCGCCGCGGCAATCGGCGTGAGGCTGGCGCTATGACAAAATCCCCCACCGTCGGCATCGTTTCGCTCGGTTGCCCCAAGGCGCTCGTCGACAGCGAGCGCATCATCACCCGCCTGCGCTCCGAAGGTTATCAGCTCAGCGGCTCTTACGAGGGCGCCGATCTCGTCGTCGTCAACACCTGCGGCTTCCTCGACAGCGCCAAGGCCGAAAGCCTGGATGCGATCGGCGAGGCCATCGCCGAAAACGGCAAGGTCATCGTCACCGGCTGCCTCGGCAAAGAGGAAGCGCTGATCCGCGACACGCATCCGAAAGTGCTCGAGATCACCGGTCCGCATCAATACGAAGCGGTGGTCTCGGCCGTGCACGCGCATCTGCCGCAAGCGCACGATCCGAAACTCGATCTCGTCCCCGAAGGCGGCTTCCGCCTCACGCCCCGCCACTACGCCTATCTGAAAATTTCCGAAGGCTGTAACAATCGCTGCTCGTTCTGCATCATTCCGAGCATACGCGGCGATCTGGTCTCGCGCCCCGCCAACGCCGTGTTGAAGGAAGCGGAGTCATTGGTGAAGGCCGGCGTCAAGGAATTGCTGGTGATCTCACAAGACACCAGCGCCTACGGCGTCGACGTGAAATACGCCGAGAGCAAGTGGAAGGACCGCATGGTCCGCGCCAAATTCTACGATCTCTGCAAGGAGTTGGGCGAACTCGGCGTGTGGACGCGCTTGCACTACGTCTATCCCTATCCGCACGTCGATGACGTCGTTGGCCTGATGGCCGAAGGCAAAGTGCTTCCTTATCTCGACATTCCGTTCCAGCACGCCGCGCCCGCGGTGCTGAAGGCCATGCGCCGCCCCGCCAATCAGGACAAAGTGCTCGACCGCATCAAAAAGTGGCGCGCGATCTGTCCCGATCTCACTATCCGGTCCAGCTTCATCGTCGGCTTCCCCGGCGAAACCGAAGACGATTTCGAAACCCTGCTCGATTTCATCGAAGCAGCCGAGATCGATCGCGCCGGCGTGTTCAAATACGAGAACGTCGAAGGCGCGCCCTCGCGCGATCTCCCAGATCACGTCGATCAGGACGACGTGAACGAGCGCTACGACCGCTTCATGGAAGTGCAGACCGCGTTGGCGCATACGCGCGGCCAAGCCATGGTCGGCAAAACCGTGGACGCCATCTGCGACGGCTGGGACGACGACGCCGAGGCCTACGCCTTCCGCACCAAAGCCGATGCGCCGGAGATCGACGGCGTCGTCTATGTCGACAGCGACGAAGAGATCGCGCCCGGGACGATCACGCAGCTCGAAATCATTGGCGGCGAAGGCCATGAATTGGTTGGACGGGATACCGGGTGACCGATACCGGGTGACACACACGCATCGAAGAAGCCGCGCCAAGTTCGCACGAGCGATGGGGGTGCGTGTGTGTCACCCCTGAAGCCAACCCGTGGATAGGCGCCCCCGTTATCCTCCTATTTGCGTTTGGAAAAGTCCGCGCTT
>LWDN01000012.1:0-67171 GCA_002083515.1 Proteobacteria bacterium HN_bin10
GCCGGAGGCCGCGCGCTCCAACCTCCAAACACACATGCGGGCTTGGAAGCCCGCGCTCCAACCTCCAACCACCCCGCCGCGCGAAGCGAAACGCTTCGCCGCGGGCGCCGGCGCATGCCGGTCATCCCAGGTCTGCAGACTGGCGATTGCGCCCGCCGAAAGCCAAGCTAGGTTCGGCCCGCCATGCGCTCGTTTTTCTCCGCCCTCGCCGTCCTCACCCTTGCCGCTCCGGCCCTGGCGCAGTCGCGCCTGCCGGCCGAGGGTTTCGCCGATCTGAACGAGCGGCTTTCGCCCGCCGTGGTGAATATCGCCACCTCGCAGCGGGTCGACGGCGTCGATGATCTGCCGCGGTTTCCGCCCGGTTCGCCGATGGAGCGGCTGAACGAGGGCCTGGGCGAGGCAGGGGCGCAGATCACCTCGCTCGGGTCCGGCTTCATCATTTCCGCCGACGGCGTGGTGGTGACCAACAATCACGTCATCGAATCCGCCGACGCCATCGAGGTCATTCTTCAGAACGGGCGCCAGTACGAGGCCGTCGTCGTCGGCCGCGATCCCGCCACCGACATCGCGGTGCTGCGCGTGCATGCCGGCCAGACGCTGCCCTATGTCAACATGGGCGACAGCGACACGGCGCGGGTGGGCGACATTGTGCTGGCTATCGGCAATCCGTTCGGTCTCGGCGGGTCGCTCAGCGTCGGCGTCGTCAGCGCGCGCAACCGCAACATCGATGCGGGGCGCTACGACGACTTCATCCAGACCGACGCCGCCATCAATCGCGGCAATTCCGGCGGGCCGCTGTTCAACACCGACGGCGAAGTGATCGGCGTCAACACCGCCATCGTTTCGCCGACCGGCGGCAGCGTCGGCGTCGGCTTTGCGACGCCGACTTCGATCGTGGCGCCGGTGGTGGATCAGATTTTGCGCTATGGCGAAATCCGCCGCGGCTGGCTGGGCGTGCGCTTGGCCAATGTCAGCCGCGCCGCCGCCGACCGCGCCGGCTATGATGGCGCGTCGGGCGCCGTCGTCACCCGCATCACCCCGAACGGGCCGGCGGCGGCGGCGGGCCTGCGCGCCGGCGACATCGTGCTGCGCTTCAATGGCCGCGACGTGCCCGACAGCCGCGCGCTCACCCGCATGGTCGGCGAAGCGCAAGTGGGATCGACGGTCACCATCGACATCGTCCGCGACGGCCAGCGTTCGCAGCTCACCGCCACCATCGAGCGCTTGGAGGAAACCGACGGCGGCGGCGCGCGCATTGCCAACGGCGACAGCGGCGCGGCCCCGCGCCGCGACGGCGGCCCGCGCGGCGGGCGCATGTTCGGCATTGCGCTGTCGGAACTGGACGCAAGCTTGCGCGAGGAATTCCAGATCGAACCGGACGTGCAGGGCCTGGTGGTGCTGGCGATCGATGTCGGCGCCGAGAACGAAGGCGTGCTGCGTCCGGGCGATGTCATCGAGGCTATCGGCGCGGAAGCCACCGACACCATCGCCGCCGCGCGCGCCATCGCGGGCAGGGCGGCGATCGGCGAGCACGCCATCGTGGCGCGGATCAACCGCGGCGGCGGCGTGACCTACCGGCGGCTGCGGGCGCGGAGCTGAGAAAACGCAATAGGCGAGCACAGGGGCGCGCGCCGCGCTCAGTTCTCCAGTACGAACTTCAATCCGGCTTTCTCCTGCAGCCGCGCGATCAGCGCGTCGCCCATGGCGGCGGCGGGGGTCCAGATGCCGCCCGGCGTTTGCTGGCGGCTGGTGTCGTTCAGCGTAAGCGCAGCCTCGGCCAGCATTTTCGAGGTCGAGCCGTAGCCCGGATCCTTGTTGCCGCTAACGGCGGCGCGCAGCGTGCGCCCGTCATTGGTGACGCCGGCAAACAGCACATCGTACATGCCGGTCTCGCGCGCTTGCTTGTCGGGGCCTTGGCCCGGCTTCGGCAATGCGAACTGGGTGAGCAGCGCGCGTGTCGGGCCGAAATTCAACAGCGCGCGCTGCAGCCGCGCCTGGCCGGCGGCGGCGTTGGCGCGTTTGCGGCCCTCGGCGCCGGGGCCGGTGAACATCATTTCGCTGTAAGTGAAATCGCGCCCGTACGGGTAGTTGGCGAGCGCATTGGTGCGATGCACGTTCTTGGTGTTGATCGCCGCCATCACGAACGGCGCCGACCAGGAGCCGAGATCGTCATCCTCGGTCGGGGTTTCGCTGTCGGGCTGGGCGCGCAGCCGCGTCGGCGCCAGCGCGAACGGATCGCTCATCAACGCCGCGACGCGCTCGTCCTTCTGCGCCGCCTCGACTGTCGCCAGCAGCGACGCCGCGGTGCCGCCGGAAAATGTTCCCTCCATCTTGCGCACGCGCCCGCGGACGTCGCGCAAAGGTTGGCCGAAGCGCGCCTGCGCTTCGCGTTGCGCGAACCAGACGCCGCAATCGAACGGAATCGAATCGAAGCCGCAGGAGAAGACGATGCGCGCGCCGCTCTCCTTCGCCGCCTTCTCGTATTTCTCGATCATGGTGGCCATCCAGTTCGGTTCGCCGCAGAGATCGACATAATCGGTTCCGGCCTTGGCGCAGGCCGCGAGCAGGCCTTCGCCGTAACGCTGATAGGGGCCGACGGTGGTGATGATGACGCGGGCGCGGTGCGCCATCGCGTCGAGCGCGCCGGAATCCGAGGCGCCGGCCACAACGATGGGCAGCGAGTAGGCCTTGAGCTCGGTGCGCACGGCCTTGAGCTTTTCTTCGTCGCGCCCGGCGATGGCCCAGCGCACCTCGCCTTCGGCGCCGTAGGTTTGCAGCAGATGCTCGGCCACCAATTTGCCGGTGAAACCGCTGGCTCCATAGACGATGACGTCGAATTCCTGCGCGCTCATGCCGCCTCCGCTGCGACCTTATGGCCTGAGGCTGCGGTCCACGCAAACGCAAGCGCTGGCCGGCGGAGCGCCGGCGGTCCATAAACGAACGCGACTCATGCCACCGCTCGCCGTCGCCGCCGCGCTTGCCTCAGCCTTGATTCACGCCAGTTGGAACGCCGCGCTCAAAGGCGGAACCGATCGCGTCACCGACTCGTTCCTGATCGCGGTCGGCGGTCTCGGCGCCGGGCTGCTCATCATCGTGTTCCTCGGCGCGCCGCCCGAAGCCGCCTGGCCCTATCTGGGGCTGACCGTCTGCATCCATCTCGCCTACTGGTTTTGCCTGTTCAAAGGCTACGACGCGGGCGACATGAGCCATGTCTACACGCTCTCGCGCGGCATGGCGCCGATGCTGGTGGCGATGGGCGCGGCGGCGACGGCGGACGAGATCCCGCCGCCGCTCAAACTCGTCGGCATCGCCTTTGTTTCGCTTGGCGTGTTCACGGTCGGCGCCAGCCCGCGCGCGCCTTTGAAGGCGACGCTGTGGGCCGGCGCCATCGGGCTCTGCATCGCGTCGTATTCGCTGGTCGACGCGCTCGGCGCGCGCGTAACCGGCAACGCAATGCTGTTCATCGGCTGGTCGATGACGCTCATGTCCGTGCCGATGGCGGCGTTCGCGTTCTGGCGCCGCGGCGCCAAGCGGTTGCTCGCCGACGCTGCGGTTGCGCCCTGGCGCGGCATAGGCATTGGCGTCATCAGCTTCGCCGGCTACGGGTTGGTGCTCTGGGCGCAAACCTTCGCGCCGATCGCGCAAGTGACGGCGCTGCGGGAAACGTCCGTGGTCTGGGGCGCGCTGATCGCGTTCGTGTTCCTGCGCGAGCGCTTGGGGTTGCGCCGCTGGCTCGGCGCCGCGATTGTCGCCGCCGGCGCTGGCCTCATCGCCTTCCCGTGATATGACAGACGCAATGGCCGATCTCCAGATCATCCGCATCGACGACGCCAAGGCTTTGGTGCGCGTCGGCGTGCCCGATCCCGAGCGCGCCACGCCGCAGGAGGTGCGCATTTCGGTGACTTTGGCGCTCAGCGAGCCGCCGCATTTTCCGCGCTGCGATCGCATCGGCGAGACCGTCGATTACGACCGCATCATTCACTTCATCCGCGACGACCTGGGCGAGCCGGCGCATCTGATCGAGACGCTCTCGGATCGCGTCGCCGGCCATTGCCTGTCGCTGTCGCCGCGGGCGCGCTGGGTCGAGGTGACGGTGAAAAAGCCCTCGGTGCTCTCCGGCGACGGCGTCGTGGCGGTGACGATCAGGAGGGAGCGGTGAGGGTATTGGAGATCTTGGACCGCCGGCGCCCTCGCCGGCGACACCGTTTCGACCGGGCGTCGACGGCGCGTGCATTTGAAAAATTCGCCGGCGAGGGCGCCGGCGGTCCCAGGTGACCTGGGCGCTCATCACCGGCGCCGGCCAGCGGCTGGGGCGCGCGGTTGCGCTCGATCTCGCGCGCCATGGCTGGAACGTGGCGATCCATTATCGCCGCTCCGGCGCTGAAGCCGAAGCGGTCGCGGCGTTGGCGCGGGAAGCGGGGGTGAGCGCGATCACGATCGCCGCCGATCTCGGTGATCCCGGCGAGCGGCATAGTCTCATCGCGCGCGCAACAAAGGGGGCCGGCGCGCCGCTGACGGCGTTGGTCAATTGCGCCGCCATGTTCGAGCACGACACCATCGACACGTTGAGCGAAGCTGCGCTTGAGCGCCACATCGCCGTCAACACGCTGACGCCGTCGCTGTTGGCGCGCGAGTTCGCGGAAGCACTGCCGGAGGGCGCGCGCGGCGCCATCGTCAACTTTCTCGATTTCAAGTTGGCCAGCCCATACCCGGATCATTTCTCCTACACGCTGTCGAAATACGCGCTCGCCGGCGCTGTCGAATTGCTGGCGCGGGCGCTGGCGCCGCGCGTGCGGGTGAACGCGGTCGCGCCCGGCTATGTGTTGCCGGCGCCGGGGCAGGCGGAAGAAGATTGGCAGCGCCTGCACGCCGATACGCCGCTGGAAATGGGGCCGACGCCCGAACACGTCGCCGACGCGGTGCGCTTCCTGATCGAGAACGAGGCAATCACCGGCCAGACCATCTATGTCGATGCCGGCCGGCGCTTTCGCTCTTACGAGCGCGATATGGGGTTCATGTGAGGGGGCGACGTCAGGACGGCCGCTTTTCGCCGAAAGCGGACACAACCACTAATCAAAAATCATCAGCGCGAGCCCACCTAGGGCAACAAACATCCATACAAGAATTCCCAGCGGGTGGAGGTGCTGGCGATCGCCTTTGAGCCAATGTGCGGCGGTCCGCAAAGCGCCTGCCAACGCAACCGCTCCCGCTAGCGTCGGGCTGTTCGCAACCGGGGTTTCGACTTTGCCGAGCAGCAACATACCCCAATAGAGCACAAGTAGAATGCCAGCTGCCCAAAACGTGTAGTCCGCAAGGCGAAACGCTGTCCGCTCGGTCATAGCGGTTGATGACATCTGAGCCCCGATCACGGCAGTGGAAGCAAACGATACTACGAGCTGTTCGATCGCTACTCCAGAGTCTGCTTTGGGCCAAGAGCGGACGTGCCCTCGTCAAAGTAGACCCCCTGACCCCCGTGCCCGCCGTCACAGCGCCATGCCAAAGCCTGCCCTACCTTCATCTCATCGGATCGATGGACGGTTCGAAGCGAGACGGGAGAGGGAAATGACCAAGTTCTTTTGTTTGGTGGCGGCGTTGGCGGTGTTTGCCCCGGCGGCTTTCGTCACGTTGAGCACAGCCGCGCAGATGGTTGCGTGACCGGTCTCTGACCTGAACCTCCCAGGCGCCCCGCGGCGCGCAAGAAACAGGCAGAGTTCCAATGCAAAGCCCACAAAGCTAAGGGCGCCGGTTTCCGCCGGCGCCTTTTTCACTTATCGAGTTCTTGAAATGTTCCTATCATAGGACTATAGTCCCATGGATGAAGTCCGATCCGCTGCATGGCAGGGGCACGCGCACCAATGCGAGCGGCCGCTACGAACGCTTCGTCCGCGAGGCCTTCGATGACGGCTGGGTCGGCGAAGACGGGGCCCAGCCGCTGGAGACGATCGTCACGCCCGAACTGGCTAAGAGCATTATCTCCACCAACCAAAGTCCGGACATTTCCTTCGATCAGTCGATCAATCCCTATCGCGGCTGCGAGCATGGCTGCATCTATTGTTACGCGCGCCCCAACCACGCTTATGTCGGGCTTTCTCCCGGCCTCGATTTCGAAACCAAATTGTTCGTCAAGGCGAACGCTGTCGAACTGCTGGAGCAGGAATTCGCCAAGCCGACATATCGGCCAAAGACGATCATGCTCGGCGGCGTCACCGACATCTATCAGCCGATCGAGCGCGGCTACGGGCTGACGCGCGGCCTTCTCGAAACCATGGAGCGATGGCGCCATCCGGTGGCGCTGATCACCAAATCGCAGCTGGTCATTCGCGATGTCGACATTCTGGCGCGGCTGGCGGAGCGCGGATTGGCGAAAGCGGCGATCTCGGTGACGACGATGGAGCGGCGCATTGCCCGCGTGATGGAGCCGCGCGCGGCGGCGCCGCACCGGCGCATCGAAGCCATCCGCATTCTGGCGAGCGCCGGCGTGCCGGTCACGGTCATGGTCGCGCCGATCGTGCCGGCGATCAACGACAGCGAGATCGAAGCCATTCTGGAAGAATGCGCCAAGGCGGGCGCCAGCGCGGCGGGCTATGTGGTGCTCAGGCTGCCGCGCGAGATCAAGGATCTGTTCCAGGAATGGCTGGTCACGCATTTCCCCGACCGCGCCACGCGGGTGATGGCGCTGGTGCGCCAGATGCGCAACGGCCGCGACTACGATCCCGAATGGGGCAAGAGGCAAAAGGGTGAAGGCCCGTACGCCAAGCTGATCGCCGACCGCTTTGCGACCGCCTGCCGCCGGCTGGGGCTCGATAAGCCGCGCCTGCCGCTCGACCACACCCAGTTCCGCCGGCCATGGGAGGCGGGCGGCCAGGGCGACCTCTTCGTCCAGGAGTAGCCTCGCGCGAACGCGCGGTCTAAGACACCCCGAAGAGGGGAGGAGGACGCCCATGCGCATAGAAAACCAGGATCCCGGCAATCTCAGAGATCGAGGCCGGGGCGGGGGCGCCGTGGGCGCGGGACTGGGCGCGGGCGCTCTGTTCGCGATCGTGCGCCGCATCGGCATCCGCGGCACTTTGATCGCCATCGTGGTGCTGGCGGGCATCTATTTCTTCAATCCGTTCGGCCTGCGCGACGCCGTGTTCGGGGCGCTGTTCGGGGGCGTGCCCGGCCAAACGCAAACCACCGAAGGCGCAGGCAACGTCTGCGATACACACGCGCAAGCCTGCGATTTCTCGGCTCGCGTGCTCGGGTCCACTAACGATGTCTGGAACGCGCAATTCGCGCAAAACCGCTTGCCGAATTACGGCGGGTCCGCCGGCGCCTATCAGGAGCCGACGATCAATGTGTTCTCGGGCGGCGTGCAGACCGGTTGCGGCCCCGCGAGTTCGGACGTCGGGCCGTTCTATTGCCCAGCCGATCGCGAACTCTACATCGATCCGACCTTCTACGACGTGATGGAAAGCCGTCTGCGCGCGCCCGGCGATTTCGCCCAGGCCTATGTGATCGCGCACGAGGCCGGTCACCACGTGCAGAATCTGATCGGCGCGACGCAAATGCAGGTGCGCGGCGAGACGCAGAACCAGACTTCGGTGCGCGTCGAATTGCAGGCCGATTGCTTCGCCGGCGTCTGGGGTCATCAGGAGCGGGCCGATCTGCAGATCACCGACGACGATCTGCGCGAAGCGCTGAACGCAGCGCACGCCATCGGCGACGATACGCTGACGCAGGGCCGCGCCGACTCCAGCCAGTTCACGCACGGCACCAGCGAGCAGCGCATGCGCTGGTTCCGCCGCGGCTTCGATTCCGGCGATCCGCGTCAGTGCGACACGTTCAACGTGGCGGCGAACCAACTGTAGGTGTTAGGTGGTGGGTTCTAGGTTCTAGGTTCTAGGTTGGAACCTACCACCTAGAACCTACCACCTCTTAAGGCTCCCAATCTTCCGCCTGATCGATCAGGAATTGGCGGAAGGCGGCGATGCGCTTCGAGCGCTTCAGGTCGCTTGGGTAGATGAAATAGACTTCGAAACTGGGGCCCGGCAGCGTCGGCAACACTTTCACCAGGTTCGGATTTTCGCGCGCCATGTAATCGGGAACGCTGGCGATGCCGAAGCCGGATTCGACCGCGCGCAACATGCCGTAGACGTTGTTGATCTCCAGAAGCGGCGGGCGCGGCTTGGCGTCTTCGCGTCCGGCGCGTTGCGCCCAATCGAGTTCGCGCATCGGCGTCGGCACGCCAGCCTGATAGGCGATGATGCGGTGCTCATCGAGATCTTCGACCTTCTTCGGCGTGCCGTGGCGTTGCAGATAACTCTGCGACGCGTAGAGGCTGACGCGCACTTCCAGCAGCTTGCGCTGGATGAGATCGGCGTGCGTCGCCGCCCACAGACGGATCGCGCACTCGGCTTCGAGCTTCAGTAGATCGTATTCGCGGTCGTCCAACAAGATTTGCAGCCGCGTCTCGGGATAGGTGTCGGCGAAGGCGCCGAGGCGCGGCGCCAGCCAGGTCGAACCGAACGCCACCGGCGCGGTGACCTTCAGATCGCCGATGACCTTCTCGCGCGCGTCCTTCAGCGTCGATTCCGCGATGACGGCCGCGCCCGCCATTTCGCGGGTGAACTCGCGCAGCGCCATGCCGGGTCCGGTCAACAGCAGCCCGCGCGCGTGGCGCTGGAACAGCGGCACGCCCATGTCGCTCTCGAGCGCCGCGATCTGGCGGCTCACCGAAGATTGGCTGACGCCGAGCTTTTCGGCGGCCGCGGTCAAGCTCCCGGTCTCCGCCGCGAAGTGGAAAGTCTTGAGCTTGTCCCAATCCATCGACTGACCCCAGGCGCCCATTGAGCGCGGGCGGCCAATGCAATATTGCATAGCTTCCGAAGCGGGTCGAGGCGATTTCCGAAAATGCGAGAACGGCTGGCGGTCAGGTCCGATCGGCCAGTAGGGCGGCGATGTCTCGCAGCGAAGTCAGCACCAGCGCTTTTTCACGCATCTCTTCGTCCGCCGCCAGCAGGTCGGGGATCATGATTGTCATGCAACCCGCCGCGTGCGCCGAGCGCACGCCGGTGTGTGAATCTTCGAGGGCCAGCACGTCGCACGGCGCCGCACCCAAGAGTCGCGACGCAAGCAGATATGGCTCAGGGTGCGGCTTGCCTTCGACGACATCCTGGCGCGTCACCACCGCGGCGAAGCGCGACGCGAGTCCGTGCGCAGAGAAATGCCTGTCGACCCACGGCCGGCGCGAAGAGGTGGCCAATCCGTACGGCAGGCCGAATTCATCGAGCACTTCGATCAATTCCAGTGCGCCAGGCTTGAGCGGCGCAACCCGGTCGCCAACGTGTGCGCGGGTCGCCGCGATGAAGAGATCGAGCGGGAACTCCTCACCGTAATAGCCCTTGAGTTGCTCATCATTGGCTTCGCGATGACGGCCGACCAGCGAAAGGAACTGCGCATCGGTCATGGTGACGCCCAACGCCGCGCAGGCGGCGAAATGCGCCTCCTTCACCAAGGCCTCGGAATCGATCAGCGTGCCGTCGAGATCGAAGACGACGGCGAGCGGCGTGCGTGGCCGTTTCAATCAAGGCTCCAGCTCATCCGCGCACGGCGGCAACGCTCCCGCATCGAAAATCTCACGTCCCGAACTCCGTGCGCCTGTAGCCTTGAAAGAACAGCGCCGCCTCCAAACTTGTGTAATCGATCTTGGCGTGCGCCTCGGCCGCGACCACCGGCTTGGCGCGATAGGCGACGCCCAGCCCCGCAGCTTTGATCATGTCGAGATCGTTGGCCCCGTCGCCGATGGCGATCGCGGCCCGTGTGGAAATCCGCAGCGCTTTCGCCTCGCTCTCCAACGCTTCGAGCTTGGCCGCGCGGCCCAGGATCGGCTCGCGCACCAGGCCGGTGAGTGCGGCGCCATCGTCGAGCAGAAC
Source organism: Proteobacteria bacterium HN_bin10 (assembly GCA_002083515.1). Classification (GTDB taxonomy): domain Bacteria; phylum Pseudomonadota; class Alphaproteobacteria; order Caulobacterales; family Aquidulcibacteraceae; genus Vitreimonas. The sequence continues at coordinate 9,915 of LWDN01000012.1, forward strand.
ATTGGCGCGATCCGCGTGGAAGCCTGCTGCCGCCGCCACGCGCGAGGTGAAGAAACTGAAACCGCCCGAGACCAGCACGCAGCGCGCGCCGTGCGCAGCCATGGTTTTCACCAACGTCGCCGCGCCGGGATTGAGCCGCACGCGTTGATCGTAGGTCTTCTGCAGCGCGTCGAGGGCAAGGCCCTTGAGTTTGCCGACGCGCTCGCGCAACGCCGGTTCGAACGCCAACTCGCCGCGCATGGCGCGTGCGGTGATGGCCGCGATCTCGGCCTTGATGCCGGCAAAGTCGGCCAACTCGTCCAGGCATTCGACATTGATGATGGTCGAATCCATGTCGGCGACCAGAAGCTGCTTGCGGCGCTCTTCAACCGGCACGAGCGCCCAGTCCACGGGTAGTTCGGCCACAGCGGCGGCGGCTTCCTGGCGCAACTCACCGTCGACGCGCTCATAGATCCATTGCGCGCTCTCCCAGCCCGAGAGCACCTCCGGCGGCGGCAGCTTCCGCGACAGCGCCACCCGCCCCAGCATCAGCAGCGCTTCGCGGTAGGCGGGCTTGTCGTCGGGCGACGCGACGAAGACGAGGGCGTGGTGGCTCATACTCCCCCTCCCCGTGAGGGGAGGGGGCAGGGGGTGGGGTGAACCTCGGCGCCGGCAAGCTTGAGCATCGCCTTCAACTAATGCACGTCGGCGCCATGCGCATCCTTGCAATGAGCGGCGCTTCACCCCACCCCCTGCCCCCTCCCCTCACGGGGAGGGGGTCTTGAAACCCGCGTTTCTGATCATGGGCCCCACCGCCAGCGGCAAGTCAGCGCTGGCGTTGGCGCTGGCGGAACGGATCGACGGCGAAATCGTCAACGCCGATTCGATGCAGGTCTATCGCGACTTCCGCGTGCTGACTGCGCGGCCCTTGCCTGAGGAGGAAGCGCGTGCGCCGCACTGCCTCTATGGCCATGTCGATGCGGCCGAACACTACTCGACCGGGCGCTGGCTGGCCGAGGCGCTCGCGGTTATCGAAGACATTCGTGGCCGCGGCCGGACGCCGATCCTGGTCGGCGGCACGGGTCTCTATTTCAAGGCGCTGACGCAAGGCCTGGCCGAAATGCCAAGCATCGATCCCGATCTGCGCGCGAGCTTGAACGCACGCGCGGCGAAGGAGGGCGCGCCCGCGCTTCATGCCGAACTGGCGCGCCTCGATCCGGAGACGGCGGCGCGCCTCGAACCGAACGACGCGCCGCGCATCATCCGCGCGCTCGAAGTGATGGAGACGACCGGCGAGAGCATCGCCGCGTTCCAAGCCAACACCAAGCCCGCATTGGCGCCAGAAGGCTGGCGCGGGCTTGCGCTCGTGCCAGATCGCGAAGCGCTTTACGCCGCGATCAATGCGCGGTTCGAGACCATGATCGAGCAGGGCGCACTCAAAGAGGTGCGGACCTTCGTCGCGCGCGGGCTCGATTCCACTCTGCCCGCCACGAAGGCGCATGGCGCGCCGGCGCTTGGCGCTCATCTGCGCGGTGAACTCACTTTGGCGCAGGCGATCGAAATCGGTCAGCGCGACACTCGGCGCTACGCCAAGCGTCAATTCACGTGGATCGCCAATCAGATGCCGGATTGGGTGAGGGTGAACCAAACATCGCTGGAGGCGCGCGTAGCGGCTGCGGAGTCGTTATTGCGCTAGAGCCCGCGCCAAGGTGCGCTCGTTGAAATAGGTGAACCGCTCGCGCCGCGCTAAGCGTGTGACGCTGGCGTCGAAGCGGGCGCGCCAGCCGGGCAGCGCCGTCTCCAAAGTGGCGCCGATGTCGCCGGCGTTGCGCATCGCGCCAAGCTCGCGCGACAGCCCCTCGATCCGCGCGCGTTCGCGGCCGAAGCGCCGTGGCGGCAGGCGTTCCACGATGCGCCCCATCGCGTCCTGCGCCGCCAGCAGCACCAACCGCGCTGTTTCGTGGTCAGCGCTTTCGGCCGCGGAGAGCGCGCGGCGTACATCGTCCGCCGCCGAGGAAAGTGAAATGGCCGCGCCGCCGCGCGCGCATTCGCCCTCATCGAGCGCGCGCAGATAGGCGAGCAAGCTTGTCATCACCTCCGCACTTGGCTCTTGGCCCTGAAATTCCTCGACGATCACGCCGCGGGTGAAGTGTTCGAGCGAAGGATCGCGGCTTTGACCGAACGTGGTGCGGCGGGTGACGCCGTAGAGATCGGGAATGTCGATCGGGTTGGCGAGGCCATCGCCGCGCACCTTGCTCGACCATTCCGAAGTAACGTCTGCAGCGCCGGCGCGGCTCGTCAGTTCCGGCAGCAGGAAGCGGGCATTGCGGCGGCCGCCGCTATGGCAAGCATTGCACGAAAGCCCCGCGCGCGCCGCCGGGCCGCCGAGCAGGGCAGGCGAGCGAAACAAAGCGCGGCCGATCTCCACCGTGGGTTCGCGCGAGGCCAAGCACTCCGCGGGCTCTTCGAGAGAGGCGCGCGCGTCTGCGCCGGGCGTCCATGCTTGCTCGCGCAACACGATGGTCGGCGAAGGCGCGGCGGCGCTCAGGGCAAGCACTGCCGCAAAACCAAGGGGTTTCACTCAGACGCGCTCTCGATCCAGCGCGCCAGTTCTTCGCGCTGCGCGCAGCCATAGGCGCACAGCTGATCGAGCCGCGCCAATTGCGTGCGGGCGCGGTCGAGTTCGCCCATCTGGATGTAGAGCTCGCCCAAATATTCGGTGGCGCCGAGATGATAGGGATCGAGCCGCAGCGCTTCGCGATAGTATCCGAGCGCGGCGTCGAGCCGTCCCAGCCTGCGTGAGGTGAAGCCCATATAATTCAGCACGTCGGCATGCGGCCCGACCGCAGCTTGCGTCCGCTCCAGCGCCGCAAACGCCTCGACATAGCGTTCCTGATTGATGAGCCCCACCGCTTCGGCATAGGCGGCGCGGCCTTCTTCGACGCTGGGGAAATTCCAGCCGGTGGTCGCCGGATCGGCGGCGGGCGCGGTGGGCGCATTGAGCGCGGTGGTGAGTTGCGTGTGCGCCGCTGTGAGCTGGGCGCGCCGCGCATCGCCGCAGGCGGCGTCGCACGCCGCAATTCTGGCGGCGAGAGCGGTTTGCTGCGCGACCGCTTCATCGCGATGACCCGCTTGCAAGTGGATCAAGCCGAGTTGCAGCCATGCCCCGGCGGGCGCGTCGTCGGCCTCGATGGCGCGCTCATAGGCGCGCTGCGCTTCGTCGGTCTCGTTGTTGCCCTGATAGGCGCGTCCGAGCGCGTAATTGATGACGCCGCTGTCCGGAAGCGACCGGCGCGCGGCGCGGAACTGACGAATGGCTTCGCGGTAATTCTGGGCGTTGAGTGCGGTGACGCCGGCCTGATAGGCCGCTTGCGGGTCCTCTCGTGATGACGAGGACGCGCCGCCGCCCATACCGCCGCCTCCGCCACCACCGGGAGCGGCGAGCGCCAGGGGTGCGGCGAGAGCCAATATCGCGCCCGCGAGGGCTAATCTGAGGGCCATGTCATCCTCCGACGTTCAGCGCGCGGCACCTTAGCCCGCGCTGCGCCGCTGCGTCAGCACGATTTCGTGACGAGATGCAGCGTGCTAGGAGCCGCGGACTTCGCGGGGATTTCGGCCATGAATTGGGGCGTCAATGAATGGGTGGCGGTGCTTTCGGCGCTGCTGGCGGTGGTTTCGCTGGCGCTAAACTGGCTAGTGGTGCGCCGTCAGACCGAGCTCCAATATGAGACCTTGCGCGCCGAAATGGATGCGGAAGTGATCGCCTGGGCGCACGAAGCCATCGATCATATTTCACGCGCCGCCGCCTTGGCGCGCGGCCGCGGCGTCACCTACGCTGCCGAGGAACTCCGTCGGCTGGCGTTCGAGAGCTGCCAGGGTTTGTCCTCGATCGCCGATCGCGGGCGGCTCTTCTTTCCGAATGAATCTCCGGAAACCCATGGGCGAGACAAGGAAGCGGCGTTCCAAGGTTACCGCCCGCCGATCCTCGACGCGGTCGTGTTCGCGTCGACGCGCATCGGCCGCTTGGAGACCGACATCGCCGAACCGGACAAGGACGCCGCCGACTTCCTGACCAAGTGCCGCCGCTTGCTTGTGTCGGAAGCGCAGAACGCCATCGATCCGCGCAGGCGTGGACAAATGCTGCGGCGGCTGGCCGTCGGGCGCATGGACGACAAAACTTCCGCCTACGCACTGGCGGCCGAGCTTGGCGAAGCGCTGGAGAGCCTATACCCAGGCTATCTGCTGCAACGCCGCGACGCCGCCTGGATCGCCAATCGCGAAACCATCGCACGCCAGCGGCAGAACTGAGGAACTCGCTGATGCGGCGTCGTTCGATGTTTGTGTTTTTGTTTGCAGCGATCGTTGCATGCGCGCCGGTGCAGGCGCCGGCGGAGGCGCAAGACATGAACGATGTGCAGATCACTCTGTCACGCGGCGTTTGCTTCGGCTTTTGCCCTGAATACACGGTGACGGTCTCGGGCGCAGGCGAAGTTCGCTACGAAGGCCGCCGCTTTGTGAACGTGGTCGGCCAACGCACCGCAACCGTTTCGCGCGAAGAGGTTGCGCGGCTGGTGCGCCGCTTCGACGAGATCGGCTTCGATTCGCTCCGCGACGCCTATCGCTCGCAGGTTACAGACTTGCCGACCTACGTGGTTTCGATCACGCGCGATGGCCGCACCAAGACGGTTGTGGATTATGGCGGGACCGGCGCGGGCATGCCGAGCGCCGTGCGCGAATTGCAGGACGAGATCGATCGCGTGGCGGGAACGGCGCAATGGGTGTTGCGCGACGGCCAGCCCGTGCGCGACAGACCCCAACCCTGAGCAGCGGCGAGGCTTCCGGCGGCGGGCCGGGCGCCCTAAACTCCGCCGTTAAATATTATTGAGGTGGGGACATGAAGGGGATTCACCTAGCCGCGGCGTGCGCGCTGGCGCTTGCGCTCGTTGCGCCGGCGTCGGCGCAGAACTTGTCGCTGCGCGCGCCGCCATGGGCGCAGCCGCTGATCATTAGCGACATCACCCCCACCAATGGCGGCCGCGCCGCCATTGCCGCGCCTGGGATCGATATCGCCGTGCGCGTGACGCTGGCGCCATCGAGCAGCGGCGGCGTCGCCCGCGTCATTCGCTACGATCTGCGCGGCCAAGAGGCGACGCTCGCGGTGCACCGCTTCACCAAGCCGAATGGCGCCTGGCTGCTTTGGGGCGCGGACACGCCACGGGTGACGCCGGTGGCGGCGGCGCAACGCGCGGAGATCGCAACTTTGGTGCGCGCGGTCATGGGTGTGGCCGGCGGCGTCGGCGGCGCCGAGGACGTGTGCGAAGACGGTCAGCAAGCCTATCTCGAAGTGGCGTTCGAAGGGCGCGCCACCAGTTTCTCACGCGCCTGCGTCCGGAACACGGACGCAGCGGGGCGGCTGGCGCTGCGGCTCTCCGATTTGGCCGGCTCGCGCGACGAAGCGGAACTCTCAGCGGCCGCGGTCGCCGAATTGCTGGAGGTCGATCGCGCCTTCGCCGCGAGGGCAGCGGCCGATGGCGTACCAGCCGCGTTCAGCGCCTATGCCGCGCCGGATGCGCTGATCGTCACCAGCGACTCGATTTCGACCGGCGCTGCAGGCGTCGCCGCACACTACCAGAACTGGCCGCAAGGGGCGCGCCTCGAATGGGCGCCGCAGACGGCGCGTGTGTCGCAGCGCGGCGACATGGGCTGGACCTGGGGCAACTCCACTTACATCGCACCGGACGGAACCCGCACGGCTGGGCGTTACATTTCGGTTTGGACGCGCGACTATGAAGGCCGCTGGCGTCTTGCCTTCGACGCGCCGATCCGCTAATTGGACTGCGGGCCTTCAGGCCCGCATGCGCGTCTAAAGACGCGCGGTCCCTCGGCCTCATCCCGAGAAGCCGCCCTCGGCCAAGAACGCCAGTTCTTCCGCCGTGCTCTTGCGCCCGAGGATGGCGTTGCGGTGCGGGAAGCGGCCGAAGCGGGCGATGACGTCGCGATGCAGGATCGCGTATTTCAGGTAATCGGCGTCGCCCAAATTGGTGAACAGGGTCACCGAGCGTTCCTGCAGCGCCAAGTCTTCGGCGTGTTCGAATGGCAGATAAAAGAACATGCGCAACGCGGACTCGGTCGCCGCGTCGAACTGGCGCTCGAGCGCCCGCGTTGCAGCCGCTTGCGCCAGGCCGTCGGTGGCGAAGGCGTGCGGCGAGCCGCGGAAGATGTTGCGCGGGATCTGATCGAGCAGGATCATGAGCGCCAGCGCGCTTTCGGCGTCGGCTTCCCAGGCCCTCAGTTCGCCGCGCGCGGCGGCGTGGTGCTCGGCCTCGAAGGCGCGGCAGCGGCCGTCGAAGGTCTCGTCCTTGACGAACCAGAATTTCGGCCCGGCATCGCGCCAGAACCGGACGATCTCAGCTGCACTCGCCATCAATGGCCTCCTTTTGCTTAAGTGAGGCGCTAGCGCTAAGGACGCAAGGAGAACAAAGGCGCCCCATGCACGTGCTCTACGAACGCGACGCCGATCCGGCGTTGATCAAGGCCAAACGCGTCGCCGTCATCGGCTATGGCGCCCAGGGGCATGCGCACGCGTTGAACCTGCGCGATGCCGGAGTTGGCGACATTGTGGTGGCGCTGCGCCGCGGCTCGCCGTCCGAAGCGCGGGCGAACGCCGACAATTTTCTGGTCGTCGATGTGGCCGAGGCCGCGCGCGAGAGCGACGTGCTGGTGATGTGCGCGCCCGACGAGGTCATGCCGGACCTCTACGCAGCGGAGATCGCGCCCTATCTGCGCGCCGGCCAGACGCTGTTGTTCGCACACGGCTTCGCCATCCATTATGGCTTCATCGCACCGCCTGCGGATGTGAACGTTGTCATGGTGGCGCCGAAGGGCCCCGGCAAAGCGCTGCGCGAGGCCTTCATCAAGGGCGGCGGCCTGCCAGCCATCGTGGCGGTGGCGCAGGACACCGGCGGCGCCGAGGCGTTGGCGTATTCCTACGCCGCGGCCATCGGCTGCGGCCGCGCCGGGATGATCCCGTCAACCTTCAAAATCGAAACCGAAGGCGATCTCTACGGCGAGCAGGTGGTGCTCTGCGGCGGGCTTAGCCATCTTATCCGCACCGCGTGGGAAGTGCAGGTAGAGGCGGGGACGCCGCCGGAGCTCGCCTATTTCGATTGTCTGCACGAAGTGAAATTGCTCTCGGACCTGATCCATGAGCGCGGCATCGCCGGCATGCATCTCGCTATCTCCAACACGGCGGAGTGGGGCGAGTATGTCACCGGCCCGCGCATCATCGACGCGCGCGTCAAGGACGCCATGCGCGCTGTGATGGCGGACGTGCAGAGTGGCAAGTTCGCGCGCGACTGGATGGCGGAGCATCGCGCCGGCGCGCCGAACTTGGCGAAGATGCGTGAAGCGGCGGCGACGCATCCGATCGAGGACGCAGGACGCACGGTGCGCTCTCTGCTCCAAGGTTCCTGGCGATGATGTTTTTGTCGCCGTCGCGACGCCCTTCGAGGCCGAATTGTTAACCTCGCTTTGATACATGCGATCTGGGCAGGTTCCAGGTGCATGTATGTCCGACAGACACGATCTTATCGCCAGCATGGCGGTTGGCTCCGGCGACGCCGTCGTTAATCGCGCCCTAAAGGCCATTCGCGCGCACCTAGCCATGGATGTGGCTTACGTCTCCCAGTTTGTCGGCGACAACATGGTGCTGCGCAAGGTCGATGCGCCCGGCCAAGAGGCGCTCGCGAAAGCCGGCGATGTACACTCCCTGAACGACACCTATTGCCGGGACATCCTGGCTGGACGCTTGCCCGAACTCATGGCCGATACGGCGCTTGAGCCGGTTGCGGCGGCAAAGCCCATTACCCAAGCGTTGCCAATCGGGCGCCACATGAGCGTGCCGATCCGTCTCGAAGACGGCTCCGTCTACGGAATGTTCTGCTGTCTCGGCTTCACGCCGGATCCATCGTTGCGCGAGCGCGACCTGCAGATGATGCGCGCCTTCGCCGACCTTGCAGGCTACGAAATCAGCCGCGAAGTCGAAGCTGAGAAGCTTCAGAACGAAACGCGCAGCCGGGTCATAACGGCCATGAGCGAGGACGTCTTTGATATCGTGTATCAGCCAATCGTGGACGCGAAGGAGGGACGCCTGATTGGTTTTGAGTCTCTTTCGCGCTTCAGGACTGGATCGCCCGATGTGTGGTTCGCTGACGCTGCCGGCGTGGGGCTCGGCGTCGAACTCGAGCTTGCCGCGATCGGGAAGGCGCTCGGTGCGTTGGCGCTCCTGCCAAACAGCGTCTATCTTGCGGTCAACGCGTCGCCCGACACCATTCTCAGCGGCCAGTTGAATGAAATTCTCGCGGGCCTGCCGCTCGATCGCATCGTACTCGAAGTGACAGAGCATTCAACGGTCTCGGACTACGACGCGCTCAGTGCGGCGCTGAACGCCTGGCGTGCGCAGGGCGTCCGACTCGCGGTAGATGACGCCGGCGCCGGCTATTCCAGTCTCCGCCACATATTAGCCTTGCAGCCCGACCTCATCAAACTCGACATGAGCCTCACACGGAATATCTGTCTCGATCCTGCGCGGAAGGCGCTGGCCGCCGCCTTGATTGGTTTCGCCCGCGAGACTGGCAGTCACATCATTGCCGAGGGCGTGGAGACTGAAGCGGAATTGGTGACGTTGCGCCAACTCGGGGTCGAGAAGCTGCAGGGCTATTTCCTCGGGCGGCCGATGTCGCTCGCTGCTTCGGTGCGCGTTTGCCCAACTCCAGCGGCGACGCGCGCGATCTGACGGCTTGGCAGAGGCGCTCGTTGGTCGCTACACAGCGCCCATGACCCGCATCGGCACGCCGCTTTCTCCGTCAGCTCTCAAGGTGATGTTCCTGGGCGGAGGCGAGCTCGGCAAGGAAGTGGTGATCGAGCTCCAGCGCCTCGGCGTCGAGACCATCGTGGTCGACCGCTACGCCAACGCGCCGGCGCAACAAGTTGCCCATCGCGCTCACGTCATCGACATGACCGATGCCAAGGCGCTGCGCGCGTTGGTCGAACAAGAGTGCCCCCACCTCATCGTGCCCGAGATCGAAGCCATCGCCACCGACGAACTGGTGCGCATCGAGGCCGACAAGCTCGCGGTCGTCATCCCTACAGCCAATGCCGCGCATATCACCATGAACCGCGAGCGCATCCGCAAGCTCGGCGCCGAAGAGTTGAAACTGCCGACTTCGCCGTACGCCTTCGCCTCATCGTTGGGAGAACTGCAAGCGGGGATCGATCGCATCGGCTTCCCGTGTTTCGTGAAGCCAGTGATGTCGTCCTCGGGCAAGGGCCAGAGCCGGCTCAAGTCGCCGGCCGATGTCGCGCCAGCTTGGGACTATGCCCTGAGCGCCGGCCGCGTGAAGCAGCCGCGCGTCATCGTCGAAGGGCAGGTGATGTTCGACTTCGAGATCACGCTGCTGACCGTGCGCGCCGCATCGGGCACGCATTTTTGCGAACCGATCGGCCACGTGCAGGTCGATGGCGATTATGTCGAAAGCTGGCAGCCACAACAGATGAATGCAAAGGCGCTCGCGAGCGCGCGTGACATCGCCGGCAAGGTCACGGCCGCGCTTGGCGGCCGTGGTATTTTCGGCGTCGAGCTGTTCGTGAAAGGCGATGACGTCTGGTTCAGCGAAGTCAGCCCACGCCCGCACGACACCGGCCTGGTTACGTTGGTCAGTCAAAACCAGAGCGAATTTGCACTGCATGCGCGAGCCACCTTGGGTCTGCCCGTGGACACGTCGCTCCGCGCGCCGGGCGCCAGCGCTGTCATCTATGGTGGCATGGAAGCGCAAGGCATCGCCTTCGATGGCGTGGCTGAAGCGCTCGCCATCCCTGAAACCGAACTCCGTCTCTTCGGCAAGCCTGAGAGTTTCAAGAAGCGCCGCATGGGCGTGGCGCTCGCGCGCGGCGTTGACACCGCGGAAGCCCGCGCGCGTGCGAAGCACGTGGCGGCGCTAGTCAAACCCGTAGCGTCGGCCTAGCGTCTCTGAGAAGCAGGAGAGACAGATGCCCACACCGCAAGCGCCGATCAACTCCGGCTATGGCATGCGCACCGAGGCGCGTGACGCTGCCGGGGGCCGCGACCTCAAGGGCAAGGTTGCCATCGTCACCGGCGGTTACTCAGGGCTCGGCTTGGAGACCACCAAAGCGCTGGCTGGCGCCGGCGCCATTGTCGTCGTGCCAGCGCGTACGCCGGACAAAGCCGCGAAGGCGCTGGCCGGCATCGCCAATGTCGAACAAGCGGCGCTCGATCTCGCCGATCCCGCCAGCATCGACGCGTTCGCCAGCGGCTTTCTTTCGCGCACCAGGAAGCTCGACATCCTGATCAACAACGCCGCCATCATGGCCTCGCCCTTGATGCGCGACGCGCGCGGTTACGAAGCGCAATTCGCCACCAATCACCTCGGCCACTTCCAGCTGACGGCGCGCCTGTGGCCGGCGTTGAAAGCGGCGAACGGCGCGCGCGTGGTGTCGCTGTCCTCGATCGGGCATCGCATCTGTCCGCCCGATCTGGACGATCCGAATTTCGAACGCACCGAGTATCACAAATGGGTGGCCTATGGCCGCGCCAAGTCCGCCAACGCGCTGTTCGCCGTCGGCCTCGACAAGCGCGGCCAGCCCCACAATGTCCGCGCCTTCGCCGTCCATCCCGGCGGCATCATGACCGACCTCCAGCGCTACATGCCGGAAGAGGAAAAGCGCGCCATGGGCTGGATCGACGAGCACGGCAACGTCGACGAACGCTTCAAGACGCCGTCGCAGGGTGCGGCGACCAGCGTCTGGTGCGCAACCAACGCGCAGCTCGACGGCAAGGGCGGGGTTTATTGCGAGGATTGCGACATCGCTGAATTGGTAGCTCCCGATCACAAGGACTTTAGGGGCGTGCGTCCCTGGGCCGTCGATCCGGTGCTGGCCGACAAGCTCTGGACGCTAAGCGAACGCATGACGGGCGTGAGCTTTCAGCCTTAGGCGCGACGGATTGGCGGCGCAGCGGCGTTGAAAAGGCCATGAACCGCCGTTCCTTTTTGATCGCCGGCGCCGCCGCCTGCGCCGCCGCGCCCGCCTGGGCGCAGGATTTCAACTTCGAGGCTGCCGCCGCCTATTCCGCTGAACGCCGCGGCGTCTCGATGCTGGTGATGCGGCGTGGCGAGATCGTCTTCGAAGACTATCCCAACGAAGGCGGCGCCGCGCGCGGTTGGGAATTGGCCAGCGGCACCAAGAGCTTCTCCGGGATCATGGCGGCGGCGGCGGTCAGAGATAGCCTGCTCGAACTCGACGAACCGGCGTCGGAAACCTTGCGTGAGTGGCGCGGCGACGATCGCCGCCGCATCACCATCCGTCACTTGCTTTCGCTCACCAGCGGCATCGATGGCGGACGCATTGGCCGTCCGCCCTCTTATGCGGATGCGATTGCCGCCCAAGCAACCGCCGAGCCCGGGGCGCGCTTTTCTTATGGACCGCTGCCGTTCCAGATTTTCGGCGAGATCATGCGCCGCAAGGCCAATGGCGATCCGTTGGATTATCTCACCCGCCGCATTTTTGAGCCGCTGGAGATACACCCCACATCATGGCGGCGCGGCGCCGATGGCATGCCGCATTTGCCGTCCGGCGCGCAGCTGACGGCGCGCGACTGGGCGCGGTTCGGGCGCTTCGTGATGCAGGGCGGGGAGGGTCGCCTGGACGCGCGCGCTTTGCGCGAAAATTTCGAGTCGACTCGCGCCAACCCTGGCTATGGGCTGACCTGGTGGCTGTGGCGCCAGGGGCTCATCCCGCCAAGCGAGCGCATGAGCGGCGTCGATGTCGATGCGCGCTTCGCCGAACGCTTGGGCGGCATCTCCATGGCCGCGGGCGCTGGCGACCAGCGGCTCTATCTGATCGGCAGCCTCGATCTTGTCGTCGTTCGTCAGGCCACCGGTATTCTCCGGTCGCTGATGCGGCGCGGGCGCGGCCCGCGCTGGTCGGACGCCGAGTTTCTCCGCCTCGCGCTCGGCGAGGGATAAGGATTTTTTTACCAAGCCGCATTGCGCTGGGCTCAACGGTTCCGAAACGCTAACGCCTGTACACTTCGCCGGCGCTAACTCTGAGCGCAGGGCGTGAGGGATGACCGAAGACGCAAACACCGCCGCCAGGGATGGCGTGCGCCGGGCCTGGATTGGCATCGGCGTGCCGGTGCTTGGGCTTGTTCTCGTCATGATCATGATTTCGGTAGCGACGTTCTGGGGCGTCGCTCGCGATCAGGATCGCGCCTTTGAAGTGAGTTCGAAGCGGCTTGTCGAAAGCGCAATCGATGGGCGCGCCCATGCGCTTTCGGACGGCACGCTTGACTACGCGAACTGGACCGAAGCCTACCAATCCATCGTGAGGAGTTGGGACCAAGAGTGGATCGAGGCCAACTTCTACTCGAGCGTCATTGATGGCATGATCCTGTTCCGCGCCGATGGCACGGTGCGTTATTCATGGGTTGACGAAGATCTGGGCGCCGAGGGCGCCGCCATGATTTCCCCCGTCGTAGCCGCAGCCGTCGACGTGCCTGATCTAAGCCGGCTTTCGCGTGCGCCGACGCCGGAAGGGACGGTCGCCCGCACCGTTCTGAACCTCGACGGTCAGCTGGTGCTCGTGGCGGTAGCCCCGGTCACGCAGGAAGACGACGCGGTTCGCTTGGCGCGTCAGCTTTTCGGCGAACAGCAGGATTTCTTGGCTTCGTTCTACTTGCTGACAAGCGCCAAGTTGTCCGAGATCGGCGCATCTCTCGACTTGCAAGCGCTTGCATTCGTCCCCGCTGCGGAGGGCGCCGAAGCGGCCGGCGAGAGCGTGGTGCTGCCGCTGCTCTCCGCCGACGATCGTCCGGTTGGTCACTTGCAATGGCGCCATGCGCGTCCTGGCATTGCCTCGTTCCAACGCCAGACGTGGCCGGTGGTCATCGGGCTGCTGATTATCGGGGCGCTGGCGCTGACGATCGCGCGCATGCTGGTGGCGCGCAATATCGGCGCCATGGCTCATGCCGAGGGCGCGCTTGAATCGAGCCGGCTGAAGGCTGAATTCCTGGCCCGCGTCAGTTACGAACTGAGAACGCCGCTGAACGACATTATCGGCTACGCGGAGATCATCGAGGAAGAAAACGAGGCGCCGGCTACGCGCGCCGACGCCAGGCGCATCATCGCGTCCGCGCGCCATCTTAACAATCTGCTCAACGACATTCTCGATCAGTCTCGCATTCACGCCAACCGGATGCAGGTCCGCCAGGACGTGATCCCGGTCGCCGGTTTCCTCACCGAAGTGCAGGGGTTGATGCGGCGCTCCGCCAGCGAAGCCGGTGTCACGCTTTCAGCGCGCTCCGGCGCTGTGGCGGGCTACGTAGTCGCCGATCATGCTCGCCTGCGCCAGTGCATGCTCAATCTCGTCGGCAACGCGATCAAGTTCGCACCGCGCGGCAATGTCACCATCTGCGCCCGCAGCGCTGCGATCGAGGGGCGTGACATGGTGGTGTTCGACGTCGCCGACGACGGCATTGGCATCGCCAAGGCGGATCTCGACAATCTCTTCCGCCCGTTCGGTCAGGCCAACGCCTCGATCGGCAAGAAGTTCGGGGGCAACGGCCTAGGGCTTTCGATTTCGCGCGACTTGGCGCGCGCCATGGGCGGCGACATCACCGTGACCAGTGAGCCGAACAAGGGTTCGACGTTCAGCCTCTCGGTTCCGGTGGCCACCGCGAGCGCGCTGCGCGCCGCTTAAGCCAACCTGATCTCGCGCAACCGCTCGTAGAGAAAGTCCTGCGCCGTGATGGGCGTCGGGTACCGGTTTGCATTGGCCGGGCCGATGCAGCTTGGCAGCGTCTGAATCAGGTAATCCGGCGCGAAGTGGAGGAAGAAGGGGATCGAATAGCGCGGCAGGTGGGCGCGGTCGGGCGCCGGGTTGACGACGCGGTGCGTGGTCGACGGCAGCACATCATTCGTCAGCCGCTGCAGCATGTCGCCAACATTCACAACGAGCGCGCCTTCGGGCGGATTGACGTCGAGCCACTGCCCCTCGCGCGTCAGCAGCTGTAGGCCCGCTTCCTCGGCGCCAAGAAGCAGCGTGATGACGTTGATGTCCTCGTGCGCCTCGGCGCGGACGCCGTCGGGATTCGGCGGCGTCGGCGGGTAATGCAGAAGGCGCAGCACCGAATTGCCGTCGCGCACGGCGCCGGCGAAGAAATCCGTTGGCAAGTCGAGAAAGTGAGCGATCGACTGAAGCAATTCGAGGCCGAGCGCATCGAACGCTTCGTAGAGCCCATACACATCCGCGCGAAATGAGGCGAGTTCCGCCGGCCAAACATTTGGCGGCATGAAGGTGCGGTAGCGATGGCCTTCGCCAAGCTCGCGCCCGACGTGCCAGAATTCCTTGAGGTCGACCTTGTCCGCGCCCTTCGCCGCTTCGACGCCGAAGGGAATATAGCCGCGCTGACCGGCGCCGCCGGCAACATGGTAACGCCGCTTCACGGCATCGGGCAGTGCGAAGAAGTCCTTGGCGGCGCGCAGCGCCCGCTCGATCACGCCGGAATCGAGCCCATGATCGCGGACAATGGCGAATCCGAAGCGCGCATAACTCTCGCCCATGGCCCGCGCGAAGCCTGCCGGATCGGAGCGCCGGTCGCGCATGGACAGAGCGGGCAGAGCCTCAAGCGCCATCGCCGTACGTTGCGCCGCTTCGCGCCAGCGCTCAATCTCTTAACGCGCCGTTTACGATTCTGCGCCGAGCCTCGTCGTCTGCTTTGGGAGAGCCCCGCATGTTCTTTTTCGGACCGCATTCCTGGCGTGGCGAGAGCGGCCGGCGCTATCGTTTCAAGTGCGTTCTGACCAAGGCGGGACTGCCGCCGGAGGGGGTCGGCGGCATCTATGTTTTCGTGCGCCGCCGGTTCGGGTTTCTGATGGAGCCGCTCTATGTCGGCAAGGCCGCCGATCTGCGGTCGCGCCTGCTCGGCCATGAGAAGTGGGGGCGCGCCTATTGGTATTATGGCGCCACCGAGCGCTATGTGCTCGGGCCCATCCGGGACGAGGTCGACCGCCGACGCATCGAAGAAGACCTCATTCGCGGCTTGAAGCCGCGGATGAACGACATGGAAATCCCGCAAGCCAAGGCGGCGATGAAATCCAAGCGCCGGGCGGCCGCCAGCCATGCGTTCGATCTCTCTGCGCTGCTTGGCCGCCGTCCACAGCGGGCGTGATTGCTTGACCCGCCGGGCCCGCCGCGCGACAGGGCGGGCCGATGAGCGAAGACGCCGCACACCCCGAGCCGCCTGAGCCCAGGCCTGGGCTCGGCGCGCGCATCGCCGATTTCGCCAACAACATGGATGCGCGCGCTTGGCGCGCGGTCATCATGTCGGCCGCCAGCGTCGTTGTCGTGCTGGCGCTGCTGATCGTCGGGCGGTTCTATTATGGCGAAGAGGTCGAGGCCTTCATCGACAACACGTTGGGGCAAGCCAATCGCGGCCATTGGGGGCTGCTCGCCACCATTCTCGTATTCACGCTGACGGCTTATGTCGGCGCGCCCCAGATCGTGTTGATCGGCGCCTGCGTGGTTGCGTTCGGACCGGAGCAGGGCTTCTGGAACGCCTGGGCGGCAACGATCGTGTCCGGGGCCGTTACTTATTTCACCGGCCGGCTGACCAGCGCGGAGACGCAAAAGCGCTTTGGCGGCGCCACGGGCGGGCGGTTCACGCGCTTCATGGGCAAGAACGGCTTTCTCGCCAGCCTCATCGTGCGCTTCGTGCCGACGGCGCCGTTCATCGTCGTCAACATGGCATTCGGCGCCGCGCGCGTGAATTTCTGGGCTTTCATGCTGGGGCTCGCGCTTGGCGTGCTGCCGAAGACAATTCTGGTGGCCTTCGCCGGCGACAGCATTCTCGACGCGTTGCAGGGCGAATTCCTGGCCGCGGCCGTGATGGCGGCGCTTGCCATCGTCGTCTGGGTGGTCATCGCGCTCATCGTGCGTAGACTTGTGCGTCAATCTTGAGGTCGATGATGAAGAAGCTCGCCGCCGCCGCTGCCGCCTTGCTGGCCGCCTGCAGCCAGTCCGCGCCGCCCGCTGAGCATGGCTACGGCGCTGAACCGCAGCTGCCGGCGCCCGAGAGCAGCATGCTGCCCACGGTGAACACCGCCCGCGCCGTCGGTTGGCCGGAGGGCGCCGCGCCGCGCGCACCCGAGGGCTTCACGGTCACACGATACGCCGAAAATCTGGATCATCCGCGCTGGCTCTATCTTCTGCCCAATGGCGATGTGCTGGTCGCTGAGAGCTCCTCCAAGCCGCAAACTGGCGGCGGCATCGAGGGCTGGATCCGCAACATGGTCCAGCGCGGCGCCGGGGCGCTCGGCGAAAGCGCCGACCGCATCACACTCTTGCGCGACAGCGACGGCGACGGCGATGTCGATGCGCGCCATGTGTTCGCCGAGGATTTGAACCAGCCATTCGGCATGGCGCTGGTCGGCGAAAATTTGTTCGTCGGCAACACCGATGCGGTGGTGCGGTTCCGGTACACGCCCAACGCGACGCGCGCTGAAGGCGCGCCCGAGACGGTGCTCGAATTGCCGTATTGCGATGGCGATAACGGCCACTGGACGCGCAACATCGTCGCCAGCCCCGACGGCTCGAAGCTCTATGTTGCTGTGGGCTCCGCCTCGAATATCGGCGATCACGGCATGGAGGCGGAGGAGGGCCGCGCCGCCATCTGGCGCCTCAATCCCGATGGGACCGAAGCGCGCGTGTTTGCCTCGGGCCTGCGTAATCCGGTCGGCATGAGCTTCGAGCCGGAGACTGGCGCGCTCTGGGTCGCGGTCAATGAGCGCGACATGCTGGGCGACAATCTGGTTCCCGATTACATGACCAGCGTGCAGGACGGCGGCTTCTATGGCTGGCCGTACTATTATTGGGGCGCCAATCGCGACGAGCGCGTGGAAATCCCAGCCAACGTGCGCCTGCAGGCGCCGCTGACGCCGGATTATGCGCTGGGCGCGCACACGGCCTCGCTGGGCCTGTTCTTCTATCACTTTGATGCGTTGCCCGAGCGCTATTGGAATGGCGTTTTCATCGGCCAGCACGGTTCGTGGAATCGCAGCGAACGTGTCGGTTATCGCGTCGCGTTCGTGCCGTTCGCCAACGGGCGCCCGAGCGGCGATGTCGAGGAGTTTCTCGGCGGCTTCCTGAATGCGCGTGGCCAGGCGCAGGGCCGCCCCGTCGGCGTCGCCATGGATCGGACCGGTGCGCTGTTGGTCGCCGACGATGTCGGCAACATTGTCTGGCGCGTGGCGCCAGACGCTCGGTAGCAGCAAATGTCCGGGCGCCTGAAAGACAAGATTGCTTTGATAACCGGCGCCGCGCGCGGCATCGGCGCTGCGATTGCGCGCGCCTTCGTTGGTGAAGGCGCATACGTGTTCATCACGGACATTGATGAAGCGGGTGCGGCGCGGCTTGCCGAGGAACTGGGTCCGGCGCAGGCGAGTTCATTCAAGCTCGATGTGCGCGAGGAGCGCGACTGGACAGCGGTGCTGGCGCTGATCCTCAATCGCAAGGGGCGACTCGACATTCTGGTCAACAATGCCGGCATCACGGGGTTCGAGGGTGGCGGCGCCCACGATCCGGAAAATGCAACCATCGAGGATTGGCGTGCAGTGCATGCAACCAATCTCGACGGGGTTTTCCTGGGTTGCAAACACGCGATCCGCGCAATGCGCACGCACCGCACCGGCGCGATCATCAACATCTCATCTCGGTCAGGAATAGTCGGCATTTCGGCCGCCGCCGCCTATGCGTCGTCCAAGGCTGGCGTGCGCAATCACACCAAATCCGTTGCGCTCTACTGCGCCGAGCAGGGGCTCAACATTCGCTGCAACTCGATCCATCCCGCCGCGATCTTGACGCCGATGTGGGAGCCGGTGCTGGGAGTCGGCGCCGAACGTGAGCGGAACTTGCAGGCCTTCGTCGCCGACACGCCTATGCGGCGCTTTGGAACGCCTGAGGAAGTGGCGGCAGTCGCCGTGATGTTGGCTTCGGATGAGTGCTCCTACATGACCGGGGCGGAGCTTCATGTCGACGGCGGCATTCTCGCGGGCAGCGCCGCCGCCCCCGCACGAGATTAGTTGCGCGCCTCACAGCGCCAGACCAGACGCTGACGCGGCGTGGATTGCGCAAACGGCATCAGCGCTTCGTTGCGGCGGGCGACCGCTTCCGGGTCGCCGTCGCAGCCGCGGCCAACGCCGCTCTCGGCCACCGCCTGGTTGGCGGCGGCGAAATCCTCGTCGTTCAGCGGATAGCGCTCACGCCGGAATTCGCCGGTGGACGGATCGATGGTCAGGACGTCGAGTACGCGCGCTTCCCCCAGCACGATGGCCCGGCGGAAGCGTGGCGTGTCGTCGCCGAGCGGCGCGTAGAGCGTGCGCTCGTTCACACACAGGCGCCCCGAGGCGGTGAAGCTCATATCGGAGACGCCCTGGGCGCCGACGCTGGCTTCGCGATCCAGCGTGCAGGTAACGGCGCCGCTGAATGTGGGCGCTTCGGGAATGTCTACGCTGGCGGTGTCGCGGGCGCGCAGGAGCGCAATGCCGACGCTCACGATCAACACTGCGGCTACCGCGGCGCCGCCGACAATGGCGACGACGCTGCGTCTGCGCGCCGGCGCTTCGAAGGGTTCGGGCTCGCCGACCTGCGGGTGCGGACGCGCCTGCGGGTGCGGCGGCGCCTCGTGCTGCGCGCGCCGGCGCGACAGCACGACCGCTCCCAGCACGCACACCGCCACGAACAGCGCCAGCGTGCCGCCGATCAGGATGACCACGGCGATGCGAGTCAGCCGGTCGGCGGTTTCGAGCTTGCTGGCCAGTTCTTCGTTTTGCGTCTGCAGCGCGGTGATGGTCTCTGCCCGCTCCTGCTCGATGCGCTCGGCAAAGGAGAGGCAGCGTTCGTCGCTGAGTGTCGGCGAGACGCCGGCTTCGTCGAGGAATTCCAGCAGCTGCCCGGCGCGGGTGGAGACGCCGCGGGTCTCGCGCGTATCGGCGCCGGAGACGTGCCAGGAATTGACGCCGATGACGCGGCCGCACTCGTCGAGCAGCGGCCCGCCCGAAGAGCCGGACGAGATCACCGCCTGGTGGTTGATCGAAGGGATAGATTCGCCGGTTGGCGCGGTGTCCCGCAGCGACGAGATTTGGCCTGACGTCCGCGAAGCCGGGGCGGGCCGCAGCAAGTCGGCGCCGGTGGCGCCTTGATAGTCGACGTCGGGGTATCCGAGCGCGATCACCCCGTCGCCTGGGCTCGGCTCGACGGTGGATATCGTCAGCGCCGGCAAATCGGGTCCGCCCCGGAATTCGAGCAGCGCCAGTTCGCTCAACGGCGAGAAACGGATGATCCGCGCCGGGATCAGGCCATCGCCTTCGGGCGGCACCACGGCGAGTTCGTATTCCGAACGCTGGCGAGCCGGGGCGACCACGTGGGCATTAGTCACCACAAGGTTGGGCGCGACCACGAAGCCCGAGCCGGAGCCGTAGAGCATGCGGCCTTCGCTGGTCTGAACGATGACGACCACGCGCACGATCCCGCGCGCTGCTTCATCGACGCCGGTCTGCGCCGCCGCCGGGCCGGCCAGCGCCACAAACAGCGCCGCCGCCAGAAACCTTAACGTCTTGCCGACCAAGCCTTTATCCCCAGCCTTGCGAAAGGGGCTGTCCCGCCGGAAATCATCGGGCGCCGCCGGATCGCCTGCAAGCGCGCGCCCCAGTCGGCGGTGTTGTGTGTCTTTCGGAACAATTGCGATATCGCAAGGATAGCTGCGGCGCGCCCCTTGCATCCCGCGCTGCAATCACGGCAAGTCCTGGTCCGTCGGCGAGCGGGGGCGGTCGGTCGGCATGCGCGCGGCGCCTTGGGACAAGGCCGCTGCGTGGACGCCCCCAAGCGCCCCTTTCCGGCCTTCGGCCGGCGTCTTCTCAAGATTGTTAAGAATGCCGCGTTAAGCCCGGCGAAGGGTCTGATTCGGCTGGTGCGAAGCGGCGAGGGTTGTCACAGAATGCTCGGCAATATGTTCGGTCTTGTTGCGCCAGATCTGGCCATCGATCTCGGCACCGCGAACACGCTGATCCACGTGAAGGGACGCGGCATCGTTCTCGATGAACCGTCGGTTGTCGCCTATGTCAACGAAGGCGGACGCAAGGTCGTCTATGCCGTCGGCGCCGAAGCCAAGACCATGCTCGGCAAGACCCACCGCAACATGGAGGTCATCCGTCCGCTACGCGACGGCGTCATCGCCGATTTCGACGTCGCTGAGGAGATGATCAAGCAATTCATCAAGAAGGTGCTGCCGCGCCCGGCGCTGATTTCACCGCAGATCGTGATCTGTGTGCCGACGGGCGCGACGCCGGTAGAACGCCGCACCATTCTGGAGAGCGCGCAAGCCTCCGGCGCGCGGCGCGTGAAGCTGATCGAGGAGCCGGTGGCGGCGGCGCTTGGTGCGGGTCTTCAGATCGACGATCCGTCCGGGTGCATGGTCGTCGATATCGGCGGCGGCACCACCGAGATCGCGGTGCTGTCGCTGGGCGGTCTGGTCTGGTCGCGCAGTCTGCGTGAAGCCGGCGACAAGATGGATGAAGCGATCATCCAGTATCTGCGCCGCCAGGAAAACCTGATGATTGGCGATAGCACCGCCGAGCGCATCAAGAAGGAAATCGGCACCGCCAAAGCCCCCGACCACGGCCAGGGCATGAGCCTGCCGATTAAGGGCCGCGATAATCTCTCGGGCGTGCCCAAGGAAATTACCGTCACCGAAGCCATGGTCGCGGACGCGCTCGCAGAGCCGGTGACCCGCATTGTCGACGCTGTACGCCAAGCGTTCGAGCAGATGCCGCCGGAACTGGCCGCAGATATCTTCGATCACGGCCTGATGATGACGGGCGGCGGCGCACTGCTCCGCAATCTCGACATGGTTCTGCAGGAACGTATCTCGATCCGCGTGTCGGTGGCGGACGATCCGCTGCGCTGCGTTGTGAAAGGCTGCGGCATCGCGCTCGACACCATCAACTCGCAGGAAGCGCGCCGTCTTTTGACGGAAGAAGTCTAAAGCGGCGGCCGGCGCGGCAGAAGAGGCGGCATAAGTGGCCAGGCGCAGAAGCAGCATGCGGCGCGCGGGCGCCGGAAGGCGGATCCCCGCCGGCGTTGCGCTCGGCATCGTGCTGGCGGTCGGCGCCGTGATCCTGATCGGCGTACGCGCCGGGCGTTCGCCGCAAACCGAAATCGCAATGCAATCCGGCGACGATGGCGCGGCCGCCGCGGGTCGCGTCGCCACCGGGCCCGCGCGCGCCAGCCAAGGATTTTTCGAGCGCCTGTTCGGGGGCTGGAATGCAGCTGCGCGTATCGAAGAGCTCGAACGCGAAAACCGCGAGTTGCAAGCCTGGCGAGACCTCGCCGAGCGCTTGGCCGAGCGCAACGCCCGCTATGAGGCGCTGCTGCGCATGCCGGAGGATGGGTTCGGCGAGGGCGCCGACATCGAGAATTCCATCGCCGCCCAGTTGGTGCTCGATAGCGGCGGGCCGTTCATGCGCACGCTGGTCGCTAACGCCGGCGCGCTGCATGGGGTCAAGGTCGGATACATCGCCGTCAACGAGAACGGACTTGTCGGTCGCGTCGTCTCCGTCGGTCAGCGCTCCTCGCGGGTGCTGATGCTCGACGACTACAATTCGCGCATCCCTGTGATGGGGGAAGCTTCGCGTGTGCGCGCGGTGCTGGCCGGCCAAGCGACGCGGCGCCCTGAGCTTTCGCTCTATCCCTACCAATTGCAGGCGCCGCGCATGGATTTCATTGTCGGCGCCCAGGCGCTGCGCGAGGGCGAGCGCGTAATCACTTCGGGCGATGGCGGCCTCTATCCGCGCGGCATTCCTGTCGGCGTCGCGCGGCGCGAGGGCGACGGCGCCTGGCGCGTGGCGCTGGCCGCATCGCAGCGTCCGATCGATTTCGTGCGGCTCATTCCGTTTGTGCCGATCGAGCCGCCGGAGGCCACCGCTCCAGAGGATGCAACGCCGCCGTTGGGTTCCACATCATCGGTTGCCGTGATTGGGCGCGAAACCACGCCGCCGCCGCCGACAGCGCCAAGCGCTGCGCCGGTGCCGCGTCCGCAGCGGCGCCAGACCGCACAGAACGAAACGCCGGCGCAGCCGCCGGTCACGGAAACGCAACCGCAACCGGAAGCGCCGCCGGCCGAACCGCCGACGACGCCGCCGCAATGAACGCGCTGCGCGCTCCAAGCCGCGGCGCCTTGCGCGCGTGGGGTTTCGCGCTCGCCGTGGCCAGCGTGATCTTGCCGGCGCTGCCGCTTGGGCCGCTCTTCGCGCAACCGCCGATGCCGCTCGCTGTGCTTTGGGCCGCCTATGGCTGGGCCGCCGAAGACGAAAGCGGCTGGCGTGCCCCGGTCACGCTCGCTGCGCTTGGCTTGCTGCACGATCAACTCGCGGGCGGGCCATACGGGCTTTTCGCCGCGATCTATCTCTCGGCCTATCTGATCGGGCGCATCGCGGCGCAACTGATGTCGGCGCCCAATCTGGTGTCGCTATGGGGCGGCTTCATCGCCACCGCGCTGATCACCATCGGTGTTGCGGCGCTCCTGGCGCCCCTCGGCCTCGGCCGCAATGTCTCGATCGCGCCGTACGCCGAAGCCGCGATCATCACCGCCATCATCTTCCCGCTGGTGCGGCCGCTCTATATGAGCGCTTCGCCGTCGCTGCGGCCTCAACCCGGAGGCAGGCGATGAAGGGCAAGAAGGTCGGCTCAACGCTGCCGAAGCGCGATGCGACGGTGATCTTCAACCGCCGCGCGGCTTTGATGTCGTTCGTCGGCGCCGGCGTGCTTGGCGCCATTCTGTTCCGCATGGGGCAGCTGCAGGCCACCAACCTGATCAGCCGCGAGTATTCCAACGCCGCCGACGAGAACCGCTTCGATACGCGCATCATCGCGCCGCCGCGCGGCATCATCTACGATCGCTTCGGCACGGTGCTGGCGCAAACTTCGAAAGATTATCAGGTCGCCGTCGTCCAGAACGATGTCGAGAACATGGAAGAGGCGGTCGGCCGGGTCGCTCAGATTCTCGGGCTCGACGACGAATGGGCGCGCCGGGCCATCATTCGCGCGCGAGGCGGCTCGCGCTACGAGCCGCAACCGCTCAAGGCCGGACTGACCTGGGAAGAGTTCAACGCCATCAATGTGCGCCTGCCCGAGCTGCGCGGCATCGTCGCGATGTCAACCGACGTGCGCGCTTATCCGTACGATGTCGTCTACGGTCATCCGATTGGCTACGTCCAAAAGCCGACGCAGCGCGACATCGATAAAGCGATCGAAGAAGAGGGCGAAGGCGCCACGCGCGCCATGTACTTGCGCAATCCGCACGTGCGTGTCGGCAAGGCGGGGCTTGAGGCCTCGATGGAGTCCGCGCTGCACGGCACGCCCGGGTATCGCAAGGTCATCGTCAACGCGCGCGGCGTCGAGCAGGGCGAGGACGAAAGCGAACGGCGCGAACCTGTGCGCGGCTCCGGCCTGGTGCTCACCATCGATCACGATCTGCAGCGCATCGCCATGCAGAATTTCGGCGAGCACTCAGGCGCCGCAGTTGTGATGGATATCTACAACGGCGATCTCTTGGTCATGGCGTCGGCGCCCGGGTTCGATCCCAACGAGTTCGTCAACGGCATCGCGCCCGAGCCTTTCCGCCTTCTCAACGAAGACGAAAAGAAACCGCTCTTCCATAAGGCCGTGACCGGCGTCTATGCGCCAGGCTCCACCTTTAAGATGATGGTCGGCATCGCCGCCAAGCAGGCGGGGGTCGAGGACGATTGGTCGGTCAGCTGTCCCGGCTACTTCCCCTATGGCGGCCGCGCCTTCCGCTGCTGGCAGCGCGACGGCCACGGCCGCGTCAACCTGCACGACGCCATCAAGTATTCGTGCGACGTCTATTTTTATCAGGCGGCGCTGCGTGCGGGCCCCGAGCGCATCGCGTCGGTGGCGCGCCAATTCGGCTTGGGCGACCATTTCGACGTCAACGTGCCCAATATCCGCAACGGTCTCATTCCCGATCCCACCTGGTGGCGCGAGAATCGCGGCGAAGGTTGGACCGGCGGCCTGACGTTGAACTACGGCATCGGCCAGGGCGCCATGGGCGTCACGCCGTTGCAACTCGCGGTGATGGCGGCGCGCCTGGGCAATAACGGCCGCGCCGTCGTGCCACGCTTGGTGCGCGAGGGGCCGGGTGTCTCCGAGCCGCCAACGCCGCCGGCGATGACTGGCATTGAAGCGGAATATCTCGCACGCGTGCGCGACGGCATGTTCGGCGTTTGCAACGAAAGCGGCGGTACGGCGCGCCGCGCCGGCGATCTCCAATTGGTGCGCGATCCCAACACGGGCGCGGCTGTGCCGGTAAGCCCGGAGACCAGCGGCTGGCAGCCGATTCAGATCGCCGGCAAGACCGGCACCGCCCAGGTGCGCGCGCTTACCGACGCCAATCGCGGGCGCCATTACTCGACGATCGAGTGGCGCTTCAGGGACAACGCCTTGTTCTGCTGCTTCGGCCCTTGGCACGAGCCGCGCTACGCTTGCGCTGTGATCGTCGAACATGGCGGCGCCGGTTCCGCCGTCGCCGGTCCCATCGCCAAGGAAGTTATGCGCGCCACTTTGATGCGCGATCCGTCGCGCCGCCCGCCCGCACGCCTGGCGCAGCTCGAGCGAAATCTGGCGAGCAACGCATGACGCTTGCACTCACCTCGGGCTCCAACACGCTGTTCGATCGCTTTGCCAAGCTGAATTGGGGCATCATTACGATCTTGATCGCGCTCGCCTTCGTCGGCGTGCTGATGCACTTTTCGGTGTCGACAGGCGCCTGGACGGAAATGCCGCTCACCCACGGCATCCGCTTCGCCGTGTTGCTGGTGGTGATGGTGCTCGCTGCGATCCTGTTGGACTCGCGCTTCTGGCTGGCGGTCGCATACCCGCTCTATGCGGCGGCGCTGCTGCTGTTGATCGCTGTGGAATTGTTCGGCGCCACCCGCATGGGCGCGACGCGGTGGCTCGAGATCGGGCCGCTTTCGCTGCAACCGTCCGAGTTAATGAAGGTGGCGATCGTGCTGGCATTGGCGCGCTACTACCATCAACTCGATGCGCGCAAGACCGGCACCGTGCTGTGGATTCTGCCTCCATTCCTGATGATCGTGGCGCCGGTGGCTCTGGTCATGCACCAGCCCGACCTCGGCACCGCCCTGATGATCCTGTTTGCCGGCGTCTGCATCATGTTCCTGGGCGGCTTGCTGTGGCGCATCATTGCCGCCGGCGCCATTGTTGCTATCGGCGGCGCGATTTTCGCGTATTTCGGCGTGCTGCACGATTATCAGCGCGACCGCGTCGATGTGTTCTTGGGCATCACGCAGGATCCGCTCGGCGCCGGCTATCACGTCCTGCAATCGAAGATCGCCATTGGCTCGGCTGGTCTGTTCGGGCGCGGCTGGATGCAGGGCACGCAGAGTCAGCTCGATTTTCTTCCTGAAAAACACACTGACTTCATCTTCACCATGATCGTCGAAGAGTTCGGTCTTGTCGGCGGTGCGCTGGTGCTCGGCCTGTTTGGCGCGCTGATGGCGTTCACGATGCAAGTGGCGCTGCGGGCGCGCTCGCTGTTTGGCAAGCTCGCCGCCGCGGGCGTCGCCGCGACATTGGCGTGCTACGTGTTCATCAACACCGCGATGGTGATCGGACTGGTGCCCGTCGTCGGCATTCCGCTGCCGATCATCAGCTTCGGCGGCACCGCCATGGTGACGCTGATGGCCGGCTACGCCATCGTGCTGTCCGTCGACCTCCACCGCGACCAGCACGGCGCGCGCGGGTGGTTGTGGTGATCAGGCGCCAGAGGTCAGAATTCAGGTGTCAGCGGAGCTTGGAAACCAGGCCATTGAGCATCCTGGCGATCTCCGCATACCTTGAAGCCAAGTCGTCGTGTTCGCTCGTGTCGAGGTAGCCGAGGTCTCTCGCAAACCGAATCCACAACAGCGTCTCGTCCGCACTTCCCAGCGCCATCAGGACAAAGCGTCGGAATTCCGCTTGAGAGCCTTGCTGCCGTCCGCGCCCTTCGGTCAGGTTGGCGCAAATCCCTTTGCTTGATCTGCGCAGCTGGCTTGAAAGTTCGAAGCGCTCATGTTGAGGAAAGCCCAAAGCGATCTTGTGCACATCGAGCGCGGCTTGATAGGCCTTCTGAAACACGACCAGTTTCCAAACGGAAGGATGCTGTTCGTCGTGTCCTGTGTCGTCTTTGTTCTCCATCATCTGACACCTGACCTCCGACACCTGACACCTACCAATCCGCCCGATCCGCCATCCAGTCCGTCGCGCGGATCAGCGCATCGACGATGCCCGGCTCGAGCGAGCTGTGGCCGGCGTCGTGGATCACTTCGAGCTCCGCCTCGGGCCAGCGTTGCTTCAGCTCCCAGGCGCTCTTCATCGGTGTGCAGACATCGTAGCGGCCTTGCGCGATGCGGCAGGGGATGCGGCGTAGGCGCGGGACTTGCTCCAAGAGCCAGCCGTCGCTTTCGAAGAAACCGCGATTGACGAAATAATGGTTTTCGATGCGCGCGAAGGCTTCGACGAAGCGATCCTCGCTGAACCGCGATGGCAAGGCGCTGGGGCCGGCGATGGAAATGGTCTCGCCCTCCCAACGCGCCCAGGCGCGCGCCGCGCGCAGCCGCTCGGCCCAATCGCTGGACGTCAGCCGCTTGTGATAGGCCCCGACGAAATCGCCGCGTTCGTCCGCAGAAATGGCGGCGGCGTAGCGCTCGAACGCATCGGGATAGATGTGGCTGGCGCCTTCCTGGTAGAACCAGTCAATCTCGCTCTTGCGCAACAGGAAGATGCCGCGCAGCACCAGGCCGGCGACGCGCTCCGGATGTTTGGCGGCGTACGCAAGCGCCAGCGTCGAACCCCAGGAGCCGCCGAACACGACCCATTTCTCGATGCCGTAGCGCGCGCGCACGCGTTCGATATCGGCGACGAGGTCCCAGGTGGTGTTTTCCCGCAGTTCCGCGTGCGGGGTGGAGCGGCCACAGCCGCGCTGATCCATGGCGACGACTCGAAAGCGCTTGGGGTCGAAGAAGCGCCGCATCTCAGGAGATAGCCCGCCGCCGGGACCGCCATGCAGCGCCACCGCAGGGCGTCCATTGGGATTGCCCGATTGCTCGACATAGATCGCGTGCAAATCAGAGACTTTCAGCATCTCGCTCGCATAGGCGTCGAGCGCGGGATAAAGGTCGCGGCGGGGCGGCGGCGTCTGTCCGTACATGCCGATTGGTTAGTGGCGCCCGCCGCGCCGTGCAAGGCTCACGCGCCGCGCCTGCGTTTCTGCCGCCTCGCCGCCGCGCCCAACCAGTGCTAGGCGAGGCGCTTGTCCGAAAATCCGCCCCCAACATCGATTTTCTCCACGCCCGCGGCGCGCGTCACCTTGGTGATGTCGGCGCTGTTCGGCACAACCAGCGTCATCCTGGTGTTCTTGCCGCGCTGGCTCGAGTTCGAGCGCGGACTTTCCGGCGCAGAGATCGGCGCCGTGCTCTCGCTGGCGCAGTTTGCGCGCATCGTCACCGGGCCTCTCGTGGCCTATCAAGCCGACAAGTCGGACGACCGCTCAGCGCCGATCAAGTGGCTCGCGATCGCAGCCGTGCTCGCCTACGCCGCCTTCTTCTTCGTGACGGACGAATTCTGGCCGCTGCTGATCACTGGCTTCATTGCGTTGAGTACAACGCAGGCGATCACGCCGTTAATCGAGGCGGCGACCTTGCGCGCCACCGCTCAAGGCAAGATCGATTACGGGCTGGCGCGCGGGTTCAGCTCGGTCGCTTTCATTTTCGCCAACGTCGTCGGCGGCATCGCGGTCGCGCAATTTGGTTTGGGTGCGGTTGTCGTTTGGGTGCTGGCGGGGCTGGCGCTGACCGCGGCGACAGCTTGGTTCGGTTTGCCTGCCGACCGGCCGCCTCCACGCATTCACAAAAGCCGCACCGGCGCCATCCGGGAGTTGCTGCGCACGCGCCGCTTTCTGATCCTGATCTTGGCCTGCGGCCTGATCCAGAGCGCGCACGGCTTCTACTACGGCTTCTCGACTAACGTCTGGACCGGGCAGGGGTTGTCGCCGGAGATGATCGGCGTGCTCTGGGCGTTCGGCGTTGGCGTTGAAGTGGCGTTTCTCTGGAATTTGCGCTTCTTCGAAAAGCGCACGACGCCGGAGGCGCTCATACTGCTGGGCGCCGGCGCTGGCGTGGTGCGATGGCTGGCCATGGGGTTTGCGCCGACGGGCCTTGTTCTTTGGCCGCTACAAGCCTTGCACGCGATGAGTTTCGCCGCGGCCCATGTCGGCGCCATGCGGCTCGTGTTTCGCGACACGCCTGAGCATTCGGCGGCCATGGCGCAGACACTCTATTCAGGCATGTCGGCGGGCCTGCTCATGGGCATGTCGACTTTGCTGTCGGGCTATCTCTACGATCACATCGGCGCGGGCGGATATTGGGCGATGGCGGTCCTGGCCGGGGCCGGCGGCGCATTGGCGTTGCTGCTCCTGTCGCCCGAACCGCGCCGGCCTGCGGCAACGCCTTCTTAACAATTCGCCTGCCCCGCGAACCTGCATCTTTGCCCATTATTTTCTGTTAGCCGTTATTTGGTTGACGGGCAGAAAGCTCGAAGGGGACAGGATTGGCCGCTGCGGCCGCATTCGACTTCCGCGAGGATGAGCGCGCGCCAGTGTTGGCGCTGCGCGGCGACTGGACGGTGGACACCATCTCCGGCCTCGAAGACGATTTGGCCGAAGTTTCCGAGAAGTTAAAGCCTGGCGCCGTAGTCGATGTTGCGGGCCTCGGGCGTTTCGATGTCGCGGGCGCTTACCTGATCGACCGCACCTTCCGCGAAAGTCCGGGCGGCGAGAGTACTCGCGTCGCCATCCGCGGTGAGCACGGCAACGCGGTGCAATTGCTGCAGGCGGCGCGCAAGGCATATGCCGCGCCGGCGCCGGCGCCGCGGCGTCTGAGCGGGCTCAAGGGCTTCGCCGCCTTTGTCGGCCGCGCCATGGTCTCCATCGGGGATGAGATCGTCGAGACGGTAGGGTTCTTCGGCGAGACGCTGGTGGTGATCGGGCGCCAGATCGTCAATCCGCGCCGCGTCCGCACCGTGTCGATCGTACACGTGATGGAGACGGCCGGGCTCAACGCGTTGCCGATCGTGGCGTTGTTGTCCTTCTTTATCGGCATGGTTGTCGCTTATTTGGGCGCGCGCATCCTGGGCGATTTCGGCGCCTCGGTGTTCACCGTCGAACTTGTCGCCTTCTCGATGCTGCGCGAGTTCGGCGTCGTCATCACCGCCATCATCTTGGCTGGTCGAACCAATTCATCCTTCACCGCCGAGATTGGCGCCATGAAGATGCGCCAGGAAATCGACGCCATGCGGGTAATCGGCATCGATCCGATGGATGCGCTCGTTGTCCCACGCGTCATCGCCATGCTGGTGATGACGCCGATCTTGACCTTCGCGGCGATGATGGCGGGTATTTTCGGCGGGTTGCTGGTGTGCTGGGCCGAACTCGGCGTCAGCCCGGCCATGTTTGTGGCGCGCATCAGCGAGGTGGTGCCGGCGCAGCATTTCTGGGTCGGCTTCTCGAAGTCGCCGGCCTTCGCCATCGTGCTCGCGGTGATCGCCTGCAAGCAGGGGCTCTCGGTCGGCGGCGACGTTGGATCGCTCGGCGCGCGTGTCACCACTTCGGTGGTGCAGGGCATCTTCATGGTCATCCTCATGGATGCGATGTTCGCGCTCTGGTTCCTGGAGATGGACTGGTGAGCGCTGACATAGCCATCCGCGTGCGGGACCTCGTCACCCGTTTCGGCGCGCAGACCGTTCACGACGGCCTCGATCTCGATGTGCGCCGTGGTGAAATTCTGGGCGTCGTCGGGCCATCTGGATGCGGCAAGTCCGTGCTGTTGCGCGAAATCGTCGGTCTCGACAAGGCGACCGCCGGCGAGATCAGTTTTCCGATTCACGAAGCTGAGAACCGTGAGCCGCGCATGGGCGTGATGTTCCAGGACGGCGCGCTCTTCTCCAACCTCACTGTGCTGGAGAATGTCGAAGCGCCATTGCGTGAGCACACGCGGCTCTCTTCGGCGTTACGCCGGGAGATTGCGGGGCTGAAACTGTCCATGGCGGGCCTGGGGCCGGATGCGCATCACAAGAAGCCGTCGCAAATCTCAGGCGGCATGCGCAAGCGCGCTTCGGTGGCGCGCGCCATCGCGCTCGACCCGGAGCTTCTGTTTCTCGACGAACCCACCGCCGGTCTCGATCCGATCAGCGCCGAGAATTTCGATCGGATGACGGAAGAGCTGGCGCGTTCGCTTGGGCTCACGGTGTTTCTGGTCACGCATGACTTGGACACGCTGCACGCGATCTGCGATCGCGTGGCGGTGTTGTTCAAGGGCAAGGTGGCGGCGATCGGGACGATCCCGGAGATAACAGCGAACGCCCAAGGTTGGGTGAAGGAATACTTTTCAGGACCGCGCGGCCGCGCGGCGACACGCGGCGCAGCGGGAGGATAGGTCATGGAAACCAAAGCCAATTACGTGTTGATCGGCGCAGCGACCATTATCGGCGCGCTGCTGATCATGCTCTTCGCCATGTGGATCACCACCGGCGATCTGCGCCGCGGCTTCAACGAGTACGATGTGGTTTTCGACGATCCGGTGCGCGGCCTCACCGAGGGCGGCGAAGTGCGCTTCAACGGCATCAAGGTGGGCGAAGTCGACACGCTACGCATCGATCCGGACAACACCAATCGGGTCATCGCCCGGATTCGCGTGTCCTCCGATGTGCCGGTGAAAACCGACACCGAAGCGCAGTTGGAGCCGATCGGCCTCACGGGTGTCACCTTGATTCAACTCTCCGCGGGCAGCGGCGATGCCGAGGTGCTGCGCGGCACGTTCGGCGGGCCGCCGCCGCGGATCCAGGGCAGAGGCAGTCAGATTGACGTGATCGTGGCGCGAGGCGAGGAAGTGGCGGCGCAGGCGAGCGAAGCGATGGCGTCGGTGCGCAATCTGCTGACGGACGAAAACATCGCCCGCGTCACGCGCATCATCGCGAATCTCGAACGGGTGTCCGATCAGTTGGCGGCGCAGGATTCGATCGTGACGCAGTCGGGCGCTGCTGCGCGCGACATCGCAGCGCTCGCGCGACAGATGCAGGGCGAGATCGCCGATTTGGATCGGGTTTTGACCGAAGTGAATGAGGCCGCGGCCGTCGCTTCCGGTGAGACGTTACCGGAGCTTGCGCTGGCCGCCGAGGAAATCCGCCGCGCCGCCGCTTCGATCAACCGCGTCGCCAACAATCTCGAAGAAAGTCCATCCGTTCTGACGCCGCGCAGTCCGCGGCCGACCGTGGAGCTCGACCCATGATACGCGCCGCGCCTTTGCTTCTATCCGTGCTGCTGCTCGGCGGCTGCATTTCGCTGTTGCCGGAACCGCCGCCGCCGCCGCGCACCTATGTGCTCGAAGCGCGCGACGTGACCGCGCTGCAGGGCGCGCCCATCGATGCGGTCGTTGCAGTCGCGCAGCCAGTGGGCGAACGCGCCATTCTCGGCGGCGATCTCATCTGGCGCACAGGCGACACAATTGCTTACGTCGATCAGTCGCAATGGTCGAACCGCGCCAGCGATGCGCTGCAGCAGATTCTCGTCGAAACGATTTCGCGCCAGGGCCGCTTCCGCGCCGCCACCCGCAGCGGCGAAGCGCGCGGCGATTACGAAGTTCGCTGGGATGTGCTCGATTTCGAAGTGCGTGAAGAGGACATGAGCGCACATTTCCGCGCCGACGTGCGCTTGGTTGCGCCGGGCCGGCGCATCGTCGCCGCGCGGATTATCGAAACCAGAGCGCCGGTCTCGGCGCGGTCGTCGTCGGTGGCCGCAGAAGCGCTTGCGCGCGCCGCCCGGGAAGGCAGCGCGCGCATTGGGGAGTTTATTGCGGATGCGGCGCTGACGGCGGAAGCCGACGCCAGCGCCGAGAGTAACTGACTTACGCGAGAGCCGCGTCGATCAGCAGATAGGCGCGGACCAGATCCGAGCCTTCGTCCTTATTCTCGCTCTTGGCGAGATCGGGACGAGCGCGGAACTTGATCGCGGCGTCATGAGCACCGGCGTCACGCTTCATGTGACGAGTGATGCGGGTGACCGCGCCCGGCGCCGCGTCGATGACCGCGCGGCGGCGCGCGCTGGCGCCTTCACGCGAGCAACGGGCGATGCGGGCGAGATCGGCGGCATCGAGCACGGCGCTCAGATCAACGCCGGCGTCGGCGACCATCTCGATGACGCCCGACTTCAGCGAGGCATCCGGATCGACCGGGGCGCCGCGGCCGAAATCGGCGAGATCGAACGCGCTCTCATTGGCGGCCACAGGGGTCTCTTCGCGCTGCGGCATGAAGTTGCCCCACGAACCGAACCCCTTGAACACGCGCTTCGGCTGCGTTTCGGCAACGTCGACGCGCGCCTGCACGCGAGGACGCGAACCGCCGCGGGCGACAGCGGCGCTCGCGGCCGCGTGCAGCGTTGCGACCTCCTCGACTTCGGCGAAGGCGACGGGCTCGGGCTGGCGTTCGACCACGCGCTCGACCGGTTTCTGCGCGATCTTCTTGGCGCTGAGCGTCGACGCGAGGGCGCCGAGACGCTGTTCGACCGACACAGCGTGGCGCTCGGTTGTGGCTTGGCTCTCGTGCGTGGCGGTGCGCGCGGTGGAGGCCATATCGTTCAAGCGCGCCATGGTGTCGTTGGCGGCTTCCTGCATGGCCTGCGCTTCGGCTCGAATCAGTTGGGCGGCGCGCTTGCACTCGTTCACCGCACTGCGCGTCGTTTCACGGACGGCGCTTGCGGTTTCGTTAGCGACAAGCACGGCTTCGGCGGTCGACTTTTTCGCCGTCTCGGTGAGGCGGGTGGCTTCGGCGAGGCCGCTGAGCATTTCCGACATCGAGCCGTTGAGCGAAGCAGCGGCGGCGTTGGCGGTATCGGCGGCGGCGTGGAATTGTGCCGCACGGTCACCGATGGCGTTGGCTGAGGCGGCGAACGAAGCCAGGTGACCCGCCAGCGCGTCTTCGGCGGCGCAGACTTCCGTCTTCACCAGCTTCGAGGCTTCGCGCATCAGCCGCACCTGGCGGCCGATCGAATTGGCGATCACATCGGTCTGATCCTTGATGTCGCCGCGCACTTCGACCAGCGCGTCGCGCTCCCGCGCAAGCGCATCGGTCATCGCTTGCGTGTTGATGCGCGAAGCGGCGACGGCTTCCCCGAAAAGCACCGCGTTGCGCTGCGCGGCGGCTTCGAGTTCGGCCAGACGATCGAGCGCCGACGAGACGGCGTCGTTCAGCTGCTCGATCTCGCTCTTAACGGTGTTGGAGAGACGTTGCGCGTGCGCTTCGCCGGCTTCGGTCGGCAGCGCCGACTCGCGGGCAAGGCGTGTGAGTTCGGCGGCGAGCTTGCGCGCCTTCAGCGCTTCGCCGGCCGCGGAGGCCGCGACCCAGAACAGAAGCGCCGGGCCGAACGCCAGAGCGATCAAGCCCGCTTGCATGGCGGGGTCCATCGCCATCACGGCTTCGACGCCGAAATAGCTCAAGGGACCGCCGATCGCGCCCGCAATCCAGACCAGCGCCATTAGGCCGCCGGCGAAGCCCGCCCATGAGAAGCCGGTCTTGATCTTCGTCTCGTGCTTGGGTTCGACCAATGCCGGCTCGTCGCGCCGCACGGGCTCGAACTCCTCGCGGAAGTCTTCGCGTTGGAAGTCTCCGAGATCGTCGAATTCATCGGTGAATGCATGGGCGCGGTCGTCGTTCGCCATTTCAGCTTCGCCGAAATCCTCGAACGGATCGCGCTCGTCGTCGTCGTGTCCGTAATACATAGTAAACTCCCGCGCGCCCGGGGGTTGTCGGGCGTTGAGGCGAGGCGGCTGCAACGGCCATGCCAACGAGGCGAGTGGGTTTCCCGCGCGGCGCGTGCGCCAAATCGGAGCAAACGGCGCACGAAGGCGCGCCGCACGCGAAGAATAAGGTTAAGTAGCGCGCTGCTGCGAGAAATCGGCGCGAATAAGCCGATAGCCGACATCGCAGCTGGTTAAGGCCAGCAGCGCCGCATTGCGTCGATGCCAGGCGCCGTTTTCCAGATCGGCGGCCAAGCGCTCCAGGGCGCGCGCGGAAGTGGCGATCCGTGCGAATGTCGAAATCGATCTGCGCACCTCTGGATCGAGATATTGCTCGGGCCGGCGCCAGTAGGCGCCGTGAAATCCGTCAATGCAGTCGTGCGGGATCGGCAGCACATCGATCTCGCCGGTTCCGAAATGTTGAACGATCTCGGCTGGCGAGGGGCAGGTGCGGCGATCGAGTTCTCGCGCTTCTGGCAGATAGTCTCGGGTTAACCAGAAATCGGGGAAATCAGGCTCGAAGCTGAGGATGACGGCGCGATCGGCGACCCGGCGCATTTCATCCAACCCCTGCCGCCAGTTGGACCAATGATGTATTGTCAGAATGGCCATAGCGCAGTCGAAGGACTTGTCTTCGACCGGCAGCGCTTCCGCCGTTCCTTGCACGCAGGGCGCCGAGCCCGGCGGGCGTTGCTCGATCATGGTCGCTGAAGGCTCGACGGCGAGCACCTCGCGGTCTCTCGGTTCGTAAGAACCGGATCCGGCGCCGACATTAAGGATGCGGTGTGCGTCTCCGATCGCTTCGAGGATCGCCGCGGCGATACGCGGATCAGGCTGCCTGCGCGTGGCGTAGCCTGCGCCGATTTGATCGTAGACGGGCTCTGACAAGATCAACCCTCGCAGCCGGAGATACGGCTTACCCTGCTGCGGCGTCGATCAATAGAAAGGCGCGCGTGAGTTCGGTGTTCATCTGCGCCCGGCCGCGGCCCATCTGCTCAGCAATGCGCGAACCTTCCGTGCGCAGAAACTGCATCGCTTCCTGATTGGCGTGGGCGTCGCGCGCCAAATGATCGGCCATGCGGCGCGCTGCGTCTGGAGCGGCGTCGCGCACGGCGCGGCGGCGCGATTGCGTGCCCGAACGCGCGCGCTGAGCGATGCGCTCAAGGGCGGAAGGGGAGAAAACATCGTCGAGGCGCAGGCCCGCGGCCTCGATGGTTTCGACGATCGGCGGCGCCGCCGTGCGCGGTTCGGCGATCTGGCGGCGCAAATGCGCCACCGGATCGACAGCGGGCTCGCGTCGCTGCGCCGCTGCCGTGCGCGGTTGGGATTCTGGATTGTCGACGTTCGACAGGAGATCCCGCCAAGTCCACTCCCCGGGCGTTGCATGCTCGGTGGCAGGCCCGCGTGCGCGTTCCGGCGGCGGGGCGTCGCCGAACATAGGCGGCGGGGGATCGTTTCGGCCGCGCGCAGGCGGCAGCTCCAGGGGATCAGCCGCTTCATCGCGCCAGGAACGGTCATAGCCCGGCGGCGGCGCGTCGTCGCCAACGGCGTTGCGGGCGCCGCGTGCGGCGTGACGCGCCGCGTCCGCCGCATCGCGCAGGCGCTCGAGGGCGATCGCCGCTTCGCGTTCGACGTTGACGGCCTCGCCGCGGATGAGGTCGGCGGCGCGCTTGGCGTCGTCGATGGCGCGGTGGGTGGTCTCGCGCACGGCGCCGGCGGTCGAATTGGCGGCATGCGTCGCCGCTTCCGCCGATTGCCGCGCCGCGTCCGTTAGGCTGGTCGCCTTGGCCAAGACATCGAGCGCGTTTGAAAGCGCGTGTTCCAGGCGAAGCGCGGAATCGGCGCTTGCCTGCGCGGCGCTGGAAAGACCGTTGGTGCGGTCGCTGATCAGAGCGGCGGCGGCGCCGAACGAGGTAAGGCGATGGTCGAGCGCCTGATCGGCGGCGCGTACTTCCGCTTCCGCCTGCCGGGCGGCTTCGGATATCGAACTGGTGTGCTTGCTGATCGAGTCGCCGATGGTCTGCGCCTGGTTGGTAAGGTCGCGCGAAATACGCAGCAGCTCTTCGCGCTCGCGCTCCATGCCGACGATCATCTGATTGGCGCCGGCTTTGGCCTGATCGGCCATGTCTTCGACCGCCTTCGACTGCCGCGCGATCTGACCTTCGACGTCCTGCAGCCGTTTCAGCGTTTGCAGCAACGCCTGGTCGAGTTGGTTGATTTCGCCGCGCACCGTTTCGGCGAGCTGACGGGCGGCGTTCTCAGCGCTGCGCTCCGGGTTCAGCAGGCGATCCGCGGCGTCAGCCAAACGGCGTGCTTCGGCGCGGGCGCGGGCGCTGTCGCGCGCGGCGAGCCCGGAGAATACCGACATCATCGCCGGCAGCACCGTGACGGCGCCGACGGCGCCAATTTCCGGAATGGTTAATGCCGTGATCTGCGACGGCCCGATCAGCACCATGGCGCCGGCGAGGCTGCCGACAATCCAAAGCGCGCCGACCGCCATGCCCAGAACGCCAAGCATCGCACCCGGCTCGCGGGAACGTCCGGCCTCGGGAACTGTCGCGGTCATGGAGATCCGGTCCGACGCACGCCAAGCGCGCTCAATCTACGCTAACGAGAACGAAAGAAGTGCGGCCATTCAAGGGCGAACGCTCGCGAGCACAAGCTGATGTCCAGTGGGCTCGCTCAGCTGTTGTGTCAGCGGCTGTTAGACTGGCAAGTCTCGCCAGCGCAGTTGGACTGTTCAACCTCGCGCTGCTCAAGCGACACCCCGACCCAGGCCAGAGCCAGAGCGATCAACGCGTCGCGCAACATCACCAGAAACGCCAACATCGCCCTCTACCTCAATGCAAGCCTGGCCACATGTGCGTCCGCACGTGTCGCGCCGCAACCTCTATGCCGATTTCAACACTGGAAAAAGTGAAATCAATGCTACTTGGCTCGCCGCGGACTTGACCGGGTATTGGCTGGAGCCTAGGTCCAGCATGTGACGTTACAACATAACATGCCGAGGCGCGCGCACCTCGCCCATGCGGCGGTCATGGGGCTGCATGCGCTTTGCTGTGGGTTGCCCGCGCTGCTGGTGATCGTCGCTGCCAGCGCCGCCTCCAGCGTCACCTTGATGTCTGATTTTGTTGCAGAATTTCACGATTTCATGCATCGGCACGAGATCTGGATCCTGGTCGTTTCGGCGGCCCTGGTCGGGATCGGCGGTTGGCTTGAGGCCAATGCCAGGCGCCGCGCCGGCGGCGGGTTCCCCTGGCTGTTCGCCTTCTCGGTGCTCTGCTTCGCTATAAACCTCGCCATTATCGCCGGTCATCGCACCCTCTTGGGCTCGATTTAGCCTAAAATTCACCGCGCGCTGGCAGCGTCCGTCCGGGTCTTAGTCACGGCCCCGGAGCCGCCAAACTCGCCATGACGCCAATTGCGCCCACTACGATGGCCAGCGCCGCCGAGACGCGCAGGCGCGAGTTGCCGGCGTCCATCGCGTTGACGATGCTGACGGGCGGCATCGCCGCCGCGATCATGGGCGGACCTCAACCCGTAGGCTGGGCCGCGGTGATGGCGCTTCTGCTGATCGCCGACGCAGAGCTTTATCGCAGACTCGATGCCGCTGGCGCGCCACTCGATGGCGCTCGCGTCGCTGGCCTCGCCGCATGGGCGGCGATGAGTTCGGCTTTCTACGCAATGCTTCCAATCTCGCTCTGGCTGCATGGCGAAGCCGCTGGCGCTGCTGCCGCCGTGTTGCTCTGGATCGCGGGCGTCGTGCGCCACTTCAGCCCCGGCGCTTCTGGCGCCTTGCCGATTGCACTTGCAGGCGCCGCGCCCCCCGCACTCTCGCTGCTCGGTTCGCCGTTACTGCTGGCCGCGATGACAACGCGGCCGGATTGGGACCTCGCCTTTATCGCGGCCGTCGGCGGTGGCGCCTTGATGGCCTACGTCACGCAAGCGCGTATAAGCGCCGCTGATGCCGAACGGGCATTGCGCGACGCGGAGTCGAACGCCCGCCGCGAGGCGACCTTGGCGCAACTCGTGTTCGAGCAGGGGGCGGTCGCCGCTATGCTCGTCAACCGCGACGGCCGCGTCGTGGCGATGAGTCGAACTTTGCGCGAGTGGCTCGGAGTCCCCGATCCCGGCGGCAAGCGGTTCGAGGATTTGATCGGCTGGGCGCCCGACCGCTGGCGCGAGGCTTTCGCAGCCGCGCTGAGCGGTGAGACGGTGCGTTTCGAAGAAGACGAAACCCGCACCGCCGAGCGCGTGCTTTGGTTCAATTGGGAAGCGAGCCCATGGCGCAACGGCGAGGGCGAGATCATCGGCGTCGTCGCGCGCGGAAAGGAAGTGACCGCGCTGGTGAACGCCCGCGGCGCGGCTGCCGCCAACGAGGCGCGCCTCAGGATGGCGCTCGAGACGTTTGGCGGCGTGGTTTGGGAAGTCGACTTCAAGGAGCGCTCGATCGCCTGGCACGGCGACCCGAAGCATCTTTACGGCGCGCCGATCGGTTTCGAACATTTCCGCGCCAACGCCATCCCGGCGCTGCGGCCTGAGGATCGCGAAGCGTTCGCGCATTATGTTGAACGCGTTGTCGCCGGAGAAGCGGCTGGGTGCATCGAGCATCGCGTCATCCGCGCCGGCGGCGCCGAAGGCTGGGTCGAATGCTGGGCGCGGCGCGTTGTCGAAGCTTCGGGCGCGGTGCGCAAGCTGATCGTGCTGTCGCGTGACATTACCGAGCGCAAACGCCAGGAGGGCGCCTTCATCCGCGCCATGCATCGCGCCGAAGAAAATCTGCGTTCCAAGCGCGCTCTGGATTGCGATCGGGCCGAGCCCATGGAAGCGTTCGATGAGGCGGCGATCAGCGTTACCGAGATGTACGAGCGCCTCGATGGGCTGATGGCCGAGATGACGGCGCGTGACGAAAAGCTCGCCGAGACGCTCTCAAGCTTGCGCATGGCGCGTGAGGCGGCCGAGGCGGCCAACGTATCGAAATCGCAGTTCTTGACCTCGATGAGTCACGAACTGCGAACCCCGCTCAACGCCATCATCGGTTATGCCGAGATTCTTATGGAAGAGGCCGAAGCCGATGGCCGCGACACCGACATCGCCGACCTCCGCCGGGTCTTGAGCTCCGCGCGTCAGCTGCTGACTCTGATCAACGACATGCTGGATCTGTCGAAAATCGAAGCCGGCCGGATGGACCTGTCCGCCGCCGATCTCGATGTCGCCGCTCTCATCCGCGACGCGGCCGCCAGCGTCCGCCCAAGCGTCGAGAAGAATGGCAGCGTGCTCAGCATTGAGATCGAGGGTGAGATCGGCTCGGTCTGCACCGACGCCTTCAAGCTCAATCAGTGCCTGCTTAATCTGCTCTCCAATGCGGCCAAATTCACGCGCAACGGCGAGATCGCTCTTCGCGTGCGCCGCGACGCCGATATGATCGAGATCGCGGTCGCCGATAGCGGCATCGGCATGAGCGAGGAGCAAGTATCGCGCTTGTTCACTGCGTTTGTGCAAGCGGATGTGCTGACGGCGCGGCGCTTCGGCGGCACCGGCCTCGGTTTGGCGCTGACGCGTCGGATCATGCACATGCTGGGTGGCGACGTGACGGTGACTAGCCGCCTGGGCCGAGGCTCCACGTTTACATTGCGCTTCCCGGCGCAACTTGGAGCGAAGCCCACGCCGGCGCGCATCGACGCCGGCGCAGCGACGGGGCAGGGCGCTCAGCGCACAGTGTTGTTGATCGATGACGAGGAAAGCGCCCGCGATCTGACCACGCGAGCGCTGACCCGACTCGGCTTTAACGTGCGCACGGCCGCCAACGGTTCGGAAGGCGTAGAGGCCGCGCGTGGTCTCCGCCCGACGCTCATCCTGCTTGACATCAATCTCCCCGATGTGAGCGGTTGGGATGTGCTGGCGGTGCTTGCCAGCGGCGACACCGCCGACATCCCTGTGATTATCCATTCCATCGACGACAATCGTCAGCGCGCATTGTCGTCGGGCGCTTGCGAGCACTTGGTCAAACCAGCCGACCGCGACGTGCTCGCCGCCGCTGCGCTTCGTTTTGCGCGCGCTCCAGCAGCAGCACAACCGGCGTCCGCGTCCGCGGCGGCGCCAAGAAAGACGGCGTGAAAGGGTCTCCCATGCGCATACTCATCGCTGAAGATCATCCCGACAACCGCGAGATGCTGACACGTCGACTCGAACGGCGCGGCTACGAGGTGCATGTCGCCGAGAACGGCGCCGAAGCGGTCGAGATGGCCAAGACCTGCGCGCCGGATCTGATCTTGATGGACATCTCCATGCCGGTGATGTCGGGCATCGAGGCCACCAAGGTGCTGCGGGCTACACCGGACGTGAGCCGTGTGAAGATCGTCGCGCTCACAGCGCACGCCATGGAGAGCGCGCGCAAGGAATGCATGGAGGCCGGTTGCGACGACTTCGCCACCAAGCCCGTCGACTTCGCCGGCCTCGTGGCGCTGATAGAACGGCACGCTGCCTAAAAGGTTAGCGGGCATCAACCATGTCTCGGCGCAGAACAGGTCTGCGACATTAGCGCGGCCTCAACCAAGCGCATGGTAATCTGCTCCTCTGGTTTGGGCTTCCACGGGTAGCAGGGGGGCGGATGTCCTCGGCGCAAGGCGATGATGGCGCGTCCGCATCGACGCGCCTCGGACGTATTCTGCTGGTCGATGACCAAGCGCAGAACCGCGACATGCTCGGCCGTAGGCTGGAGCGGCGCGGTTATGAAGTCGTTCAGCGCGAAACCGCGATCGGCATCGAGGAGGCGATCTCGACGCTCGACATCGAATTGGTTCTGCTTGACTGGATGATGCCCGAGCGTTCGGGGCTCGATGCGCTGCAGGGCATACGCCAACGTTTTGACGCCGAGCACGTGCCGGTCATCGTGGTGACGGCCCTCGACGACGGCGACATCGTCTCCAAGGCGCTCGAGGGTGGCGCCAACGATTATGTCACCAAACCCATCGATTTGCGGGTTCTGACGGCGCGGATCAAAGCGCAGCTTGACCGTCGCCAAGCCGTGCTTGAGCTTGACGCCATTCGAGACAACCTCGAACGCACCGTCCAGCAGCGCACCCAAGATCTGGTCAGCGCCAACGAGACGCTCTCGGCTGAAATCAGCGAACGCGAAGCCGCGGAGGCGCGCGCCCAATCGCTGGCGCGGCACGATCCCTTGACCGGTCTCGCCAACCGCCGTCATTTTCTCGAAGAACTCGATCGCCGGCTTGCCCTGGTCGGGCCGGAAGACAACGCTTTCGCGCTTATGTTCGTCGACCTCGATCGTTTCAAGCCGATCAACGACGTCCACGGCCACGCCATTGGCGATGATCTGCTGCAGGTGATCGCTACGCGTCTCACCAGTTGCATCCGCGAAGACAGCTTCGCCGCGCGCCTGGGCGGGGACGAGTTCGCAATTCTGCTGGAAGGTCCCGGCGGTCGCGAGGCGATCGCCGCCGCTGCGCGTCGGATCCTGAACGAGCTGTCCGCGCCGATCCTGATCAACGGTTTGAAGCTCAGTGTCGGCGCCTCCATTGGCATCGCCTTGTGCCCGGAAGACAGTCGCAACTCCGCTGAACTGCTCCAGCGCGGCGACGCCGCCATGCTACGCGCGAAGGAGGATCGCGGCGCTTACAAGTTCTTCGATTCCTCGATCGACGAAGAGCTCAAGTCCAAGGCCGCGCTCGAAACCGAGTTGCGGGTCGCGATCCCCAACGGCGACATTATCCCGTACTTCCAGCCGGTGGTGCGCACCGACACGGGCGAACTTTCGGGCTTCGAGGTCTTGGCCCGCTGGCCGCACCGCGAGCGCGGGATGATTTCGCCGGCCGTGTTCATTCCGGTGGCTGAGGACGCGGGCCTCGTCGACGCCATGTTCTGGGCGCTGTTTGCGCAGGCCTGCCGGCGCGCGCTCGATGCGCCCGGTGAATTTGTGCTGGCGGTCAACATCTCGCCGAGCCAAGTGCGCGATCAATGGTTCCCCGAGAAGGTGCTAAGGACGCTGCGCGAAACCGGCTTCCCGGCGCAGCGGCTCGAAATTGAAGTCACCGAAAGCGCCATGATCGGCGACGTGGCGCGGGCGAAGTCCTCGCTGCTCTCACTCAAGAACCAGGGTGTCCGCATCGCGCTCGATGATTTTGGCACCGGCTATTCTTCGCTGTTCTTGCTGCGCGAACTGCCGATCGACAAATTGAAGATCGACCGCTCGTTCGTGGCGCGCATCACAACGGACCGCGAGAACGCCACCATCGTCGGCGCCCTCATCGGTTTGGGCAAAGCGCTCGGCTTGCAGGTGACGGCTGAGGGTGTGGAAGACGAAGCGACGGCCGAAGCGCTGCGCGCGATGGGCTGCGAGTTCGCCCAGGGCTTCCTTTATGGGCACGCGATCGAGTTGCCGCAGTACGCCGTGGCGTCGCTGCGCGCAGCCGGCTGATTACGCCGCCTGATACGCAAACCAAACGTTCGGTTCGACATAGCGGCCCATGCCGCTCTTCAAATCGACCTTGACCGGCGCCAGTGCGCCGTCGATGGCGTAGTCGCCGCTCTTGTCGAACGTGCGCCCGGCCCACGCCTCCCAGAACGAGATCGGCTCCTCGACCACCATCGAGCGCGTGGCTTCGCCCACGATGCGGCCGCCGGCGGCAAGATGGCTGCGCAGCCAAGGATCGTAGGCACGGCCGTTGTCGTCGGTCCACGCGATGTACTCGTGCATCGGCACTTCAGGGTGCATTGATTTTGAAGTCGGGCGAACCGGAATGACAACGCCTTCGAAGCCGCATTGTTCGGCCATGTCGCGCATCGCCTTGATCACTAGGCGCGCAAGGCCCTTCGAGCGGTGCACGCGCGGCACCGAGACGCCCAGGCCGCCAAGCATATTCGGCGCGACGTCCATGCGGCTCGCGGACTCGACGATCCAATCCCAGCCGCCGGCAGGCAGCTTCGCCGGATCGGCGCAGAAGAAGGGCAGAGCGCAGCCGACGGCCACGGGGTAGCCGGT
Organism: Proteobacteria bacterium HN_bin10; assembly: GCA_002083515.1. GTDB lineage: Bacteria > Pseudomonadota > Alphaproteobacteria > Caulobacterales > Aquidulcibacteraceae > Vitreimonas. The sequence goes on from LWDN01000012.1 coordinate 52,881, forward strand.
GTCCTCATCGACCAAGCAGATTTGAAACTCGGCGAAGCGCTCGAGCAATTCGTCATAGTGCTTGAAGTGCGCACTGGTGAAGTTGAGGTAGCCCAGCGCGTTCCAGGCCGAGGCCTCAATGGCCATGGCGGCGCGCTTCAGCGCGGGACTGTCGGCGCGCGTCTTCACGACGTACCGCGTCATGTGGATGACCCCTGTCAGTTTGCGGCGCGCCGCCCCGCTCTTCCGGCCCACCCGGCGGTTGAGCTGCGCGCTGCGAGTTCCCTAACAAAGCGTAAATCAGAGTAAAAATCAAGTCCAATTCAGCGTTTACCAAACTTAACTGATATGGTTAACAGCCGAGCCATCAGGGCGGCTAACTTGCAATCAGGCATTATTAGCTCGTTTCACCCAAGTAAAACTGTGTCTTCAGGTAATATGTTATTCGCATTGCCGCGATAATATCTGAATTCGTGCGGCATGGGCGCCTATTTACCTGAAGATAACCATAATGGCACCGAGTTCTTCACCGACGGCATACAGAAACAATCTGCAGCGTTTGACGCTGACGATTGGCGGCGCCTTGGCGTTCTTCGCGGCGCTGTTGTTGGCGGTGGTCGCGTACGCTGGCTGGTCGGCCAACCGGGCGGCGGTGGAGCGCGAGCGGCAGCTTGTGGAGAACGCGCTCGATCAGGCGGTCAGCCGCGTCTTGAACGAGGAGAAGGCGATTGCCTGGTGGGATGATGCGGTCATCAACGCACAACGTCGTCCGCTCGATCTCGAGTGGATCGAGACCAATATCGGGGTCTATTTCTACGAGACCTATGGCCATGACGAGATCTACATCGTCGATGGCGCCAACCGGCCGATTTACGCCAATGTAGCGGGCGGCCTGCAGGGCGATCCGACGGTTTCCTTCTCGAGCCACGCAGATGTGTTGAACGAGGTCATCTCGGGCGCGCGCGGGGTCCCCAATCCGAGCCTGCGCGTGCGCGACGCCGCCTTTACCGCTGATCAGGAGCGCTATTCCTATTTGCTGGGCGCCAGCAACGCCGGGTGGTCGGCTCACATTCTGACCGTCGACGGCTTTCCGGCCGTCGTGAGCGCGATGGCGATCGTGCCGAGCGTGGATGCGTCCACGCTCGTTGGCGAACCGCACCTGATGGTCTCAGTGGTGCGCATCGACGAAGACTTCATGAATGCAGTGGGGCGCACGCTGCTGATGCCGGACCTTACATTCAGCGCCGATCCATCGAGCCATTCTGGGATGGTGTCGGAGGCCTTCTACGCCGACGACGGCAAAGCTCTGGGCTATCTCAGCTGGACGCCTCGTCAGCCTGGGCAGACGCTCTTGGTGTTCGTGTTGCCGTTGGTCGCACTCGGCGTGCTGCTGGCAGGCGCTTTGACTTGGCTGATGATTCAGCGCTTGAAACGCGCGTCGGGTGACCTGGCGGATCGCGAAGAACAATCACGCCATCAGGCGCTGCATGACTCGTTGTCGGGATTGCCCAATCGCCACCACTTCGTCGAACGGTTGCAGGAGGTGTTGGATCGTCTCGTTCAGACCAGAAACAACAGGCGGGTGTTCGTTGCCTACATCGATGTCGATCGCTTCAAGGACGTGAACGACACTATGGGTCACGCGGCCGGAGACACGCTGATCATGGGCGTGGCCGCGCGGCTTCGCGATGCGCTGCCGCCGGAGGACTTCTTGTCTCGTTTCGGCGGCGACGAGTTCGCCGTGCTGCGCGAAGCTGACGATCCGCAAGCCGCGAGCGACCTGGCGGAGAGTTTGCGCAAAGCCTTCGAGCAGAGCTTTGATGTCTACGGCCAGCATATTCGCATGACTGCTTCCGTCGGCATCGCCATGGGGCCTGATCACGGGCTCTCGCCGCAAGAACTCATGCGCCACGCCGACATCGCGCTCTATGAAGGCAAGAACCAGGGCCGCGACCGCGCCATGGTGTTCAGCGCCGAAATGGCGGCGGAAGTCGAGCAACGGCGCGAGGTCGAGCTAGAATTGCATGCCGCGCTCGAAGCACGCGAACTGAAGCTGCATTATCAGCCGCTGGTTTCGTGCGCCAATGGGCGGGTTACGGGTGTGGAAGCGCTGCTGCGCTGGGCCCACCCGACCAAGGGGTACATTTCGCCCGGCGTGTTCGTGCCGATCGCGGAGGAGGCCGGGCTGATGCCGGCGCTCGGCGCCTTCGTGCTCGATCGCGCCTTTGAAGAAGCCAAACGTTGGCCTGGGCTGGAGGTTTCGATCAACCTCTCGCCGGTGCAATTTCGCCACGTCGATCTGGTGGCGTTGCTGGAAGATTTGCTGGCCAGGCACGATATGGACGCAAGCCGCATCGTGCTCGAGGTCACCGAGGGCGTGTTGATGGAATCGACGGAGCGCAACCGTCAAATCCTCGAGGCCGTGCGCGGCCTCGGCTTCAAGATCGCGCTGGACGATTTCGGCACCGGCTATTCGTCGCTGCGTTATTTGTCGGACTTCCGCTTCGACAAGATCAAGATCGACCGCGCTTTCGTCACCGGCATCGATGAGCGAAAGCGGGCGATGACCATCATCCAGTCGGTGGTCACGCTTGGCCGCGGCTTGGGCATGGACATCGTGGCCGAAGGCGTCGAAACGGAGACCGAGGCATCGGTCATGCGCCTGCTCGGGGTCACCGAGCTCCAGGGCTTCTTCTTCTCGCAAGCCGTGGCGCCTGGGGAAGTCGAGCGCCTGTGCAAGAGCTTGGAAGGCAGCGACCGCGACCAAGCGCCCACGGTCGACGCCGAACGACTCGCTCTGCGGCGCGGCTGATCTTCGCGTCTGTCCCCTGCTGCGCCGCAATATCGAGAAATTTCGTGCCCTGCGGGTGTTGCGCAGGCGCGACAATCCCCATGCATGACCAGAGCCTTGGCGCCATGCGCCCGGCTATGGACAAAATTCCGATAAGTCGGCATGCCAACCCCAGTCGCGCTCGCCCCTGACCGGGCGGCGAAGGGAGGTCTGGGCGCAGCCGCAGGGGGCGCTCATGAGGCGGCTTGAGGCGCCGCCCGCCACCCGCAACAGGGGACGGAGCCGGGATGCGGATCAAGCGCAGAATTCAACTCGCAAGCCTCGCCATGGCGATGGCGGGCGTTGGGACCGCGCACGCGGGCGACGTCACGATAACGACGGCGACGACCACGCCGCTGACCACCTCGAATCCAGATGGCAGCGCCGTCGCTGGCGATATCACGGTGGCCGACGGTGGCTCGATCACGGTGACCGCGGGCCAGACCGCGATCACCGTCAACACCAGCAATGATGTGACGATCAATGGCCAGATCGCGTCGACAGACGCCAACAACACGACGGGCATTCTTCTTCAGGGGGGCAACACCGGTAACATCGTCCAATCCGGCGTGATCAATCTTTCCGAGGGATTCACGCAGACAGACACTGACAACGACGGCGATCTCGACGGAAACTTCGCGCAAGGCTCAGATCGGTACGGCATCTTTCTGCAAGCGGGGCCGACCTTTACCGGCAACATAACCGGCGATGGTCAAACCACTATTGAAGGCAACTCATCGGCGGCGGTGCGGTTAGATGCGCTGCTTACCGGTGACCTTAATTTGAGCGGGGCGACAAATGTCACGGGAGAAAACTCTTATGGCGTTGTAGTCAACTCGGGCGCGGGCGTCACCGGCGACGTGATCCTAACGGGCGCCATGGCGATCCGCGGCCAGAACAGCGTGGGTCTGCTCGTGAACGCGCCCGTGGGCGGCGAGGTGGCGCTGAGCGGCAGCTGGGCAATCACCGGCTATTCCACTCTGAACGCCATCAACAATCAGGCGAACTTGGATGCTGACGATCTTGAGCAGGCTGGTTCAGGGGTGCACATTGGCGCCAGCGTTGCCAATGGCGTTACCCTGCGCGGCGTTGGGGTGGAGAACGACAATGACGACGATGGCGATGGCCAACTCAATGAAGCTGACGACAACGCCGGGATATCGCTGAACCAGTTCGGCTCCGCGCCGGCGCTCTTCATCGGCGCCGACGGCTCCAACATCGTGATTGGTCCCAATGCCGACGGATTCGCCCTGCAGGTGCGCGGCGGGGTCGGCGCGGCGGGAGTTTATGATGGCATTTCGGCGACCGGGATCAGAATACAGGGCGATGGTTTGGGTGCGACCGCCACTTTGACGGGCGGCATTGCAATCGATAACTCGTTGAGTGCGGTCGCCGCGGAGGCTGACGCGTATTCGTTGGTCATTGGCGACGGGGCAATTGTCCCGCAAATACTCATCCGTGGAAGCGTGCGGACGAGCGTGACGTCTGACCCAGCGCAAACAAGCTACGGAATCTTGTTAGACACCGGAGCGTCGGCGCCGACGCTGGTGAATACGGGCCTAATCAGCGCCAACTATTTCGGTGAGACTGGTGCGGCAGTTGCGATCCGAGACCTCTCGGGCGCACTTACCACGATTACCAATTCCGGCCAGATCGCCGCTGCAATTGTTGCGACCGACGATGATCTCACCGATGATGTTCCCCCTCCGCCCGTCACCGGATCCGCGATCGCGATCGACGTATCGTCATCGAGCGCCGACGTGCTCTTGGAGCAGATCGCGCCGAGCGTATTCACGGATGATGATGCCGCCGACGACACCGTGGCGACTGCGGCGAGCATAGTCGGCGATATCCTCTTCGGTTCCGGCAATGACACGATCGACCTGTTGTCGGGCAGCATCTCGGGCGACGTGACCTTCGGGCTAGGCAACGACGTTTTCAACATCGACAACGGCGCCACCTTTTCGGGGCGCATCTCCGATGCGAATGGCACGCTGGTCATCAATGTCGTCGACGGCGCGTTGAACATCCAGGGCGGCGCCGTTAACATTGGGTCGGCTAGTTTCGGCGCAAATGCCGAACTGGGCGTTCTTCTTTCGAGCGTTCCGGCGGAGACAACGTTCATCGAGTCTACTGGTACAATAACGTTTCTTCCCGGCGCCAGCATCTCGCCTATCGTGCCGGCCGGTCTGCCGGTATCTGGCTCTCAGATATTCTTGACCGCCAACGGCGGTCTCATTGGCGCCGCCAACGTCGTTGGACCGGCAACCGCGGCCAGCACTCCGTTCCTCTACGATCTCAGCATCGTCGTCGACGGCGGCGATCCGAATTCGCTCGCTGCGGTGTTCGATCTGAAGACCGCGGTCGATCTTGGCCTCTCGGCCAACCAGTCGATCGCTTACGACCCCATCCTGGCTGCGCTGCGCCTAGACCCGAACGCCTCGGCGGCGATGGCGGCGATCACCAGCGAGTATGAGTTCTTCGACGCCTACGAAGATCTGATGCCGAATTACTCGTCGGCGTCGACCGAAATCGCGGCCACCGCGATTCAACAAATGCAGAGCGCCACCTCGAACCGCATGGCGGCGACGCGCATGCAGGGCTTGGATGAGGTATCCGTGTGGGGCCAAGAAATAGCCTATGGTCTCACCCGTGAACCCCCGAGCACCAATAGCCAGGAGTTCCGCGGCCAGGGCTTCGGGTTTGCGGGCGGCATCGACGGGCCCACCGACAACGGCGCCATGTTCGGCCTCTCGGGTTCGTTCCTGGCCACCGAGGTTGAGGAGCCGGGCCGTCCCGACGGCGAGATTTCCGCATGGTTCGCGCAGGCCAACGCCTATTACGCCACAGCGGTCGGCCCGATCGACCTCGACTTCATCGTTGGCGCCGGCGCTGGCAAGATGCAGTCGCGCCGCTTCGTTGAAATCGGCAACCCCGTCGCTTTCCGTGCGCTCTCGGAAGCCGATTGGCTCACCTACGAAGGTCACGGCGCGATCCGCGCCTCGGCGCCGATGAGCGCTGGCTGGTTCACGCTGACGCCGCAGGCGGCGCTAACCTATGTGGCCATCAACGAAGACGGCTACACCGAAGAAGGTGGTGGCGCGGCGGTTGATTACGAAGTCGATAGCGCCTTCTCGCAGCGTCTGTGGGGCGATGTGGGGCTCGAGCTTAGCGCGAACTGGGAGTTGGGCGGCAACAGCGTAATCTCGCCGCGCATCTATGGCGGCTACCGCGCCAATCTGATCGACGACGAGACCGAGCGCACCGTCCAGTTTGTGTCGGGCGGCTCGCCATTCACGCTGACCGACGAAGGCATTGGCGATGGCGCGCCGCTGGTTGGCATCGGCGTTGACGCCACCAATGGCTATTCGACCTTCTCTATCGGTTACGAGGGCGAGTTCGGCGACCAAGTCGAGCGCCACAGCCTCAACGCCGCGATCCGCTTCCGTTTCTGAAGACACGGCGAACGGCGCGGTGGACCGTGTGGCGTATGCCATCCGAAGCTCGCGAATGGAGCGCGCCGTCCGCCTACGCCAAGGTTTCGAAGGACATCCTTCCCTCGCTATCGCGAGCGAAGGATGGTGGGTGTAACAGGATTCGAACCTGTGACCCGCTGATTAAGAGTCAGCTGCTCTACCAACTGAGCTATACACCCGGAATCGCGAAGGCCCGGACATAGGGGCATTGGCGTGCGCCGTCCAGTGCAGGGCGGCCACGCGCGAAGGAGTGTTGGCCATGAACGGATTTGCCTGGGCGCTTGCCGGTTTCGTGCTGATCCACGTCGGGGTGTCCGCCACGGGACTGCGTGCGGCCTTGGTCAAGCGGATCGGCGAGGGGCCTTACCGGGGCCTGTTCTCGCTGGCCTCAGGGGCGCTGCTGGTTTGGCTGATTACCAGCTACGGGGCGATGCGGGGCGATCCGTTCGACCCGCTGAACCACAGCTTGTGGGCGCCGCCGGACTGGCTGCGTTGGCCGGCCTACGCGCTCATCCTGTTTGGGGTCAGCTTGGCGTTCGCCGGACTGCTCACGCCGGGGCCGACTTTGGCGGGTTTCGAGAAACGAGGCTTGGCGCAGGCCGAGCCGGCGAAGGGCGTTCTGCGGATCACGCGCCACCCCTTCCTGTGGGGGGTGGCGCTCTGGGCGCTCGGGCACGCGCTGGTCAACGGCGAGCGCTTTGCGCTGATGCTGTTTGGCGCTCTGGGGCTGATGGTCGTGTTCGGCGCGCGGTCGATCGATCGCAAGGGTGCGGCGCGCGATCCCGAAGGCTGGGCGAAGTTCGAGGAGGCCACCTCCAACGTGCCGTTCATGGCCATCACCCAGGGCCGTAACCGGCTCGATCTCGGCGAAATCTCCTGGCGTGGGCTGGTGGGGATTGCTGTAGCCCTGCTGATCGCTTGGCTGCATGGCCGCATAATCGGCGTCGAGGCGTTTGCAACCTGACCTTAATCCGGTTGGGTTCACAAACGATCCCATGCTCGTGCTCGATCGCGCTCATTTCGATCACATGACTGGCGCCGACCGAGCGCTCCAGGTCGAGGTGCTGGGGCTCTTTCGCGCGCAGGTGGATGGCTGGACGGCGGCCATGGCCGACGCGACCGCGTGGCGCGAGGCCGTGCATACGCTGAAGGGCTCGGCGCGCGGCATAGGCCTGAACACGCTCGCGGCCGCCTGCGAGGCGGCGGAAACGTCCGAGGACAGCGAGGCCGCCTTGGGCGAGTTGCGCCTGGCGCTCGCGCAAGCGCTGGCGGCGCTGGAGCAATTCGCCGCTGAGGCAGCGTGAGGATTCACGCCTAAGCTGCAAAAATGCCGGCCGAGATTTTCGTTCAACGCTTTCCCGTTGCCGCAGCCGATATTGACGAACTCGGCCACGTCAACAACATCGTCTATCTGCGCTACGCCCAGGACATCGCCACCGCCCATTGGCGCACGCGAGCGCCGAAAGAAATGGTGGACGCCTTTGTCTGGGTGGTCACGCGCCACGAAGTCGACTATCGCGCCCAGCTTGAGCTTGGCGATGACGTCGAAGTGCGCACCTGGGTGGATGACGTTCCCCGCGGACCGTCCTGGGTTCGGTTTGTTGAAGTCTACAAAGCGGACGCCAAAAAGCCTGCGGCGCAGATCAAGTCGAACTGGGTGATGCTCGATGCGCAGACCCGCCGCATGAAGCGCGTGCCGCCGGACCTGGCGGCGTGTTTCATGATCCCGCCCTGACCCTGCGGCCTCAGAACGTCCCGCTCAGTTCGAGGATAAACCAGGGCGCCTGGGCGAACTGGCGTTCGCGCAGGTCCCGCGAGGTGTTGGCGCCGTTACGGCCGAGCGACTGGATTCCCGGCGTGCCGAGATCGCCGTCTTCATTGAAGAAGCGCCGATCGCGATTGATCGTGCCATCGAATAAGTTCGCCGCGACGAATGTCAGCTTCATGTTGTTAGGCAGCGCCGAGCTTTCGAGCCACAGATCGACCCACGGTCCTTCCTCGCCGGTGTCGATTTCGTTGAAGCGATAGGCCTGGAATTCGCCTTCCTTGAAGACGCTGAGACCCCAGGCGAAGCGCAGATCGGTGAGATCTTGGCGGAACTCGATATTGATCCGCGATTCCGGCTGGTACGAGATGATGCGTGGTTGATCTGTCAGCGGGTCGGTGACCTCGCCGTCCCAGAGCGCGCCTTCGACGGTGAGGCGCCCGCCCTCGATGAATGAGATCGGCGTAGAGAAGTTCAAGTCGAGGCTGGTGGCCTCGCCGTCGCCGATATTGCCGGGTGCGTCGAAGCCGGCCGCGGGAATGAACACGACATCCGCGACGTCGCGGAGGTGATGGCGGGTCAAAGTGATCCCAAGCGCCGCCCCGCCCGGAAAACGCAAATCCGCGCCCAGTTCGGCGCGCCAATCGGTTTGCGGCACAAGGTCCGGGTTGCCGCCCGAGACGATGGCGTCAGCCGTCTCGGCCGCCGAGACGAAGTCGCCAAAGTCGAGTTGGCTGACATCGCGATAGACGCGAAAGCGCAATTGGTTGTTGCCGGCGAAGGTGCGTGTCAGCTGGATCGACGGCTTCCAGAAAGCGAGATCGACCGTCTGATTGGTATCGCCGGTGAAGGTTAGCGTCGAGGTTTCCCAGTTCAGCCGTGTCTCGATCGACCACAGGTCGCTCGGTCTCCAAGTGTGCGAGGCGAACAGCTCCGCGCGTTCTTCCTCCACCAGCACGTTGGCGTTGGCGAATGGCGGCGGCGCGGGCACGCCCCCCAATACGAGTTGCTGGTCCAGTGAGTTGAAAGCGGCTTCACCGCCGAACTCGATACGGTGACGCGCGCCGAGGGCGCGGGAGAGTGTGGCGCGCGCGATCGACTCGCCGTTTTCTTGGACGATGTTCTGCGTGAAGGTCGAGACCAACGCGCCGGCGCCATCGAGAAATTGGTTGCTCTCGTCGTCCTCGCTGCGGCCCCGATTTGCGAGAGCAATGAGGCCAAGCGACCAAGGTCCGAAATCGCGGTCGTAATTGACGCCAATCTCGAAGCCCTGGCCGCTTTCTTCGAGGTCCTGGTTCAAGGTCGAGACCGGGTTGTCGAGCGGATCGAAGCGCAGATAGTCGTTGTCAGCCTGGAAGCGGCGGCCATCGACTTGGAAGTTGGCGCCAAGGCGACCGCCCCAAAGCGGAAAGGCGACGCCGCCATTGATCGACGCTTCGCGAAAGTCGCGCGGCGAGGGCGTGTCCATGCGACCGGTGTAAACATCGCCCGGTTCGTTGTAGAAACGCCGCCAGCCGGGGAGATCGCGATACTGGCTGAAGACCGAGGCCGCGAGATTGTATTCAACGCTGCCATTGCGGCCGCTGTATGAGATTTCGCCGCGCGGCGCCGGCACGTCGCGCGAGGTGAGTTCGAAGCCGACTTCGTAGACACCGCTGCCCGCGGTCGGCGTGCGCACGATATTGAGCAGCGTCGACTGTCCCGAAGCATCGCCCGCCACGGCCGCTCCGCGTAGAACCTCCAGCCGAACCACCTGGCTCGCCGGAATGCGAGAGAGTATGCCTTCGACGCCCTGGCTCTTGGTGCTAGGGCGAACCCCGTCGACAAGCAGATTGCCGACCGCGCCCGAAAACCCGCGTCGGTCCTCGCCGCCGTCCAACGCGAAGCCCGGCACCTGCCGCACCATATCGAGCGCCGTCTGCGGATTGAACTGCGCGAATTGCGCTGCCTCGTAAGTGAGCCGGTCGGCGGTGGTGGAAGCGGGCGCGATGGCGGCGTCAACGGCTGTCGGCGCCTCCTCGGCGTAGGCGACGCCGGTCAAAGCCAGCGCCGACACCATCATGCGGCTGAACATTCCTTCCCCTCCCGTCGCCACTATTTCGAAACGTGCGGGGCTCGGCAATCGCGGACCCGTGTTTCAAGATGATTGCAACAGCGGTCTTGGAGGCGCGTTGGGCGCCCAAATCTGGGCAAACGCGGCGAATTGCGACGAAGCGGCGGGGGGAAGCGACCGTTGGAAATGAAAACGCCGCCGAGGCGTTTGGCCCCGACGGCGTTTCCTGGGTTCAGAAGTTCAGAAATTACTTCTTCTTCTTCGCCTTGGCTTTGGTCTTGCCAGCAGATTTGGCGACCTTCGCCGTCTTCTTTTTCGCAGCCATAGTTTTCAACCTCCCCAAACAGTGGGATGCGCATAGCTTCTGCGTCGATTCTCTAAATTGTAAATGCTCAAGCGCGACTACGTCCCGCCGACGGTCAGTCCAGTGATGTAGAGCGTAGGTTGTCCAACACCCACCGGCACGCTCTGTCCGGCCTTGCCGCACGTGCCGACGCCTTCGTCCAATTTGAGATCGTTGCCGATCATCGTGACGCGCGTCAGTGCACTCGGACCATCGCCGATCAGCGTGGCGCCCTTGATCGGATGTTTGATCTTTCCGTCTTCGACGAAGTACGCCTCGGTGCATTGAAAGACGAACTTGCCGGAGGTGATATCGACTTGACCGCCCCCGAAATTAACCGCGTAAACGCCGCGTTTCAGGGCGCCGACGATTTCCTCCGGCGCGCGATCGCCGGCGGTCATGAAGGTGTTGGTCATGCGCGGCATTGGCCGATGCGCGTAGCTCTCGCGGCGGCCGGAACCGGTCGGTGCGACGCCCGTGAGCCGCGCGTTGAGGCGATCTTGCAAATAGCCCTTGAGAATGCCGTCTTCGATCAGAACCGTGCGTTGTGTCGGCGTGCCTTCGTCGTCGATCGTTAGCGAGCCGCGACGATTCTCCAGCGTGCCGTCATCCACAACTGTAACGCCGGGTGCGGCGACGCGCTGACCGATCATGCCGGAGAAAGCGCTGGTACCCTTGCGGTTGAAGTCGCCCTCGAGCCCGTGGCCGACGGCTTCGTGAAGCAACACGCCCGGCCAGCCCGGCCCGAGCACCACATCCATTTCGCCCGCCGGCGCCGGCTCGGCGTCGAGGTTGACGAGCGCGATCCGAAGCGCCTCGTCGGCGAGCGCCTTCCAGCGGTCAGGCGCGATAAAGACCTCATAAGGTTCGCGCCCGCCGGCGCCGGCCGAACCGTTCTCGCGGCGGCCATCGCGCTCGACCGTCACGGAGACATTGATCCGAACCAGGGGCCGGTGGTCGGTCAGTTTCATGCCGTCCGGCCGCAGGATCGTGAGCGCCCGGCGCGCGCCGGCGAGGGTGGCCGCCACCTGAACCACACGCGGGTCCTTCGCCCGGCAGTAGGCGTCGATCTCAGCCAGCAGGTCAGTCTTGGTGGTGAAAGATGGCGCCTCGATTGGATCGAAATCAGCATAGAGCCGCCGGTTTACCGGGACGGGACCGACATCGAGCGTTCCCTGATGGCCCAACTTGACCGCCGCCGCGGCCTGCGCCGCGCGCTCGACGGCGCCGGTATCGAGGACCGAGGCGTGGCCGTAACCGGCGCGTTCTCCCGCCACCACCCGTAGACCGAAGCCCTGGGTGGCGTCGAAGGAGGCGGACTTCAGCCTGCCGTCGTCCCAATGGAAGCTTTCGAGCTTCGTGTCCTCGGCAAAGATCTCGCCATCGTCGGCGCCCCGCGCGGCGTCCGCGAGGATGCGCGCAGCGGCCTCCCAGTCCATTTCAGCGGCATGTTCTGGAATTGCGGCGAGCCCGTCGGCCATGGCGTCTCCTTGGATTGCAGCGTCAATATAGGACGGGAGTCGCGCACTGCCGTAGCCGGAATGGTGGCTTTTCTTAAACTATTGATTTTGCTGACGTGGGCCTTCTCCCAGGATGGTCGCGAGGTGATCCCTGCGGGTTCGGGCGAAGCGCGCCAGCTCCGCGCTGGCCGGGCCCCAATCGGGCTGGATCTCCAATGCGGTACTATAATCTTCGTAGGCGCCGCGTATGTCGCCTAGAGCTTCTCGCGCCGCGCCGCGGTTGAAATAGGCCTTGTGCGGCTCGCGCACGCCGAGGCTGAGAGCCTCGGTGATGGCGGCGACGGCCTGTCCGTGTTGGCCTTGCTGCACCAGCGCCGCGCCGCGGTTGAGGTGCGCCTCAGCGTGGCGGCGATCCAAGGCGATGACGGCGTCGAAATCGTCGATGGCGCGCTGCCATTCCCGCCGCCGCAGATAGGTGACGCCGCGATTGATCAGCAATTGAAGTTGGGGCTGCCGCTCAAGCCGGCGATAGTTCAAGGCGTCGGTGCAAACCTCGATCGTTTCGTCGGTGCTGTCGCCGCGTAGAACCAATTGGCTGCACTGGCGTGCGTTCGGGTCGCGGCCGACCACGGTCACTGCGGCTGGGTCGCCTTGCTGAGCGGCCGCCTCGGTGGCGGCGATCAGCGCGCCTGCCACGAGCGCCAGAATCACCATCGAGAAGCGCCTTGGAAGCCAAGCGCGGCTCATGCTAGCACCCCACCGGTTGGAGACTTACAAATCTGCAAGGCGCGGTCGAAATGCCGCGCCCGGCGACTATAGGCGCGAGCTTCGGCGCGCGCCATACCGGCGCTGAATCTCTAGGGAGGAGCACTGCGTGAAGCGAGGGGCTTGGATCGCAAGCATCGCCGCTGCGATGTCGTTTGCGGGCGCCGCGCATGCGGTCGTTGATGGACCGGTGGACGGCGGGGTGCATCTGCAAGCCGCAGCCACCGAAATCATGCGCGAGATCACCGCGTTCCACGATTTTCTGCTGTGGATTATCGTGGCGATTTCGGTGTTCGTCCTGGCGCTGCTGCTGTGGGTGATCATTCGCTACAACCGCCGCGCCAATCCGACCCCGAAAAAGTTCACCCACAATCTCTTCGTCGAAGTGGTGTGGACGATCGTGCCGGTGCTGATCCTCGTCGTCATCGCCGCGCAGTCCTTCCCGCTGATCTTCAAGCAAGAACGCATCCCCGAAGCCGAACTGACGCTGAAGGCGACGGGCAATTCCTGGTTCTGGAATTTCGAGTATCCGGACCAGGGCGTCACCATCGCGGCCAACTTGCTGCCGGAAGAAGACGCGCGCGCGCAGGGGCGGCCGTATCTCCTCGCCACAACCGAGCCGCTGCTGGTGCCGGTCGGCACGACCGTCCGGGTGTTGGTGACATCCAATGACGTTATCCACGCGTTTGCCGTTCCGGCCTTCGGCGTGAAGGAAGACGCCATCCAGGGCCGCGTCAACGAAACGTGGTTCAATGTCGAGCGCGAGGGCGTGTTCTACGGCCAGTGCTCGGAACTGTGCGGCGTCAATCACGCCTACATGCCGATCGAGATTCACGCGGTCAGCCGAGCCGAGTGGGAGCAGTGGATCGTCTCCCGTGGCGGCGCACTCGCTTCGAACGAACCGGACGCCGCGGGCGCTGCATCCGAAGGCGAGCCCGCTACCGAACAACCCGCCGCGCCTGCCGCGACGCCGACGCGCTGAGGACAGAAAGACCATGACGCACGAAGCTGCTCACGCCGCGGATCATCACGAGGATCACCGCCCCAGCCTCTATGACTGGAAGCGCTGGGTCTATTCGACCAACCACAAGGACATCGGCACGATGTATCTTGTGTTCGCGATCATCGCCGGTCTGATCGGCGGCGCGCTCTCCGGATTCATCCGCTGGGAATTGGCCGAGCCGGGCGTTCAGGTTTTCACCGAAGGTTCGATGCTCGCGAACATGCTCGGCATGGACTCGAACCATTCCTACAACGTGGTCGTGACCATGCACGGCCTGATCATGATCTTCTTCATGGTCATGCCGGCGATGATCGGCGGCTTCGGCAACTGGTTCGTGCCGCTGATGATCGGCGCGCCGGACATGGCGTTCCCGCGCATGAACAACATTTCGTTCTGGTTGTTGCCGGCGTCGTTTACGCTGGCGGTGCTGTCGATGATCGTGCCGGGCAACGGTGAATTCCCCGGTTTCGGAGGCGGCTGGACGCTCTACGCGCCGCTCTCGACATCGCCCGCGCACCATGACGGGCCGTCGATGGATCTGCTGATCCTGTCGCTGCACATCGCCGGCGCCTCGTCGATCCTTGGCGCGATCAATTTCATCACCACCATCTTCAACA
>LWDN01000012.1:67273-123241 GCA_002083515.1 Proteobacteria bacterium HN_bin10
ATGCTGCTGACCGACCGCAATTTCGGCACTCAATTCTTCAACGCCGCCGGCGGCGGCGATCCCGTGATGTACCAGCATTTGTTCTGGTTTTTCGGTCACCCCGAAGTTTACATTCTCATTCTGCCGGGCTTCGGCATGATCTCGCAGATCGTCTCGACCTTCTCGCGCAAGCCGGTGTTCGGCTATCTCGGCATGGCCTACGCCATGGTCGCGATCGGCGTCATCGGCTTCGTCGTCTGGGCGCACCACATGTACACGGTGGGCATGGGCCTCGATCTTGAAGCCTATTTCATCGCCGCGACGATGGTCATCGCGGTGCCGACCGGCATCAAGATCTTCAGCTGGATCGCCACCATGTGGGGCGGCTCGATCGAGTTCAAGGTGCCGATGCTGTGGGCGATCGGCTTCATCTTCCTGTTCACCGTCGGGGGCGTCACCGGCGTGGTGCTCGCGAACTCGGGCGTCGATACCGCGCTGCACGATACCTATTATGTCGTCGCGCACTTCCACTACGTGCTGTCGCTCGGCGCGGTGTTCGCGATCTTCGCGGGCTTCTTCTACTGGATCCCGAAGATGAGCGGCTACCGCTACAACGGCTTCCTGGCTGGCTTGCAGTTCTGGATCATGTTCGTCGGCGTCAATATCATCTTCTTCCCGCAGCACTTCCTCGGGTTGCAGGGGATGCCGCGCCGTTACATCGACTATCCCGAAGCGTTCACGTACTGGAACCAGATTTCCTCTTTGGGCTACGTCATCACCGGCGTGGGCGTCCTGGTGTTTTTGGTGGTGCTGGTCGAGATGTTCCTGGTCCGCCGCAAGGCCGGCGCCAATCCGTGGGGCGAGGGCGCGACCACGCTCGAATGGACGCTGTCGTCGCCGCCGCCCTTCCACCAATTCAACGAACTGCCGGTGATCAAGCCGGATACACATCACTGAGGCTCAGCGTTGGTTGATGTCACCGCCTCGGACGAACGGACCGCGAGCGCGAGCGACTACGTCGCGCTACTGAAGCCGCGTGTGATGAGCCTGGTGGTGTTCACTGGGCTCGTGGGCTATGTCGCCGCGCCCGGGGCGGGCGATGCCGTTCTCGGTTTCGCCGCGATCCTCTCAATTGCGGTGGCGGCCGGCGCCTCGGGCGCGCTCAATATGTGGTTCGACAGCGACATTGACGCGGTGATGAGCCGTACGCGCACGCGGCCCATCCCCGCCGGACGTGTGCCGCGTGAAGAAGCCCTGATGCTGGGCCTCACGCTGTCGGCGCTTAGCGTCGTGACCATGCAACTTGCCGCGAACACGCTCGCGGCGGCGTTGTTGGCGTTCACCATTTTCTTCTATGCGGTCGTTTACACGATGTGGCTGAAGCGCTCGACGCCGCAGAACATCGTCATCGGCGGTCTCGCTGGCGCGCTGCCGCCGGCGATCGCCTGGGCCGCAAAAGCGGGTTCGCTTTCGCTCGATCCGCTCCTGCTGGTGGCAATCATCTTCTTCTGGACGCCACCGCACTTCTGGGCGCTCTCGCTTCTGCAGAAGAATGACTACGCCGCCGCGAAGGTGCCGATGCTGCCGGTGACGCATGGCGCGAAGGCGACGCGGATCCAGATTTTCGCTTATTCGCTGCTGTTGGCGCCGCTTGGGCTTGCGCCGGTTCTCACCGGGTTGGGCGGCGCGGCCTATGGCGCGGTCGCCGCACTCGGCGGGGCCTTCTTTGTGGCGTTGGCGACGCGCGTGCTCCGCTCGCGCGCGGGCGAGGGTGAGCCTGCCGAAGACAAGCGTGCGCGCGATCTGTTCGGCTTCTCGATCCTTTATCTGTTCGCGCTGTTTGCGGCGCTCTTGGTTGAGCGGGTGCTGGCATGAGCGTGATTATGACGCCCGAAGAGCTGCAAGCGCGCAAGCGCCGCAACATGTGGATCGCGCTTTCGATCGCAGCATTCATCGTGCTCGTGTTCCTGATCACCCTGACCAAGCTTCAGGCGGGCGTGCTGGAGCGGCCGCTATGAGCGAGCGGGCCAAGATGCGACGCACGGCGCTGATCGCTGGGGCGGTGGTCGCCGGGATGACCGGCTTGGCGTTCGCCGCCGTGCCGCTCTACGACGCGTTCTGCAAAATCACCGGCTATGGCGGCACGACGCAAGAGGCTGAGGCGGCTCCGGCGCAAATCCTCGATCGGCGGATCGAGGTTCGGTTCGACGCCAACCACGCGCCGGATCTGCCGGTCGAATTCACGCCCAAGCAGCGCGCGGAAACGCTGCGCATCGGCGAAACCGGTCTCGCCTTCTACCGCGTCCGAAATACGTCGAACGAACCAGTGGTGGCGCGGGCGACCTACAATGTGACGCCACATGTAGCGGGGCAGTACTTCGCGAAACTCGAATGCTTCTGTTTCACCGACCGCGTGATCGCGCCGGGTGCGGAGGTCGATCTGCCGGTGGTTTATTTCGTCGATCCGGAAATCGTGTCGGATCCGGACACCGCCGGCATCGGCACGCTTACCCTGTCCTACACTTTCTTCCGTTCCACCTCGCCTGAAGCGCAGGCTTTGCTCGAAGCGGCGGCGGGACAAACGAGCTGAACCTGAGGGAATCGAAAATGGCGCACGGCGACGTCAAACACGACTATCACTTGGTCAATCCGAGCCCTTGGCCGTTCGTCGGCTCGGTGGGCGCGCTGTTGGCCGCCATCGGCGGCGTGGTGCTGATGAAGGGCTTGGCCGCCGAGGGTTTGCTCGCCCAGGGCCAATGGTACCTCTTCGCCCTTGGCATGATCGTGCTGGTCTTCACCTGCATTGGCTG
Source organism: Proteobacteria bacterium HN_bin10 (assembly GCA_002083515.1). Classification (GTDB taxonomy): domain Bacteria; phylum Pseudomonadota; class Alphaproteobacteria; order Caulobacterales; family Aquidulcibacteraceae; genus Vitreimonas. The sequence goes on from LWDN01000012.1 coordinate 70,063, forward strand.
GTGGGGCGACGTGATCAAGGAGAGCCGAGCGGGGGATCATACGCCGGTCGTCGATATCGGCCTGCGCTACGGCATGATCCTGTTCATCGCGTCGGAAGTGATGTTCTTCGTCGCCTGGTTCTGGATATTCTTCGAACTGGCGATCGATCACGGCCTCCGCGCCGAGTGGATCGTTCCGACTTGGGATGAAGCCACCGCCCAGGCCTGGGCGAACTGGCCGCCGCCTCACGTCGAGACGTTCGATCCCTTCCATCTGCCGCTGATGAACACGCTCATTCTGCTGCTCTCGGGCACGACGGTGACCTGGGCGCACCACGCACTGCAACAAGGCGATCGCGCGGCCGCGCGCAACGGGCTCGTCCTGACCGTGCTGCTCGGGTGCGTGTTCACTTACATCCAGTTTGGCGTGGAATACCCGTTGGCGGGCTTCGCGTTCGGCAATCAAGGCGAGGTTACAACTGCCAATGTCTATGGCTCGTCCTTCTTCATGGCGACCGGCTTCCACGGCTTCCACGTCATCATCGGCACCATCTTTTTGGCGGTGTGCTTGCTGCGTCTGATGGCGGGACAATTCACGCCGCAGAAGCATTTCGGGCTCGAAGCGGCGGCCTGGTACTGGCACTTCGTCGACGTGGTGTGGCTGTTCCTGTTCACATTCGTCTACGTGATGCCGTATCTGACGATGCAGAATTGAGCGACTCGCGGCCCTCGCCATGGGCCGCTGGGCTCATGTTGCGGTGCCCGGAGTGCGGAAAGGGCGCCGTGTTCGCAGCCTACCTGCGTTTTCGCGACGCGTGCGCCGTGTGTAACGCCGACTTCAAGTCGGCCGATGCAGGCGATGGTCCGGCTGTGTTCGTGATCTTGATCGTCGGCGCGATCGTTGCGCCGCTGCTGATTTTTCTGCAGGTGGGTCTCGATTTGCCGGACACGCTGGCGCTGGCGATCACGATCGCGGCCGCGGTTGCGCTTTGTCTCGCGTTCTTGCCGCCGTTCAAAGCGACTCTATTCGCCCTGCAATGGAAGCACAAGGCGCGCGAAGCGACGCACGAGGATGTCGAATGATCCGCTTCAGGCCGCTGCCGCTGATGACGGTGTTCGCCATTCTTGGCTTTGCGCTGCTGCTGGTGGCGGGCCGCTGGCAATGGGAACGCTATGAGCAGAAGGCGGCGGCGGCGCTCGAACCGGTCGCCGAGATGACCATCGCCAGCTATCAGCCGATCGAGAGCGGCATCCAGTTCGTTCATGGCGTCCGCTCCGACACGCGCGAGCAGGGCTGGCGGGTGTTCGCGCCCGTGCAGGAAGGCGAGACCGTAGTGTTCGTCGATACCGATTTCATCCCGAGCATCGAGCCGCCTGATCCCGACGAGGTACGCTTTCCGGCTTCACTCCGTCTAGGCGCGCCAGTCACCGGCGCTTCGATCGCGCCGTCGCCGCCGGCGCCGCTGACGCTGCCGCCGCGGCCGCTGCAGCGATTATGGTTCGCCGTCGATCTGCCGGCGATGGGACGCAATGCCGGGTTGGAGAACGTGGCGGGTTACTACATCGCCGCGGCTTATGTGGGCGAGGACGGCCGCGCCATCGCCAACCCGTTTGCGTTGGCGCCCGGCGCCGATGCGCTGCCGCCGGCGCGCCATCTGGGGTACGCGCTGACCTGGTACGGATTGGCGCTGGTGCTGCTCGTCATCTATTTCGCCTACCACGCCAGCGTCGGCCGACTCGCGTTTCAGCGGCCGCGCCCGCGCACGGATTGATCCTGGATCGCCGGCGTCCCGCCGGCATGTCTTCATTTGATAATGCGCGGTTGCCCGCCAGGGTCTCTACAGTTCATAGCTGAGGCGGATGCGTTACATTTCCACCCGAGGCCAAGCGCCGCCGGTTTCGTTCCTGGACGCGGTGCTGAACGGCATGGCGCCGGACGGCGGACTTTATGTGCCGGAAAGCTGGCCGGTGCTGGACGCGAACGGCGAGTACTTTACGCGCCACTTTAGCGCTGTAGCCGGACCCGTCCTCGCCGCGTTCTCATCGCCGGATTTGTTGGAGAAAGACGCTTTCGGCGAAAGCCCAGTTCGCACGCTTTCCGACAACGCCTACGGGTTTGTCACGGGTTCTCGCTGGCACGGCGCTGTTGCGCCGCTCGTGCAGTACATGGATCGCGCCTGGATACTCGAACTTTTTCATGGGCCGTCGCTGTCCTTCAAAGACATTGCGATGCAGCTCATCGGGCCGCTCTATGAGCGCATTCTGAAGCAACGTGACGAGCGCATCACGATCCTCTGTGCCACCAGCGGCGACACGGGAGGCGCGGCCGTCGAGGCGCTGAAGCAACGCGAACGCATCGATCTCTTCGTGCTGACGCCGAACGGCCGAGTGTCTGAGGTCCAGCGCCGATTCATGACAACCTCCGGCGCCGCAAACGTAAATGTTGTCGAAGTCGATGGCGATTTTGATGCCTGCCAAGGCCTTGTCAAGGCGATCTTCGCTGACCCGGAATTTGTCCGCCGCGCGCGCATCTCCGCCGTCAACTCGATCAACTGGGTGCGCATCGTTGCTCAATCCATCTACTATCTGACGACGTCGAATACGCTTGCCGGCGGTCCCGTGCATTTCGTCGTCCCGACCGGCAATTTCGGCGATGCGTATTCAGGTTGGGTGGCGAAGATGCTCGGCGCGCCGGTAGATCGAATTGTGTTGGCGACCAACAGTAACGATATCCTGGCGCGCGCGCTCATGACCGGCCGCTATCAACGGGGCGCCTCCAAGCACACACTGTCGCCCGCGATGGACATTCAGGTGGCGTCCAACTTCGAGCGGATACTCTTTGAGGCCGTTGGCCGCGACAGTGAGACGATATGCGCGCTCTACGATGAATTGGCACGAACGGGTGGTTTTGACATTCCAGAGGCCGCGCTGACACGCCTTCGCGCCGACTTTGATGCTGCAGATATTGATGACGCCGAGACCATCGAGGCGATGCGCAGAGCGTGGTCATCAGGAAGTGGTCTGCTTGTGTGCCCGCACACCGCCGTGGGACTTGCGGCGAAGCTACGTGCGCGCCTGCACGGTCCTGTGGTGACCCTCGCCACCGCCCATCCCGCCAAATTCCCCGACACCGTGGAGCGCGCGACCGGCGTCCGTCCGCAGCTGCCGGCGAAGTGCGCCGATCTGTTCGAGCGGGAGGAGAAATTCGACTCGCTCCCGGCCGATGTTGAAGCGGTGAAGCAGTACATTCGCGAACGGAGCCGGGCGTGGAGATAGATAAAATTCTTCCTCCCCCGTTCAAGGGGGAGGTGTCAGCGAGCGCGAGCGAGGTGACGGTGGGGGCGACGCGTGATTCCCCCTCCGATCGCTGCGCGATCACCTCCCCCGTAAACGGGGAGGAAGGGGTGCAAGCGGCGCATGACTGAAACTGAACTGATCCGCCTGCCGAACGGCGTGCGCATCGCACTGGAACAAATGCCGGGGCTCAGCACCGCGGCGTTTGGCGTCTGGCAGCGCGTCGGCGCGCGCTGGGAGCCGAAGCACTTGAACGGCATCGCCCATCTGTTCGAGCACATGGCGTTCAAGGGCGCCGGCGCGCGCGACGCGCGCCAGTTTTCGGAGGCTATCGAGGCGGTCGGCGGTTCGCTCAATGCCGCGACCGGCTATGAGCGCACCGCCTATTATGCGCGCACGCTGGCCGAGCACGCGCCGTTCGCGCTCGACTTGATCGCCGACATTCTGTTCGAGCCGCATTGGAAGGCGGACGATCTGGAAAAGGAGAAGGGCGTCGTCGCCCAGGAACGCGGCGATGCCTTCGATGCGCCAGGCGATCGGGTGTTCGAACTGCACCAGGCCGCGCTCTATCCGGACCAGCCGCTCGGCCGCCCGATCCTCGGCGAAGAGGCGACCCTGGCGAATGTGAGTGTCGAGACGCTGCACGCCTTTCACGCCGCTCACATGTCGCCCGAGCGCGTGATCATCTCGATCGCCGGCGCCTTCGATCGCAATGCGTTCGTTGAGGCGGCCGAGCAGCGCTTCGGTGGTTTGAAATCCAAGCCTGCCGACGAACCGGAAGCAGCGCGGGCGACGCCCGGCAATGTGCGCGAGGCGCGCCGCATCGAGCAGACGCACCTGGCGCTGTCGTGGAAAGGCGCGAAGGCTGGCGTCCATGAAGTATTCGCGCTGCGCTTCCTGGCCGACGTGCTCGGCGGCGGCGCCTCCTCGCGTCTCTTCCAGGAAGTGCGGGAGGAACGCGGGCTGGTTTACACCATCGACGCCGCGCATGAGTCATTGGAGGATGATGGGCGCCTCAGCGTCTATGCCAGCTGTTCGGCCAAGAACGCCGGCGAAGTGGTGAAGATCGTGCAGGGCGAACTGGAAGCACTGGCCGCGCATGGGCCCACGCAGGAGGAGCTGGTGCGGGTGCGCACCATGGCGCTGGCCAGCATGCTGATGGCGCTGGAAGCGCCCTCGACCCGCGCCGACGTGCGCATGCGCCAGGTCATGCTGCGCGACGAACTTCTCCCGTACGAAACGATCCGCCAGCGTTACGAAGAAACCACGGCCGAGGAAGTCCGCGCCGCGGCGCAATTGGCGCTGGAGGGCCCGAAGGTGGCGGCGCTTGTGGGTCCGAAGGCAGGCCATGGCGCGCTGGCCGGATTTGAGGCACACTAGCGCAAGCCATGGCACTGATGCGCAAAGACAATGACGGGCTACGCCGGATCGACGGAGAAGGCGTCTATCTGCGCGCGCCGGAGCTGCGCGACTATCAGGAATGGGCGGATGTGCGCGAGGCTAGCCGCAATTTCCTGACGCCATGGGAGCCGACCTGGGCGCAGGACGAAACCTCGCGCGGCTCCTATCGCTACAAATTGCGCCGCTACACCGAGGACGCGCGCGACGACAAGGCTCACGCGCTGTTCGTGTTTCGCGAGGAGGACGATGCGCTGGTGGGCGGCGTCACGCTCTCCAACATTCGCCGCGGCGTGGCGCAGACCGGTTCGCTCGGCTATTGGGCCGGCCAGATGCATGCCGGCAAAGGCTACATCACAGCGGCCGTGCGCTCAGCCGTGCGCTATGCGTTCGAAGACTTGGACCTTCATCGCGTCGAAGCCGCCTGTCAGCCCGACAACATCGCCTCGCGCCGCGTGCTGGAGAAATGCGGATTCACTCAGGAAGGCATCGCGCGCGCGTATCTCAAGATCAACGGCGCCTGGCGGGATCATTTGCTGTTTGGGATGGTGAATGGAGAGTAGGTGCTAGGTTCTAGGTTGTAGGTGCGCCTAACACCCAGAACCTAACACCTACCACCTAGATTGCATCCAATCCCACATCCAGCGACCGCGCCGAATGCGTCAGCGCGCCGATGGAGATCACATCGACGCCGGTCTCCGCCACCGCGAACACATTTTCGATGGTGATGCCGCCGGAGGCTTCGAGCAGAGCCTGGCCCTTGGCCAGTTTCACCGCCGCCCGCAAATCGGCCTGCGAGAAATTGTCGAGCAAAATGGCGCTGGGCGCGTGAGGAAGCGCCTCCCGCAATTGATCCAGATTGTCGACTTCAATTTCAATGCAGGTGAGGTGCGCGGCCGCTTCGCGTGCGCGCTGCAACGCCAGGCTGACCGATCCCGCCGCCGCGATGTGGTTGTCCTTGATCAGCATCGCATCGTCCAAGCCGTAACGGTGCGCGCCGCCACCGCCCAGCCGGACGGCGCGTTTCTCCAATGCGCGCAGACCGGGCGTGGTCTTGCGCGTTGAGGCGATGATCACCCCCATGCCGGCGACGGCGTCGACATAGACGCGCGTCAGCGTCGCGATGCCGGAGAGACGGCCGACAAAGTTGAGCATGGTCCGCTCGGCCATCAGCACCGAGCGCGCCGCGCCCTCGATTTCCATGATCGTATCGCCGGCTTTGATGCGCGCGCCGTCCGGCGCCAGCACCGTGAAAACCAAATCCGGATCGATCATCGCGCCGGCCAGGATCGCGGCGTCCAGGCCCGCGACCACGCCGGCTTCGCGTGCGCGCAAGGCCCAATGTCCCTGCGTGTCGGGATCGATCAGCGCATCGGTGGTGACATCGCCCGCCGCGCCCAGATCCTCCGCCAGCGCCAGCTTGACGATCGGCTCGATAACGACGTCAGGCAGCGGCGGCAGCAAGCGGGCCGTGTTGCGTGAGGAAGCTGCGGGAGGGCGTCGCGCCATCGGGATAGTCGCTCCTGAAATGCGCGCCGCGGCTCTCCTTGCGGGCGAGCGCGGCGGCGAGAATGAGTCGTGCGGCGGTCAACGCCAACGCCTGGCCGTGAGCATCGCAGAGCGCCGCGACGCGGTCGAGCGCTGTCGCCAAACCGGCGGCGTTTCGCACTACACCCGCGTGCGCTTGCATGAGCGCGCGTAATTCGGTGCGTGCAGTCTCGGGCAACGCGGGCGGCGGTGAAATCGGCTCGATGCTGACGAACGGCGGCGCTTCTGTCTCGCGCAGGCGGCAGGCGATGCGCTCCGCAAAGACGACGGCTTCGAGCAGGGAGTTCGACGCCAGCCGGTTGGCGCCATGCGCGCCGGTCGATGCGCATTCGCCGACAGCCCAGAGGCCATCGAGCGTGGTGCGTCCCCATACGTCGGTAACGACGCCGCCCATGTGATAGTGCGCCGCGGGGGCGACCGGGATCGGCGTGGTCCGCGGGTCGAGCCCAGCGCTCATGCAGGCGGCGAACACGGTCGGGAAGTGCTCGGGAAAGCGCGCGCCAATCGCATCGCGCGCGTCTAGGAAAGCGCCGCGCCCGGCTTCTCGTTCGATGTGAATGGCGCGGGCGACGACATCGCGCGCCGCCAGATCGGAGACGAAAGCCTCGCCCTTGGTATTGACCAGATGCGCGCCTTCACCGCGCAAGGCTTCGGTCGCCAGCGGCGCCGGATCGCGGCCGATGTCGATGGCGGTCGGATGAAACTGTACGAACTCAGGATCGCCGATCAACGCGGCGGCGTGTGCCGCCATGGCGAGGCCCTGACCCAGGGCTTCCGCCGGATTGGTGGTGATCGCATAGAGTCCGCCGACGCCGCCGGTCGCCAGCACCGTCTCCGCCGCCTCGAAACGTGTGCTGTCGTCGCAGAGCACGCCGCGGACGCGGCCGTTGGCGTCTCGCAGCAACGCGACTGCGCGGCTGTTCTCGAAAATCTCAATGTGTGCGGCGGCGCGCGCGGCCGCGATCAGCGCGTCCATGATCGCCTTGCCGGCAAGATCGCCGGACACGCGCACGACGCGCGGGCGCGAGTGCGCGGCTTCGAGGCTCTGCGCGAGCTGACCGTCGGGTGTGCGGTCGAACGGCACGCCCAGGGCGATGAGATCGCGCACGCGCGCCGGGCCGTCGCGCGCAATCAGCGCTGCGATAACAGGATCGACGAGGCCGGCGCCGGCTTTGATCGTGTCCTCGGCATGCAGGCTCGGATTGTCGCCTGGCGCCAAGGCCGCGGCGAGGCCGCCTTGCGCCCACGCCGAGGCCGACGCGCGCCCGAGCGGCGCCTGGCTCAACACAACACAGCGCCGCGGCGCCAACTTGAGCGCCAGGAAAAGCCCCGCCAACCCCGCGCCGACGATGAGGATGGAGTCGCGCGCGCTCATCCGCAGATCTCCTCGCCCTTGATGGGCGAGGTGGCCGCGAAGCGGCCGGAGTGGGTGGGGACTCCGTCGTCGGAGAACTGCCGCACGATGCAATTCCGCCGACGTTGCGCAACCACCCACTCTGTCATCGCGCTTCGCGCGCTGACAGCTCGCCCATCAAGGGCGAGCAGGTTTGGTGGGCTCTGCAACAAAGATCGCCTAAACCAATTCCACCGCGACCCGCGCCCGCCCGGTCTCGAACGCGCGCGGCTTTTCCTTCGGCAGATCGAGCATGCGCTGGATGGCGCGATGCGCACGGACGCGCACGTCTTCGGGTACGATCACTTCGTGCTTCATCTCCGCCAGTGCATCATAAATGCCTTCGAGCGTGATGCGCTTCATGTGCGGGCAGAGATTGCACGGGCGCACGAAATCAACATCCGGCGCCGCTTGCGCGACATTGTCGCTCATCGAGCACTCGGTAAGCAACACCACCTTGGCTGGGCGCTTCTCGACGACATAATCCTGCAAGGCCGCCGTCGAGCCGGCGAAGTCCGACGCGGCCATCACCTCGGGCGGGCATTCCGGGTGCGCCAGCACGACAACGCCCGGATGCGCGGCGCGCAGTTCCGCGATGTCCTCGGCTGTGAAGCGCTCATGCACTTCGCAGCGGCCATGCCACGAGATGATTCTGACGCCAGTCTGTGCCGCAACGTTCTTGGCGAGATATTCGTCCGGCAACAGGATCACCTGATCCGGGTTCCAAGCGCGCGCCGCCCATTCGACCACGGCGGCGGCGTTCGACGAGGTGCAGCACACATCGCTCTCGGCTTTCACCTCGGCCGACGTGTTTACGTAGGTGACGACCGGCACGCCGGGATAACGCTCTTTGATCAGCCGCACGTCGGCGCCGGTGATCGAGGCGGCGAGCGAACAGCCGGCGCGCAAATCGGGAATGAGCACCGTTTTCTCCGGCGCCAGGATTTTCGAGGTCTCGGCCATGAAGTGCACGCCGGCTTGCACGATCACGTCGGCATCGGTCTCGGCGGCCTCGCGCGCGAGCTGCAGCGAGTCGCCGCGGAAATCGCCGACGCAGTGGAAGATTTCGCTGGTCATGTAATTGTGCGCGAGGATCACCGCGTTCTTGGCGCGCTTCATATTGTTGATGGCGCTGATCAACGGCGCATACGCTGGCCACTCGACCGCGGGGATGACGTGCTTGACGCGCTCGTAGAGCGGCGCGGTCTCGGCGGCGATCGCCGGCGTGTAGGCGAGGCCCCGGCGCGCGGCGGCGTCGAGCGCGCCCCAGGCGCCGTGAACCGCGCGCGGATCGCAGCCGCCGCCTCCGGCCGAGGTGAGGGGAGCGTCGATAATGCGGGCCATGGCTTGGCCTCCGGGCGCCAGGAGCGGCAATTATACTCCTTTGGAGCATATATAGGGCGCAAAACATGGGCCGGAAAGGGTCCCGGCCCGCCCTTATGCTACAAATGAGCATAACCTGGGTCGGAACTTATACGCACAGAGTCGGGCATGCAAGCAAAAGGCGACTGGGCCACTCCCGGCGCGCTAGGAGGGGGCAGCCATTGGGAGCACCAACCATGCGCCACACGTTTACCCTGATCGCCGCCGCTTCCGTACTCGCCGCTTGCGCCAGCACCTCCGAGCAGCCTCCCGGTCCGTCGCGGACGGAGACGCCCGCCGTTGATTTCGCGCTGGCGCCGGCGACGTTTGGCGACATTCCGGGCTGGGCAACAGCCGATCTGGCGCCCGCGCTCACTGCGTTCCGCCGCGCTTGCGACGGCCGGCGATTGCGCGACCCGGCAGCGCCTTTGCCCGGCGGCGGGCGCTATGGCGGCACGGTGGCGGACTGGGCGCCGGCGTGCGTTGCGGCGCAGAACGTGGCGGCCGGCGGCGAACGCGGCTTCTTCGAAGCCAACTTCATTCCAAATCTCGTGCGCGGCGGCGGCGAAGCGCGACTGACTGCTTACTACGAACCGATCATCGAGGCGCGGCGATTTCCCGACGCTGAATTCTCTGCGCCTCTCATGCGCAAACCGGGCGACATGGTGACGGTCGATGTCGCAGCTTTCGCGGAGGCTTATGACAATGAAGCGCTGCGTGGCGCGCCGCGCGCGCTCACTGGCCAGCTGCGCGGCACGGAAGTGCGCCCGTATCCGAAACGCGAGGAACTCGGGCTTTCGTCCGATCATGCTTTTGCTTGGGCGCACCCGATTGATGTGTACAATTTGCAGATACAAGGCTCGGGCCGCATCGCCTTTCCCGATGGGACGCAGTCGCGGGCGGCGTTTGCGGCGCAGAATGGCTATCGCTGGCGTTCGGCGCTCGGCGCGTTGCGCGATGCCGGCGAACTGCAAGGCGGCGCCACCTGGGCGAATTTTCGCGCCTGGAGCAATCAGCGCGGACCGGATGCGACGCGCCAGGCGCTGAATGCCGATCCTTCCTATGTATTCTTTCAAGAGGAGCGCATTGAGGATCCCAGCGCAGGCCCGCGCGGCGCCGCCGGCGTGCCATTGACGCCGCTCGGATCGATCGCCGTCGATCCGGCATACCATCCTTACGGCGCCGTCGTGTTTGTCGATGGCGAATACGATGGCCAGCCGTTCCGGCGCTTGCTGGTGGCGCAAGACACCGGCGGCGCCATCCGCCGCGGGCCGTTGCGCGGCGACGTGTTCTTCGGCGCCGGCGATGAAGCGGGCCGCGCGGCGGAGCGCATGAACGCACCGGCAAGGTGGTGGACGCTGACGCCGCGGGCGGCCCCGGTTTCATGAAAGCCGCTGCGCTTCAGAGTTCATGAACCCTGCGCGTTCAGCTAGCGTTCAGCTTCCGTTGCAATCTTGTGACGGGGGCCAGAGGCGGCGCCATGCGACCCATTGCATTCGGACTGGCGGCGGCATGCGCGCTCGGCGGCTGTGCCGTGTCGAACACGCCCTATCCGCGGCCCGTGAGCGCCACGCCTTACCAGCCTCCTGCGCCGGTCGAAAACGCCTACACGACAGCTGCGCGTGCGCCGCTCCACAGCGAGTTGTTCGCGTGCGGCAATTGGGGCTCGAACCTGGGCGAGATCGGCTATCGCGGCGAGTCCGTGCGCTACACGCCCTACATCGAAACGCCCGCCGGTCCTTTGCTGCGCAATCCCACTGAGGGCGCGTGCTTATCGTCCGGCTTCGGCTGGCGCGGTACTTCCGACAACGGCCGCCAACATACTGGACTCGATCTCGCCAACCCGAACGGCGGCTACATCTACGCCGCCGCCGATGGCTGGATCGTCGCCGCCGAATGGCGTGGCGGCTATGGCAATTTTCTTGAAATCGATCACGGCGCCGGCGTGCGCACCCGGTATGCGCACTTGAGCGAAATCGATCCTAATTTGCACTCCGGCGCGTTCGTGGCCGCGGGCGCAGCGGTGGCGCGCATGGGTATGACCGGCAACGCGACTGGGGTGCATTTGCACTATGAAGTTCAAGTCGATGGCTTGACCGTCGATCCGCTCAACTACGGGCTGCCGCTGCAATACCAGACCACGCCGGTGACACAGACATTCCAGGAACAGTCGGCGGTTCAATAAATCGGCTAATTCAAAAGCAGCTTTGGTCTCGTTTGGAGTGCGTACAGGAAAAGCAAAGGGCCGCACGCCTGACGGCGCGCGGCCCGAAGCCAGCAACGTCGATTCGATCAGCTGATCGGCTCGAGGAAGTCGTTATTGACCCAGCCTTCGTTTTCGTTCTCGTCGGTCACGCGCCACCACATGCCGTCGCGCTCGCCTGAAGGATAGACCGTAGCGCCCGCCGGCAGGTTGCGCAGCACTTGCCCGCCATTGGCGCGTGAACGCAAAGCCGTCGCTTGCGTGGTGCGATAGCTGCGCTGCGGCGCTGCCGCGGCGGCAGTGCTGCTGGTGTCGAGCACGCCAAGCTGGTTCACCATCTGCGTGTAAGCGTCGATGAAGGCGACGGTGACGACGCGGCCGATTTCGGTGTCGGTGTAGGCGCCAAGCCCGGCGCCGCCGCCGCCGAGGAAACCGACGCCGCCCCAGGTGATGTTGCGGTTCTGGGCGTTGCCTTCAGTGGCGAACGATTCCGTGGTGCGCACGTTTGCGAGCGTCAGCGTGGTTTGCGCGGTTTGCGTGCGCGAGCCGAGGCCGCCGATCACCCCGCCTAGCCGGCCGCCGACAACGCCGCCGATGGCGGCGCCGAAACCGCCGCCGCTTGAATTGTTGTCCTGCGCGATGACGTCAGCGAGCAGCACATAATCGGCGGCGCGAATCTGGCCGCCGCCGACATTGGAACCGCGCTGCAATTGGCCGCCGCCGGCGAGTTCGCGTTCGCGCATCGCCGCGTCTAGGCCGGCGCCGCGCTCAACGACGGTGAAGCAGCCGGATTGTTGCACCACCACGCGCAACAAACCGGCTGGCGGCTGCAGGTTCATGCCCATCCAGCCGCGATGGGTGTCGCCGTCCTGAATCGAGATCGTGCCGAGATTGCGCGTGCAGCGCGGCACTTGCGGGGTGGTGCTGGCGGTCGCGCGCGGCTGGCCGCTTTGGGCCAGCGCGTCGCCCGCGCTAAACCCGGCGCTGATCACGACGGCCATCGCCAACGCATTGAAAATTCGACGCATCCTTGCCCTCCATCAAGGGCGAGCGGCTGGCGCCGCTTCTCGCCCAATATTCCCTCGGGGAGAGGGATTAGCACGGCCCGTCGGGCAGGTCACCCGCCGCGCGCCTTGATCCGTGCGCCGCCGTCGCTCGGCACGCCGGTGCGCCCAGCCACGAACGCCGCTAAGTGCGGCGCAAAAGCGCTGGCGCTGACCGCGACATAGTGCTGGGGGCCGTCTGTGTTCGGACGGAAGGCGGAGTCGATGCCGATGAGATCGAAGCCACGCGGCGTGCGGACAAGCAGGCCCGAACCGGAATCGCCGCGCGTGGTGTCGCATTGGTGTGCGAAGGTCTGGTCGAGCCGCATTTCGACGATGCGGCAGGCGAGGTTGGCGGCGAGATGCGCGCCCGTATCCCAAGCGTAGCCTGCCTGCATGATTGAGGTCAGCGCCGCGCGTTCGCGGGCGAGACCGCGCACACTGGCGTAACCCAGCGTATCGCCGAGCGGTTGATCGAGCCGCAGCAGGGCCCAGTCGAGGCCGCTGATTTCCTCGGTGGTGCTGAAGCGCACGTAGCTGTAGCCCGTATCGATCAGGTAGTCGGTGATGCGCGCGCTCAACGCGCCCGAGGCGCTGACGAAACGGCCGCGCGCGTCGAGCGTGCCGGCGCCATAGAGGCAGTGTGCGGCGGTGGCGACGACATTGCGCCCGACCAGGGTCGCCGAGCATTGTGCGCCACCAGACATCTCAAGCCGGCCGACGAAGCGCCACGGCGCCTCGTCGACATTGACGCGCACGCGATCGTCGTTGCCAAAAAAGTGATCGTTGATGCCGAGCGGACGCGCACGTCCCTGACAATCGGCGCGGTCGGAGCGCGCCTCGCATTGATCGCTGCCGCCGCGGCCGGGCTCGTCGCAGACGCCATTGAAGGCGCTGACGCAGGAATCGAGTCGGTTGCGTATGCTGAAGAGATCGCCGCAATCGCTGCGGTCCGTGCCTTGCACGCACTGGCCGGTGCCGAAGAGGGGCTCGTCGCACTCGCCGTCATTGGCCCATTGGCAGCTATCGTTGTCGGCGCCGCTGCGGATGGCGCGGCAATCGGATTCATCGGTGTTGACCGCACAGGCGCCGGTGCCGATGCCGGGTTCGTCGCACTCGTAGTCGTTGGCCCAGACGCAAGTATCGCGCGGGCCGGGCACGGGCGGCTTGCCGCCGCTACGGTCCTGCTGTTTGCCGGCGTGGTGGGAAGGCGCCGAAGCCGGCGCAACGCCGGTGATGGCGCTGACGCCGACGCACCCTGCAATCAACACCGCCGCCGCCATCAACCGCATTCGACGCCTCCAACCCGCCGATCCGAAACCGGCGCCGTCCCGGCTTGATCTGGCGCCCGGGCTCTGAAACAAGCGCAACGCATGTCACGGCCCGTCCTCTATATCGGCAACAAGAATTACTCTTCCTGGTCAATGCGGCCATGGTTGGCGCTGAAATGGGGCGCTATCGCGTTCGACGAGAAGATCATTCCGTTGGGCGGCGAGGGTTATGGCCGCTCGCAGATCAGGGAAGTGCGCGAGGTTTCGCCGAGCGGGCGGGTGCCGGCGCTGCATGTCGGCGACGCCGTGATCTATGAGAGCTTGGCGATCTGCGAATGGGCGGCCGAGCAGGCGCCGTCGTTGTGGCCGCGCGATGCGCTGACGCGTGCCGAGGCGCGGGCGGCGGCGTCCGAGATGCATGCGGGCTTCGCGGCGTTGCGGCGCGACATGTCCTGCAACATCCGCCGCCGGCTTGCTGCGGAACCTTCATGGCCCGGCGACACACGCGCCGACCTCGAGCACTTGTATGCGCTCTGGGATCGGGTGCTGAGCAAATACGGCGGGCCGTTCTTGTTCGGCGAGCGCTCCATTGCCGACGCCATGTTCGCGCCGGTGTGCACGCGGCTGCGGACCTATGCGGTCGCGGCGCCGAACTTCGCACAGAATTATCGCGAGACGATTTTCGCCGATTCCGCCTTCGGCGAGTGGGAGCGGGCGGCGGAAGCGGAAATCTGGACCATTGAACAAACGGAAGCACTCTACCGATGAAGAAACTGATTTTGGCCGCGGCCGTTCTCTTGCTGGCCGCGTGCGGCAACGATGGCGTCATCGATGAGATCGAACGCGCCGAAAAAGAGGATGCGGCCTCGGCGAGCCAGGCCAACGATGCATTGGGCGCGCAGGTCACCGAGCAAACCGAACGCCTGCCTTCTGGGCTCGAATTGCAATTCGTCCGCCGCGGCCACGATCAGGCGCTGGCGCGCCCGACCATGAACGCCAACGTCCTGGTCCATTACGAAGGCAGCTTCGTCGATGGCGGCGAGGTGTTCGATTCCTCCTTCGCCCGCAACGAGCCGGCGGAGTTTCCGCTGCAAGCCGTGGTCGCGGGCTTCTCCGAAGCGATCACTCATATGCGCCCGGGCGATGAGGTCATCGCCACCTTCCCCGGTTCGCTCGGCTACGGGCCCGAAGGGCGGGGGCCCATCCCGCCGAACGCGGCGCTGCGCTTCCGCATTCTGCTCTTGGCGTTTCAGGAGCCGGGCGGGCAAACGGTGTCGGCGCCGCAGCAGTGAGCGGCATCGCCGCGACGCTCGATATCCTGACGCGTCTGATCGCGTTCGACACCACCTCGCGCAATTCGAACCTGGAGCTGATCGCCTGGGTCGAGGACTTTCTGCGTGAACGCGGGATCGCGTCGCGGCGGGTGTCGAACGCCGATGGCACGAAGGCCAATCTCTATGCCTCGATCGGCCCCGATGTCGCCGGCGGCGTCGTGCTCTCGGGCCACACCGACGTCGTGCCCGTGGACGGCCAGCCTTGGGCGTCCGATCCGTGGACGCTCAGCGAACGCGGCGGCAGATTCTATGGCCGTGGCGTCGCCGACATGAAGAGCTTCCTCGCCCTGGCGCTGGCGCATGTCGATGCGGCGCGCGCGGCGCCGCTAAAGCGCCCGATGGTGCTGGCGTTTTCTTATGACGAAGAGATCGGCTGCCTCGGCGCGCCGGCGATGATCGCGGAGCTGGCGGCGCAATCGAACAAGCCGGCGGCGGTGATCGTCGGCGAACCGACGAGCATGAAAGTGGTGTCCGCCCACAAGGGCGTGCGCACGTTCACGGTCGAAGTGACCGGCCGCGAAGGGCATTCGAGTTTGCCCGATCAGGGCGTGTCGGCGGTGATGGAAGCGCTGAAATTGATGGCGTTGGTGGCGGAGATGGGGAACGAGGCGCGCGGCGAGACGCACGCGCACTTCAACCCGCCGGGGCCGACGATGACCATCGGCAAGGTCGAGGGCGGCACGGCTTCGAACATCCTGGCGCGGCGGTGCTCGTTCATCTGGGATTGCCGCTGCCCCGAACAGGCGCAAGCCGACGTTATCGAAGCGCGCTTCCGCGGTGCGGCGACTCAACTCGATGCGGAGATCAAGGTGCGCGCGCCCGAGGGCGGCGTCAGCGTCATGCGCCGCACCAATACGCCGGGCCTCGCCATCGAACGCGAGAGCGCCGCGGAAACTTTGGCGCGCGCGCTCACCGGCGACAACGAAACCCGCGCCGTCGCTTACGCGGCCGAAGCCGGTCTGTTCCAGCGCGCCGGCATCCCGGCGATCATTTGCGGCCCCGGTTCGATCGAGCAGGCGCATCAGCCGGACGAATGGATCGAACGCACGCAAATCGAAGAAGGCGCCGCGTTCATGCGCAGATTGATCGAGCGGCTAAGCGCTTAGCGCGCGCAGCGCTGCTTGCTTCGCCGCCTCATTCGCGTAGGCCACGAAGCCGTGGATCAGGAAATTGTCTTGGGCCTGGCCGTAGCGCAGCGGCGAACCGTCGAGGCGCACGATGTCGCCGCCCGCTGCGCGAAGGATGGCGTGCCCGGCGGCGGCGTCCCATTCGCAGACATCGCCGAAGCGCGGATAGAGATCGGCGCGGCCTTCGGCGAGGCGGCAGAATTTGATCGATGAGCTGGCGTGCGCGGTGACGCCGTCCAGCGCAGCGATGAAAGTTCTGGTACGCTCGTTACGGCCGGAAAAATCGGAGGCGACGATGCGCGACTGAAGCGGCAGCGTTGCCGAGGCGGCGATTGGCGTGAGCGGCGCGCGCAATTCAGCCGTCCGCGGATCGCAATGGCCGGCGAGGGCGCGGCCGGGTTCGCCGGCGTAGAGCGCGCCGGTCGCCGGCGCATAGACGACGCCAAACGTCGGCGTGGCGTCCTCGATGAGCGCGATGTTGACGGTGAATTCGTCGCCGCCTTTGGCGAAGCCGCGGGTGCCGTCGAGCGGATCGACGCAGAAATAGCGCGCGCCCAAGGACGGGATGCGGCCGGCGGCGACGGCTTCCTCGCCAAGCATGGGCAAGTCGGGCGCAAGTTTCGCGAGTCCTGCTTCGATGATCGCTTCGGCGCGCTGATCGGCAAGCGTGACGAGGGTTCCGTCGGCCTTGGTCTGCGCGTCTATGCCGGCGGCGCGCACCGCCATGATCTCGCGGCCGGCGGCGAGCGCGAGCGCGATGAGGGAGTCGAGCTGGACGGGGGACGTCATCGTGCTCCCCCGAGAGGGGGAGCTGTCATCGCGCGATAGCGTGATGACTGAGGGGATGGCGCTTGTGTTCGCGACGCGCCGCACAGCCCCCTCCGTCGCGCGTTGCAACGCGCGACACCTCCCCCTCGCGGGGGAGGACGGACACAGGGAGAGCTAGGGCGCATGGGATCGATAACGCATGGCCCAAGCGCCTAGTCCAGCGTCTCGGGCGTGTTGTCGCGCAGTTCGGCGAGCCACGCGGCCGCGCTGACGTCGCTCGGCATGCGCCAATCGCCGCGCGGGGAGAGCGCGCCGCCGGAGACGATTTTCGGCCCGTTCGGCACGGCGCTGCGCTTGTATTGATTGGCGAAGAAGCGGGTGATGAACACGTCGAGCCAGCGCTTCAGCGTGGCGTAGTCGTACTTTTCGCGCCACGCGCTCCAGGCAAGAAACAATATCTTGCTCGGCTTCAGCCCGTAGCGGGTGAACCAATAGAGATTGAAGTCCTGCAATTCATAGGGGCCGACGACAGCCTGCGTGCTTTGGGGCGCCTCGCCGGGAATGAGTTCCGGACTGATCTCGCTTTCCAGAACCTTGATGAGAGTAGCCGACGTGGCGGCGTCGAACAGCTTCGCATCCGCCACCCAGCGAATGAGATATTGGATCAGCGTCTTCGGCGCACCGCCATTGACGTTGTAATGGCTCATGTGGTCGCCGACGCCGTAGGTGCACCAGCCCAGCGCCAATTCCGAAAGATCGCCGGTGCCGACGACGAAGCCGCTTTCCTTGTTGGCGAGGCGGAAGAGATAATCGGTGCGCAGGCCTGCCTGCACGTTCTCGTAAGCGACGTCGTAAAGCTTCTCGCCGCGCGCGGCGGGATGATCGAGATCTTCGAGCATGCGTTGCGCCAGCGGCTCGATCGAGACTTCGCGCGCGTCGATGCCCAGCGCCTTCATCAGCGCCCAGGCATTGGCCTTGCTGGCCTTGCCGGTGGCGAAGCCGGGCATGGTGACGCCAATGATGTTCTTGCGCGGCAGGCCAATGAGATCGAAAGCGCGGGCGATGACAATCAGCGCGTGCGTCGAATCGAGGCCGCCAGAAACGCCGATGACGACGCGCTTGGTGTTGGTGGCTTCGATGCGCTTGGCCAGCCCCGAAACCTGGATGTTGTAGGCTTCAAAGCAATCGCGGTCGCGCCGGCTCGCATCGTCCGGGACGAAGGGCAGGCGATCGATCTTGCGTTTGAGCGGGAGCGGCGTGGCCGGTGCGTCCTGCTCGAAACGAATGCGTGACCAGAGCGAGAGTTCGTCGCGCAATTGGGCTGCGGCGTCGCCAAATGTTCCGTTGCGGAGGCGTTCCTGGGCAATGCGAGAAATGTCGATGTCGGCTGTGACTAGCTTCGGTTCACGCGCGAACCGCTCACCCTCGGCGATCTTTTCACCCATTTCGTAGACGATGACCTGCCCGTCCCAAGCGAGATCGGTGGTGCTTTCGCCGCGCCCGGCGGCCGCGAAGACATAAGCGGCGATGGCGCGGCGCGATTGGCTATCGCACAGCACGGCGCGATCTTCGGCCTTGCCGATGACGATGTTTGACGCTGAGAGGTTCAGAAGAATGTTCGCGCCCGCAAGCGCGCCTTTTGTCGAAGGCGGCGTCGGGGCCCAGAAGTCTTCGCAGATCTCGACGTGAAACGCGAAATCGGGATTCGACGCATGGTAGAATATCTGATTGGCGCCGAACGTTGTTCCGCCGCCGGCAAATTCCGTCGCGTGCACATGGCGGTCGGCCGCGACGCCGAAATAGCGCTTTTCGTAATACTCGCGATAGTTCGGCAGATAGGATTTCGGGACGATGCCGAGAATTTCGCCGCGGTGGACCAACACCGCGCAATTGTAGACCGCGCCGCGAAAGCGAAGCGGTGCGCCGACGATGAGGATCGGGAAGAGCCTCTCGCTCTCCGCTTTGAGCGTGGCGATCGCGGCTTCGGCCGCGTCGAGCAGGGGCTCTTGTAAGAGCAAGTCGTCGATGGCGTAGCCTGAGAGCGAGAGCTCCGGCGTGAGCAGGATGGCGGCCTTCTCCGCATCCGCCTCGCGCCAGAATTTCAAGATGCGCTGTGCGTTCTCCGCCGGATAGGCAGGCGCCACCACCGGCGCGCAGGCGGCGACGCGCACGAAGCCGTGCGCGTAGAGGTTATTGAAACTGGAGTGCGACGGGCGGTTCGTCGCGACGGATTCGTCGCCGAGTTCGAGCAGCGAAATGTCCACGGAGAGGGCTTGCGCGATTTTCCTCGTGTCTGACCGAGATGGCTCGGTGCGGCCCGACTCCCAGCTGGAGATGGTCGTCTGGCCAACCCCAACCTGCTCGCCAAGCCAAGCCTGAGAACGCCCGGCTTGCTCCCTCAGACGTCGAATGTGCGCGCCGATGGCCATTGGCGGGCAGTTTAGCACATTTTGTGATTGATCCTAGCACATTATGCTCATTCGGACCATAAAATCAGTCGCGGTCGATTTCGATCCGGTCGTCGTAGCCCTTGCGGGCCGAGTAGAACACCAGCGCCATCAGGCCCCCGCCGACGGCGAGCGACAGGAAGGTCCCAAGCCCCAGGGCGATCCAGCCGTGGACGCT
The DNA here is from genome assembly GCA_002083515.1 of Proteobacteria bacterium HN_bin10. Classification (GTDB taxonomy): domain Bacteria; phylum Pseudomonadota; class Alphaproteobacteria; order Caulobacterales; family Aquidulcibacteraceae; genus Vitreimonas. The sequence continues at coordinate 89,408 of LWDN01000012.1, forward strand.
CATATAGGAGGCGTCCCAATTGCTCATGACGCCAAAGGCCGCAACGGCGAGAATGCCGCCGAGCGCGAGCACCAGCAGAAACGCTTTCATGCACACTAACTTGCGCGCGGCGGCGTCCAAATTCCAGTGACGAAGGCCTGCGCTTAAGCGACGCGCGACCCTATTGGCAGCGCGAGCCGCGTTCGGCCGGTTGGTCGGCGGTGCGTTGGCGCCATTGGCCGGCTTCGGTGCGATAGAATTCGCCGACAGCGATGCGCGTTTCGAATACATCGCACGCAACGGCATAGGCGATCTCTTCCAGTGTTGCTACGCGGCCTTCGGCGCGGGCCTGATCGAGTTGGCGCGTATAGGCGGCGCGGCGTTGCATGTTGTTCTGGTTCACGCGTCCGCGCAATTCGGCGGAAATGTCCGCGCCGGGTACAAAGCCCAGGTAGCCGTCGGCCTGCTCGCCGATGAGGCCGGCGGCGCGCGCCTGCGCCAAGGTCTGCCCACCCGCTTGACCGAACGCAGGCGCGGCAAGCGCGAGGGCGACGGCGCAAACAGCGAATACAGCGGTGCGTTTCATGGCGTAGGCGCTCCAAACAATTCAGAATTCTCTTCCAGAATTTCGGCGGCGTCGCGTTCGAGGCGCACGATGACCTCTTGGCGGATGTTGACGTTGAGATTGATCTCGATGGGCCGATCCGGCGCCTGGATTTGCACCGGGATGCAGGCCGCAGCCAGCATCGCCGCGCCCAGACCCGTCAACACTTGCGTCCGCATGATGCGAAACTCCTGGCTCTAGCTTGGTAGCCACACTGGGCTGAATACGCCCTGAAGCTGGGCTTTATCTTGGCGGCTGGGCGTCCGGGTCAACCGGTTCTTCGCCCTCCGGGGGATTTGCCCGCTCGATCAGCGAGCCGGGATCGGTCACCGACGCCGCCATTTGAGCCAGACGATTGAACGGCGCCGTCACCCGGACGTTGAAGTCGAAGGGCACGCCGCGCACGCTGACATTGCCCAGGCCCGGCACGGGCGCGATGGGACCCAGATCGACGGGCTCGCCGGAATTGCGGCCGCTGAACTCGATCGACGAGACGACATCGCCGTTGAGATCGCCGTCGAGCGTCACCGACAGCGCATCGTAACTGAAACTGCGCAGCGCATCGAAAGCAAGGCGCGAAACGCCGGTGGCGTCGGCGCCGGCCTCGCCCGTGTAGGAGAGGACGCCGCCATCGCCCTGCGAGCGCAGCACGCCGCCGCGAATGAAGGCGCTGCGCCGGGTCAGCAGCAATGGGAAGTCGCCCTCGAGGCGCCCGGTGGCGGTGACGTCGGGCACGTTGAGCGCCGCCAGCAGGTCGGCAGCTTCGACGTCGCGGAGCGTAAGTTCGAACTCTGTCTCGTCAGCGCCGAGCGATATTGTCGTTGGCGACATCGCCAGCGTGCCGGATGCGAATTCAAATTCGGCCCGCTCGACCGCGACGCGGCTATCGCTCAAGAGCTGAAACTGCACGCGCCCGTCGTGGACGCTGACGCCCGGATTGAGTTCGCCGATATTGACAATCTGCCCCGGCGGCGTTGTCAGCGTCAGCAAATCGTCGAAGACGACTTCGCCGCGCACATTGTTGACGACCGGCATGGTGGCGGTGGCGAGCGAAACGCCGTCGAGGCGCACGCGCGCCGTGTTGGTGAGGGCGGTGCGTGTCCAGTCGATATTGGCGGTGGCGGTGATGGGGCCGCGCACGTTTTCGACCAAGCCGCGCGCCCGCTCGCTGATCTGGTAGGGCTGGAGTGTTTGATCGAAGACGATGCGCTCGGCGACAATGCGGGCGCCGCCGACGCCTTGACCGACATCGTGGCGCGCTTCGAAACGGGCAATCTGGCGGGCGCTCTCTTCCAGCAGGATAGCGCCGGACGCCGTGATGCTTCCATCGCGCAATTCGCCGTTCACCTGCGCCAAGCGCAGCGGATTGAACAGGATGCGCTCGTCGTCGCTGGCGGGGCGGTTGGCGGTTAAAAGCGCTTCGGTGGTGGCGACGCCGATCACCGGCTTGCCGTCGATCGGCTGCGCGGTCCATGCGCCGGCGATCGCCGAGACCGAACCAGGCAGCGCCGGATCGCTCAACGTGCCGGCGGTGAAAGCGCCGGTGATGTTCCAGCTTTCCCCGATATGGGCATCCGCCGTGACGCTTTGCATGGCGACGTTGAATCTGCGCGCGTCACCCATGTCGATGGAGAGTTGCGGCGTTTCCGCTTCTAGCGCCAAGGTTATATCGCCGCGGCGCCCGCGGAAGCGGCCAACCAAATTTCTGGCGCCGAGCCGCGCCGGCTGCGCCTCGGGTCCGGCCATGCGTCCGTTGAGCGCGAGATCGCGGATCGAGAAGCCGCCCGACAGATTGTGTGCGGCGTCGGACGCGATCAGCGTGCCGCCGATCGCGCACATCGAGAAGCTGCCATTGGCGAACGAGAGGCCGGCGGCGTCGAGGCCGCCGATGCGGATGGGCAGGCACGCATTGTTGGCGGTCACGCGCCAGCCGGCGTCCCACAACAACGCGACATTGAGCGACGCGGCGAGATCGCGTATTTCGCCGTCGCCCAGCGGACCGGTGATTTTCAGTGGGCCGTTCAAGTCCAGCCGGCCGCCGCCTTGTGGAGGCAGCACGACGCTGACGCCAAGTTCCTCGGCGGCGATGCTGGCGCGTTCGGCCCGCCAGTTCGATAAGGTCAGCGTGCCGTCGGCTTCGAGCGGCGCCTGCTGAGACCAGTTCACGGTGTCGAACAGCAAGGCCGCATCGGGCGCGCCGCCGCCGCCAAGCTCCAGCGCGACAGCACCGCTCAGCACCGGGCCTGGCCATTCGAGCACCAAAGCGGGCGCATCTTCGCGCAAGGGCGCGAGCCGGAGCGTGACGCCGCTCGCGGCGCGCGCCTCGGCGGGCTGCGTCATCTGAATGCGCCAACGGCCGTCTTGCGCGTTGATCGCGAGTGGGATGGCAAGATCGAAGCGATTGGCGGCGGCGCCGAGCGCCGCGCGCGCGCGCGCAAATGTCGGCGCCACCGGCGCGCCATTGAGTTCGGGCAGTGCGGAGCGCAGAGCGGCTTGCGCCTCCGCATCGAGGCGCGATTGCGCCAACACAACCCGCGCTTCGCCATTGACCGGCGCGTTTCGTTCAAGGCCGAAGCGGAGCGTGCCATCAGCGCTCGGGTTCGCCGCGATCAGCGCGGCGCCGGCGAAGTCAGACGCCGATAGCGTCCAGGCGCCTTCACCGCGCGCGCTGTCGCCGTCGAAGCGCGCCTCGAAGCGCGCATGCGCGGCGCGGCTTGCGCCAAAACGAAACATCCCGGCGCTGGCGCGCATCTGGCCCGCCCAGGTTTGCGGTGCGAGTGTATTATCCTGCGCGATCACCTCGACGCCGGCGGCGGCGGTCGCCGCCTCTGCGCGCAGGTTGCCCAAGGCAAACCCCGCGGCGCCGGCGGTCGCTTCGACGTCATAGCGCGCGAGGTCGAGCGGCGCGCGGCCGAGGATGCGCAGCGTCGGCGCGGTGGTGCGCGCATTCGCCCAGGTCAGCGCGGTCGCGCTCGCGGTCAGCTGAAACGCGATGTTGTCTTCGCGCGAAACGACGATCAGCTCAGCCTCGCCGCGATTGAGCGCGAAGGCGCCGCCGGGATGCGAAACCGGCTCGACGCGGCCTATTGCCGAGAAGTCGCGCCCCAGCGTGCCCGATCCCTCCAGGCTTGCTTCGATCGGACCGAACGGCGCCTCGATCGACGCCGCGCCTTGGAGGATTTCGAGTTCGATCTCCGGCAGGCTTGGCCGCCGGCGACCGGGGGCGCCGCCGATGCGGTCGAGCGCGCCGGCCGACACCTGGCCGGTTTCGTCAAGGCGCGCGTGAAGGCGCGGGCGGACCAACCGGAGGAAATGTAAACGCGGCGTAAGACCTTCCCAGCGCCAGCGGGCCTCGACCAGGGGAATAGAGGCGTCAGGCGCGGTCTCCGAGCCAAAGCGGACGTTGGCCAGCGCCGCGCCGTTCAAATCGAGGTTAATGACCTGGAAATTCGCCTCCGCCCCGCGCTCGGCCAAGGCCGCGTGCAGCATGAGCGAGGCGATGGAAAAGCGAACAAACCAGAGCCCGGCGCCTAGCAAAATCAAGCTGATAGCCAGCGCGGCGAGCGCGGTGACCCAGCCGGCAAGTAGCCGGCGGCTCAGCGGCGGGTCAGGCGGCGGCTGCACCTGCGGCAGCGGTCGATCTTGACTCGCAACGGCCTGGTTAGACCTATGTGTCATACTCCTGCGCTTGGCGTGGTCCTTGCTGGTTAAAGCCGTCTTGTTTGGCGTCTTTCAGGCTAAATGGATGACGCCATTACGGTTTCTGGCTGGATAACCACACGGCTGAAAACGCTTGTCGACGGTGCGTTTTTTGCCGATGGCGGCCAATGGAGCACGAGATTGAGGGCAGAATTCGCTCACCGGCTCATGAAGGCCCGTAAAGAATGGGCGGCCGCCGGCGTCATGGCGGCGGCTTCGCTCGTGGGTTTGGGCCTAGCCTGGAACGCAGGCTTGTTCGGCGGCACAGCGGATGCGCAGGCTGCGGAAACCGCGGCTGTGCGCGAGGCTGCGGCCCGGCGCGCCGAGCAATTGGCGTTTACGGAAGTTTACCTTCAGCACGAAGCGCGCGAGGTCCGGGTCGGCAGCGGCGAAACCCTTGCCGGCTTGTTGACGCGCGCCGGCGCTTCGTCGGCGGACGCAAGCGCGGCGCTGGCGTCGATCGCGGACGTGTACAACCCGCGCCGTCTGCGGCCGGGGCAGCCGATCAGTCTTTACTTCCAGCGCGAGGGCGCCACCGCGGAGCTGGCGGGATTGGCGTTCCGCTCGGAACCGGGCGCTTCGGTGACCGCCAACCGAACCACCAATGGCGGCTTCGAGGCGCGCGAAGTGCTGATGCCGCTGACGTTTGAGATCGCGCGCATCGCCGCGCCGGTCGAGACCAGCCTCTACTCAAGCGCGCTCAATCTCGGCGCCACTGATCGCGAAGTCGCGGCGTTGGCGGATGCGTTCGCCTACGATGTCGACTTCCAGCGCGACGTGCGCCCGGGCGACGAGTTCGAACTGGTGTTCGAACGCTTCTACGACGACGAAGGCAACACCGTCCGCACCGGCGATCTTTTGTTCGTGTCGCTGGAATCGCGGCGCGGCGCGCGCGCGTTTTATCAGTTCATGGCGCCGGGCGATGCGCGGCCGGATTGGTACGATTCCGATGGCAAGAGCGCTCGGCGCTTCTTGATGAAAACGCCGATCAACGGCGCGCGTCTCTCTTCCGGCTTTGGCATGCGCCGGCATCCGATCCTGGGTTATTCGCGCATGCACCGCGGCACCGACTTCGCCGCGCCCACGGGTACACCGATCCTGGCGGCGGGCGACGGCACGGTCGTGCGCGCCGGACCGTTCAGCTCCTACGGCAATTATGTGCGCATCCGCCACGCCAACGGTTACGAGACGGCGTACGCGCATATGTCCCGCTTCGCGCGCGGCATGCGCGCCGGCGTCCGCGTCCGCCAAGGCCAGGTGATCGGCTATGTCGGCACCACCGGCCGCTCGACAGGACCGCACCTCCATTATGAAGTGAGCCTGCGCGGACGCCAGGTGAACCCGATGAGCCTGCGCGTCGCCAACGGGCGCAACCTGACGGGGCGGGCGCTGGAATTGTTCATGATCGAGCGCGAGCGCATCGACACGCTGCGGCAGGTGAGGGCGCGCGAAAACCCGTCACAGGAAGCAGTGGTGCAGCCGATCAACACACGCGGCGCCGGCGCGCCATAGCGTGATTGTGCTTGCACTAGCGCACGGCGCGCGGGAGTAAGCAGCCATGTCCGACGATGTCGCCGCGCCCGCCGAATTCGAAGTCCCTGAAGGCTATGCGCCGCTCGACTGGCGGCGCGGTTTCGTGCGGCAGATCGGGCCGCTCTACCGGCGCGCGCGCAACGGCGGCTACACCATGGCGTTTCGCGTCGAGGATCATCACACCAACGGCATGAGCAACGCCCATGGCGGCATGCTGATGAGCTTTGCCGACATGGCCTGGGGCCACGTCGTCTCGGTGGAGACCTCGTCTTACTGGGTGACGGTGCGGTTAACGCTCGACTTCCTGTCGAGCGCGCATTTGGGCGATTGGGTGGAAGGGGCGAGCGAAGTGCTCTCCACCGCCGACGAGCTTTACGTTGTGCGTGGGCGCATCTGGAGCGGCGAGCGCACGCTGATCACGGGCACGGGCGTGTTCAAGCCGATCAAGCAGCGCGAACCGCGACCGGGCGAAAAGGCGTTCCGCGCGACCGCGTAAAGTGCGGATGGTGGACGAGGGCGTCCATTCGGCAGAGAATGCAGCATGCGCATCACCCGCCGCTCCGTTATTGCCGCTCTGCCGCTCCTTGGCTGCGCGGGCGAGGCGGATGCGCGCGCCAACACGCTGCATATCGCGCCCGATGGCGTTGGCGACGGATCTTCGTGGTCGCATGCGGCGCCGCTCGCTTCGCTTTCTGAGCTCTTGGCCAATATTGAACCAGGCGGCGAAATTCTGATCGCGGCGGATCGCGGCGTTTACCAGATCGCCGAGCCGATCGATGTCAGCGGCGGCGGCCAGAAATCGCTCGAAGTAACCATACGCGGTGTGAGCGCCGAAAGCGGCGCGCCGATGTTAGCCATTGTGCAAGGCAATCGCGGCGGCGAGGAAATCGGCCCCAGCGGCTTTCGCCTGACGCGGGGCGCGGGCAACCTGCGGTTCTCGCATTTTGCTTTCCGCGATGTCGGCAACGGCGCCTTCGCCATCACCGCGCCAGTCTCGAATGTCTCGATCGAAGATTGCACCTTCGAAAACGTTTATCGCTTCATCGAGAACACCGCCGACGACGGTGAAGGGCATGCCAGCATGCGCGGCTTCGCCATCCGCCGCTGCCGCGGCGAACGCGCCGAGCGCGGGTTTCTGCGCATCCGCTACAATGCGCGCGACGGGGTGATCGAGGATTGCCGGGCGCGTGGGCTGCCCAATCGCGGCGGCTTCATTCCGGTGGGCTGCGCGCTCGACGACCGCGCCAGCGATATCGTTTACCGGCGCTGCGTGATGGAAGGCTTCGACCAGCTCGACGCCGGCGATTACTGGAACGGCGACGGCTTCTCCGACGAGCCCGGCAACCGCAACATCCGCTACGAGGCCTGCGAGGCGCGCGGCTGCACCGATGGCGGGTTCGACTGCAAGAGCCGCGATGTGGTGCTGCAGAACTGCGTGGCCGAGGACAACAAGCGCAATTTCCGCATCTGGAGCCAGCGCGGGTCGCTGTCTGGCTGTATCAGCCGCAACCCGAATTTCCGCGGCCGCGCCGTCGAGAACGCGAGCCCCTGCCATCTCTGGATCGGCGGCGAGGAGGGGGCCGTGGTTGAGGTGTCGAACTTCACGGTCGAGGACGCCGACGCGACGCCGATCATTGAATTCGACAATGACGAAGCCCGTATCGAGGTCCGCGGCATAACCATAAACAGCCCGCGGGTGAATTGGGGCGAGAGCGAAGACCGCATCCGCGCCGGCATGCTGATCGGCGAGTAGTCGGAGGCCGTCTCCTCAGGCATAACACTTGCGCTGGATCGGGGCGCGGCTCTCACTGTCTCGATTGGATCGGTTGGCGCGTTAATCATGTCATCTGCTGGTGTTCCATCGAGCGAGGATGCCCCGCTTGTGTTCGTGGTCGGCGCGCGGGGCGTGCCCGATGTCGAAGGCGGCGCCGAGAAGAACGCGGAAATGCTGTTTCCGTTGGTGGCAGCGGCCGGCTACCGGGTCACGCTGGTGGGCCTCGCCGACAATATCAAAGCCGAGACCTTCAAGGGCGTGCGGCTGATGAAGGCGCCGCGCTCGCGCTTTCTCAAGACCGATAAGCTGCTCTATTACGTGACCGCCGTGTTCATGGCGCTGCGGCTGCGGCCGCGCGTTGTGCACTTCCAGGGGTTGGGATCGGCGCTGTTTCTGTGGGCCTACAAGCTGATGGGCGCCAAGACCGTGGTTCGCTACGGCTCGGCCGATTATCTCGTCGGCAAGTGGGGCTTGCTCGGCAAATTGGGCTTCCTCGCGAGCGAGTTTCAATTGCGCTTCGCCGACGCCGTCATTTCGGTCACGCCCGCGCTAGCGGAGCGGCTCGCGCGCCGCGGGATCAAGGGCAACGTCCTCGTCATCGCCAATGCCGCCGATCCGCTGCCCGCCTCGGACGCGGCGGCCGTCGTCGACGGCGATTACGTGCTGACAGTCGGCCGGGTCACGGCGCAGAAGAACGTCGCCAACCTCATCCGCGGCTACGAGCTGTTCGCAAAGGGCGAGCCCAATCCGCCGAAACTCGTGGTCGCCGGCGGTCTGGATGAAACCGACTATGTGCAGGAGCTGCAGCCGCTCTTGACCGAACGCACGGTGTTGGCCGGCAAGTTCGCCCGCAGCGCCATGGCGCCGCTCTATCGCGACGCCAAAATCTACATCAACGCCTCGATGCACGAGGGCAGCTCCAACGCCGTGCTGGAGGCGATCGGCGCCGGCTGCTCGATCCTCTTGAGCGACATTCCGGAAAACCGCGATTTCGGATTTCCGGACCGCTGCTATTTCGACCCGCATTCGCCGGACGCCATCGCCGAGGCGTTGAAGCGCGCGCTGACCGATCCGCAAGCGTTCGTCGTCGATCCGGCCCGCTATCTGACCTGGGAAGGCGTGGCGGAGCGCACGTTAGACATCTATCGCCAGATCGCGCCGCTTGGCGCGCAACGGGCTGAGCGTTCGGCAACGCTTGCGCCGGCCTACTGAAACAAAGCTTGCGGGGTAGTGGGCCAAGATGTGCGGCGTTGTCGGGATTGTCGAAGGCAAGGGCTTCGCCGTCCCGCGCACCGAATTCATGGCGGGGCTCGCCGCCATTCGCTATCGCGGCCCCGATGACGAGGGCGTCTGGAGCGAAGACGGCGTCACCCTCGGTCACAGGCGCTTGGCAATCGTCGATCTCTCGCCGGCCGGGCATCAGCCGATGGTCTCGGCCTGCGATCGCTATGTCATCAGCTACAACGGCGAAATCTACAATCACCGCGCACTGCGCGCCGAACTCGATGCAGCGGGGGTCCATGCTTGGCGCGGCGAGTCCGACACCGAGGTGCTGCTCGAACTGATCGTGCGCCATGGCGTCGAGGCGGCGTTGCAGCGTGTCGATGGCATGTTCGCGTTCGCCCTCTGGGACCGGCGCGAGCGGCGCTTGTTCTTGGCGCGCGACCGCTTCGGCGAAAAACCGCTTTACTACGCAATGCGCGGCGAAGGGCTGGCGTTTGCCTCGGAACTTTCGGCGCTGGAGCCGATGAAGGCGCTGGCGCTGCGCGTGAGCGCCGAAAGCGTGGCGCGTTACTTCACCTGCGGCTACATCCCGGCGCCGCACAGCATCTATGTGGGCGTCCAGAAATTGCCGCCGGGTTGCCTGATGTCATGGCGTGCGGGCGAAGAGCCGAAAGTCGCGCCGTACTGGTCGCTCGACACGATGGCGCGCGAAGCCATTGCGTCCCGGCGGCCCATCGACATGGCGTCGGCGGTCGATGAGCTCGATCGCCTTATTCAAGCGGCCGTCGCCGAGCGCATGGTCGCCGACGTGCCGGTCGGCGTGTTTCTGTCGGGAGGCATCGATTCATCCCTGATCACGGCGGTGATGCAGCGCTGCGCATCGCGGCCGGTGACGAGCCTGACACTTGGCTTCGAGGATCCGCGCTTCAATGAAGCCGAGCATGCGCGTGCGGTCGCCGCGCATCTCGGTACGCATCACATCGAAGAGACGGTGACGGCCGAGCAGGCGCTCGCGGTGGTGGCGAAGCTCGGGCGCATGTACGACGAGCCGCTGGCCGATTCCTCGCAAGTCCCGACCTATCTGTTGTCGGAAATGGCGCGCCGGCATGTCACCGTGGCGCTGTCGGGCGACGGTGGCGACGAAGGTTTCGCCGGTTATCGCCGCCACTTCGCGACGCCGGCTTTGTGGGAGCGCATGCGCAAGTTGCCGGCGCGCGGCGCTATTCGCGCCGCGATCGATGCGGCGCCGGCGCCGGCGCTCGATCTCGGGTTGGGTTTCTTGCGCGGCTTCGCCGATCGCTATGGCCCCGGCGGCTCGGTGAGCGCGGCCATGAAGCGCGTGTCGCCATGGCTCAGCGCCACGTCGCTGGTGCATCTGCATGAATTGAGCTTGGAGAAGTGGCCGGGCGATGAAGCCATCGTGCGTGGCGCGCGCGCGGCGTTCATGGACGCCGGCGCCTACATGCCGGAATGCGGCTTCGATCAGCTCTGCCTGCACGACATGCGCAATTATCTGCCGGGCGACATTCTGACCAAAGTCGATCGCGCCTCGATGGCAGTCAGTCTCGAAACTCGCATTCCCTTGCTCGATCCGGACGTGGTGGCGTTCGGGCTTAGCCTGCCGGTCGAGCTGCGTATCCAAGGCGCTACCGGCAAACGCGTTCTGCGCGAGACGCTGAAGCGCTACGTGCCGGAGGAATTGTTCTCGCGGCCGAAGGCGGGCTTCACACCGCCGCTCGAAGCCTGGCTGTTGGGGCCGCTGCGCACATGGGCGGAGGATTTGCTGTCACCGGCAGCACTTGCACGGCACGGCTTGCTAGAGGCGGGCCGCGTCCGCGCATTCTGGGAACGCTACAAAAGCGGCGGCACCGGCGAGGATGCGCGCATCTGGGCCGTGTTGCAGCTGCAGAGCTGGCTCGCGGCGCGAGCCTGATTGGCTACGCGCGTGCCGGCGCGCGCTTCTGCAATGATAGCAGATAGAGCGTGTAGCCACAGATAATCCCGTAGAGGATGTTGCCCTCGATCATCCACATCGGCATCGTCGACATGTTGAGCACCAGGAAGCTCAGATGCGCGCCGATCAAGACGCCGGCGTGCGGATGGCGTACGCGAATGGCCGCGGCCAGCATTGAGAACCAAACCCAGAGGATGACAACGACACCAATGATGCCGTATTCGTAAAGGTAGTTGACCAAGGTGTTGTGGGCGTAAAGCGGGAACACATCGTTCCAGGATTCCGGGCCGAAGCCGATGACGTGTTCGGTGAGATCGCCCTCGAGCCAGGCATAGATGTAGGCGCTCCAGATTCGTGGCCGCCCGGAGAGCAGGCGGCTCTCCTCGACTGTGTAATATTGGGCCGGTTTGAAGAAGTTGACGTCCCCGGACGTGGCCACCGTCAGATCCTGGAAGCGCTCGGCGAACAGGAGACTGGCGAACCCAAGGCCAATGGCGAGCAGAACGATGAGCGCGCTCACCACGAACGGCCGGTCGCGCAGCGGGAACCGCCGCAGCGAGGAGAAGGCGAAGAACATCAACAAGAGCGGCGCGACCGCGACCAAGGTCGTGCGATAATTGGCGAGCACGATGCCGGCGATGCAGGCGAGCACGATGGCCAAGCGCACGGTCTTGTTGAGCTGGGTGGTGAAGCAGGCGACGGTTAAGCATGTCGCCAGGATCACCGAGAACGCAGCCTCGTGATTGTAGCCGCCGATGTAGCTTACCGCCGTGGCGTCGGTCTCGGTCGCCTTGCCGATGCCCATCGCCACCGAGAGCGCCTGCCAGATGAGCGTGGGAAGGAACGCCCACAGCATCGAGGTCATGAAATCGCCGGCGCGGGCGCGGCGCATGGCGCCGAAAACGCTGAGCAGAATGACGATGAGGTAGCCGTGCTTGGAGATAACCGTGATCAAGCCGGGCGTGACGCCGCCATTGGCAAAGGCGCTGACAATCGCCAGCACGATCAAGACGTAAAAGGGCAGCAGAAACCTCAGCGCCAGATGACGCCAGTCAATCGTCAGCAGGCCAACCAGGAACATGCCCATCGAGGCCAGCGCATTGGCCGACATGCCGGCCACCAGCGGCCGGTAGGTGATGGTGTGGAACGCCGACATGACGTAGCGCAACCAAGCGGCGCCCATGACGAACGCGGCGGCGCGGTCGCGCGAACGCCCCATGACGTAGAGCATGATTAACGCGCTGAGCAGCGCGATCGGATAGAGCAGATACGCCGGCAGCGACGGCGCCTGGAGGCCAAGTTCGTTGGAAATCATGTTGGTTTAACGAATTGGATCCCTGGCGCTGCGCTGCGCCAAAAGCACTCGGATGTCGCCGCTTGTAAGCCTGCAAGCAAGTGTTATGCAGCCGGATCTACACATGTCCGCGCGCCGATCCGGCTGTGGCCTGGCGTATGCAGGGAATTGTCGCCGTGACCGCCCGCAAACGCGTCCTCTTCTTGATTAATTCGCTGACCGGCGGCGGCGCCGAGCGGGTCATGTGCACGTTGCTGCGTCATTCCGAGGCGGAGCGGCAAGAGTTCGACATGATTCTGGCGCTTCTGGACGACGAACCGCGCGCCAACGAGCCGCCGGCTTGGCTGGAAACACGCCAACTCGATTGCGGGCAGTCGCTGCTGCGCAGCATGCGCGAGGCCCGCAAGCTGTTTGCCGAACTGAAGCCCGACGTTGCGGTCAGTTTTCTAACGCGCTCGAACTTCGCCAATGTGGTGAACGCCAATTGCCCCAGCATCATCAGCGAACGCGCCCACACCAGCGCGCATCTGAGTCGGGGTGCGCGCGATCTGGTCTCGCGCGCGACCGTGCGCCTGCTCTACCCCCGCGCAAGCCGCGTCATCGCCGTCTCCGAAGGCGTTGCGCAGGATCTTCGCGATAGTTTCGGCGTTCGCCCAGAGCGGCTGGTCTCGATCGCCAACCCGGTCGACATCGAAGCCCTGGCGGCGAAATCCGCCGAACCCAGCCCGGTAAGCGTCGAGGGCCCTTACATTTTGGGCGTCGGCCGGTTCGTTGGGCAGAAGAACTTTGAGCTGCTCATTCGTGCCTACGCAGCTTCCGGCGATGCGCGGAAACTAGTCATCGCCGGCGATGGCGCCGAACGCGATGCGCTGCGCGCCTTAGCGGCTGAATGCGGCGTCGGCGACAAGGTTCTGTTCCCGGGGTTCGTCGTCAATCCTTATCCGCTGATGCGCGGCGCGAGTCTGTTTGTGCTGCCGTCGAACTCGGAGGGTTTTCCAAACGCGATGGTCGAGTCGATGGCGATGGGCGTGCCGGTGATCGCCACCAATTGTAATTCGGGTCCGTCGGAGATTCTCGCCGATGCGCCGCGCGAAACCGTCACGTCGCTGACCTTCGCGCCGCACGGCGTGCTCACGCCGCCAAACGAAGTTGCGCCGATGGCCGAAGCGATCAAAGCGCTGCAGGATCCGGCGCGGAGCGCCGCCTATGCCGCGGCGGGCGCCGAGCGCGCCAAGCATTTCGGCGCGGTCGCCTCGAAGGACCGCTATTGGGCAGTGATCCGCGACGTGTTGCGTGAACGAGGCAGGGCGAGCGACAGAGGCCCGCATGCCTGACGGTTCCTCGCGCGCCGTTGAAACGCAAACCGCCACGGGCCGCCCGCGGGTGGCGCTGTTTGGCGGCTACGGGATCGGCAATTTCGGCAACGACGCATCGCTGGAAGCGATCTTGTCATTCCTGCGCGCTGAGCGGCCGGACCTCGAACTCTCCAGCATTTGCAGCGGCCCGGCCTTCGTTGAGGAACGTTACGATCTGCCGGCGATCCCCAACGCCGTACGCCCAAAGGCGAAATGGGCGAGCCTCGCGGACAAAGTGTTGTTGCGCCAGCCGAGCCTCTGGGCGAGTTGGGTTCACTGTCTGCGCGTGTTGGGGCGCTACGACGCAGTGATTGTCGCCGGCACCGGCGTGTTCGACGATTTCCGCGACACGCCTTTCGGTTGGCCAAGCCGCCTGCTGCGCTGGTGCCTCGCCGCGCGCGCGCGCGGCGTGAAGATTTCGTTTCTGAGCGTGGGCGCGGGGCCGATCGTCAATCCCCTGAGCCGCCAATTGATGAAATGGGCGGCGCAATTGGCGCACAGTCGGTCGTATCGGGACGCGGACTCGCGCGACTTCATGGTTCGCCTCGGCCTCGCCGACGAAGCCAGCGACGTGCTGCCTGATTTGGCTTTTCTGCTTCCGCGCTTCGTCGAAGCGCCGCGCGCCGAGGCGCCGCTCACAATCGGTGTCGGCGTCATGAATTATGGTGGCTGGCAGCCGAGCGAGGACGCCTACAAAGCCTACATCGATCTGCACGAACGCCTGATCCGATGGATCGAAGCGCGCGGTTGGAAAGTGCGCGCGGTCATCGGCCAGACGCCCGCCGATCTTGTCGCCGTTCGCGATCTGGAGCAAAGGCTCGGCCGGACGCTGCTCGCCGGCGAAGACGCGAAGATGGAATCTTTCCACGACGCCATGCGCGCGATAGCCGGGACCGATCTGGTCGTCGCGTCGCGCTATCATGTGCAGATCGCGGCGTTGAAGATGCGCCGGCCGCTGATTTCGCTGGGCTACGCGCCGAAGAACGATGCGCTGCTGGAGCAGGCGGGGCTGACGGAGTTCACGCACAATGTCGAGGCGGTCGATTTCGACAAGCTCACGCAGCAAATCGGGGCGATGGTGAACGAGCGCGCGCATTACGCGGAGATCGTCGACCGGCGGGTGACGGAGATGGAATCGAACCTGCGCGCGGCGCTGCTGAAGCTGGACGTCAGCTGAAAGTCACCACGTTGAGGGCTTGGCGTCCGCCGGCCAACGCGGCGGCGCAAACGGCTTGGCGATGCGTTTCAAGAACAGATAGTACGGCCACACCGCAACCGACTCGATGAAATCCCAGATGCCGGCGCGATGGCCGCGTTCGCTCAAGCGTTGGTAGTCGCGCTTGGCCATATCCATCGATCCGGTGACCGCCCACCAGAGCAAGCGCCGATAATAAACGCGCAGGAAGCGCCGCAGCACGCGCTTGTATTCGGTGTTGGAAAGGCACGCCGGGCCCCACCATTCGATGAACAGCAACTTCTCCCACAGCACCGCTTTCACGGTGTGAGCGAAGGTGTCGATCAGCGAGCCGGAGCCGGCATAGCGGCGGGTCTCGGCGTTGTAGCGATGCACGAAGCCGGCGCGGCCGCCGCGCGAGAGCGTCCGCCAGGCGGCGGCGATGTAGCACTCGACGATATCGTTTGGATAGAATTCCTCATCTCTGCGGATCGCGTCGCAGCGCACCAGCACGTGCGCGGTTGGGATGTGGGCTTCGTCCGAAAGAATGCGCGCCAGCATGTTGCTGGCCTCGTAGATCGAACATTCCGGCGGGAAGTGATGCGGGCGATCGACGCCGTTCATGCGCTCGGCGCCGGCGACCAGCACAACATCGTCGCTAGTCGCGGCGAGGTCCATCATGTCGGCGATCGCCGTCGGCGGCATTTCGTCGTCGGCGTGGAGAATGCGAAAGTGCGTGGCCTCGGGCGGGATCAGGCCGACGGCCGCATTCGAGTTCTGCTGGAAGGTTATGGTTTCCGGATTGCGTATGGTGACGATTGGAACCGCGCCATTGGCGTAGCGGGCGATGATGTCGGGGGTGGCGTCGGTGCTGGCGTTGTCGACGATGCAATGCACCAGCGGCCGGTAGGTCTGGGCCTGCACGGCGCGGATCGCCGCCTCGACGTGCTTGGCGCCATTGTAAACAGGGGTGACGACCGCCACCAGCGGGCCTTTCCCTTGCTTGATCGCTTCAGACATTCAGCAGCCTCGGCGCGGCAGATGACGGCGAGCATCGCCGGCGGGTGCTAAAGCAACATTGAGGCCGAGTATCCACAACCGGGCACAGCCCTGCCGACCGGCCTAGCCCGGGCCGGCGACCCAATCGATGACGAGGCCGATACCCCAAGCGATGCCCGCCCAGAGCAGCAGGCTCACGGCGAGCGCCCCGAAAACCGACAGGAACATCGGCCAGCGCGGCTGGACATGGGTGTAGCTGCGCGGGCGGGGTTGGTCCGGCAGAGCGCCAGCCGTGGCGTCAGGAGCGGGGGGGACCATGTAAGTCACGTCAATCGCCGCCTAGTTCACGCCGCTGGCGCCGAAGTAGTCCGTCGAATACGCTGGCGGCAGCCGGGTCAATACCAAGGTTGATGACCCTGATTTGTCCGATTCACTGAGTTAATTTTTGGACAATTGTCAGCAAACACTCTGGCTTCAGCAGTTGGCGTAACCGGTTCTGCCTGTTTCGGGCTGCGGCATGCAGCCCGGTCCCATGGGGGGCGTGCGGGCTTTGCTTGCGGCGCGCCGAACGCGCCGACGGTTCGCTACTCCCGCCACGCGCGAAACCGCGCGGGCGAAATTCTTCCGCTCGGCGAGATCACGCACTTTCTGCCACGCCTGCTGGAATAATCGCGTTTGATCTGGCGCAGTTCTCACCTGAGACGTGTGTGCCAGTGTGGGACGTGCTAGCTTTTGTGTGCTGGCTGCGGAATTGCTTACGCGTAGGGGACCGGCTCGTCGGCCAGCGTGGGCAAGGAATTCAGAGATGAACGTCATCGCCATTCGTCAGCCCACGGGCGAGATGAATCTCCCGCCCGAGGAGGGCGGCGAGCTCGGCACGTTCAGCCTGAAGTGGATTCTCGCCTTCCTGGTCCGCCGCCGCGTTTTGATCGCGGCGACCTCGGCCGTCGTGTTCGTACTGGCGCTCACCGCGTTCATGATGCAGCGGCCGCAATACTCGGCGACGGCGCTGCTGATGATCAACGCCGGTCAGGAGAACGTCCTCTCCCAGAACCAGATGATCACCAACAACAACCAGATCGTACCGACGCAGGTGGTGGATTCACAGCTTGAGGTGCTGCGCTCCTCGCTGCTGGCGGAGCGATTGGTTGATTCACTTGGCCTGATGAACGATCCCGAATGGAACGCGCTCCTCGAAGAAGGTCAGCCGGCGCCGCAGCTCGACGCCGCGCAGACGGCCGCCGCCCGCCAGGAAGTGATCGACGCCGTCAGCGACGCCATCACGGTGCGCCGTCGTGGCCTGACCTATGCCGTGGAGGTCTCGGTGACCTCCCAGAGCGCGGCGCACTCCGCTGAGATGGCCAACCGCCTGGTTGAACTTTTTCAGCAATATCAGACTGAAACGCGCATCCAGTCGGCGGCGCGCGCCAATTCATGGCTGGCGCAACGCCTGGAAGTGCTGCGCGCCGACGTGCAGGCCAGGGAAGCGGAAGTTGAGCGCTATCGCGCCGAGTCTGGGTTGATCAGTAGCCAGGGCACGCTTCTGATTGAACAGCAGCTCACGGATCTTCAAACCCAGTTGAACCAAGTGCGCGCCGACCTGGCCGAGCGCCAGTCGCGCTATGCGCAACTCCAAGATCTCATCAACCAGGGCGGCTCAGCGGACACCATCGCCGCCGTGCTAAACTCGGTTGTGATCACACAATTGCGCGCTCAGGAAGCCACGGTCGCGCGCCGCCAAGCCGATTTCGAAAACCGTTACGGCGAGGCCCACCCGGCGCTCGCGAACGTGCGCGCCGAACGCGAGGACATCCGCAACCAGATCAATGCCGAGATCCGCCGTATCCAGACCGGCCTGCGCAATGATGTGGATATCGCCGCGGGACGGGTGGCGGCGCTTCAGAGCAATCTCGATGCGCTCCGTGGCCAGTTGACCGGCGGCGGCGAGCAGGTCGTGCGCTTGCGTGAACTGGAACGCGAAGCGGCGGCCGCGCGGACGGTGTACGAGTCTTTCCTCCAACGCGCGCACGAGATCGACGATCAGGGCGCGGTCACGACCGCGCCGGCGCAACTGATTTCGGCCGCCGTGCCGCCGCTGAAGCCGACGTCGCCGCGCTTGTCGATTTCTTTGGTCATGTCGCTCGCCCTGGCGTTCGGGCTCGGCTTGGCCGCAGCGTTCCTCGCGGAGGCGCTCGACGAAGGCTTCGCCAGCTCCGAGGACGTGGAGCGCCGAACCGGTTCGCCCGCACTCTCCAGCATTCCGCGTCTGCGCCGCCGCGAGCTTCGACAGTCGGCGTCCCGCACCCAGCATCCGGCCGCCTATCTGCTTGAGCGGCAAATGTCGGCCTTCACGGAAGCATTCCGGGTGTTGCGTACGACCATTCTCTTCGCCGCCGGGCAGCCGAAGACACAAGTGGTGGCCATCACTTCGGCCTTGCCGTCGGAAGGCAAGACCACGGTTTCGCTGTGTTTGGCGCGGGTTTCGGCGCTGTCGGGGCAACGCGTGCTGCTGATCGATTGCGACTTGCGCCGCCGCAGCTTGAAGGAAGTGCTCGATATCGAGCCGCAAGTGGGCTTACTGCAAGTGCTGTCGGGCGAAACGCATTGGCGCCAAGCCATTTATTCCGACGACGCCAGCGGCATGTGCGTGCTGCCGGTGAGCGGCTCGGGTTTCACGCCGAAGGAAATCTTCGGCGCCGAGGATATGAGCCGGCTGTTGGCGGAGCTGCGCGGCTCGTTCGATCTGATCATTCTGGATTGCGCGCCGGTGTTGGCCGTCGCGGAGACGCGTGTCGCCGCAGCCAAGGCCGATTGCGTGGTGCTGGTGTCGCGCTGGCAGAAGACGCCGATGCGTGCGGTGCGCGCGGCGCTGCGCCAGCTTAGCGATGCCGGCGCCAACATTCGGGGCGTCGCGTTGAACGGAGTCGAGCGCACTGCGCCGGGCTATTATTCGTATCCATCGTACGATTTCAGCTCGACCTAGCGATGCGTAAGTAGGTGAGGTTTCCACAGAGGCTCTGTGCTGCAATGAGGCGAGCTTCGCTTCAGGCGCGAGCGTTTCAGGCGTGCGAAACCGATGTGTTGGTGAGCGCTTGCATTGCGCGCGCGTGGTGCGCTTAATGCAAGGGCTGAGACGCTCGCCAGAGAACTGGCGGGGCAGGCGGGGTCGCGATGCAAGAGAGTTTCAAAGCTGGCGGAGAGAGCGCTAGCGCTCCGGCGCAGGCCAGGACGCCGTTCGCCCGCGCCGCGCGGCTGCGTCGCGTCGGCGTGGGACAAGCGCCGGCGGACGCCGCACAGCCTGTGGAAGTCGTGCGGCAAACGCTTGCCGGTCGCGGCCTGAGCGACGGCGCCGCGCCGATCGGCGGCTGGAGCAAGCGCGCGTTTGACATTTGTGCGTCGGGCACGGCGCTGGTGGTGCTGGCGCCGCTGATGGTCTGCATCGCCGTGGCGGTGCGCATCGACAGCCCTGGGCAAGCGATCTTCCGCCAGGAGCGCGGCGGCTTCGGCGGCAAGACTTTCCGCATCTGGAAGTTCCGGACCATGTCGGTCACCGAGAACCGCGGCGTCGTCCAGGCCCGTCACCACGATGCGCGCATCACCCGCATCGGCTCGTTCTTGCGCCGGTCAAGCTGGGATGAGCTGCCGCAGCTGATCAACGTGCTCAAGGGCGACATGTCGATCATCGGCCCGCGCCCGCACGCGCTCGAACACGACATCTATTTCAACAAGGTCGACGCGACTTACTCCGAGCGCTTCGCGGCGCGCCCTGGCGTCACCGGCCTGGCGCAGGTCAATGGCTGCCGCGGCCCGACCGAGACCGAAGAGAAGATCAAGGCGCGCACCGCCTACGATGTCGAATACGTCCGCAACTGGAGCTGGTGGCGCGAGATCGAGATCGTCTTCGCGACGGTTGCGCTGCTGTTTTGGAAGAAGGATCCCGGCGCACTTTGAGCCGGAATTAGCGGAGCGCGCGAGCGGCGCTTCTTGCATAGCAAAGGCAGAAGCCGAGACACACCTGCAGGACAGCGCAGGGCGTGTTTCTGGCGTAGACTGAAGCGCGCCCCACGCGGGCCGAATTGAAGAGGCGAGTGGTTCCATGAAGGTGCTGTTGACGGGTTCCCGCGGCTATATCGGCACGGTGATGACGCCCATGCTGCAGAAGGCCGGGCATGACGTGGTCGGTCTCGACGCCGATCTATACTCGCGCTGCACCTTTACGGAGGGCGGCGAGATCGTCGACATCCCCACCATCGTTCGCGACACCCGCGATGTGCGCCTGGAGGATGTGCAGGGCTTCGACGCCATCATCCATCTGGCGGCGCTCTCCAACGATCCGCTCTCGAACCTCAATCCGAACCTCACCTATGACGTGAACCACAAGGCCAGCGTCCGCATCGCCGAACTGGCCAAAAAGGCCGGCGTGCCGAAATTTATCTTCGCCTCGTCTTGCTCGAACTACGGCAAGACCGAAGGCGACGAGATGATCGACGAGACCGGCAAGCTGGCGCCGGTCTCCGCCTATGGTGAATCGAAAGTGCTGGTCGAGCGCGATGTGAAGCCGATGGCCGACGAGAAGTTCTGCCCGGTCTTCATCCGCCCGGCGACCGCCTATGGCGTGTCGCCACGCCAGCGCTTCGACATCGTGCTGAACAATCTGGTGGCCTGGGGCATGACCAAGGGCGTCATCCTCTTGAAGAGCGACGGCACTCCGATCCGCCCGATCGTCCACATCGAGGATATCTCCCGCGCCTTCATCGCCGCGCTCGAAGCGCCGGCCGATCTGGTCCGCGGCGAGGCGTTCAATGTCGGCCAGACCGCGCACAATTACACCGTGCGCCAGATCGCCGAGATCGTGCGCGACATCGTGCCGAACACCACCATCGAACTCACCAGCGAAGCCGGCCCCGATCCGCGCTCGTACCGGGTGAGCTTCGAGAAGATCAAGAACACGCTGCCGGACTTCCAGCCGCAATGGGACGCGGTGAAGGGCGCCGAGCAACTCTACGCCGCCTACAAGAAGTCGGGCATCACGGTCGAGGAGTTCGAGGGCACGCGCTACAACCGCATCGCCCACATCAAGAAGCTGCTCGCCGATCGCCTGCTCGACAACGAACTGCGCCCGGCCGGCGAAGCGGTGGCCGCGGAATGAAATTCCACAAGACCACATTGCAGGACGTCGTCTTGATCGAGATGACGCCCTTTGGCGACAATCGCGGCTGGTTCGGCCGTTCCTTCTGCATGAAGGAATTCGCCGAACACGGCCTCGAAGTGAGCTATCCGCAGCACAATACCGGCTATTCGAAGAAGAAGGGCACCGTCCGCGGCATGCACTTCCAGGTCGACCCGCACTATGAAGTGAAAGTCGTTCGCGCGCTGCAGGGCGCGGTGCATGACATCATTATCGACATGCGCCCGCATTCGAGCACCTATCTCAAATGGGAGGGCTTCGACCTCTCGTTCGAGAACGGGCGCCAGCTCTACGTGCCGCGTGGTTTCGCGCACGGCTATCAGACTTTGATGGACGATACGCAGGTGAGCTATCTGTGCTCGGCCTTCTACGTGCCGGACTCGAACGGCGGCTATCGCCACGACGATCCGGCCTTCGGTTTGAAATGGCCGCTGCCGGTCAGCGAAATGTCGGACAAGGACAAGGCCTGGCCGGATTTCGTTCGCCACGAGCAGAGCGACGTGAAGCCGACATCGCTGCCGGTGCGATTCTAGTCGCACGCGCGTCGCCCGCGTGGGCGCTAAACCCGCCGAGGCAGAAAAACGCAGCGAGGGCGTAACGCATTGGGCGGCGCTTGCGCGCATGGCCGCCAAAGCGCCGCGGCGGACTTGTCTTGAAGCCGCCCCCGTCCCCCGCCATAAGCCGCGCCATGTTGCGTCTCGGCTTGATCATCGCCGCGGTGATTTTCGTCGCCGACCAGATCACCAAGTGGCTGATCCTCGGCCCCGGCCAATTCAGCCCGACCGGCTGCCTGGAGACGGGCTATGGCTGCCGCTTCGTCGAGCTGACGCCGTTCTTCGATCTGCAAATGGTCTGGAACAGGGGGGTGAGCTTTGGCCTGCTCCGCGCCGATCAGGATCTTGCGCGCTGGGCCCTGGTGGGGCTCTCGTTCGCGATCTCCGGCGTGTTTCTGTGGTGGCTGCGCACCGCCGACCGCAAACCCACCGCGATTGCGCTGGGCCTCGTCATCGGGGGGGCGCTCGGCAATGTCGTCGACCGCATTCGGTTCGGGGCGGTGGCGGATTTCCTGGATTTCAACGGGCTTTGGTTTCCCTGGGTGTTCAACGTGGCCGACGCCGCCATCACCTGCGGGGCCATTCTTCTCGCTATCGACATGATCTTTTTCGTCGAGTCCGAGCCGGGCAAAGGCACCGGCTGGGCTCAGTTCAAGGCCTGGATCGGTCGCGGTCGGGGCACAGGCCCCTGATTTGAGGGGCGGATTCGCCCCATAACGGTCAAACTGCCGGTCGAGCCTCTTTGCTGCTGTCCGGCTTGGCGGGAGCGCCGCGGCTCGGCTAGAAGCAGGGCCGAGAGATTTTGAGGAGGCGGGATGTCCAGACCAATCGCACTGGTCGCGGTATTGGCGGCGGCGACGGCGGCGAGCGGTTGCGCCGGATTTTCGCGCGCCATCGGCGCGTCGCGCAGTTCGCCCGACGAGTTTCGGGTCATGACCCATGCGCCGCTGACGCTGCCGCCTGATTACAATCTGCGTCCGCCGCGTCCCGGTGAGGCGCGCCCGGGCGAGAACGATCCGTCCACGGAAGCGCGGACCGCTCTGTTCGGCGACAATGTCGGCCAGGGCGCAAGCCAGGGCGAGCGCTCGTTCATCGCCGCGGCGGGCGCGTCAACGGCCGACGACAACATCCGTGAAACCATCGATTTCGAGAGCCAGGGCGTCGTGCGCCGCAACGAGGGCTTCGTGAATCGGCTGCTCGCGTTCGGCGGTTCCGGCGCGCCGGCGGCGGCGCCGCTTAATGCCGAAGAGGAAGCGCGCCGTTTGGCCGATGAAGAATCCATTCGCCGCGCCACCGGCGGCGGTCAGGTAATCATCAGGCGCGAACGCGGCGGCGGCTTCAGGCTGCCCGGCACCTAACGTACGTTAGGGTTGGGGTGAGCATAGCAACCA
The DNA here is from genome assembly GCA_002083515.1 of Proteobacteria bacterium HN_bin10. Taxonomy (GTDB): domain Bacteria; phylum Pseudomonadota; class Alphaproteobacteria; order Caulobacterales; family Aquidulcibacteraceae; genus Vitreimonas. The sequence continues at coordinate 112,130 of LWDN01000012.1, forward strand.
AGTTTCTCTGCGGCCTGCTAGCTGCGCTGACGCTTGCCTTGAGCGCCAATGTGCGCGCCCAGGAATTTGCGCGCCCCGAGAGCTTCACGCTTCGCAACGGCCTCGAAGTGGTGGTGATCACCGACCGGCGCGCGCCGGTGGTCACGCATATGGTCTGGTATCGCGTCGGCGCCGCCGACGAACCGCGCGGCTATTCGGGCATCGCGCACTTCTTCGAACATTTGATGTTCAAAGGCACGCGCCAAATCGCGCCCGGCGAATTCTCGCGCACCATCGCCCGGAACGGCGGTGAGGACAACGCCTTCACCAATTGGGACTACACCGCCTATTACGAGCGCATCGCCCGCGACCGGCTCGATCTGGTGATGCGCATGGAAGCCGACCGCATGCGCAATCTGCGCTTCTCGGACGAGACCTTCGCCTCGGAGCGCGATGTGATCGTCGAGGAGCGCCGCCAGCGCGTCGACAACAATCCAGGCGCGGTGTTGGGCGAGCGCATGCGGGCGATGTTGTGGCCGCATCATCCGTATGGCACGCCGGTGATCGGCTGGTTGCACGAGATCGAGGCTTTGCCGCGCGAGCGCGCGCTCGAATTCTACCGAACCTGGTACGCGCCGAACAACGCGATCCTCGTCGTCGCCGGCGACATCGACGCCGCGGAACTGCGCCCGCTGGCGGAGCGCTACTACGGACGTCTGCGGCCGACGCGAAATCTCCCGGCGCGCATATGGGTGCGCGATCCGCCGAACGTCGGGCCAATGCGCGTTACTCACCGCGACGAAAAGGTGCGCCAGCCCTCGTTCACGCGCCTCTATCGCGCGCTGAGCTACGGAACCGACACCGGCCGCCAGGCGCATGCGCTCGATGTGGCGATGGAAATTCTCGGCGGCTCGGAGACCAGCCGCTTGTACCGCGCTTTGGTTGAGGAGCAGCGCATCGCCATCAGCGCGGGCGCCAGCGCCAGCTCTTCGGGGCTCGGCGGCGGCAGCGTCTCGGTGTGGGCGACGCCGGCCGAGGGCGTGACCCTCGAGCGCGTCGAAGCCGCAGCCGACGCGGTGATCGCCGCCTATCTGCGCGACGGGCCGACGGACGCCGAACTCACGCGGGCCAAAAACTCGCTCGCCGCCAATGCGATCTACGCGCGCGACAGTCAGGAAAGCCTAGCCAATATCTATGGCGCGTCGCTGGCGCAGGGCGAGAGCATCGACGATGTCGTCAATTGGCCGCGCGATATCGGGGCGGTGACGCGCGAAGAGGTCGTCGAGATCAGCCGGCAGACTCTCGATCTGGACGCCTCCGTCACCGGCTGGCTGCTGCCGGAGGAAGGGCAGTGAGGCTCGCATTTAGCTTTCTCACCCCCTCCCCGCGAGGGGAGGGGGTAGGGGGTGGGGAGATGCGCGACCTCTCCAAGCTGGAGCGCGGGCCCCCGGCCCGCACCGCGCCAACATTGATCGATGTTTGCGCGCCAGGCGGCGCGCGCTCCAAGTCTACAACGCTGGAGTCTCACCCCGCCCCCTGCCCCCTCCCCTCGAGGGGAGGGGGAGCGTGCTTTCTTGCGGCTGCAGCGTTTGCGCTCGCATTGGCCGCTCCGGTCACGCCGGCGCACGCGCAACGCCAAATCGAAAGCACAACCACGCAGCATGGCGTCGATGTCGAACGCATCGTTTCGCCGAGTGGCATCGAAGCCTGGCTTGTTTCCGACTCCACCGTGCCGATGATCGTCATGCGCGCCTATTGGCGCGGCGGCTCGGCGATCGAGCCTGAGCGGGTTAGCGGCGTCACTGGCGTGATGGCCGACATGATGACTGAAGGCGCGGGCGCGCTTGACGCCAACGCCTTCAAGGAGCGGCTGCAAGATTTGAACATGTCGCTGGGTTTCGGCGCCAGCTGGGATGGCGTCGGCATGTCGCTGACCACGCTCAGCGCCAACCGCGACGCAGCCGTGGAAATGGCGCGGCTGGCGCTGCACGAACCGCGCTTTGACGCCGAGCCGCTTGCGCGGATCAAGCGGCAGCTTCTGGTCGGCATCCGCACGCGCGAGACCAATCCCAGCTTCATCGCCAATCTGGCGTTGGATCAGGCGCTTTATCCCGATCACCCTTACGCGCGGCGTACGTCGCGCGAGAGCGTCGAGGCGATCAGTCGCGCCGCATTGCAGGAGCGCCGCGCGGCTCTTCTCAATCGCGCGACGCTGCAGATCACGATCGTGGGCGATATTGGCGCCGAAGACGCGGGCCGCGCCGTCGATGCGATCTTCGGCGCTCTCCCGCAGGGCGCCGCGCCGGCAGAGCCGCCCGACGCCGTCTTGCGCGCGCCGACGCCGCTGATCGTGCGCGCCCTGCCGCAGCCGCAGAGCTTGGTGCTGTTCGCCGGCCCCGGCATACAGGACGAGGATCCGGATTGGATTCCGCTTGCGGTGGCGAACTACATCCTGGGCGGCGGCGGATTCTCGTCGCGCCTGATGGATCAGGTGCGCGAGCAGCGCGGGCTGGTCTACGGCATCGGCACAGGTCCCTCGGTGCGCGAACACGCGGCCGTCATCCGCGGTTCGGCGCAATCCGAAAACGCCGACGTGCGCGAAGCCATCGACGTCACGCGCGCCGAGATGGCGCGGTTCTACCGCGATGGCGCTACCCAGGCCGAGGTCGACGATGCGATCACCTATCTCACCGGCTCGTTCGCGCTCGATCTCGATTCCAACACCAAGATCGCCAGCGTCATTCATGGCGTCCAGACTTCCGGGCGCGACATCGGCTATATCAACCGCCGTAACGATCTCATCCGCGCCGTCACTTTGGCTGACGTGAACCGCGTTGCGCGACGGCTCTTCAATCCGGACGCCTTCACGTTCGTGGTCGTAGGCCAGCCGGAGGGGCTTGAGCGGGCTGCATCCGAGTAGGAGCGCGGGCCTCCCCGGCCCGCATGCGCGCCGGGAGGCGCGCGCTCCAACCTACATGCGCCGCGCCTGACCGAACGTGAAGGTGACGCGCGCCGTTTCCTGGTGCTAACTCGTGCGCGAGGATACGCGCCATGACACAAGACCTGGAAACCTTCCGCGCCGAGACGCGGGCTTGGCTGGAAGAGAACTGTCCGCCGCCGATGCGGACGCCGATGGCGGGCGAGGACGACGCCGTCTGGGGCGGGCGCAATTACAAGTTCGCGCACCCTGACCAGAAGCTCTGGCTCGAGCGCATGGGCGCCAAGGGCTGGACGGCGCCAACCTGGCCCAAGGCCTATGGCGGCGGCGGCCTGAGCGCGGATGAAAACCGCGTGCTGCAAAGCGAACTGAAGAAGATCGGCGCGCGGCCGGCGCTGTTCTCCTTTGGCGTCTGGATGCTGGGTCCGGTGCTGCTCGAATACGCCAACGAAGAACAGAAGCAGGAGCATCTGCCGAAGATCGTGCGCGGCGAAATCCGCTGGTGCCAAGGCTATTCCGAACCAGGCGCCGGCAGCGACCTCGCCGGCCTGCAGACCAAGTGCGAGGACAAGGGCGATCATTGGCTGATCAACGGCCAGAAGGTCTGGACCTCGTACGCCAACTACGCCGACTGGTGCTTCTGCCTGGTGCGCACCGATACGAGCGTCAAGCACGAAGGCATTTCCTTCGTGCTGATCGACATGACCTCAAAGGGAGTCGAAACCCGGCCGATCAAGCTGATCTCGGGCTCGTCGCCGTTTTGCGAAACCTTTTTCACGGACGTGAAGATACCCAAGGGCAACATGGTCGGTCGCTTGAACGGCGGCTGGGAGATCGCCAAGCGGCTGTTGCAATACGAGCGTACGAATATCTCGGGCTTCGGCTCGAACACGCGCGTCGATGTGGTCGATTTGGCGAAGAAGCACGTGGGTCTCGAGGAGGGCGCATTGGCGGATCGCGATTTGCGCGCCCGCATCGCCGCGCACAAGATGGCGGAGCGCGCCTACGCGCTCTCGACCCAGCGCGCGCAGGAGGAGGCGAAGGCCGGCGGCAACGTTTCGCACATGGCGTCGATGTTCAAGGTCGCAGGCGCGACCTTGAACCAGGAGCGTTGCGAATTGATGGTGGAAGCGGCGGGCAATCGCGCGCTCGGCTGGTCGGGCGATGGCTTTGCGGCCGATGAACTGGCGGTGACGCGCGGCTGGCTCAGATCGAAGGGCAATTCGATCGAAGGCGGCACCACCGAAATCAATCTCAATGTCGTCGCCAAGCGGGTGCTTGGCCTGCGAGACACGCAATGACCTTCACCCTGAACGACGAACAGCGCATGCTGAAGGACGCGGCGCGCGATTTCTTCCGCGAGCAGGCGCCGGTGGCGCGCCTCAGAAAACAGCGCGACGAGAAGCGGAACGGCCGCGATCCCGATCTCTGGCGCGAGATGGCGGCGATGGGGTGGGCCGGGGTGATCGTCCCGGAGGAATATGGCGGCGCGGGCCTAGGCTATGTGGCGCTCGGCGCGGTGCTGGAGGAAAGCGGACGCACGCTGGCCGCTTCACCCCTGCATTCGAGCGCGCTCGCGGGCGCGAGCGCGCTCATACTCGCCGGCACGGACGCGCAGAAGCGGGAATGGCTGCCGAAGATCGCGTCCGGCGAAACGATTGCCGCGCTGGCGGTGGACGAGGGGGCGCATCATGCGCCGGAGAAATCGAAGCTGAAATTCACCGCGGGCAAGCTCACCGGAGAGAAGAAGTACGTCGCCGACGGCCACATCGCCGATGTCTTTGTCGTGACGGCCAGCGATGCGCTCTATCTGGTGAAGGCCGATGCGCCTGACCTCACGCGCCGCGAACTGATTACAGCCGACAGCCGCGGCGCCGCGGACGTGAAGTTCGAAGCAACACCGGCGGAAAAGATGAATGGCGGGGCCGAGATGGTCGACGCCATTCTCGACCGCGCTCGCATTGGGCTGGCCGCCGAAATGCTGGGAACCGCCAGCGAAGCGTTCGAGATCACCGGCGAATATCTCAAGACTCGCCGCCAGTTCGGCCAAGTCATCGGCGGCTTCCAGGCGCTGCAGCATCGCGCTGCGAAGCTGTTCACCGATCTCGAACTGACGCGCTCGTGCGTGCTGGCGGCGCTCGACGCGCTCGACCGCAACGCCAACACCATCGCCGAGTATGCGAGCCTCGCCAAGGCGCACGCCGGCGAAACGCTGCATCTCGCCTCGAACGAGATGGTGCAATTGCATGGCGGCATCGGCATGACCGACGCGCACGACGCCGGGCTTTATCTGAAGCGCGCGCGCGTGCTCGAAGCGCTCTATGGCGGCGCCAGCTACCATCGCGATCGCTACGCGCGGCTGCTGGGATTCTAGCCTAACGCCGCGGCGGCGGCGCCTTGGGCATCGTCGCGCCAGCGGCTTCGGCGGCTTTCAGCTCTTCGTAGAGCGCGCGCACCTCGTCCAGAATCTTGCGTTCGCGCTCGTGCAGTTCGCCGTCGGCAGCGGCGATCTTTTGCAGCATGTCGAGCAACATCTCGAAGCCCTGCGGGGTCAGGAATTTCGTCGACCATTCGGTGATCTTCGGCAGCGGCGCCAACTGATCGGTGTTGCGGCAAAATTCGCGAAACTCGCGCGCATCGAAAGCGCCGCCCAGGTGCGACAGAGCCTCCTTTTCCGCCACTTCGACTTCGCGATCGTCGACGGCGCCGTCCGCCGTCACCATGTGGGCAAGGAAGGCCGAGAGGAAGGAGACGAAGACCTGATCGGTGGTGCGCTCGGCCTGCGGCACGTTGCGCGGGCCGATGATGATCTGGTGATAGATCTGCGTCAGGATCTCTTCGACGTTCTCCATGTTGTCGAGCGCCATGGAAGCGGGTTTGGTGGCGAAGAAGCGTTCCATGATGCGCGCTTCGGAGGTGACATCGACGAGATTGAGGCCGAGGTTCTCAAGCCGCTCCTTGGTTTCGGGGTGGGAATCGGTCGGGTGCGGCGAGCGATCGCCGAGGGAGAAGGTGACCAGCGGCGGCAACTTCTCCGGTTCGACGTCGTATCTCAACTTATCCTGAAAGCTCGCCGACATGTTCCGGCGAAACCGGCCGCGGGCGATGTCGTTCAGCGTGTCCTCCATCTCGCGTCCCCACAGATGCGAGAGGATGCCGACCTTGATCAGCGCATAGCCGAGATCCGCGGGCGTCGCCGCCGTCGCCCCGACCGTGTCGGCGCGCAATTCGCGGGCGCGGTTGGCTTTGGCGGCGTTGCGCGCGAAACTATCCATCATGAAGCGCAGGAACAACCGGGCGGGAAGCAGCAGCGGATTCTTGTCGTATTTCTTGTTTTCATCGGCGGCGTGCGCGGCCTCTTCGAGGCCGCGATAGATCGGCGCGAAGTGGCGGCTGTAGATGGTGTCCGAGCCTGAGAAGTGCGCCAGTTCGTGGCCGACGACGGCCTTGACCTCGTCGAGCGAGAGCACCCGCATCAGCGGCAGCGACAAGTAAAGCGTTTGCCCGGTCAGCAGCCGGCGCGAGGTCGGCGTGTGCATGGGGGCCGTGGTCGCGAAGAAGTTCGGATCGAGCCCCAGAATGATGTTGTCGGGCATGCGCGCATTGGTGGCTTTGGCGATCTGCTGCACCATGAGCGCGAGGCGCGGTTGCTCTATCGGGGACAGCGGCATGCCGATGACGCCGCTCACTGCGGGGCGGAACATCCGCACCGTGCGCCACATGATGCCGAGGCCGAGGATCAGGCCGATGCCGGCGAGCCCCAACAGCACCGTCACGTGAACCTGACCCAGCCAGTAGGCCTCGGCGAAATAGCCCGTGCCCGCGATGATGCCGATCTGCGCCATGACAATGAACGCCACCAGCAACAGACCGACGAAGGAGAGGCCCGGAAAAACGAAACTCAGCAGCACCCGGTTCGATCCGGTCGCCACGCTGGCCAGTGCGAACGCGACGATCAGCGCAAGGCCGGCGGCGGCGGTCGCCGCGCAAACAAGCAGAAACGTGTAATGGTCCTGAATGTTGGCGCAGACCGGCGCCAGCGTCAGGCTTGGCCCGTTGGGCAGGCAGAGTTGTGCAATTTGGCCGAGGCTCGCGCCTTCTGCGGCGGCGGCCGCGTTGACGATGTAAAGCACCACCGCCGCGCCCAGCGCCGGAATGAAAAGAGCGGCCAGGATGGCGCGAAGCGTCGGCATGTCTTGTCCCCCTGTCCACGCTAATCACGGGCGCGACGCTACGGCAAGCCCGGAAGTGGAGTTGCGCGTGCGAACGAGATCGGTTGAGATCGGCGTCTTCACGGAGAGCGGTATGGATCAGGCGCGAATTCCCGACGACATGGCGCGGGCGCTGGTCACGCCCTCGGCCTACGCGTCCGATACATTGCATGAGACTTATCGCTGGCTGCGCGCCAACAACCCGCTTGGCGCGGCCGAGGTCGAGGGCTTCGATCCGTTTTGGGTTGTGACCAAGCACGCCGACATTCTGGAGATCAGCCGCAACAATAGCCTCTATCCCTCGGCCGTACGCGGCACGACGCTGACCAGCCGCGCGGGCGAAGCCCGCGCTCGCGCCATCACCGGCACGCCGCATCTCGTGCGCTCATTGGTGCAAATGGACGAGCCCGATCACATGAAGTACCGGCTGCTGACCCAAGCCTGGTTCACGCCAACCAATGTGCGCAAGCGCGAAGACGATATCCGCGTGCTGGCGCGCCAGGCCGCCGATCATTTCGCGACGCTGCCCGGACGCTGCGACTTCGTGAAATATGTGGCGTTGCACTACCCGCTGCGCGTGGTCATGAACATCCTCGGCGTGCCGGAGGAAGATTTCGGGCGTATGCTGCGGCTGACGCAAGAACTCTTCGGCGCCTCCGATCCCGACACCGAACGCTTCAAGGAAGCGCTGAGCGACGAGCAATTCGCGCAATTGCTGGTTGGCGTCGTGCAGGACTTCACCGACTATTTCGAGAAAATCACCGCCGCGCGCCGCGCCAGTCCGCGCGACGATCTCGCCACGCTTCTGGCCAACGCAGAGATCGACGGGGCGCCGCTGCCGCCCTTCGAGCGCACTGGATACTACACGATCATCGCCACCGCCGGTCACGACACCACGTCCTCCTCGACTGCCGGGGCGATGTGGGCCTTGGCTTCCCAGCCTGGTTTGTTCGAACGGGTCAAGGCCGCGCCGGCGCTCATTCCGGCGCTGATTGAAGAGGCCATCCGCTGGACCACGCCGGTGAAAACCTTCATGCGCTCTGCGGCGGAGGCGACTGAGCTGCGCGGTCGCGCGATCAAGCAGAACGATTGGCTGATGCTGTGCTATGCGTCGGGAAATCGAGACGAGGAGGTGTTCCCGAACCCCGATGTGTTCGACATCGATCGCACGCCGAACCGTCAATTGGCGTTCGGCAACGGCGCGCATGTCTGCTTGGGGCAGCACTTAGCGCGCCTCGAAATGCGCATTCTGTTCGAGGAATTGCTGCCGCGCCTGCGCAGCGTTCGTCTCGATGGCGAGCCGCGCTACAGCGAGAGCTTCTTCGTCAACGGCCTCAAGGCGCTGCCGATCGCGTTCGAGCTGGCCTAAAGGACGGTGCGATTCTGGATCGTCTGCTTGCTCGCGAGCGAGAAGCGCGCATCGGGCAGAGCGCCGTTGACGACGAGTTCCGCCATCAGGCGACCGACCTCGGGGCCGTGTTTGAAGCCGTGGCCCGAGCCGCCGCCCAGCAGATAGGCGCCGTCGAGCGCCGGATGGCGATCGATCAGGAAATCTCCATTCGATGAATTCTCGTATTGGCAGACGCGGAACTCGGTGAACGGGCGGCCCGCCAACGCTGGAAAGCGGCGTTCGGCAAACGCGCGCAGCAAGGCGGCGCCGTCTTCGGTGATGCGCCGGTCGCCGGTGTCGGGATCGAATTCCGGGCCGTGGGTGTCGCGCGCGATCTTGAAGCCGCGGCCTTCGAGATTGGGAAAGCCGTAATAGAGATCGCCATTGTTGAAGTCGGCCCAGCCGGGCAGGCGCGTGGCTTCGAAGGAATCGTCGCCGTCCGGCGGGGCGATGAAGGCGACCTCCTGGCGGGTGACGAAAATGCGCTCGCCCAGCAGATCGGGAAACGCCTTCGGCAGCCACGGCCCGCACGCCCAGACGATAGCTTCCGAACGTTGCAACACGCCATCGAGCATTACACTATGGCCATCCGCGCCGGGCGTTGCGTGGGCGACGAGGTACGCGCCGCCAGCCGCAACAAAGCGCGTGGCAAGTTCTTCGACCGCGCGCCGCGCCATCAGTGCGCCGAACTCCGGCTCGAACAGGCCGAACGCGATGCCGTCGAAGTTCATCTGCGGCCAACGCTGGCGCAGTGTGGCATTGTCCAACTGTTCAAGCGGGAGCCCAAGCCGCTCATGCACGGCGATCGACTCGCGCGCATAGTCGATCATCTCTTGGAAGCACATCAGCACGCCGGCCTGATGGAACAACGGCAGAGCCGAGCGGTCCGAGAGCCGCTTCCATTCCACTAGCGAGTCGAGCGCCATGCGCGTGTAGATTTCGTCGGCGCCGTAATTGCCGCGCGTCATCCGGCTTTCGCCGCCACTAGAAGCGCGCGCGTTCGCTGGTCCCATCTGGTCAACCAGAAGCACGCGTTTGCCCAGGCGGCGCAAATGTTCGGCGGTCCATGCGCCAAACACGCCTGCGCCGACGACGACGATCGGCGCCGGCCGCGAGCAGGCGGCGAGGGGCAGAGCGGCCGTGGCTGCTCCGAGTATGGTTCTGCGTGTCGTGGTCATGATCCCGCTCCGACGCGAGGTTGCGACGGATGCTCTGAGACTGGCAAGCGCGTTCGCCTGCCTTGTCGACAGTGTTCCCGGGCTGGAGCGCGTGGCCTCCGGCCACGCATGCGCCGCCGGAGGCGGCGCGCTCCATATCCCAAGCGCCGGTCCCTGCTACTTCACCCGGATCGCCGGCGCGGGCTTGTTCATGCGCGCCACGTTGCCAAGCGCCGCCGCCGCGACCTCGCGAAAGCGCTGCGAAACCGGGTGCTGCGGTTGCGTTGCAACAAGAGGCGCGCCGGCGTCGCAGCTTTCACGCAGCGCCACGTCAATCGGAATTTCGCCCAGGAATGGCGCGCCGACTTCCGCGGCGACGCGCCGGGCGCCGCCTTCACCGAAAATGTGCGTGCGTTTGCCGTCCGGCGTTTCGAAATAGGCCATGTTTTCGATCACGCCGAGCACCGGCGCGCGCGTCTTTTCGAACATCGCCAATCCGCGCCGCACATCGGCCAACGCCATTTCCTGCGGCGTCGAGACGATCACCGCGCCCGCCAACGGCACGCGCTGCACCAACGTCACCTGCACGTCGCCGGTTCCGGGCGGCAGATCGAGCAACAGAACGTCGAGATCGCCCCACACCACTTCGTCGAGCATTTGGCGCACCGCGCTCGTCGCCATCGCGCCGCGCCAGATCATCGGCGAAGCCGGATCGACCAGATAGCCGATCGACATCGTCTTCAGCCCGTGCGCGTCGAGCGGCTCGAGCAGCTTGTCGTCGCGCATGCGCGGCTTCCTGGCGCCGGTGCCGAGTAAGGTTGGCGCGCTAGGGCCGTAAACATCGAGGTCCAGCAGCCCCGTCTTCATCCCCAACGAGGCGAAGGCGCAGGCGAGATTAACCGCGACCGTCGACTTGCCGACGCCGCCCTTGGCGCTGGCGACCGCGATGATCTGCTTGACGCCGGCGACGCCGGCCGCAGCTTTCGCCGGGCCTGCGTCGGCGGTTAACACCGCGATCACACTGCTCACGCCGGTGACGGCGCGCGCTTCCGCTTCAGCGCGATCGCGCACCGGCGCGTACAACTCGGCCACGCCCGCGGGCGCTTCAATGGTGAACGAGACCTTGCCGCCGTCGCGCGCATCTAAGCCCTGCACGCGCCCGGACGTGAACAAACCCTTGCCGGTAATAGGGTCGTTGATCGCATCGAGGCGCGCTTTGACGCGCTCGGCCATCTCCGCCAACCGGTTGTTCATGCTTGATCCTTTAGCACAGGGATCACATATCGGCGCGCACGGGAGCCCGGCAAGGCGCCCGTTCGGCGGCCAAGAACGTGGCGCGCGAACCACCAGAAGGGCGAAAACCACCAATGCCGTGGAACGATCAGTCAGGCGGCCCGCAGGGCGGCGGCCAGGGACCTTGGGGCGGAGGGCCGCGCC
>LWDN01000013.1 GCA_002083515.1 Proteobacteria bacterium HN_bin10
TCGGCATTCCCGGCGACTATGTCCTCTCGCTCTATCAGCTGATCGAAGCCTCGCCCATCAAACATGTCGGAACCACGCGCGAGGATTGCGCCGGGTTTGCGGCAGACGCCTATGCACGCATCAACGGCATCGGAGCGGTCTGCGTCACCTATTGCGTCGGCGGGCTCAACACCGTCAATGCCATTGCCTGTGCCTATGCGGAACGATCGCCGGTGGTGCTCCTGACCGGCTCGCCCGGTTTGTCCGAACGCACTCGCACACCCTACCTGCATCATATGGTCCGCGACTTCGGGACGCAACGGGAAGTCTTTGAGCGGATGACCGTGGCCGCGGTCACGCTGGACGACCCCTTGACCGCTGAGCGAGAAATGGACCGAGCGTTTGCCGCCCTCTTGCGCTACCGCCGTCCCATTTATATCGAGATCCCCAGAGACATGGTCCACTGTCCGCTCACCGGCGGCATAAGACCGATGTGCATCGAGGATACACCAAGTGACCCGGCCGCGTTGGAAGAAGCGCTCAGCGAAGTGCGGCTCATGCTGGCATCGGCCAAACGCCCGGCCATGCTCGTAGGGGCTGAAGTCGGTCGATTCGGGCTGCAAGATGATCTCACCAGGCTCGTCGAGCAACTCAACATCCCCATTGCCTCAACGCTGCTCGGGAAATCAATCATTCGCGAGGACCATCCGCTCTATGTCGGCGTGTATGGCGGCCTGATTGCCCGCGAGGATGTCCAGCAGTTTATTAACGATTCGGACTGCCTGTTGATCCTGGGCTCCATCCTCTCCGATGTCGAAGATCTGGATGCGACATCGCCGTTGCTATCTGAAGGCCGAACCATCCATGCAACTGCCGATCGAGTCGCTATCAAACACCACCGGTATGAATCCATCAAGTTCCAGGACTTCGTTCAAGGGCTGGTGCGATCGCCGCTCCCCTCTTTTTCACGTTCCCAGCGAACCCTCCCGGCTAAAACCGTTCCGGCACCAACTACGCCGGACCTGGATGCACCGGTGACATTGGAAGGGCTCTTCCGGCATCTGGATACCGTGCTTACAGAGAAGACCGTCGTGATCGCAGACGTAGGCGAATCGCTCTTTGCTGCGGCGGATCTGCATGTCCGCCATCGGTTCGAGTTCCTATCACCGGCCTACTATACATCCATGGGATTCGCCGTCCCGGCGGCATTAGGCGCCTCATTCGCCGACCCCAGCCTGCGACCGATCGTACTCGTAGGGGATGGAGCCTTCCAAATGACCGGAACGGAACTGGCCAGCTGCGTCCGCTATGGACAAGCCCCGATTGTGATCCTCCTGAATAACCGAGGTTATTCCACCGAGCGAGAGATCTTGGAAGGCCCCTTTAACGACGTGCATGAATGGCAATACGATAAAATCTGTGACCTGATCGGAGGCGGGAACGGTGTACGCGTGAGCACCCAGCGGGAGTTCCAGCAGCATCTCGCCACGGCATTTGCCGATCAGAATCGCCTGCATGTGCTTAACGTACTCTTAAACCCCGGCGACCGCTCCCCCGGCATGGTCCGCCTAGCCCGGCGCCTGGGAAAGAAGCTGTCCACCGATAAGCCATAGGAAAAACCATCCATCCTGCCTGTATTTCCCTACACCTCTCATCTATTTCAGAGAAGACGCATCCTTCAATTTCTCCCAAATTAGTCCCCCCTGGCTCACTCTTCCTCAAGCATCCCCGGTGGCACGCCCCCTGCAATCTTGTCCCTGATAGTGTATAAGAGTCGACCGGACGGAACGTGCATTGCCCTGCCTCACCGTCTTTACGTCCGGATCAGTGTTCAGCAATAATCAGAGACCGGTTACGAGGATACCTTGTCGGATTTCTATCAAAACGGCGTCGTCACCGTCCTGCACCGGCTCGGCCAACCCAACACCGAGCAACTGGAACAGGAACTGGAGCGGTATGCAAAAACAACCCCGATCGCGCTGGTCCTTCCATCGCTCTATGCGGAACTTGAACGACCGGCCCTCAAACGCATCGTCGACATCTTGAGCGAGGTTCGCTACATCAATGAAATTGTCATCTCGTTGGATCACGCCTCCGCGTTGGAGTTCAGGCTGGCCAAGCAATTCTTTTCTCAGCTCCCTCAGCGCGTCCGCGTCATCTGGAACGACGGCGCCCGTATCCAGGCCATCCTGAATGTGCTGGTTTCACACGAGATCGACATCGGACACCAAGGCAAGGGGCGCGGGTGTTGGA
>LWDN01000014.1:0-4530 GCA_002083515.1 Proteobacteria bacterium HN_bin10
AGGTTCTCCTCCACGGTGAGGGACTGCGGCATCGACAGGTAGGTCGACGAGAAGTTCACGTGATTGAGAATCGTCTCGCGGTGGGTCGCCAGATCAAGGCCGAACATGCGGATAGTCCCGGCTGTTGGAGTGATTAACCCCAGGAGCATTTGGATGGTGGTCGTTTTCCCAGCCCCGTTGGGACCGAGGAGGCCGAGAATTTCGCCGGCCTTCAGATCAAACGACACCCCGTCCACCGCCACGAAGTCACCGAAGCGCTTCACCAAGCCATGGACTTGGAGGATGGGCGTGGGAGGTTGGCAGTTGTCAGTCATCCGTTCTCAGTTTCCTGACCAGAGCGGCCAGCATCTGCTTCACCTCTGTCACCTGGGCGGATAATTTCTTGTAGTCCTGCGGACCAACTAGTCGAAGATCGTGCACCAGAAGTAGATGATACTGCAGCTCGCTAGCAGAACCCATTGCGATCTGGACGAAACGGGCAAGTTCCAGCCTTCCAGAACGCCCACACCCTTCAGCAAGGTTGGCTGAGACGGATACGGCCGCCCTGCGGATTTGGCTCACTAAGCCAAACTGCTCATCTTTAGGGAAGGTTGCCGTGGCCCGATAGATAGCCAGTGTAAGATGATGAGACTTCTCCCATACTCTCAACTTCCTGAAATCTTGCATGGCCTGGTTGGTTCACAAACGACTCGACCATCCCTCACTGATCACTGCAAACTGACAACTGACTACTCCTATTCAAAGAGCGACTGGCTGATCTTTTCCGGCAGATGACAGGTGTCGCACTTGCGGCTAAGGACCTTATGCTGATACTCGGTCTTGCCGTCGTGGCAGCGGAAGCAATCGTTGAGGGCCGAGGCACGGAGTTTCGTACCTTCCGGGTGAGCCGGAACATGCGGCTGGCTGTCGGCGGAGACGTGTCCGCGCGGGAGCACAATGGGATAGCCCTTGATCGGCTCCCCATGCACCACTCGCGCATGACAGGTGGTGCAGCCCTCACCCTGGCCACGCTTGCCGAAGGCCTCCATGTGCTTGCGGTGGCTCATGATCAACCCGACATCCTTCACCGGGGGCGGGAGGTCGCGCGGGGCGACTTCGGAGACGCGAAGGATGTTCCGATGGCAGCTCAAGCAGACATCGGAAGACACGCTGGTCTGCAGATTGTGCGGATCGGTCGGGTGGCCGAATAGGTAGATGGCGACATCCTTGGTGCCGGCCCAAGCCTTATCGTGCAACCAGCCTTCGACACCGGGCCGGACGTGGCAGGCGACGCAGGTGACCTCCTTGTGCGACGACTTCACCCAGCTCTCGTAGGACGGCGCGATCGTGTGGCAGGAGGCGCAGAACTTGGGATGATCGGTCAAGGGAAGGGCGATGCCGCCCAGAAGAGCCGCACCGACGGCGACCCCGAGGATGACCCCTCCCTTAGGAATCCATCCCATTGTGCTTGGGGAAGCGGCGAATGATGAAGTCCGCGATCTTGGGAATGTCGTCCGGGTCGAACAGCGGCACGTGGTACTGAATCGGCTTGTTGGACACCACCGCCAGCAGGCCATCGGGTGAGACCGGCACTTCGCCGGCCTGGTCTCGAATCACCACGATCTTGGGATAGCCTTCGCTCTTCCAGCCTTCGGCGATAATGAGATCGATGGAGTTGTCGAGGTAGCGGTCGCGCAATTCAGTCAACTTGGTTTCTTCGGGCACGTCCTTGAACATGGCCAGGCTGCCCTTCGAGAGGACCAGCACGGCGCTGGCTCCAGCGCGCTTGTGCCGCCAGCTATCCTTGCCTTCGGTGTCGAGATCGAAGCCGTGCCCCGCATGCTTGACGGTGGCGACCCGGTACCCGGCTCTGACCAGTTCCGGAATCAACCGCTCGATTAGCGTGGTCTTCCCGCTGTTGGATCGGCCGACAAAGCTGATGATGTGTGGCGCCATGGTGTTCAGCAGCAGGAGAGCCGATGGCCTGAATGGGACGGATGTTCGGACTTCCCCGCGAAGCCCTGCCCGCTCAAGAGTTGGACCGTGACGGCATCGCCAGGATTCACCCGCTCCACGGCTTCCGGGATATCGATCAAGCAATTGGCCTTCACCATCGAGGTGAGGATGCCCGAGCCTTGATCGCCCGTCGTCCGCACTTTGAACACCCCATCTTCGCTGGTGAGAATGCCACGGAGGAAATGCCGGCGGTCGTTCTTCTTCGAGAATTTCTCCTGAAACAGCGCCTGCACCACGGGACGGCCATAGCTGCGGTGCCCGCCCATCTTCAGCATGGCCGGGCGCACCAGCTGCTCGAAGGTGACCATCGAGGAGACCGGATTGCCGGGCAGGCCGAAGGCCAGCTTGCCTTGGATCTTGCCGAAGACCAGCGGCTGGCCGGGACGGATGGCCAATTTCCAAAAGTGCATCTCGGCGCCCAGGTCTTTGAACACCGCCTTGGTAAAGTCGTAGTCGCCCATCGACACGCCGCCGGAGAGGACGATGATGTCCGCCGCCAGCCCGTGGGTGATCTTTTCCTTGAGCGCCGCCGGGTTGTCGCGCGCGATGCCGAGCAGAATGGGAATCCCGCCGGCTTCCTTCACGGCCGCGGCGATGCCGTAGCTGTTGGAGTTAATGATCTTCTCCTCGCTGAAGCGCTCATCCAAGTCCGCCAGTTCATCGCCCGTCGAGAGGATGGCCACACGCGGTTGCTGATAGGCCAGCACGAAGGATTTGGCCAGGATCGCCAGCATTCCCGCCTCGCCGGGGCGAATCTGGGTTCCTTTGGGAATGATGCACTCGCCCTTCTTGACGTCTTCGCCCTGCGGCCGGATGTTGGCGCCCCGCGGCTCCGGCTTGAAGACTTTCACGCTGGTCTGGCTCGGTTCCGTCTCCTCGACCTTCAGCACCGTGTCCGCGCCCTTCGGTAACGGCGCGCCCGTCATGATGCGAATGGCTTGGCCAGGGCCCACGGTCTTGGTGGGCATCTTGCCGGCCGGCACATCTTCGATGATCGTCAGCGTCACCGGCTTGCCGATGGCGTGCTCGGACCGAATGTCGTCGGCCCGCACCGCGAACCCATCCATGGCCGAATTATCCCACGGCGGATTGTCGCGCTCGGCCACGATGTCCTCGCCCAGCACGCGGCCCAGCGCCTCTAGAATGCTGATTTTCTCCAGGCCCAGCGAGCCCGCGGCATCGAGCACGATGCGTTGGGCGTCCTGCAGCGGTGTCAGTCCTTGCATGGCGGTCTCAGTTCTGGGTCGTGGCCTTCGGCGATCGGTTCCTAGCTCTTTTTGAGCGAGGGCATACGGATCAACGATGCGCTCTTCTTGCAAAACGATTCGACCTTGTTGGCGATCTCATGATAGACCGCCGCCGTGGGCGTATCCGAGTTGAACAGGGCATAGGGCTCGCCGGCATCGCTCTGCGTCACCACATCGGGATCGAGGGGAATCCGCCCCAGGAAAGGCACGCCCATGTCGTTGGCCGAGGCCTCGCCCCCGCCTTTGCGGAAGACCTCGATGTGATGGCCGCACTGCGGGCAGTCCAAGCCACTCATGTTTTCAACGATCCCGACGATGGGCACTTCGCTGTCCCGACAGAAGGTTACGGACTTGCGGGAGTCCAGGAGCGCGACTTCCTGTGGCGTCGTGACGATCACCGCGCCGGTCACCTGGCCGAGCAAGTCGATCGTCGTCACCGACTCGTTCCCGGTTCCGGGCGGCAGGTCGACGAGTAGAAAATTCAGATCCTGCCATTCTACCCCGCCCAGCAGTTGATTGATGAACTCGTACTTGTAGGCGTCGCGCCAGATGATGGGATCGTCGGAATTCTGCAGCAGGAACGACATCGAGGCGATCTTGAGATTGTAGGCCTGGAACGGGATGATCCCGCCGGAGGTACTGATCTTGAGCTTTTGCCCTTCGGCGCCGACCATCTTGGGGATGTTCGGGCCGTGAATGTCGAGATCGCAGATGCCGACGTGCCAGCCCTTGAGCGCCAGGCTCACGGCCAGGTTGGTGGTAACTGTGCTCTTCCCCACCCCGCCCTTGTTGCTCATCACGAGGACTTTGTGTTCGACGCGCTCCATGCGCTTGGCCACCAGCCAGCGGCTATGGCCTTCTTTATCCTTCTGACAGCGCTCCGTCTCATCGCAAATGGCGCAGGCCCACAGATACGTGCAGGCGTCGCCGTTGCCCGAACTCGGCGGCTGGACCATGTTCAGTTCTTTACCCATGAATAATGCCTTCTTCCTTTCCTCTGTTCCCTGCAGAGATCTCAGACCCGCGCAGATCCCGCGAGTTGTTTCTACTCCCTTGTGTGACTAGGAGCGCCCTCGCGGCACTCCCACATAGTCCCCACCGCCGGCTAAGATCGGACTCGGCGCCTTGACTGCTGCGAGGCCGCCCATCGGCGCTGTCGCGGCCGGGGCCGCCGGCTCGGCCGTCTTTTTCTTGCCGAACACGCCGGCGCTGATGATCCCCACCTCGTAGAAGACGTACATTGGCAGTGCCATGAGACATTGGTTGAACGGGTCGGGCGTGGGGGTCA
>LWDN01000014.1:4574-5143 GCA_002083515.1 Proteobacteria bacterium HN_bin10
GATCGGCGCATCCACCCAACCGAGCTTGGCCATCAAGGTGATGGCCAAGGGCACTTCGAAGATCAAGCCGAACACGAGTAGAAACCAGAGCGCAAAGCCGACGTATTGCGAAATCGAGATCTGCGGAATGAACCCCGCGTTCACGCCGTAGGAGATCAGGAAGTTCAACGCGAAGGGCAGGACGAAAAAGAATGAGAAGAGCACGCCCAGATAAAAGGCCAGCGTACTCAGAATCACGAAAGGGCCCACGAAACGCCGCTCATGAGAGTGCAGGCCCGGCATAACGAACTGCCAGGTCTCCCAGAGCACGTAAGGTGTCGCCAAGACCAGCGCAAAGAGGCCGGCCACCTTCACGTTCTGCCAGAGAGCTTCGGCCGGCGCTAAAAACACAAAGGGCACGGCGGGCAAATCGGTCGGCACCCAGGCCAACTGGCCCGGCACGAACATATTCTGGAGCGGGACGCGCAGCCACTGCACGAGTGTATCGGCGTAGAAGAACGTGGCGATGAAGACGATCGCCGTGGCGATCACGGCGCGCGTGAGCCGGACCTGGAGCTCCACGAGGTGCT
>LWDN01000014.1:5178-5587 GCA_002083515.1 Proteobacteria bacterium HN_bin10
ACGCTGTCTTGCAGCCACTGGTTGAACCGGGTCAGGGTGTCGGACATGATAGCCTTCAGCTCTCAGCCCTCAGCTCTCAGCCTTGGAGCCAAGAGCTGAAAGCCGAGAGCCGCTCGTTCCTACTTTGGATTCACCGCCACGAAGAGATTATTGCCCTGCCGGCTGAGTAACAGGACGACCATCTCGTCTTTCTTAATCTTCGCCGCGGTCTTTTGATAGTCATCCAAGGTCTTGATCGATTCACGATTGATCTCTTGGATCACATCGCCGCGCTGAATGCCGGCGGCCTCGGCGGGGCTGCCGCCTTCCACGTGATTGACGACCACGCCCGTCGTCTTCGACGGTAGGTTAAGCTGACTCAAGGTCGTCGGGTCCAGCCCCTGCACCTTGAGCGAGGCCAGCACGTTGT
>LWDN01000015.1 GCA_002083515.1 Proteobacteria bacterium HN_bin10
CGCCAGGGCCGGCGAGTTCGGCGTTGGCCCCGCCGCGCCTCAGACCGCCGACCAGCGGACGCAACACGAAGAACACGAACGCCAGCGCCGCGATCAGCGCCGCGACGATCTCGACAATGCGCATGACGTCGAGATTGCCCAGGAAGGCGAACATGCCAGGCGATTGCGCCTCGACCGCCGCCGCCGTGCGGGCGAATTGCGTGTTGACGACCTCGACGACATCGCCGCGCTCCTGGTTGAAGCCGACGGCCGAGCGCACCAACGCCGTCAGCCGCTGCATCTCTTCTTCAGTGCGCGGCGTGTAGGTCGGCGCGGCGTCGCCTTCGCCGGGCGTCAGCGTCCCGTCGACAGCGACCGCAACCGATAGCCGGCGGACGCGGCCGCCTTCGCTGATCTCGGTGCGCGTGGTGTTGGAGATTTCGTAATTGATGGTTTCCTGGCTCGATTCATTGCCTGCCGGGCCGCTGTTCGAGCCCGTGGTGCGGCTGGCGTCGGGTACGTTCGCGCCGGCGGTCGAGCTGCCGCCATTGCTCGGCGACGAGGACGTTTCCTCGGTCGACGACGTGGAGCGCACGACACGGCCTTCCGGATCGAAGGTCTGCGTGGTCGAGCTGATGCGGTTGAAGTCCATTTCCGCGGTGACCTGCACGCGCGCGTTGCCCTGACCGACGACGCCTTCGACAATATCGGTGACGGTGCGGCGGATGCGTTCCTCGGTGGCGACTTGACGGGCGTCGATGCCTTCGGCGGCGGCGTCTTCGCCGCTGGCGGCGGCGGCCAGCAGGCGGCCGGTTTCGTCGAGAATGGTGACGCGGTTGGCGCTCAAGCCCGGCGTGGCGCTCGCCACCAGATTACGGATGGCGCGCACCTGGCCCGAGGTCAGCTCGTCGCGGCGCAGCTGAATGACGATCGAGGCCGAAGGCTGCTCGGCGTCGCGCGCGAACAATTGCCGCTCCGGCAACACCAGATGCACGCGCGCCGACGCGACGCCGTCGAGGGAAGCGATGGTGCGCGCCAGTTCGCCCTCGAGCGCGCGCAGGCGATTGATGTTCTGCTGGAACTGGGTCTGCCCGAGCGCGTCGGGCTCGTCGAAAATCTCGTAGCCGATCGAACCGCGCGAAGGCAGGCCCTCGGCCGACAGCATCATCCGCGCGTCGAGCACGCGCGAACGCGGCACGTAGATGGAGCCGCCGTCGCCGCGCAGCTCGTAGGGAATATCGGCTTGCTCGAGCCGCTGGGTGATTTCGGCGGCTTCGCGGGTCTCGACGCCAGCGAACAAGAGCGCGTTGGCCTCGCCGCCGATGCGGAACACCAGCGTGAACAGCAGGGCGGCCACCACCGCGGCGATGCCCAAGGCCGCGAACAAGCGCGTCGGCCCTGCCTTCAATAGGAGTTGAGTGAACCCGTTCACGCCGTCCCTCTGCACGCACGGCGAGCGCTGCCCAGGATCAGCGTTCGAGAATCACTGGGCAAATCTCACCGGTCGGCAGAAATTGCCCGGTCGGACGTGAAACAACCGTTAACCACGTTGTTTGGACCGCCGGCGCCCTCGCCGGCGACAATGCCACCCGCATCAACAGGTGCTGCGGGGTTCCACGCCGGCGAGGGCGCCGGCGATCCAAGAAACGCGCGAAAGCCCCCGCCGGGGAGGAGCGGGGGCTTTCGAAAGCCTTGGTTTAGCGACCTGTCGCCCAGCGGGCGCGGCGTCGGTTAGACGCCGGGCGCGCCGCGATAGTGCTGGATGCGCGTGGTGCGCAAGCCAGGGAGGCCGTGCTTCTCGATCGACTTGCGCCAGCCATCGAATTCCTCTTCTGAGAGGCCATAACGCTGGCAAGCGTCTTCCATCGTCAGCAGGCCGCCGCGAACCGCAGCGACAACTTCCGCTTTGCGGCGGATGACCCAACGGGTCGTGCCGGCCGGCGGCAGATCGTCCAAAGTGAGGGGATTCCCATCGGGACCCATCACCACCCCATCATATCGGCGTTGCTTCTGCATGCGCCTTTCTCCTTCTTGAGCCTCCGATGATAACTCGGATCGCTAAAGAAACGGCTAAGACGCGTGGCCGTAATCGGCGCAGAAACCTGTGCCGGATTAGAACATGAGTCTCTTACTCATTACTTACCCGATGCGCGCTCGCTTTAGCGCTTGATGCGCAACAGCTCCTCCAGCATTTCGTCCGCCGTGGTGATGATGCGCGACGAAGCCGAGTAGGCGCGCTGTGTCGTGATCAGGCTGGTGAACTCGGCGGCGAGATCGACGTTCGAAGCTTCCAGCGCGCCCGAAACGATGCGGCCGGCCCCGCCCGCGTTCGAGGCGTTGATGTTGTAGAGGCCCGACTCCAGGGTGGTGCGGAAGGCGCCGCCTTGATCGGCTTTCAGGCCGTTGGGGTTCAGGAACGTCGCCAGCGGGATCTGGTAGAGCGCGCGGGCGCGGCCGTTGGAGAATTGCGCCGTCAGCATGCCGTCGCCCTCGAGCACCAGGCCGACGAGGTCGCCCGGCGGCACGCCGTCCGCCGTCACCGAGGTGACGCCGAAGCTGTTGGCGAACTGGGTCATGCCGGTGGTGAGGTCGAGCGTCACCGGCTGGTCGGCGGCGCCGGTCGACGTGGCCCAGTCGATATTGAAGGCGGCGTTGATGTTCTGGACGGTCGAGGCGGTGCCGTGGCCGGCGACGCCGGCGACGGTGCCGTCGGTGTTGAAGGTGAGGATGCCGGCCGCGAGCACGCCGCCATTGGCGCCGCCGCCGGTGATATTGGAGTTGGGACGCGCATAGGCCTCCACCCGCCACGTGTTCGGTCCTGTCTTGAGGAAGCCGAATGCGATCGTGCGCGGCGCGCCCAGGCTGTCGTAGATTTCGAGCGAGCTTTCGAAGTGCGGCGTGATCGTCCCCATCGCCAGATCGCCAACGTCGTAGGCGCCCTGCGCGTTGGCGTAATCGGCCTGACCCGAATTCAGGTTCGCATTGAGGCCGACATTCGCGGTGGGCTCCGCCAGACCGCCGACGCCGGATATGTTCACCGGCTCGATTGCGGAGAGGGACGTGGGGGAGGAGGTGATGCTGCCGTCGCTGCCGACCGGCCAGCCTTGCAGGAACAGGCCCTGCGCGTTGACCATGTAGCCGTCGGCGTCGATGGTGAAGGAACCCGCGCGGGTGAACAGCACGCTGCCGCCGTTGGACAGCTGCTGGTTGTTCGTCGACACGATGAAGAAGCCGTCGCCCGAGATGGCAAGGTCGGTGGTCGAGCGCGATTGTTCGAGCGAGCCCTGCAGCGAAATCTGCTGGCGCGTCAGCGGCAGCACGCCGCCGGCATTGTAGGTGGTGTTCGAATTCTGCGCATTGACCAGCGCGCTGAAATCGACGCTGCCGCGCTTGTAGCCGACCGTGTTGACGTTGGCGATGTTGTCGGAAATGACGGCAAGCGCGCTTGAATTGGCGGTGAGGCCAGAAACGCCCGCGCGCAAGGCGGTGTAGATCGACATGTGTCCCAGCTCCATCGCCGCGTGCGTCCCACCGAACGCGGCAAAAGGGTTTCAGTTACGGATGGAGCGCTTCTGCGCGTAGTCAATAGCGTCCGCATTCGGCGGACGCGTTGTGTTTAGCCGTTGTCCAGCACGGACCGGATCGAACCCAGCGCGCGCGTGCCCGACGGCGTGATGACGACAGGCGAGTCTCCGGTGAAATCTACGCCCATGATGGTTTCGCGAACCGAAATCGTCGGCGCGATCCGCTCGCCGTCGGCCCCGGTCGCTTCGATCGAAATCTGGTAGACGCCGTCGCTGGCGGTCGAGCCGTCGGACTTGACGCCGTTCCAGCTGAACAGATGTTCGCCGCCGGTGTTGGGCGCCGTCGTCGTCTCGTAGACGACGCGTCCGGACATGTCCTTGACCTTGATGGTCATCGACGACGCGTTCTCGGGCAGACGATAGGCCCAATTGGCTTGCCCGCCGGCTAGGTAGGTTTCATCCGCCTCGATGATGGCGTCTTTGCCGAGATAGGAGAGGGCGGCGCCTGCGGCCGCGGCCTGATATTGCTGCGCCAAGCCTTCCAGTTCCTCGTTGGTGCGGATTTGCTGCTCGACTTGGCTGAACTGCACCAATTGCTGGGTGAATTGCGTCGAATCCATCGGCGCCAGCGGATCCTGGTTTTGCAGCTGCGCCGTCAGCAGCACCAGGAATGTGTCGTAATTGTCCGAGAGCCGCGTGCGGGCGCTGGGCTCGCCGCTGTTCACGACCGGATCGATGGCGCCGATGGGCATTGATCTCGTCCTTTAAACCATCATGTCCACGCGCACGCCGCGCCAACGCTCGAATCCGATCGGGCGCGCCGTCTGCGTTTGTGTTTGTTGCTGCTGCGCGGTCTCGCCGCCGCCGCGGTTCGCAGCGCCTTCGGACTCTTGCGCGTCGTCGCCGCGCGCGCCTTGGCGCAGATCGAAGGAGAGGCCGCTGTCGCTGAGTTGCAATCCGGCCGACTGAAGCTGCGCCTCGAGTTCGCGCGCATGGCGGGCGAGTTCGGTCAGCGCTTGCGGGCTGTCGGCGGCGATCACGGCGGTGACGCGATGATCGCGGCTTACTTCCATGCGCACTTCGACGCGCCCGAGTTCCGGCGGATCGAGCCGCAATTCGAAACTGGTCGCGCCGCCGTCGAAGCGGCGGATGATCTCGCGCGCCACTTGCGCCGCGGCGGGCGCCGCGCGATGGGCGCCGGCGTCAGTCGCGGTGTGCTGAACATGCGTGCTGGCGTGCGAACCGAGGCTCGTTGTCGATAACTGCGGCTGCTGCGGCAAGCTTTGCGCTGGATCCAATGTCGGCGCGGGCGTCGGCGTTTTTGAGGATGTTGGCGCCGGTTCGCTGGCGATCGCACCGGCTGCGACAGGCTTTGCAGGCTTGGCGGGCGCGGCGCGCACGGGCGCGAACTCAGGCGCAGGCTTGGTTTCGAGCGCCGGCTTATTGAGTGCGCGCGGCTGCGTCGCGACGATAGATGGCGGCATCGGCGCCGTCGCGGCGGCGAGCGCCTGTTGCATCGGCGCTGGAAGAGTCTGGGACGCAGCGAGAACGGGCGGCGGCGCCGGCTGCGGCGCAGCGGCGTTGGCCTGAGTCGAGTTCGCCGGCGCCGGGTTCGTTGGCGCTGCGTGCGTTGGGGCGGGGGTCTGCGGCGGTGTTGCTGGCTTAACGTTCTCCGGCTTCGTCGCCGCCGGTGCGGCGGGTTTCGCTGGAGACGCGTTCGTTTGCGCCGGTTGCGCCGCGACCGCGGGGAGGGTGGGCGCAGCCGCAGGGGCCAATTCGCCGGCCGCGTTCGCGTTCGGCGTCGCCGGCGCCGAAGTGATCGGCGTTTCGGCCGCCATTGCAGGCGCAGTCAGCGCCGGTGCGATTTGAAGTACAACAGGTTGAGGCGGAACCGGTGCGCCTAGGAGCACGGCCCCTTCGGCCGCTTGTTCCGTCGACCCGGATTCAGGTTTGGCGTCGGAGGCGACCGGAGATTTGGGACGCGGCTCGGCGGTCGCCGCTTCGAGGTGATCGTCGAACGAAGGCCCATCCTGAGCGCCATCCTGTGCCGCACTCGCCCGCGCTGCGCGCGGCGGCGGTGCGAAGGCGTCCATGACGGGCTCGGCCGCGAAGTCCATTGGTCCCCCAGGCGGAACGCGGGTCCCTCGCGCTCCAGCCAGGCGTCCCGAGCAAACCCTGGGCCACGCCGTTCACCATAATAAAAGTCAATAAAAACAATCTCATAAGATCTGACCAGCAGGCCGATGAGCGCCCGCAACGGCAAATTTCGCCGCCCTGGCCGGCAGCTCTTGCCCAGCGATTAACCATGGCGCCGGGCTTGCGTGGCCACGTGCCGGTGCTCCGCTCGCCGCTTCCGGCGCGCGCGCGGAGAATCAGGAGAAAAGCGCCTTGTTTCAGACGCTTGAATGCGCCTCGCGCGCGCGGTGCGCGCCCGCCCCAGCCCGGCAGCTCTTGCCGGGCGCCGGGCGGGAATTGCCTGGAGCGCGCCCATGGTAGGCCTGACCAGCGTGCTTCTGTCCGGCCTCTCGGGGTTGCGCGCGGCGCAGACCGGCGTCTCGATCGTTTCGCAGAACATCGCCAACGCCAACACGCCCGGCTACGTCCGCACCGAACTCACGCTGGCGCCGCGCAGCCAACTCGGCCACGGCGCCGGCGTCGAGGTGAGCGGCATCAAGCGCGCCGCCGACCGTTTCCTCGCCACCGCCGGCTACATCGCCGAAGCCGCCCGCGGCGCCTCCTCGGCGCGCGCCGACATATTGAGCCGCGCGCAATCGAACTTCGGCGATCCCGCCAGCTCGACCTCGATGTTCGCGATGCTCGACGAATATTGGTCGGCGCTCACCGAACTGGGCGTCGATCCGGCGTCGACGCTGCGGCGCGTCGATGCGGTGAGCGCGCTGCAGTCGACGTACGCCGAAGTGCAGCGCATCGGCGATTCCTTGCAGGATCTCATCGTCGAAGCCGATCAGCGTATCGGCGATGCGGTCGAAGAAGCGCAGAGCCTGATCGACCGCATCGCCCAGCTCAACGATGAAATCCGGCTGAGCAAGCGCACCGGCGCCGACCCCAGCAACGCCGAGAACGCACAATCGGCGCTGATCGACGAACTTTCCGCCTTGATTGACGTGCGCGTCTCGCCCGTCGCGGAAGGCGGCGTACATGTGCGCACCAGCGGCGGCGGACTGCTCGTGGGCGTCACCGCCACGCAATTGAGCTACACGCCGAACTCATCGCCGTTCGCGGTGCACGGCGTCATCACCATGAACGCGGACGTGGGCGCGCAGGCCAATCTCGAACCGTTCCTGACCGGCGGCGCCATTCACGGCCTTCTGCAAGTGCGCGACCGCGACCTCGCCGGACTCGCCGAAGCGTTGGGCGGTTTTGCCGGCGCGCTTGGCGATGCGCTCAACCAAGTGCACAACGAAAACGCCTCTTCGCCGGCGGTGTCGAACCTGACCGGCCGTCAGACGGGCCTGCTTGGCGCGGATGCGCTCAATTTCACCGGTGCGGCAACGCTGGCGATCACCGATTCCGGCGGCGTGCTGCGCGAGCGGCTCAGCATCGATTTCGACGCGCAGACCATCACCGCGGAGGCGCCGGCCGGCGTGTTCAGCTTCGCCGGCGGCACGATTGCCGATTTCACCGCCGCGCTCAATTCGGCGCTCGCCGCGGCTACGCCCGCAGGCAGCGCCAGTTTTTCAGGCGGCGTCATGTCGCTCAATGTCGGCAATGGCGGCGGCATCGTCATCCAGCAGGATGGCGCCGATCCGAGCGCCCGCGCCGGGCGCGGTTTCTCGCACTTCTTCGGCTTGAACGATCTGGTCTCGCGTCCGACGCCGATGTTCTTCGAAAGCGGACTGAGCGGATCCGATGCGCATGGCTTCACCAGCGGCGGCGTCATCAGTTACCAGGTGCGCGACTCGGCCGGCCGCTTCATCGCCAACCGCAGCATCCCGATTAGCGGTGCGCTCGCCGCGCCGGGCGCCGATTGGGACGATCTGATTGCGGCGTTGAACGCCCCCGGCACGGGGCTGGGCGAGTACGGCGCCTTCGCGCTGAATAGCGCCACCGGGCGGATTTCGTTCACGCCCGATCCCGCGTTTTCGGTGACGCTGGTGAGCGACACCACGCAACGCGGCGCAACCGGGGTTGCGTTCACCGCCATGCACGGCTTGTCGCCATCGGCGACAGCCGGCCGGGCGATGGAGGTCGATGTCAATGCGCTGGTGGCGTCCGATCCCGGCCGCCTCGCCGTCGGCCGCCCCGACATTAGCGCTGCTTTGGGTGAGCGCGTGATCGAGGCCGGCGACAATCGCGGCTCGGCGGCTCTTGTCGCGGCGCGCGATTCCGTGCGCGCGTTCTCCGCAGCTGGCGTGCTGACGGCGCAATCGACCACGCTCGCCACCTATGCCGCGCGCCTGGGCGGCGAGGTCGGACGCCTAGCCAAGGACGCCGGACGCGCCGCCGCCGGCGCCGCCGCCGTCGCCACCGCCGCCGCCGATCGTCGCGCGCAAATCGAGGGCGTCAGCATCGACGATGAGCTGATGAAGATGACGACTTATCAGAACGCCTATGCCGCCGCCGCGCGCGTCATCCAGGCCGCCACAGACATGCTCGATGTGCTGATGGGCATCGGCTATCGCTAGGGACCTGAAATCATGAGCAGCCCGCTCACGCTCCGTTTCTTCACGCAAGCGCAACAGGACGTGCGCCGCATCACCGGCGAACTCGGCGAACTGCAGCGGCAAGTTGCGTCCGGCGCAGCCGCAAAGGACCTGCAAGGATTCGGCGGCGCCTCCAGCCGCTTGCTCAACGCCAAGAGCATGATGGCCGCATCCGACTCGCGCGCTTCGGTGATCAACCAGTTGCAGGCGCGCTTCGGCGTGCAGGCGGCGGCTTTGGGGCAGGTGGCCGAAGCGTCCGATTTGTTGGCGAGTTCGATCCGGGACGCGCTCAGTTCCAACGACGGGCGCGGCATCGCCGTGGAACTGGACCTGTCGTTCTCCAGCATCGTCTCGGCCTTGAACGAGACCTGGAACGGCGAACCGATGTTTGCGGGCGAGCGCCAGGGCGCGGGGCCGGTGAAGATCACGACGCTCGATCAGCTGCAAGCCACGACGGCGCCCGACGACATCTACGACGAAGCGGCCCGCCATCAGACCATCGATGTCGGCGGCGCGCCGGTGGTGTTGGCGGCCAAGGCCTCGGAGTTGTCGCAAGGCTTGTTCAACACGCTGCGTAGCCTGAAGAACTTGCTCGACGCGTCCGGCGGCACCATCGGCCAGCCGATCAGCGCCGCCGACACAGCGGCGCTGCAAGCGTTCGCGGACGCTCTCGATGCGCACTCGGCCAACTTCACCAATGAGGAGGGCCGCTCCGGCCAGCTGCAGAAGCGGTTCGCCGCCGAGCGCGTGCGCCTGCAGGAGCGCTCCGGCCTGTTGTTCAAGGAAATCGGCGAACAGGCCGACGCCGATATCGCCGAAGTGTCGATCAAGCTGAACACGCTGCTGGTGCAGTACGAAGCGGCGGCGAAAACGTTCTCGGAACTCTCGCAACTGACGCTCCTGAAGTATTTGTGATCGCTTCCTACGTGGTGCTAGGCTGAGGCCATGAGCACGACTCTAACAATCTCCGATGATGCTGTGCTGGACGCGGAATCGGTCGCAGAATTGCGCGCGCTGATCGCTGAAGCCGATGCCCGGGGTTCGGCGCAGATTTGGGATGCCAAGGCGGTCAGGGCGGAAGTTCTACGTCGCCACGCCGAGCGCGTAACATCCGCAGAAAGATGCTGACCAAATAACGCCCTTGCGGCGCCGCAAGCGCCACTGCATATGCACGGCTCCAGTTTCGTTCCGGACCTTGACTCCGGAAGGGGATGACAATGACCAACACGAACGGCCGGCTCGCAGCCGGCGCCGATCCAAGCTGGCAAGCCGCCGGCGTGCCGAAGAACTCACTCGGCTTCGCCAAGCCGCCCGGCGAGACCCGCGTCGTCGCCGCCATGTCGGGCGGGGTGGATTCCTCCGTCGTTGCGGCGATGCTGAAGCGCGAGGGCTATGACGTCGTCGGCGTCACGCTGCAACTCTACGATCATGGCGCGGCGGTGAACAAGCCGGGCGCCTGCTGCGCCGGCCAGGACATCCACGACGCCCGCCGCGTCGCCGACGCTATGGGCTTTCCCCACTACGTGCTGGATTACGAAAGCCGCTTTCGCCACGCCGTGATGGAGGATTTCGCCGATACCTATCTCGCTGGCGCCACGCCAATCCCGTGCGTGCGCTGCAATCAAACCGTGAAGTTCAAGGATCTGAAGCGCGTCGCCGAGGATCTTGGCGCTGATTGCCTCGCCACCGGCCATTACGTGCAACGCATCGAAGGCGCTCATGGTCCGGAACTGCACCGTGCCGCCGATGCATCGCGCGATCAAACCTACTTCCTGTTCGCCACCACGCGCGATCAGCTTGAGTTTCTGCGCTTTCCGCTGGGGGCTATGCCCAAGAGCCAGGTGCGCGAACTGGCAAGCGAGCTTGGCCTGCGCGTCGCCGAGAAGCCGGACAGCCAGGACATCTGCTTCGTGCCGAACGGCAAGTATCAAGCCGTGGTCGAAAAGCTGCGTCCCGGCGCCATCGAGCCGGGCGAGATCGTGCATGTCGACGGCCGCGTCATGGGCGAGCACAACGGAATCATCAATTTCACCGTCGGGCAACGCCGCGGCCTCGGCGTCGCCACCGGTGAACCTTTGTTTGTGGTGAAGCTCGACGCAGCGGCGAAGCGCGTCATCGTCGGCCCACGCGAAGCGCTGGGCGTGACGCGCATTGCGCTCAAAGAAGTGAACTGGATCGGCGAGGGCGTTGCGCCGCGCGACGGGCAGGAGATCCTGGTGCGCGTCCGCTCGACGCGGCCGCCGGTGGCTGCGAAGCTGATGGTTTCTCCTCCCCCTGAAAGGGGGAGGTCGCCCCGGATGCAGTCCGGGGCGGGTGGGGGTCAGGACGCTCGATACGTACAAGACCCCCTCCCAGCCTCCCCCTTGCAGGGGGAGGAGAATGATGAGCCCAAAGCACACAAGACGACGCTTATCTCCACCATCCGCGCCAGCGAGACGCCAGCGCTGCATACGCACTCCGTCTTGCTCGACGCGCCGGAAGAGGGCGTTGCGCCCGGCCAAGCCGCCGTGTTCTATGATGCACGCTCCACGCGCGTGCTCGGCGGCGGCTGGATCGTGAGCGCGCAATGAGCCTCGACGAACAAGCGCGCGCGTTGCTCGCCGAAGTGATGACGCCGAAGCGCCGCGCGCGGCCGCGCCTGGCCGAGCCTTTGCGCCGCGCGCAGGACTTCGAGATCGAAACGCCGCATGGCGGCGTCGCCGCATGGCGCCTAGGCGAGGGGCCGGCGGTGCTGCTCGTGCATGGCTGGCAAGACGACAATTCGCTCTGGAGTCCGCTGATCCAGTCGCTCGCCGACATCGGCGCCGCCAGCGTGGCGTTCGATCTGCCCGGTCACGGCTATTCCACTGGCGACGCCTGTCCGCCGCTCGCCGCCGCCGCCGCGATCGAGCACGTCGCGCGCGAGCTCGGCCCGATCGATTCGGTCGTCACCCATTCCTTCGGCGGACCCGCGCTCGGTTTGGCGCTGCTCAACGGCTTTGCCCCCCGCCGCATCGTGTTGATCGCGCCGCCGCGCGGGCGCAACAAGCGCTGGTTCGACTTCGCCGCGGAGCGCGGCATTGCCGACGAGGTGGTGCAGCGCGCCCGCGAGATCTACGCCGCCGAAGCGGGCCTGCACGCGGTGTTCGATCTCGCCGCGGTGGCCAGCCCGCTCGAAACGCTCGTGCTTCACTCGACGGACGATGACGCGGTCGAGTGGGAGAACGGCAAGGCCATCGCCGAAGCTTGGCCCAACGCCGAACTCGCGCTCTGCGACGGACTTGGCCATCGCATGATCGCCCAGGATCGCGGCGTCATCGAGCGCATCGTGAGTTTCATCGCGTGACGTTGGCCCCGGCGCTGGCGTTTGCAGGTTGGAGCGCGGCCTCTGGCCGCGCATGCGTCGCCGGAGGCGCCGCGCTCCGCAAGTCAATAGAGGAATCCAAATGACCGCCCCCCAAGACTTCCAAACCACCGCCAAGCAACTTATCGCCCTGAATGGCCTCGAAGCGATGCGCGCGCTGATCGCCGGACAATTTCCGCCGCCCTCGATCTCCACCACGCTCGGCTTTCGCCTGGCCGAAGTCGAAGACGGCCGTGCTGTTTTTCTAGGCGATCCGACCGATCGCATCCTCAATCCCTTGGGCATTGTGCACGGCGGTTGGGCATTGACGTTGATCGATAGCTGTTGCGGATGCGCGGCGCACACAACTTTGGCGCCGGGCCTCGGCTACACCACGGTTGAGACGAAGGTGAATTTCGTCCGCGCCATCACGCCGGAGACGGGTCAAGTTCGCGCCGAGGGCCTTGTGGTCGCGCGCGGACGCACCATCATTACAGCTGAAGGCAAGCTTACCGATGCACGCGGCCGACTGTTGGCGCACGGCACGTCGACGCTTATGGTGCTGCGTCAGGAGAAATCGCAATGAGCCAGGAAGACATCGTCATCGTCGGCATGGCCCGCACGCCCATGGGCGGTTTGCTGGGCGAGCTTGCCAATTTGAGCGCGCCGGAATTGGGCGCGGTCGCGGTCAAGGCGGCGGTGAAGGAAGCAGGCGTCGGAAGCGCGGATGCGATCTTCATGGGCAACGTGCTCTCCGCAGGCTTGGGTCAGGCGCCGGCGCGCCAGGCGGCGTTGAAAGCGGGGCTCGACAAAGCCACGCAAGCCGTGACGCTGAACAAGATGTGCGGCTCGGGCCTGCAAGCGGTGGCGATGGCGCGCCAGGCCCTGCTCGCCGGCGAGAGCGATACGGTCATCGCCGGCGGCATGGAGAGCATGACGCGCGCGCCGTTTCTGATGGCCAAGCATCGCGGCGGCCAGAAGTACGGCCACGACAAATTGTTCGATCACATGGCGCTCGACGGTCTGGAAGACGCCTACGAAGGCGCCGCCATGGGCGTCTATGCCGACGCCGCGGCGAAAGAGTATCAATTCACCCGCGAAGCCCAGGACGCGTACGCGCTCGAAACGCTGCGCCGCGCGCAGAGCGCCAGCAGCGAGGGCCGTTTTAAGCGCGAGATCGCGGCGATCGAGTCGAAGGCCGGCGCCATCGATACCGACGAATTGCCGCGCAAGGCCAAGCCCGACAAGATCCCCTCGCTCAAGCCGGCGTTCACGCCGGACGGCACGGTCACCGCCGCCAATGCCTCGGCCATCTCCGATGGCGCGGCGGCTTTGGTGCTGATGCGCCGCGGCGACGCTGAAAAGCAGGGCCGGAAAATCATCGCCAAGATCGTTGCGCAAAGCTCGCACGCGCAAGAGCCGGCCAAATTCACCTCCGCGCCGGTGCCCGCGATCCAGAAGGCGCTCACGCGCGCCGGCTGGAAGGTGGGCGACGTCGATCTCTGGGAGATCAACGAGGCCTTCGCTGTGGTGCCGATGATCGCGATGAAGGAATTGGGCATCGGCCACGACATCATCAACGTCAATGGCGGCGCCTGCGCGCTCGGCCATCCCATCGGCGCCTCCGGCGCGCGCGTGCTGGTGACCCTGCTGGCTGCGATGGAAGCGCGAGACGCCAAGCGCGGCGTGGCCTCGCTGTGCATCGGCGGCGGCGAGGGCATCGCGCTTGCGGTGGAGCGGAATTGATCGCTACGCTCTTCGTCTCTCGTCCTCCCCCGCAAGGGGGAGGTGTCGCGTGCATCGCGCGCGACGGAGGGGGAGGCGCAAGCGCCTGCGGAATTTCGCGCCGCCCCCTCAGTCATCGCTGGCGCGATGACAGCTCCCCCTATCGGGGGAGCACGGGCTGCTGAACATGAACGACAAGATCCTCGCCCACTTCGCCGAGCAGGCGATGTATTGCGACATGTTCGGCTCGCCGTTCACGGCAGAGCTGATCCGGGCGATGAGCGAAGATTACGAACGAGGCGGTCCGGTCGCGGCCTTACTGAAGGACTGGAGCACCAATCCGCGCGCCGACGCGCTGGCTCTGCGGCTCGCAGGCTATTTCCATCACGCCGTGCTGACGCGTCGCGATGCCGAACTCGCCGCCCATTATCCGTCGCACATCGCCAATTGGTCGATCGAAGCGATCTGGCCGCTGGCGCGTGCGCTGCTCGAACGCGAGCCGAACGCCGCCGCGCGCTTCATTCAATCTGCGCCGCAAACCAACGAAACCCGCCGCTCCATCGCTTTGCTCGCCGGCTTTCTCACGTTCGCCAAGGAATGGCGCGGCGAAACCGACATGCTGGAGATTGGCGCCAGCGCCGGGCTCAATCTGAATTGGGATTTGTTCACCTATCGCACCAAAAGCTGGGCTTGGGGCGCGGAGGGCCCGGTCCTCATCGACACCGATTGGCATGGGCCGCCGCCGCCGGTCGAGCATGACATCAATGTCCGCCATCGCGCCGCTTGCGATCTCAACCCGCTCGACATCCGCGACGATGCAGAGCGTCTGCAGCTCAAATCCTACATCTGGCCCGATCAGCCGGAGCGGCTGGCGCGCTTCGACGGCGCCGTGGCCCTGGCGCGCGAGATCGGCGTCACCGTCGAGCGCGCCGACGCCGCCGAATGGCTGACGCGGAAACTCGATGCGCGCGCCGACGATGCCGCGACCATCGTTTATCATTCGGTGTTTCTGCAATATCCGCCGCGCGAAGCGCGTGACGCCATTGTCGCGGCCATCACAGCAGCCGGCGCCCGCGCCACCACAACAGCGCCGCTTGCCTGGGTGCGGCTCGAACCGGAAGCGCTGACCGACGATGTCCGCGACAGCCCGCGCATGGTGATCGACATCACCACCTGGCCGGGCGGCGTCCGTCGCATCATCGGCCACACCGACGGCCACGTCCGCGCCGTGTATGTGGCGGGGGCGTGAGGCATAGTTGGACCGCGCGGCCTCCGGCCGCGCATGGCGTACAAACCATGGACCGCCGGCGCCCTCGC
>LWDN01000016.1 GCA_002083515.1 Proteobacteria bacterium HN_bin10
TGTCCGACCATCGACTGGAAAATCGCGTTGTGCTCGCTGTCGACCGGAAGGATATTGACCTGGCGTCGGCGGGCTTCTTCCTGCATCAACTTGCCCGCCATGACCATCGGTTCCTTGTTCGCCAAGGCCACGTGCTTGCCGGCCCTGATCGCGGCCAGCGTCGGCACCAAGCCCGCGCCGCCCACAATGGCTGAGATCACGAGCGACGCGCCCGGCAGCGCGGCGACCTTGGCCTGCCCCTCGATGCCGGAGAAGATCTCGACCTTCAGATCTTTGCAGCGTTGGCGCAGCCGCTCGGCGGCGTCGGGATCGGTGAGGGCCACGGCCTCGGGCTTGAACGTCCGGAGTTGTTCCTCGATCTTCCGGTCGTTGCTGCCGGCGGTGAGGCCGGCGATCTGGAACTGTTCCGGAAATTTCGACACGATGTCGAGCGTATTGGTGCCGATCGAGCCGGTCGATCCCAGGATGACGATGCTCTTCATGCCGCGCTCCTTCGTCGAGGCGAATCCCTTCGGTTCATGAGAGGAGCGATCCCCTCACCACCGTCACATAATAGTAGAAGATCGGTCCGGTGAACAGCAGGCTGTCGATCCGATCGAGCATGCCGCCGTGCGCCGGGATCACCGAGCCGGAATCTTTCACGCCGGCCGACCGCTTCAAGGCCGATTCGGCCAGGTCCCCGAGGGTGCCGACCGCGCCGAGCACGAGTCCCAGCGCGACGGCTTCCAGGAGGCCGAATTGCGGGACGACCCAGCGGCCGGCCGCCAGCGCGGCCACCGTGGAGGCCGCGAGGCCGCCCATGAGGCCTTCCACGGTTTTCTTGGGACTGA
This sequence comes from Proteobacteria bacterium HN_bin10, assembly GCA_002083515.1. Taxonomy (GTDB): domain Bacteria; phylum Pseudomonadota; class Alphaproteobacteria; order Caulobacterales; family Aquidulcibacteraceae; genus Vitreimonas. The sequence goes on from LWDN01000016.1 coordinate 831, forward strand.
CCACCGGCGCCAGGGGGCGCCGTCCCCACCGCATGCCCACATAATAGGCGCCGGCGTCCCCCGCCCAAGTGACCAGAATCACGAAGATGACGAGCCATTCCCCGAAGGGCAGGCCGCGTAAGCGCACATAGGCGCCCAACGTCAGCCCGATATAGAGGATACCGAAGCCGAGAATGGCCGTATCGGCCATCGCCGTGGCCAGGCTGCGCGGCGACCACAAGCGCATCGTTAAGATCGCAACGACGGCGCCGAGCAAAATCGTCGAGACCGGGGCCAGCCCGGGCCACTGAAAGGCGGCCAAGAGGGCGGCGGTCGCAATGGAGCCGATCCAGGCGTCCGGGAACAACTCCCCGGCGGCGTAGTGGAGCCGATAGTATTCGAGCACGGCGAGCATGGCCGTCAGCAGGGCGACGCCGAAAAAAAAGACCGGCGGCAAGTAGCGAATGACGCCGTAGAAGATGGGGACCAGGATGAGGGCGCTGTACAGACGCCGCACATCGGTCCGGCGGCCGCTCGCGGCCTGATTCGGAAGCTCGCTCGTCGCCTGCTGGACGTTCAAGGACACCTCAGGGTGCGGGACTCGATCACGCTGTCAGGGATGGGAGCGCACCAGCTTACTGTGGATAGGAGGGGTTGGGCAAACGGCCGAACCGACGCTCGCGACGTTGATAGTCCAGCAGGGCCAGCAGACCCTCACGGCGGCGAAAGTCTGGCCACAGCGTCGGGGTGAAGTACATCTCCGTATAGGCCAGCTGCCACAAAAGGAAGTTACTGATACGGGCTTCCCCGCTCGTGCGGATCAAGAGGTCCGGGTCGGGGAGTCCCTGCGTCGAGAGGTACTTTTCTAGGAAAGGCTCATCGATTTGAGTCGGCGAGACGGCGCCGGCCTGGCAATCGGCGGCTAAGCGGCGAACGGCGTCGACGATCTCCGAGCGGCCCCCGTAGCTCAAGGCGACCGTCAAGGTCAGCTTGTCGCGCTGCGCGGTCTCGCGCTCTACCTTGCGGACCCACTTCAACGCCGACGCGGGCAGCGAATCGATGCGCCCGATGGCGCGGAACCGAATGCCCCGTTCCACCAGTTCATCCAGCTCGCTTTGGAGAAACCGCTCCAACAACAGCATGAGCGCATTGATCTCATGCGCCGGCCGTTTCCAATTTTCCTGTGAGAAGGCGTAGATGGTCAGGTTGGGGATGCCGAGCTCCAGACAGAGCGCGGTCATTTCGCGCACGGACTTGATGCCTTCGGTATGGCCGGAGATGCGCGGCAGTCCGCGGAGTTCGGCCCAACGGCCGTTGCCGTCCATGATGATGGCGATATGGCGTGGCAGGAGAGCCGGGTCCAAGAGTTCCTGAAGCTCGTCGTTGGACAGGTGGTCGTATTCCGGATTCGGGGCCTTGCTCAGGGATGGTGTGGTGTCGCGATTGTCCATGTATCTCGACGGCTGTGATTGGGGCTGGAAGGCTTGCGTAGTCTACTGGGCAACTGCCGAATTGTCAAACAATTACAATCGGCTCGGCGGCTCTGTCCACAACCGGTGTACCTGCCATTGCGGGTTCAAAAAGTGATGGGCTATACTCCGCCCCTCGACTGACGGAGAGTGGGGACGATGGCTGATAAACAGCAAGCAGAATTGTCGCAGTTTGGGCTGGCAGAGCCCGATATCGCCCGTGCCCTGGGGCGCGTCAAAACACGAGATGTGGACTATGCGGACCTCTACTTCGAAGCGAGAGTGGCCGAGTCCGTCTCGATGGAAGAAGGACTTGTCAAACGAGCGACAAAGAGTATTGCCCAGGGGGTCGGAGTCAGGGCGACGGCCCAGGAAAAGACCGGCTTTGCCTATTCCGACGAATTGACGGCCAAAGATTTGGAGTTGGCTGCAGACACGGCGCGCTACATCGCTCAATCCCCGCAGGGCATCGGCACCCTGCCGGCCACCCGCAAGGCCGTACCGACCAGAAACCTCTACCCCCTGGATGTGCCGCTTACGGAGATTGCTACGAAAGAGCGGGTGGATCTCTTGAATCTGATCGATGCCGAGGCCCGCCGGTACGATCCCCGGATCAAGAACGTGATCGCTTCGTTCAACACGGAATACAAGCGGGTCGTGGTGGCGACGACCGATGGCCTGCTCGTGGGGGACGTGCAGCCGCTCTCGCGCCTGCAAGTGACCTGCATCGCCGAAGACGGTGGGAATCGGCAGGTGGGGTCGTTCGGCGGCGGCGGCCGGATCGGCTTCGCCTTCTATGTCGAGAACCGGCGGTATGCGGACTATGCCAGGGAAGCGGCCCGGCAGGCCATTCTCAACCTCAGCGCCGTCGAGGCCCCTGCCGGTGTCATGCCGGTGGTCCTGGGCGGCGGCTGGCCAGGAATCCTGTTGCACGAAGCGGTCGGCCACGGACTGGAAGCGGACTTCAACCGGAAAAAGACTTCTGCGTTCAGCAATCTCATCGGGAAACGGGTGGCCTCGGACCTCTGCACGATCGTGGACGACGGGACATTGCCTTCGCGTCGCGGGTCGTTGAACATGGACGACGAAGGGACTCCGACGAGCCGGACGGTGCTGATCGAGCGCGGCATCCTGCGCGGGTATATCACCGATCGTCTGAACGCCCGCCTCATGGGCATTCCCTTGACCGGCAACGGGCGGCGCGAAAGTTTTCAATCGGTTCCCTTGCCACGTATGACCAATACCTTCATGTTGGCCGGCGACGACGATCCGGCGGACATTATCCGATCGGTCACGCGCGGGCTCTACGCCGTATCGTTCGGCGGCGGGCAGGTCGATATCACGAACGGCAAGTTCGTGTTTTCCGCAAGCGAAGCCTACCTCATCGAGGATGGCCAAGTGACCAAACCGGTCAAGGGGGCCACCTTGATCGGCAGCGGCCCCGAGGTGCTGACCAAAGTCTCCCGCGTGGGCAACGATCTCAAGCTCGACGAGGGCATCGGCACCTGCGGCAAAGACGGTCAGTCTGTGCCAGTGGGAGTTGGCCTGCCGACGATCAAAATCGACGAAATCACAGTCGGCGGGACAAGAGGATAGCCGGCCATGACGCTCCACGCGACGCAGGATTTGCCGCAGTTGGCGGCCGATGTCTTGGCCCAGGCCAAGCAGCGGGGGGCCACGCAGGCCGACGTGATGGTGGCGGACGGGCGCACCTTTTCCGTACAGGTGCGGCTGGCGACCGTCGATCGCTTGACGAAGGCCCGGGAAAAACGCCTGGGGCTGCGGGTCTTCGTCGGTAAACGTTCGGCCAGCGTCTCCACGTCGGATTTCTCCCGCGAGTCCTTGGCCGGTTTGGTCGAAGAGACATGCGCCCTGGCCCGCGCCGTCGTGGAAGACGAGGCGTCGGGTCTGCCCGATCCTTCTCTCATGACGCAAGAGCGGCTCGATCTGGGTATCTACGATCCGACGGAGCTCTCGACAGACGCTCAAATCGAGGCGGCGCGGCGCGCCGAAACGGCCGCGATGTCGGCCGATGCGCGGATCGTCAACTCGGAAGGCGCCGATTTCAATTCCGCCGCAGGGCGGGTCGTCCTGGCCAATAGTCACGGGTTTCTCGGCGACTACCGGAGCAGCAGCTTCTCCCTGTCGGTTTCACCGATCGCGGCGGAGCCGGGCGGGACCGCCATGCAGCGGGATTCCTGGTACGACGTGCGCCGCACGTACGGCATGCTGGCGTCCCCCGAGTCCGTGGGAGTGGAGGCGGCGCGGCGTACGGTCCGCCGGTTGGGTGCGAAAAAGGTGGGCACCACCAAAGCGCCCGTGATCTTCGACCAAGAGACGGCGGCCAGCGTGCTCGGCCATCTGTGCAGCGCGGTGTCCGGTTATGCGGTGTACAAGGGGGCCTCGTTTCTGATCGGGCGCTTGGGTCAGGTGATCGCGTCTGATTGTGTAACGGTGACCGACAATGGTCTGTTGCCCGGCGGGCTGGGCTCGCGGCCCTTCGACGGGGAAGGACTGCCGACGAGGATGACGACAGTGGTTGAGCAGGGCTGCTTAGCCAGTTACCTTCTGGACAGTTATTCGGGCCGAAAACTCGGTCTGGCATCCACCGGCAATGCGTCGCGAGCCGTAGGGGAGAGTCCCTCGGTCGGCCCCACGAATTTTTCCCTGGCGCCCGGGCCGTTCAAGCCGGACACGATCGTCGCATCCGTCCGCCACGGCTTGTATGTGACCGAACTGATCGGCTTCGGGGTCAATCTCGTGACCGGCGACTATTCCCGCGGCGCGGCCGGGTATTGGATCGAAAACGGCGAGTTAGCCTATCCCGTCGAAGAAATCACCATTGCGGGCAATCTCAAGGACATGCTGGCGAATATCGACATGATCGGGAACGACGTGGTGTTTCGCGGGCGTGTGGCCAGCCCCACGCTGAAAATCCGTGAAATGACCATCGCCGGAAACTAGCGGGCCGCCCGCACAAGGAGACATAACTGTGCCCCTAAACCTGGAAGACGGACGGCGCATGCTGCAACTGCTCACGTCGCGCTACGAGCGGCGGGAGTGGCGCAAGAAGATCGAGAAGACACTCAGCCTCCCGCCTACGGGAATCGAGGATGAGGGCCAGCGGGCGATTTTTCTATACCTGAAACACGGCTTGAAGGCGTATAAGTCGCGCCGCTCCGACCCGGACGCCTGGATCGTCGGCGGGTATGCGACCAAAGAAGTGATCGATCGGGCACGGTTCGATCCTTCCGCCGTGTCCCCCACCATCACGAAAGAGCAGGTGGCCTGCCTGGGTGTCGATCCGGGGGGCGAGGTGGATGAAACCTGGTGGGACGATATGCTGGTGAATTGGTTCGAATCGCCCGATGCGGATGAGCCGTCAACGGCCGACGGTGAAGCGGCGGATGTGAATCCCGCCGAAGGCGAAAAACAGGCCGGAGCCTGAGAGCCTCCGGCCGATCCCTTCGCCAGGCCCGATCTCGCCGCTATTTCTTGAACTCGACGAGGCGCTGTTTGGCCCGGTCTCCCAAGAGATCCGTGCCGGGAAGCAGTTGCGGGGTCTGCTCTTTCTGCATCCGCCTCGCGTCTTTTTCGACCTGCACCTTGATGTAGCTGTAGAGTTCTTCGACCTCCACGTCGCCGTCCTTGTCGGCATCGGCCTCGCCCTGAAGCCCCTTGAGATAGTAGTAGGTGAATAGCCCGTGCCGCTTGGCCGGATAGGCGTTACTCACCTCGTTGCCGGCGGCGGCGGACAATACGACTATGTTCTGCGTCGCCATGAGCGGATTTTCGACTTTGATCAGCATCGGCCTCGTACCCTTGGCGATGACGGAGCGTCCGCCGGCACCGGAGAAGCAGGAGTCCATGACCACGGTCACTTGCTTGGCCGGCAACTTGCCCAGCGTGTCGTAAAGGCGCTTGAGGGGGTAGGCGGTCGTTTCCAAGAACGAGGGGTCTCCGTCGTAGGGTACCAGATAGGCCTGGTTCGTATCCGGATCGGGTGCCCCATGGCCGCCGTAGTACACGAAGACCTCGGCATCGGAATATTGGGCTACCTGCTTGGGCAGCCACTTTTCAAAACGCGCCTCGAGCTGGCTCTTTGTGACACGGTCGTTAAGGATCATGACGATATTCTGTTCGCGATAGCCCATCGCTTTGATCAGGTATTGTTTGACCGACTCGGCGTCGCGTTTGGCGTAGTCCACGCGTGGCAGATCCCGGTAGTCCTCGATCCCGACAACGACGGCAAAGGCATGGTCTTTGGGTCTGGTTGCCGTCGCAGGGGGAGTCAGTTCCGCGTCGACCTTGGCCATCTCGGCCCCCCCGAAGACCTCGGTGCCCTCCGCTACGGCCGTGCCTTTGGTTTGGGATTTGAGCGTGGCCAGGTAGTCCGTCTGGATATAGTCCACCATCGGCGGCAGGATGCCGGCCGCGATCGGCGGCATGGCGACATAGCGGGTGATCACGTCCAAGGATTCCTGCTTCTTGAAGCCGGACCCGTCCTTGGCCACCTTGACCTTTTCCGTTTTCTTCCAGACCTGCGCGCCGGAATGGACGTTGTAGAGCCGGGCCTGCACTTTGATGTCGACCTCGAATCGTGTTCCGAATGCCCAGGGGGCATCCGCGCTATATTCTTTGACTTCTCCCACCATGAGGATGTCGGCCTTGCTCTCGCGTGCCGCCGCCAGAATCTTTTCCGGATCATTTGTCTTTTCAGGCAGCTTGAGGATGACGATATCTTTGAAGATCTGTGTGCGTCCCAACGTCTCCTTGACGGATGTTTGTAGTGTCTCGTGGAGATTGTCACTGACCGGCTGTCCTTCCCAGACGACTTTTGAGGTATCGAAGGGGCCGATGGCCAGCGTGACGGGCACTTCCTGTTCTTTCACCGGAAACGTCAACGCCGGTGGAGCGATGTCGGGCACGCAGCCGGATACCAAAAGAACTAAACTCCACCCGACGAGAACCCGTAAGACGAAACGGCCTCGTGTAACCATGGGAGACCTACTTGTGAGAGGTGGCTATGAGGTGGCTATCTGGAAAACTTCACGACCTTGCCGCGCACTTCCAGGCAGGCTTGTGTGTAGAGCAGGGCCGTGAAAAATGACGACTCGGACGAGACTTCAATCAAGGCGTCGCCGCCCTTTTCTTTGACCAAATCGTCGATGAGATCGCTCAACGGTTTGGGGTGTTTGACTGGGACCACGGCGATCATGAGTCCGCAGGACGAGGCGGTTTCTACTCCGCCCAGCACGACATATTTCCCGGTTACGGGCAGCGTCGACGGGGCGATCGCCCCGGTCGATGAACAGGATGCGACGGAGAACATGACAAGCAAGGCGGTCAGGAGAACGAGGCCGGCTTGCATGTGGGACCGGCAGGCTGTCTTGTTGGGCTGAGAGATCATCGAGCGTTTTTTACCGCAAGGCCTTTGACGATCGTGCAGTCCCTTCCGAAGATCGGCAAGGGGAAGGCCCAAATGCGTTCTTCGACTGTGACGCCGATCAAGGCGTCGGCTCCTTTATCCTTCACCAGTCTGTCGATGATTTCGTGGGTCGCGTCTTTGACGCCGATCGGGATGACGAAGATCCACGAGGCGCAATCCGTTTCTTCCGTCGGACCAAGGACCGTGTAAGTGAGTGTCACGGGCGCGGAGGAACTGGCGATGCCCGCCGGGTGACGGGCAACGCAAGAGGTCAGAGAGAACAGGGAAAGGAGAAGGCCGATTCCGACGAGCAGTTGCGGACGACGCGGCATGATCTCTCCACCGGTCAGACGGCGGCCACGCTATCAAACCCCGTCATCTGTGTCAACTACTGATAAAATGTGTCGGAAGGAGGCGGGGAGCCATGCCGACCGACTAGCCGAACAGTCTCATCTGAGACGACTGTAGCGGTTCCGTTGGAGCGGGTGAAGTCGGTTGCCCGGCTGCCCCGGGAGCAGGAACCGGCGGATGGTCCAAATAGGCCTTGAGCTTTTTGAAATCTTCCTCCAGCGACCCGCGCAGATTGCCCTGGTGCAACGCGGCTGCCGGATGGAGCAGGGGAAAGAGGGTAAAGCGGTCGAGGGAGATGGCCTTCCCGCGCATCGCCATGATGCTGACCGGCCGGTTCAGCAGGGTTTGTGTGGCCCATTTCCCCAGCGAGCAGACCAGTTTCGGACCGATCAGGTCGATTTGCTGCAAAAGAAAAGGCTTGCAGGTGTCCACTTCGTCCGGTTCCGGGTCCCGGTTGTTCGGCGGGCGGCATTTGACCACGTTGGCGATATAAATGTCGGACCTGGCCAGGCCGATAGACTTGAGCAGATCGTTTAAAAGCTTGCCCGCGGCTCCGACGAAGGGTTCGCCTTGTTTGTCTTCGTAAAACCCAGGGCCTTCTCCCACGAACATGATGTCGGCATGCGGATTGCCGACACCGAAGACTACCTGGGTCCGCCCCAGCTTCGCCAATTTGCACCGCTGGCAGTCGTGAAGGGATGCGCTGAGTTCCTGGAGCGTCATGATAGCGACTGTGTGGAGAGCCCGATCCGCCAGCATGATAGAGAGTGAGGATGGGTCCAGTCAACGGCGACCGTGTGGGCGTGTATGACAAGCAGAGGTGTTAGGCAAAACGGGATTTGAGCCAGATGCCGGTGGCAAGGGCCAGGCGGCGGGCCGGTGAGACGGTGATGCGGGGGCCGAACACCCGGTACTCGTCGGCGACGATGCGGCGGAGGATGCGACTGTAGATGCCGCGCATGATTTCGGCCGGAAGCAGCGCCCGACGGTCCGCCGCCGGCATCCGGCGAAACGCCTGCTCGGCTCTCTCGTAGTAGCCGGCGGCCCGTTCGGTCTGAAAGTGCATGAGCTGCCGGAAGGCCGGCGAATGGGTCTTGGCCAGCATGGCGTCCTCTCCATAGCCAAACCGGACCAGTTCGTCTTGCGGGAGATAGATGCGGCCGCGGTCCGCGTCCGTTCCCAGGTCGCGCAGGATGTTCGTGAGCTGGAAGGCGAGGCCGAGGTCGACGGCATAGTCGTCGGCGAGGGGCGACGTCGTCCCAAAGACGCGCAAGCAGATCAGCCCCACCACCGAGGCAACCCGATAACAGTAGAGCCGAAGATCCTCGAAGGTCGCATAGCGGTTCCTGTCCAGGTCCATTTCCATTCCGGCGATCAGTTCTTCGAAGAGCGTCCGGGGAATGGCGAGCCGGCGGGCATGCTCGGCCAAGCTGATGGTCACGGGAAAGGTGGGCGCGCCCCGATAGGCGGCGGCTAATTCATTTCGCCATTGCCGGATCGCGTCGTGTGGGTCGCTACCGGCCGGGGCCTCGTCCACCGCATTGTCCACCTCGCGGCAGAAGGCGTAGATCGTGTACATGGCGTCCCGCCGCGTGCGCGGGAGAAAGAAAAACGAATAATAAAAGTTGCTCCCACTACGCTTGGTGAGCGCGGTGCAATAGGCCTGGGCTTCGTCGGATGTCATGGGAAGGGCGACCCTGTGTCTTAAGCCAGCCGATGCGCCTGCTGCGGGGTCGGCCGCTCGTGTTCGGCGCAGAGGTCCGGATGGAGGAGGGCCGCGAGGATCGCGACCCCTTCGACTAATCGAGGCCCGGGTCGGCTGAAATAGGATGCCGCGTCCACGACATACACCCGTTTGCTTCGGACGGCCGGCACGTCGTCCCATCCGGGCCATCGTTGGGCCGGCGGCTGCGCCGACAGCTCCGCTAGCGTCCTGGCCACGGAGAATCCGCAGGACATGATGACGATGATGTCCGGTGCCGCATCCCGGACCTGCTCCCAGGCGATCTTGCGGGAGGGGCGACCAGGCGAACCAAAAAGGTCTTGGCCGCCGGCCCACTCCACCATCTCCGGCACCCAATGCCCGCCGATATACAGCGGATCGAGCCATTCGAGGCAGGCTACGCGTGGCTTCGTCATGGCGCCCGACACGCGGCGGCGTACGGACTCCAAGTCAGTACGAAGCCGTGCGGCCAGGGCTTGCCCGGCTTGCGCCTGCTCGACCGCGTTGCCGATCCGCGCGACGTCGGCCAGAACGTCCGCCAAACTCAGCGGGTTGAGCGTCAAGAGACGCGGGGGCGGCGTCAACTGCTCTAGGGCGCGATCGAGCTGATCCGGCGTGACGGCGCAAACCTGGCAGAGGTCTTGCGTGATAACGAGGTCCGGTCGCGCTACGACGAAGCTCCGTTCGTCGAGGGCGTAAAGGCGCTGGCCGGCGGCCAAGGTCTCCACGACTTGGCGGTCGATCTCCCTGCTGGCCGCTCGACTGGCCTCGATGGCGGGGATGACCAGCACCGGCTTGCCCTGCACCGCTGGCGGGAAATCGCATTCGTGGCTGATCCCGACGAGATGGTCGGCGAGCCCCAGGGCGGCAATGACTTCCGTCGCGCCGGGCAGCAGTGAACAGATCTTCATCCCGCGCCCCACAGCCGCTGCCGCAGTTCGTCCAAATCCGTGCCGACCAGGGTCGTGGCGAGAGCGTCCGCCTCGCCCAAATTCTGGAGCGAATGCGTGTTGGCGACGGCCAGGACTTTCATGCCAGCCGCGCGGGCCGCGCGAATGCCGGGAATGGAGTCTTCGATGACGAGGCAATCGCCCGCCGCCAGGGGAGAAGCCTCGGAATGGGCCGATCGGTTCAGGGCGGCCAGGGCGTGGAGAAATCCTTCCGGGTCCGGCTTGCCTCGGCGGATGTCTTCGGAACTGGTGATGTGTTCGAATTCTTTCCGGATGCCAGCCTGTTCCAGGATCAATTCGATTTCATGGCGCAGGGCGCCGGAGACGATGGCCAACCGAAACCGCCCCGCCGCCGCCCGCACCATCTCGCGCACTCCGGGGAAGATGACCAGATGTTGCCGGATGTGCGTGAGAAAGAGCGCAGCCTTCCGTCTGACGAGATCGTCGATGATCGAGGGGGAGAGCGGGCGACCCTGAGCCGTCAAGGCGGCTGTGAAACATCCCTTGTCGTCGAATCCAAGGTAATGTTCGTAGTAGTCCGCTTCAGTCAGGTCGATACCGATCTCGGCCAAGACCTGCCGGAGTGCGGCATAGTGGACCGGCTCACTGTCGGCGATAACCCCGTCAAAGTCGAACAGGAGAGCGCGAAGTGTCGGCATGGACGTGCAGTATACCATGCGCGGGACCGAGCCAGACGGCGGTTTATGACGTCGTTACGCGACGTGCGGCAGCGGAAGAGGTCGGCTATTAATGTCCGGCGGGTTTGAGTTGCTTTTCCGCGATCCAGCCGCTCCCGCCCTGAGGCGTCCGTACTTGGTACACCCACACGTTGTTCCGCAGTTCGCCGTCCGTGACGACGAGCGGCACATTGGGTTGCACAGCCGGTCCAGGCTTGGACCCGGCTGCATCGGCTGAAAGATTCATCGGCCCGCCAGCCAGGAGGACACGGTCACCTTCTCCAAAACTTGGCGCGAGCGGCTGTCCTGGAGCCGGAGGTTTGGGTGCCATTGCGGGCGTCGCTGCCGGCATGGCAGGCGCCGGGGCCGTAGGAACGGTCGAAGCCGCTGACTGTGGGGCTTGGGCGATGGGTGTCGGCGCAGCCGGGGGCGGCGCCGAGGCTGGCTGTTGAGCCGGAGCCGGTTGCGCCATCTGTGGAGCAGGCGGGACGGCCGGTTTCGGCTGGGGCGGAGGAGGGGGTGCAGGCATGGCCGGCATCGCGGTCATCGCCGGTTCTTCCGGCGCGCCCCCGAAGAGCGCCATCATGGCATCGGGGTCCATTGCAAAATAGGCGGCCGCCCCAAGTCCGACGACGGCCAAGGCGATGAGCAAGGTCTTGTTGGAGCCCTTCGGTTGATCCGGGCCTTTGCCGGGAGAACCCATCATCATCGTCTTGTCCGCGTCGCCGGCGGAATCTTCCAAGTCCAGGTCGGCTTGCGGTTCTTGGGCAAACAACAGATTCCACGCGGGAAGCGCGGCAGCGCCGCCTTCGAGAGGAGCATCCAAGGGCCTGTTCAGCATCGCGTCGTTCCTCCTGGCATGGGAGCGGTCTGCTGTGCGGATCGCAGTGGCAGGCTACATACCATCGCCTCTTGCGCCAAGTCAAACGAAAGCCGCGGGATGCGTGTGGCCGCTTATAAGACACGGAGAGGAGTGTCGGCGGGGGCCTCAACAGTACTGCACGTTCGCGCAGGACAGAACCTGTTTCTCCCGGCTGCCGGACCGGAACACCGTCAGGCCTTTGCAGCCCGATCGATAGGCCAGGCGAAACGCGTCGGCCACGTCTTGGCGCGTGGCGGTGGGCGGAAGATTGATGGTTTTCGACACGCCGCTGTCGCTGTAGCGTTGGAACACGGCCTGCATCCGCACATGGTGCGCGGGCGCGATGTCGTGCGCCGTGACGAACAGGCGGCGCAGGGACGGAGGAAGCTCCGTCAGGTGCTGAATGGATTCGTTCGCTGCGACCTGGGCGAGCAAACGGCGCGAGTAGAGGTTGGCACGGCGCAGGCTCCGCACGAATTCCGGGTGGATCGTGGCCAAGCGGACGTCTTCCATGACCGTGCGGACGAAGCTCACGCCGTAGAGCGGTTCGATGCCGGGCGAGCAGTCGGCGATGATGCTGATGGTGCCCGTCGGGGCGACCGTCGTGACCGTGGCGTTGCGCTGACGCCGCCCCTCCGATTCCAGCCGGCTGCCCTTGAAATTCGGAAAGAGTCCGCGGGTCTTGGCCAGGTCGGCGGACGCACGGCGGGCTTCCCGCCGGATGAACCGCATGAGGCGTTCGCCCGTCTCCAAGGCGTCGGACGAGCCGTAGGGGATGTTCAACCGGATCAGGAGGTCGGCGAAACCCATTACGCCCAGGCCGATCTTGCGGTTGCCGGTCGTCATGGCCGCGATGGCCGGCAAGGGATATTGGTTCATGTCGAGGATGTCGTCCAGGAATCGGACAGCCAGGGGGACGACGCGGGCCAGGCGGGGGTAGTCGATGCGCGGGCGTGACGGAGGACCCGCTACGAAGCGGGCGAGGTTGATCGAGCCCAGCGTGCAGGACTCGTGCGGCAGCAGCGGTTGTTCGCCGCACGGATTGGTGGCTTCGATCGGGCCGATCTGCGGCGTGGGATTCGCCGCATTGATGGTGTCGAGAAAGACGATGCCCGGTTCGCCCGACAACCAGGCCGCGTCGATCAGTCGGTCGAAGACAGCAGCGGCCTTGAGCCGCGCGACGGTCCGCCCGTTGCGGGGGTTGACCAAGGGGTAGTCGTGGCCTCGGTCGAGCGCGCGCATGAAGGTATCGGTCACGCCGACAGACAGGTTGAAGTTCGTCAATTCCGTCGGCGACCGCTTGCTGGCGATAAACTCGAGGATGTCGGGATGGTCGATCCGCAGGATGCCCATGTTGGCGCCGCGGCGCGTACCGCCTTGTTTGATGACCTCCGTCGCCATGTTGAAAACCTTCATGAACGACACAGGGCCGGAGGCCACGCCGTTGGTCGTGGCCACGCGATCGTCTTTGGGACGCAGATGGCTGAAAGAAAACCCGGTGCCTCCCCCGGATTGGTGAATGAGCGCCTGCTCTTTCACCGCCTCGAAGATCGAATCGAGCGAATCGTCCACCGGCAGGACGAAGCAGGCGGAGAGTTGCTGTAGGGTGCGGCCGGCGTTCATCAAGGCGGGGGAGTTCGGCAAAAAATCCAGCGAGCGCATCAGATCGAAAAAAACGCGGGCCATACGCGGCCGGGCCTCGCGGCCGTCGGGATACCGGCCCTCCGCTTCGACAATATTGGCGGCGACGCGCCGAAAGAGGGCCGTCGGGGACTCGCAGACCGCGCCCGACGCGTTCTTGGCCAGGTACCGACGTCTGAGGACGGTCAGGGCATTGGCCGACAAGGACGGGTATCGAGACGGACGGGCCATAGGCCGGATACCTCCTGTGCCACGGTGCGGGCCAATTATAGTCGATGCGTCGCGGGCGTGCCACGCACGGGTCGAGGCGTCCGGCGCCGACGCCCTTGCAATCGGCGCGCGGAGCGGCGCACAATCCGTCGCGCCGTCGATCGTGCCGCCATGAAGTCCTATCGCGAAGAGCTCTGGTTCGAGACCAAGACGCGCCGCGCCTATCTCAACATCACGCCCCAGGTCGAGGCCGTGGTGCGAAAGAGCGGCGTGACGGAAGGTCTGGTCTTGGTCAATGCCATGCACATCACGGCGAGCGTCTACATCAACGACGACGAGCCCGGCCTGCTGCAAGACTACGACGACTTCTTGGAACGGCTCGCCCCTCATGCCGCGACCTACCGGCACAACGAAACCGGCGAAGACAACGGCGATGCGCACGTCAAGCGGCAACTCATGGGCCGCGAGGTCGTCGTGGCGATCACCGAGGGGCGGTTGGATTTCGGCCCGTGGGAGCAGATCTTCTACGGCGAATTCGACGGCCGCCGGCGCAAGCGCGTCCTTGTGAAGGTGATCGGGGAGTGAGCGGCGCCCGACCCGGGGCGCGGGGGGCTTGCCTCCGAGGGGGCAAGTTTGGCAACATGCGGGCAACGACATCGCAACACGTCCACGTGAACACGATCCTGCCATAGTTCGTTTCGCTCTCGCCGGAGGAACCCATGCCGCATTGGAACCGTCCCGATCCGCTGACGCGCGACTTGATTCACTTGATCAATGCGCGCCGCCACGATCACGGTGACGCGGACGCCGCCGTCGAGACGCTGCAAGCGTTTTTGGATCAGGATCGGGAAGACGATCTGCTCACCGTGCTGGCGGCGCTGGATGAGGAAATGGCCGAATGGTTGTTCGACCTGCTGGCCGAAGCCGCGTGTTCCATCATGCAGGACGGCGAGCCGGACGAACGGCCCACCTATGCCGTGCTTGGCGCGCTGGAACTGCCCTTGCAGGCTAATTTGCCGACGCCGCTGCGGCTGCGGGTCGATCCCGTCGCCACGGCGGACCTTCTGCACAAGCACTTGCATCTGCCGCCAGGCACCGTGGTGCGGACGGAGGCCCGCTTGCTGACGGACGCGACCCTGGATCTCTTCACGCTGCACAACCTGTTCGATCACACATCGAGCCTGGCCGAAACGTCCCGGCGCCATCCCTTGGCCCACCGGCTGCACGCGCCGGTGGAATCGACGGCCTATCTCTTGTTCGAATTGATGGGGTCGCCGGAGCCCGGGTTGCCGGAGTCGTTGGACGACGAGGACCGCCGGCTGTTGCTGGCCGGCCTCGTCGCGCAATGTCCCGAGTTGGCGTCGGCCCCGCACATGCTCGAAGCGCCGGTCTTCGCCGCCTACGCCATGTTCGATGCGCAGAACGCCGTGCGCCTGCACCGGCTGGCCGACGAGACGATCGCCGTCTGGCGCGAGCTCGATCCGATCGTGCGCAGCCGGACGATCGTCCACCTCCATACTCAATGCGGCAACGGCGTCTACATGCCGGTCTGGACCGATCTTTTCGATCCGGAATTGCCGGAGGATCACGGCCCGGTCTGGACGTCGCCGGACGTCTGGGTTTTTACCGCGGACCTGCCGATCGAATGGCCGGGGGAGATGCTGACCAATCGGCTGCTGGCCGAGGGCTGCACGCGGTTCGAAAATCACATCGTCGAAGCGCCGGACAACTGAATTGTCCGGTATCGCCTCTCGCGATTCTTCGGGAATCCCTACCGCCGTCCTCCGATTCCTAACCCTCCGGAAGGGGCGGGCCCGCTCGGCCCGCCTGACGTCGTCGCATTCGACGGGCCACTGCCTTGGGGCGATGGAATCGAAAGGCGGTTTGGCAGGAGGGGAATGAGCGCCTGATTGTTGGGTGCGGCATGGGCGGGAGAGCGCGGCACGCTCTGGCTTGGGGTGAGCCTCTCCGGCTGCTGCCGGCGGCCATCTGATGGTGGACCGAATCCGTCCAGCGGACTGCGGTCGTCCGAACTGCCGCCGGACTGAGCCCAGCTTGCAGTGGCGGCAAGAGGCCAACCGATCGCGAGGGCCATGACGAGGGACCAGAGCGACCGGAGAAGGCACGTACGGCCCTGTTTCGATCGGTGCATGTGCCCTCCGGAGCTAGGCGGCAGCGGCTTTTTGGAGAGGCTCCAGCAGCTTGGGCGACACTTTCAGCCCGCCGCGGCCGACGCCCACTTCGATGTCCGGCTTGGTGACACCGTGAAAATCGCTGCCGCCGGTGACGAGGAGGTCCAGCCGTTTGGCGATATTTAGGTATTCGCTCGTCTGAGATTTTTTGTGGGTGCTGTAGTGGACTTCGATGCCGCCGAGCCCCTCGTTCTTCAATGTCTGGCAGAGGGTCAGGAGGCCCTGCTCGTTCAGTTTCGTCCAGAGGGGGTGGGCCAGCACCGGCACGCCGCCCGCTTCCCTAATCCAGCGAATCGCCTCGGCCGGCTCCGGAAGCTCTCGGGCGACATGGGCCGGTCGGCCCTCGGCTAAATAGCGGTCGAAGGCTTCCTTGGCCGACTGGACATACCCCTTCTGCATCAAGACCCGCGCGATGTGCGGCCGGCCGACCGATTCCGTGCCGGCGAGGGCCGCCACTTCCTCGTACGTGATCTCCATATCCAGCGCGCGCAAGCGCTCGATGATGCGGGGATTCCGGTCGCGCCGGCCGGCCCGCAACTGCGCCAGGCGGTCGGCCAGCGTACGATCGGACACGTCCAGATAATAGCCGAGCATGTGGAGTTCGCTGTCTCCGTAGCGGGAACTGATTTCGACGCCGGGAATGACCTCGATCCCCACCGCGCGGCCGGCTTCCGCAGCCTCCGCTATGCCGCTGAGAATGTCGTGGTCGGTAATGGCGAGGGCGACAACCGATGCCTGTTTGGCCAAGGCCACGACTTCGGCCGGAGGGAGACTCCCGTCCGAATGGGTCGTGTGCAGGTGCAAGTCGATTCTGGAGGCGGTCGGCGGCATGTTAGGCGGGGGTCCTCTCCGTGTCTCTTTGGGTCGTACGGGCGGCCAAGCGGGCGGTGAAGGCGGCAGTGCCCGCGCTTCCCTGGTGATCGCCTTCATCGTAATGCACGACGTGCAAGCCCTTGGTTAAATGGAGCAGCTCGTTCGGTTCCAGGCAGAATTCCCGCCGCCGGGGGTGCTGGCGCAGCCGGTGGTTTTCGACCGTGAAGGTTTCGTAGATGAGCACGCCCCCCGGCTTCAAGGCCCTGAGCAGGGCCGGGATCAGCGGGCGGTGCAGATAAAAAAAGACGATGATCCCCTCGTAAGCCTTGGCAGGCAGTGCGGGGATGGGCCCTCCGTCCGCTTCCAAGTCGAGTGTGCGGACCGTGAGGCCCGTTATGCCCCTCTTCACCGCCGCTTCACGCAGGCTGTGCAAGGCCTGGTCATCGCGATCCAGCCCCTCCACGCGGTAGCCGCGTGAGGCGAGGAAGAGGGCGTTCCGGCCTGTGCCGCAGGCGACGTCGAGCACGGCGCCTTTGGGAATCAGATGAGCCTGTTCGAGCAGAAAGTCGGCTGGCGGCGGATCGCCGGGCGCGTCGGTGCGGCGCCGCGTCACCGTGACTCCTACGGAGCCTGTGACACCGGGCACGGGAGGAATCGTTTTTCTGACCCAGAGTCGGATCGACTGGATCGGATACCGAGCCAAGAGGATGTCAGCCAGGCGTGCGCCGAAGGTTTCGAGCAGGGCATGGGATTCCGTTTCGCCGACGGCCGTGATCGTCTCGGCGATGGCGGCGTAGTCCACGGCCTGGGCGATGTCATCCGATTTGGCGGCCGAGTGCAGGCCGGTGCGAGGATATTCGAGTTCTACGTCGACAGTGATCGGCTGGGGGCGGGCCCGTTCCTCAGAGGTGACGCCGCATCGTGCCAGGAATTCGAGCCGTTCGATCTTGACGGTATCGGACATGGGCGCATGATGAGGGATGGCTGCCGGTTCCGTCAAGAATGTTGCTTGACTCCTTTTCAAGACGACTTTTATAATTCATTCCCTCGTCGGCGCCAAAACCCGGCGATTTTGCGATGAAAATGGCTGAGTTCACGCACTTCAACGAATCGGGTCGGGCGCGGATGGTGGATGTGTCCGCCAAGCCGTCCACCGAACGGTCCGCCACCGCCCAGGCGAAGGTCTTCATGCTCCCGGGCACGCTGAAAAAAATCCGGCAGGGGAAAATCGCCAAGGGAGACGTGCTGGCCGTGGCCCAGGTCGCCGGGGTGATGGGCGCTAAACGCACGCCGGACCTGATTCCCATGTGCCATCCGCTGTTATTGTCGAGTGTGGACATTGCCTTCGAGGAGACGTCCCGGCCCGATCGCCGGGGCCGCTGCGCCATCACGATCACGGCGACGGCCAAGACCACCGGACCGACCGGCGTCGAAATGGAAGCCATGACGGCGGCGTCGGTGGCGGCGCTGACGATCTACGACATGTGCAAAGCCGTGGACAAGGGCATGGAGTTCGGCGACATCTGCCTGCTCGCCAAGTCCGGCGGCAAGTCGGGTCTCTATCAGCGCACAGCCGGGTGAGCCAGGATGGGAAGCGAGCACGCCACCGTGACGGTCAAGTTGTTCGGCGTGACCAAGTCGCTGGCCGGAAGCCGAGGCGATCTGGCCATCCCGCTGGCGGTGGGCGGACGGGTCAAAGACTTGGTGGCCCTGTTGGATGCGGCGCATCCGCAGCTCGGCGAATTGATTCACAAGAAAAAGGTGCTGGTCTCGGTCAACCAAGAGATCGCGCACGACGACACGACGATTCAGGCCGGCGACGAAATCGCGTTGCTGCCGCCGTTTGCCGGAGGGGCCGTATGACGACGAAAACCGATCAGCCGACGGACCGGACAAAGGCCGAAGAGGCCGCTCGCACGGGCGACGACGTAGACCACATGCTGGTTCGTATCCAGCGCGAAAATTTTTCGGTCGACGCGGAGATCGAGCGGGTCAAGCGCCGCTCGAAACGGATCGGCGGCATCGCGACGTTCTTGGGCACGGCGCGGGACCGTTCCAAGGGCCGGGACGTGAGCAGCCTCACCTTCGAGCATTACGAGGGCATGGCCCAGAAAAAACTGCGGGAAATTCGCGAGCGGGCGCTCAAGGACTTCGACGTGCTGGAGGTGCTGGTCCTGCACCGCTACGGCGACATCGACATCGGCGAGAACATTGTTCTGATCGTCGTCGGGGCCGAACACCGGGCCGAGGCCTTCCGGGCCTGCAAATGGTGCATCGACGAACTCAAGCAGATCACGCCGATCTGGAAGCGCGAGCAGACGCCGGACGGCGACGTCTGGGTCGAGGAGCATCCATGACGTCTCGGCCGCTTCCCGCGGCTCCGTCCGTTCCGGACACCTTCGGCCGGCCCTTGAAGAGCCTGCGGCTGTCGGTGACCGATCGGTGCAACTTGCGCTGCAAGTACTGCATGCCGGAAGAGGACTATGCCTGGCTGCCCCGCGAAACCCTCCTGAGCTTCGAGGAAATCTACGCCCTGACAGATCTGTTCACCGAGCTCGGCGTGGACAAGGTCCGCTTGACAGGCGGCGAGCCCCTGCTGCGGCGCGACCTGCCGGCCTTGATCCGCATGCTCCGCAGCCATGCCCGCATCACCGACCTGGCCTTGACCACCAATGGCATTCTCTTGAACGAGCAGGCGGAAGCCCTCCGGGACGCCGGCCTGCACCGGTTGACGATCAGCCTCGACACCTTGAAGCCGGAGCGGTTCAAGACGCTCACCCGGCGGGACACTTTGGCCCAAGTGCTCGACGGTATCGAGATGGCCCTCGGGGTGGGCTTCCAAGGTCTCAAGCTCGATACGGTCGTCATGCGCGGCTTCAACGACGACGAGTTGGCCGATCTCATCGAATACGGCCGCCGCTTCCGCGCCGAAGTTCGCTTCATCGAATATATGGACGTGGGCGGGGCGACCGACTGGTCCCTTGCGAAGGTCTATTCGCGCGATGCCATGCTGGAGACCCTCGGCCGGCGCTACGGCCGGATCGAACCCATTGTCGAAGTCTCGTCCGCTCCGGCACAGCGGTATCGGCTGCCGGACGGCCTGACCTTCGGCATCATCGCGTCGACCACAGCGCCCTTTTGCGCAACCTGCGACCGGAGCCGGCTCACGGCCGACGGCCTCTGGTATCTCTGCCTCTACGCCAAAGACGGCACGGACCTGCGCGAACCGCTACGGGGCGGCGTATCCCGCGAGGCCATCAAAGATCTCATCCGGAACGGCTGGGCGCAGCGCAAGGACCGGGGTGCCGAGGAACGCAAAGCGCTCGAACCGCTGGGGCTCCGGGAAGAACGGTTGATCGAAGTCCAACGCCTCAGGGCCGATCCTCACCTCGAAATGCACGCCAGGGGCGGATGAACGGCACGCGCCGTCCGCCGCCGTACGCATGACCGAACCGGGACTGATCACTTTGGCCGGTGTAGGGCTCTTGATGGGAGCCCGGCACGCGCTCGACGCGGACCATCTGGCCGCGGTCTCCACCCTCGTGGCCGATCGACGCGATTGGCGGGCCTCGGGCTGGATCGGTTTTTGGTGGGGCTGCGGGCATACGGCCATGTTGCTGGCAGTCGGGCTGGCGGTGTTGCTGCTGAACCTCACGATTCCCGCGGCGCTCGCGCAGGGGTTCGAGTTTCTCGTCGGGGCCATGTTGGTCGCCTTGGGCGGATCGTTGTGCGCTGCGCTGATCCGGGAGGGCTGGCATCTCCACCGGCACGATCACGATGGCGTCGCGCACGTGCATTGGCACAGCCATCGCCGCGGCGCGGCGCACCAGCACAGCCACGAGGCGCCGCCGGCCAGGCCGCTTGTCGTGGGCATGGTCCACGGGCTCGCTGGTTCGGCGGCGCTCATGCTCCTGGTGGTGGCGTCGATCCATTCGGTCTGGGAGGGGCTGGCCTACATCGTCGTCTTCGGCCTCGGCTCCATTGCCGGCATGGTCGGCGTCGGTCTTTTGATCGGGTATCCGCTGGCCGCGACGGGCGCCTCCGGCCCGGCCGCCCGTCTGGTCGTTCGCGGACTGGCCAGCTTGGGCAGCATCGGCTTGGGGCTGACGCTGATGGCCAAGATCGCGTTTGGATAGGGCCTGGCCGCGTCGTCGGCGCCGCTGCGCCAGATGTGGCCTCTGAAAAATACAAGGTTTCGTGCGCGGTTTCGCACGTCTTATGGTAAGGTTCCCGAACGTTTGCGGCGCATTCGGTTGCACGTTCGATAGCGAGTGTCCATCGTGAATATTCGAGTGCTGGGCTGCCACGGGTCGGAGCAGCTCATCAAAAAAAGCCAGGGATTAGGGCAATGCCGTACCTGCGGGTTCCTCGTCAACGGCACGGTCATGGTCGACGCCGGCACCATCGGCGCCGCCCTGACCTTGGAGGAGCAGCGCCGGATCACGCACGTGCTCCTGTCGCATTTGCACTTCGACCACGTACAGGGCCTGCCGACCCTGGCCGACAATCTGGTGGATGACGGCGCAAGCCCAGTCACGATCGTGGGGACGACGCAGGTGCTGAACGGGCTGCGATCGCATTTGTTCAACAACAAGGTCTATCCGAATTTTTTCCGGCTGCCGACGCCCAAACAGCCGATCTTCCGCTTGCAGGCCATGACGCCGAAGCGGACGGTCGCCGTCGGCAAACTGGAAGTGACGCCGATTCGGGTGAATCACCTGGTGCCCACGGTGGGTTTCCTCGTCAAACAGGGGGAGTCCTCGTTCATCTATAGCGGCGACACCTACGAGACGGACGAAATCTGGCGGGTGGCCGAGCGCGAGCCCACGTTGAAGGCCGTCTTTATCGAATCGTCGTTTCCGGACGAGCAGGCCGACCTCGCGCGCGTGAGCCGGCATCTCACGCCGACGCTCTTGGCGCGCGCGTTTCGGAAAATCCGCCGGCCGGACCTGCCGCTCTACGTCTACCACGTCAAGCCGCGTTTCCGAGAACAGATCGTCCAGCAACTGTCCCGCTTCCAGATTCCCCGTCTGACCGTGTTGGAAGAAGGGCAGGAGATTTGCCTGTAACCGCGCCGATGGCCTGGTTCAAAAAAGACGCGTCGGCGGCCGGTGAACCGGCCAAGCCCGCCAAGGGGCTCGAAGGCATGTGGCTCAAATGCAGCCACTGCCGGGAGATCATCTATCGCAAGGAAGTCGAGCGGAACTGGAAGGTCTGCCCCAAGTGCGACTACCACTTCCCCATTTCGGTGCACGAGCGGCTGGCCCTGCTGGTCGATTTGGGCACCTTTCGGGAATGGGAGGCGGAGGTGGCGCCGGCCGATCCCCTGGCCTTCGTGGACACCAAGCCCTATCGCGACCGCCTCAAGGCGCAGCAGGACAAGACCGGCCGCAAGGACGCCTTGATGGTCGGCGAGGGGCTCATCGAAGGCCGCCGGATGGCGCTGGGCCTGTTCGATTTCAGCTTCATGGGCGGCAGCATGGGCTCCGTCGTGGGCGAGAAACTGTGCCGGGGGATCGAGCGCGCGATCGAGGCGCGCCTGCCGTTCGTGCTGATCTGCACCTCGGGCGGCGCGCGCATGCAGGAAGGCATCTTGTCGCTCATGCAGATGGCGAAGACNNGGCGGCGCGCGCATGCAGGAAGGCATCTTGTCGCTCATGCAGATGGCGAAGACCTCGGCGGCGGTTGCCAGGCTGGGTGAGGCCGGCTTGCCCTTCGTGACAATCCTGGCCGATCCCACCTTCGGCGGCGTGACGGCCAGTGTGGCGATGCTCGGCGACGTGATCATTGCCGAACCCAAGGCGCTTATCGGCTTTGCGGGACCGCGCGTCATCGAGCAGACGATCAAACAGCAATTGCCCGAAGGGTTTCAACGGGCCGAGTTCCTGCTCGATCACGGGATGGTGGACATGATCGTCGAACGCAAGCGCCTCAAGGAAACGCTGGGCACGCTCCTGTCACATCTCTGAGTCCCGTCCGACCGGCCATGGCCTATCACGAGACCCTCGAGTTTCTCTTTTCCCTCCAAAAACACGGTATCCGGCCCGGACTGGCGATCATCGAGGCCCTCTTGGCCCGCCTGGGCCGACCCGAGCGCCGCTTTCCGTCGGTCCATATCGGCGGCACGAACGGCAAGGGATCGACCGCGGCCATGGCCGCGTCCATGCTGCGCGCCGCCGGCTATCGCGTCGGCCTCTACACGTCGCCGCATTTGGTGGATTTCCGCGAACGGATCAGGGTCGATGGTGACGACATCCCGGAAGATCGTGTCGCCGCGCTCGCCGACCGTCTCCGGCAGGCGATGGAGGGGCTCGAGCGCGCGCCGACCTTTTTCGAATTCACGACGGCAATGGCCTTCGAGCGGTTCGCCGAATCGGCGGTGGACCTGGCCGTCGTCGAAGTGGGCCTGGGCGGGCGGTTCGATGCCACGAACGTTTTGGCGCCGCTGGCGTCGGCCATTACGACCGTGTCGATCGACCACGTCGAATATCTGGGCCGTACCGTCCGTGACATCGCGTTCGAGAAGGCCGGCATCGTCAAAGCGCGCACGCCTCTGGTGACGGGGCGTCTCACGGCGGATGCCGAAGACGTGATTCGGCAGGTAGCGGCCGATCGGGGCGCGCCCCGCCTGCGCTGGGGGACGGACTTTCGCGCCGCGGGCGATCCCCTGGGAGGCTTTCGATACGAGAGCGTGAGACGAACCTTCGACCGATTGCAGTGTCCGCTGCCGGGGGCTCACCAAGTCGACAATGCCGCGTGCGCCGTGAGCCTCATCGAGACGTTGGCGGACAAGGGCTTTCCCGTCTCGGAGGCGGCGGTCCGTGAGGGCTTGGCTCGAACCCATTGGGAGGGGCGTTTGGAAACCGTTGAGAGGCGGCCGACGGTCGTGCTGGACGGCGGCCATAACGCCGCCGCCGCCGCCGCGCTCGCCGAGCATCTGGCGGCGGCTCGGCGCGACAGGCCGGAGGCGCGGGTGATCCTGGTCGTCGGCATGATGCGGGACAAGGATCGTACGGGGTTTCTCCGGGCCCTGGCTCCTCTGGCCGACGAGATCATCGTGACGCAACCGGCCTTGGCCCGTGCTACGTCGGCGGAGGAATTGGCGGCGGACGTGGTCGAAGCGTGTGGAGGCATCGGAAGAGACGGGGGACATCTCCCGATCCACCGTGTGCCGGTTCCCGCCGAGGCCTTGGCCCATGCCAAACGCCTCGCGTCCGCGCACGACCTGATCTATGTGACGGGCTCCTTGATGCTCGTCGGCGACGTGAAGGCCGTCCTGCGCGGATGCAGCCTCTCGCCCATCAGGGGATGAGATGGGGAAACGGCGCCGTCCCGGGCTCAGCCGGCTCTCCTGGGCCGTCGTCATCGGATCGACCCTCCTGCTGTCCGGCTTCCCCGTTCCCGTGCCGTTCTGGATGGCCGTGTTTGACGCAATCCCCTCGGCGGCGGCTGCTGACCAATCGACGGCCCTCTCGACCAAAGCAGGCGCCGGTCAGCCCATCCAGATCACCGCCGAGCGCCTGACGCAGTTGGCGGAAGCGGAAATCTTCGAAGCCGACGGTTCCGTCGTCATCACCCAAGGACCGCTCAAACTGACGGCCGACCACGTGACGGTCTACAGGTTGACCGGTCGGGTGGTGGCCAAGGGCCATGCGCGCCTCGTCGATCCCACCTCGACGCTCGACGCCGACACCTTGGAACTCAACATCAACACGCAAGCCGGCGTCGTGACGGACGGCCGGATCTACATGCAGGACACCAACACGCTCGTGAGCGGGCGCCTCATCCAACGGTTTTCCGAAGACCACTATCGAATGAAAGAAGGCTCGTTCACGAACTGCGATGCGAAGGACGGCCAAGTGCCGGCCTGGCGCTTCACCTTCAAGGACCTCGACCTCAACGTCGGCGAAAGCATCTGGGGCAAAGACGTCTGGCTTCAGGTCAACGACATTCCGGTGGTGCCGCTGCCCGCCATCGGGTATCCGATCGATTCCATGCGCAAGAGCGGAGCGCTCGTGCCGACGGTGGGCTACGACAATCGCTTCGGCACGCACTACCGGCAGGGATTTTTCTGGGCGATCAATCCCAGCCAGGATCTGTTGGTCACGCCGGACATCCTGACGAACCGGGGGTCAGGCGGGGACGTGGAATACCGCTACATTCTCGACAAACATTCCAAAGGGCAGTGGTTCGTGAGTTTCATCGAAGACAACGTCGTCGGGCACGGCCGCGGCCAGGCCATCGGAACCCATTCCCAAAAGTTCAACGACGACCTCTCGCTGCACGTACGGGCCAACCTGCTTTCGGACCGGACGATCCTCAACAACTTGAGCAACTCGGGCACCTTGCGGGCCTTACCCAGCCAGGAATCGGACTTCACGCTTAATCAGCGGCTGGGACAGGGCAATCTCTATTTGCTCGGCCAGTATTTGCAGCCGGTCGGGGCGGGGAGCGGGCAGACTTTTCAGCGCCTGCCGGAGCTCGGCTATGCCCTGGCCGACTTCGCGCCGTTCAGCGGGGGACCGATGCTCGTGGGGGCGGACGGCACCTTCGTCAATTTTTACCGGGACCAGGGCTTCCAGTTGAATCGCGTCGATCTCATGCCCACGATCAAGACCGACGTGGTCGATCTGGGCCATGTCGTCGGTGTGACGCCGCAACTCAAGATGCGCGAGGTCTATTACACCAGGGGCGTCACGACGGACCAGTCCGTGCACCGCGAAACCTTCTGGGCCAGCTTGGATGCGTCGAGCCGCCTGAGCCGCAAGTTCGCGCGGGCCGAGGGCGGCGGCCTCCTGCACACGATCGAGCCCTCGATCATTTACGAATATGTGCCCCCGACGAACCAGTCGCAGATCGTCCAGGTGGACGCGGTGGACGATCTCCCGAAGAAAAATTTGCTGACCTACGCGTTCCGCAGCAAGCTGCAAAGCATCGGGGCCGACGGGAGCACCTTCAACTGGTTGGATTTGACGCTGGCGCAGAGCTATCACGTGGGCGCCGCGCAGACCCAGGCCCGGCAGTTTCCCTTTCCCACCGACCCGACCTATTTGTCGACGTCGCAGCCGCTCCAGGCGCCGACCGTGGCCGTGCAGGGGAAAAAGTTTTCCGATCTCTGGGTGCGGGGCGTGGTCGGCAATCCGGTCGGCACCAGCGCCTTGCACAATCCCATGTCGCTGGCGGTGGACGCCTTCTTCAATCCTTATCAGGGCAATCTCACGCAGTGGAACACGGATCTTCGCTACCAACAAAGCGACCGCTGGTACGTCGAACTGGGCCAGCGCTACACCTCGGACGGCAACCGCGTCCGGCGCGGCGACATCTGGAATCCCATTTCCTTCAACGAAGTCTTCGCTCCGACGCCGGCCGTCCACTATGCCACCGGCACCATCGCGGCCCGCCTGCCGATGGGCTGGACGGTCGGCGCCAAGACCTACTACGACATGAAGACCGGCACCAGGCCGGAAACGGACGTGGTCGGGGTCTATCAAAATCCCTGCCAATGCTGGTCGCTGGCGCTCTACTACATTCAGTTTCCCGACCGCGTGCAGTACAATTTTCTCATCAGCTTGACCGGCGTCGGCGCGACGGAGGGCTACGGCACGCAGCTCGTGAAGTCCATCCTCCAGCCCTTGATGAAAGACGACAAGGGCGTGCCCTGGCCGACGTCGGGCCGCCGCAGCGGCAGCACCTCGCCGACCCAATCGCAGTCGGGCATGGGACGGTAAGCGGGACCCGGCCGGTCAACCGAAAGGAGGCCGTGATGGAAGGGACAAAAGGCGCGCGTCGAATGGCCTGGGGCGGAGCCCTGGTCGCTGTGGCCATGTTCGTGCTGTCCGGTCTATCAGCGACAGGGGCCGCAGCGGCTTCCGGTTCTAACCTGGCCAAGGCCAAGGTCTATCTGGCGGCCGGCGACTATCGACGGGCGCTGGAAGCCTGCCAGCGGGAAGTGGACGAGAAGCCGTCCGCCGCCGGCTATGTGTACGTGACCTACGTCTACCAGGCCCTTGACGGCTACCTGGCGGCGATGGCCAAGGCCGAGAAATGGGTGGCGATCGAGCAATTGGTCCTCAACCTATCCACGAAACAGTCTTTGGACCTCGTCGATCCGCCGGACATCATGGCGCGCGTGGCGCGGGAGATCATCTCGGAGAGTGCGCAACGGCAGTCCGACTTGCATGCGGCGCTGGCGACCAAACTGGACAAGGCCGTGACCGAGAAGCTCTGGAAGCAGCAAGCCGCCTGGCGGGCGGCTCATCCTGACGATTGGTGGGCCGGCGTCCCGGACGCCTGGGGCTGGTGAAGTGTGAAGGTGGGAAAACGGCTGAAGAGGTCCCGTTGACAGTCCGGCGGAGCGTAGGCTACGATCCGCTTCCGTTTCGACCATTCGCCAAAGGAGACCGCCGTGGGATCACTCGCTCGCAAAGTCGATGACAGCACCTGGGAAGCGGAAGTCCTCAAGTCGCCGGGGCTCGTGATGGTGGATTTCTGGGCCGTCTGGTGCGGTCCTTGCCAGATGGTGGCGCCCATCGTGGATGAGTTGGCGGCCGAATACGGGGACAAGCTGCGCGTGCTGAAGCTGAACACGGACGAGAATCCCGAAGTGGCCGGCCGGTATCAGATCATGAGCATTCCGACCATCCTGTTTTTCAAGAACGGCCAGCAGGTGGAGAAGCTGATCGGCGCCAGGCCGAAGCGGCAGTTCAAGGAAGTGATCGACTCGCTGCTCGCCCAGACCTCCGCCACCGCCTAAGGCCGGGCCTCGCCGGCTCGCATGCTCACCGAGCTGCGCATCGCCAATTTTGCCCTCATCGAGCGTCTGACTCTGACGTTTACCCCGGGATTCCAGATCCTCACCGGGGAAACCGGCGCCGGCAAATCCATTCTCATCGACGCCCTGGCCCTGCTGGTGGGCGGGCGTGCCTCCGCCGAGCACATCAGGGCCGACGCGGACGAAGCCGAGCTGGAAGCGGCCTTCGACCTTTCCGGCCGCGGGCCCGCCGCCGATCGCTTGCGCGAAGCCGGCCTGATCGAGCCGGGCGAAGAGCAGCTCATCGTGCGGCGGGTGCTGGCCCGTTCCGGGAAAAACCGCGTCTACCTCAACGGGCGTCTCGCGGCCGTGGCCCAGTTGCACACCCTTGCCGGCGCCTTCCTCGAAATTCACGGCCAACATGAGCAGCAGGCGCTGGCCGATCCCGATCGGCAACTCGACGTCGTAGATGCCTTCGGGCGCCTCCAGGCGGAGCGGGCCGCCTATGGGAAGCGGTTCACGGAGTGGCAGGGGGCCTGCCGCGAGGAGGCCGAGGCGGCCAAGGCCGCCGCCGACCGGGCGGCCAAGGAAGACCTGCTCCGATTCCAACATCAAGAATTGTCGGAGGCCCATCTTGAAGCGGGCGAGGACGAGCGGCTCGAGTCCGAGCGGCGCCGCCTGGCCCATGCCGAAAAATTGGGCCAACTCAGCCACGAGGCCTATGCGGCGCTCTACGAAGAGGAGGCCAGTGTCCTGGGGCAATTGGGTTCGGTCATGGACCGGCTCAAACAGCTCGAACAGATCGACCCCGACGCGGCGGACTGGGTGTCCTCCGGAGCCGCCGCGAGCGCCCAACTGCGGGATTTGGCGCAACGTGTGAGGGACTATCGCGAGCGGATCGACCACGATCCGGAGCGGCTGGCGCAGGTGGAAGACCGGCTGGAGCGGCTGCACCGGCTCAAGAAAAAATATGGCGGTCCCTCGGCCGGCCTCGATCGGGTGTTGGCGCGTGCGGCGGAGGTCGAACGGGCCTTATCCCTGTTGGATCAGGGAGCGTCGCAGGCGGCGACGTTGCGCGAGCGGGTGGAGGAGACGCGCCGAGCCCTCGATGCGGCCGGCGCGCGGCTGACCGAGGCCCGCAAGAAAGCGGCCAAGAAGCTCGAAGGGCGCATCGTCGCCGAATTGGCGGCGCTGCGAATGGAGCAGACCCGCGTGCAGATTACGGTGCAGCCGGCGGCGGACGGCGAGCCGGGGCCGACCGGCATGGACCGCGTCGAGTTTCGGCTCTCGGCCAATCCCGGCGAGCCGCTCCTGCCCCTGGCGCAGGTGGCGTCGGGCGGCGAATTGTCCCGCGTCATGCTGGCCGTCAAAACCGTCTTGGCCGACATGGACGGGGTGCCCGTGCTGATCTTCGACGAGGTGGACGCCGGCATCGGCGGGGCCACGGCGGCGGTGGTCGGCAAGCGGCTCAAGACCCTCTCGCGCTTCCATCAGGTCTTGTGCGTCACGCACCTGCCGCAGATCGCGTCTCAGGCCGACGCGCATTACCTGGTGGAAAAGTCGCTCGTCAAAAAACGGACCGTCACGCAGGTGCGCCGGTTGGACCGGGCCGGCCGCGAGCAGGAAGTGGCCCGCATGCTGGGCGGGCTGGCCATCACCGACAACGTCAAACAGACGGCGGCGGAGATGCTGGACGACGCGGGGCGCGACGCCTAGCGGCCAGTCGATTCGTGCCACACGAGGATGACGGTGACGTTGTCCACGCCGCCGCGGTCGAGCGCCGCCTGCACGAGCGCCGAACAGACCTGCTCGCCGCGCTGCGGCGAAGCCGCCAGGATCCCCGCAATCTCGTCGTCCGATAACATCTTCGTCAATCCGTCGGTACAGAGAAGGAGGCGGTCGCGCGGCTCCAGGGACACGATGCCGATATCGGGCGTGCTTTGCTCGTCGATGCCGATGGCCCTCGTCAAAACATGCCGGTAAGGGTGGGCAAGCGCCTCTTGCGTGGAGAGCAGGCCCTTCGCCAGTTGTTCTTCGACCCAAGAATGGTCGCGCGTCAGAGCATGGATGCCGCCGGCCCTGGCCAGATAGGCCCGACTGTCGCCCACGTGGGCGACCGCCGCGTAGGGAGGCCCATAAGGATTGCCGGCCGGCACGATGTGCAGGGCCACGAGCGTGGTGCCCATGCCGGCGAGCGCCGGTGTGCGCGCCGCTTCCTGCCGAACGGCCTGATGGGCTTGC
Organism: Proteobacteria bacterium HN_bin10; assembly: GCA_002083515.1. Classification (GTDB taxonomy): domain Bacteria; phylum Pseudomonadota; class Alphaproteobacteria; order Caulobacterales; family Aquidulcibacteraceae; genus Vitreimonas. The sequence continues at coordinate 30,117 of LWDN01000016.1, forward strand.
ACGGTCGCCGCGTTCAGACGCCGGGCCAGTTCCTCGTGCGTCGCGGACCGGCCGTCGGCGATGGTCCCGGCCTCGGCCTCCCAGGCCGCGACGGTGAGGCGGCTCGCCACTTCGCCGCCCGCATGGCCACCCATGCCGTCCGCTACCACCCAGAGGCGGTGGTCATTGAGGACGGCGCAGGCGTCCTGGTTGGCGGCGCGTACGAGGCCTTGATGGGTCAGGCCGACGCCTTGCCAGCCGGGGATCCTGTCGTGAACGGGGGCTCGGGCCTCGTGAGGTCGTGGCATGGTCTACTGGTCGAGCGCGTCAACCGGCAGGGCAGGATGCCAGCCGCTCGCGCAGTCGGTGGAACAGATGCTCTGCCAGGGGTTCGAGATTGACAGTGTCGGCTCGGTTGTAGGTCAGCAGTCGCTCCCGCGCCTCGCGGTCGCCGCGCCGCCACTGGTGCCAGAGGCGCACGGCCTCCCATCCGTCCATTCCGCGGATCGTGTCTTCGCGCGCCAATCCGACGAGGGGTTCGATCTGCTTGAGCCCGCCTTTCAACCCCAGCCGGCGGGCGGCGAAACAGAGGTCGAAGTGGGGCAGGTCGAGCGCCAGGCCGGGGAATTTCGCGCGCAGGTAGGGCACATCGAAGAGACTGCCGGCGAAGGTCACCAGCAATTGCCGCGAGGACAGTTCGGCGTGCAGCCGGTCGGCGGTCAGTGTTTCGCCACGGACCAGTTGCGTGACCTGTCCGTCGGCATAGAGCCCGACGACCGTGATCTCGCCGGCATCGGCCGGCTCGCCCGTGGTTTCGATGTCGAGATAGACCGCCGCCTGCCGGAACGATTCGTAGAGCCGCCAGTGATCGCGGGGCTTCAGGCGTCCGGCAAAGTACCGGCCGCGGCCTCCGTGGAAATGCGCGAGCGCGTCGGTCAAGTCGGCATCGTAGAGCGTCTTCCGAGGCTGAGCCATGCCGAGCGGGGCATCCGCGGCAAGAAAGGTCTCCCAGTCGGCGATGCCGCTTTCCCAGAGCCGCCGCTCCGTATGCTCGCCGATGCCTTTCAGAATCACGAACGTGGAACGGAGCATAGGCCCTTCCGGGTGACGCAAGACGGGGATCGTGCGGCGGATTCTAACCTTGATTTGACGGGGGGAACAAGTTACATTCCGCTTGTTTCGAGAACTGACGACACACGGCGGCGAGGCAGGCGGATGACGGCGGGAAACGGGCGGACGATACGGATTTCGGTCGGGGGCGTGAAACTGGAGGCCGAACTCAAATCCAACAAAACGGCCGATGCCGTGCTGGCGGCCTTGCCGGTCAACGCGCCCTTGAACGTCTGGGGCGAAGAGTTCTATTGCAAGATTCCGGGCATCAAGGATTTTCGGGAGACTGCGACCAATCAGGTGAAAGTCGGCGACGTGGCGGTGTGGGGACCGGGGGAAGTCCTGGCGATTTTTTTCGGGCGGACACCGATGAGCCTGGGGGCCGATCCAGTGCCGGCCGACCGGGTCAACGTGCTCGGGCGCGTGACGGGCGACGCGACGCAACTTCGGCAGGCTGCCGACGCCACAATGATTCGCATCGAGCGGGTCGGATGAAGCTGTCCAAAGCCAGGGTGGCGCACCTGTCCAAGTTGCTCGTCGAACGGCTGACGGCGAGGGGATCGCTGGCCCTGACCGGGCCGCCGCAGGCGTTGGCGGCCGTGCTTGAGCAGACGATCACGGACGAACTCATGGTCGAGGACCGGCTCAACGCCGAGATTCGGACCCTGATGAAGGCCTACGAGCGGGAGATCGAGTCGGGCCAGGTGGATTATCAGAAAATGTTCACGATGATCAAAAGCAAGTTGGTCCGCGACCGCAATCTGGTGCTGTGAGGCGGCGGCCATGTTGTTGAGCGACGACAAGATGACGCATCTGTCGCACGTCATCCTCTCCTGCCTCAAGCGGCAACCGGGGCTTGATATCAAAGGCGACGAGGCGGAGGCCTTGCGCGAGATCAAACGGGTGTTGGCGGCGGAGGTGGCGGCAGAGGACGAGATCGATCGCGCCGTCCGCGCGCGCCTTGGTTCTTATTCCCGCCCGATCGTCGAGGGCAGTCCCGAATGGGACGTGCTCTACCGCAAGACGGCCGACGAACTGGCGGCCAAGCGCAGAGTGTGACGTTGTGACGGCGTGGGGCCATACGTTCGACACCGGTGAGGGACTTATGAAAACACTTCTGCTCAGCCTGGCAGCCGTGATGCTGCTCGTGTTGCCCGCCTGCGCGACCAAAGAAAAACCGAAGCCCCGCGTGCCCTTGCCCCTTGGCCTGGCGGCTCCCCAGCAGGCCGTGCAGGCGACCGATCAGGGTAGTAAGGCGTATCAGAGCGGCGATTTCGACGCTGCGCGCGCAAGCTTCGAACAGGCGGTCGCCGCCATGCCGCAGTCCGGCGAGGCGCACTACAATCTGGGCTTGACGCTCTACGCGATGGGCGACAACGACAATGCGCGTGACCACTTCATCCAGGCGGCCGATCTTGCGCCGGGCAACAAGGTCATTTGGGATTCGCCGGCCCTCCGCCCCTATGGTTCGCCCGATCCCAACATTCAAACGAAGAAGAAGGAGTACCAGGGCCGGGCTGGTTCGAAGGGGCTTGGGCCGGGCGGGGGGACGTCGCGGTGAGCGGGCGTGATGCGAAGGGAAGGGGGCGAGCGATGGCCGCGGCACCCGAGGTCGGTGCCAAGGCGCCGGAGTTTTCGTTGCCCGATCAAGACGGTGCGACCGTCTCGCTCAAGAGTCTCAAGGGCCGGCCGGTGGTGCTCTATTTCTACCCTAAAGACGACACGCCGGGCTGCACGAAAGAAGCCTGCGATTTCCGCGACCAGCATCGGCGCCTCCTCAAAGCCGGAGCAGTGGTGGTGGGCGTTAGCTTGGACGGTCCCGCCGCGCACCGCAAGTTCATCGACAAGTTCGACCTGCCGTTCAGTCTCCTGTGCGACGAGGAAGCCGTCGTCTCGAAGGCCTACGGGGTCTACAAGAAAAAGAACATGTATGGCCGGACCTACTGGGGCATCGAACGCAGCACCTTCGTCATCGGGCCGGACGGCCGGCTCCGGGCCGTCTTCCGCAAAGTGAAGGTCGACGGCCATGTGGACGAAGTGTTCGCGGCCCTCACGGCCTAAGGCCCTTTCCGCCAGCCGGCGCGCGCACCCATGACGAACCACCTCCTGTTCCCGACGCGTCGCGATGGATGCTCGTGAAAAAACCTGGCACGGCTTGCGTGCCGCCTCCCTGTCGCTCGTGCCCGGTATCGGCCACCTTTATCTCGGCGAGAAAAGGGGTTATCTCATCGTCGCCTTCGCCGTCGTTCTCTTGATCGTGTCCCGCACTGTTTGGGCGCCGGCCGAGCTGCTCTATGCCAGCCTGGTGATTTTTTCCGGCGTGGATGCCTATTCCATTGCCAAACGCGGTCACGGCCTGATGTGAGCCGGCGACTGCCGGAACCCGTGCGCATGCCGCTCCCGTGTCTTGCCATACTCTCCGTTGCCGGACGGATCCTTCATCGGGTCCGGCTCGATGCGCGGCCCCACGCCGTGCCCGTCGCGATCTTCGCCTGGTTTGCGATCTGCCCTGTCGTGCTCATGGCAGGCGAACCGATTGCGGGGCACATCGTCGTCAAGGATGCCCTGGCCCTGCCGGGCAAGCCGGTCCGGATCGAGGCGAAGCTGGTTCGGCAGGGCTTGGCCGGCACGGGATTGGGCGGCGAGCCGCTCGAATTTTCCGTCGGCGGCACGAAAGTCGGCACGGCCATGACGGGAGGGGACGGCCGGGCCTTCGCGGACTATACCTGCCGTTTGCGAGGGTTCCACGACGTCGTTGTCCGGCTGGGCGCCACCCCTCGCGTGGCCAAGACGGAGGGAACGGGACGCCTGGCTTGCTGGGAACGCCGCCGACCGATCTTGCTCGTGGACTTAGCGACGGTGGTGGAGCCGCGGCGCGGCGCGATCGCCTTGCCCGGCCTACCGCTCCCGCTCCTCTCGTCCGGCGAGCCCAAGGCTATGCCCGATGCGGCGGTCGAGCTCAAGCGGCTGAGCGACTACTATTACAACGTGATCTATCTCGATTTGTCCGGCGACGACGACCAGGTCGACCGCGAGTGGCTGACGCAAGCCGGGTTTCCGCCCGGTTACGTGGTGGCGGTCTCGCCCGGTCCCGATCCGTTGGAAGCCTTTCTCCAATTTCTGCACCGGGAAGGATGGGACAATGTGCGGGCCGGCGTCGGCAGCACCAGGCATTTCGCCGATGTCACGCTGGCACGCCGCATGGAGACGCTCGTCCTGCCGGCCGATGCCAAGGAGGAGGATGTGCCCAAGAAGGCGCACCTGATCAAAGACTGGAAAGAGGTGCGGAAAAAATTAAAAAGTTGAGAAGGGTGGACGCGGGATTCGCCGAGGTCCTGGCTGGCCATCGGATCGAGGTGGTGATTGTGCCGGAGCCAGAGAAAGGCGAGTTGCCGAAGAAGGCCAAATCCGTAAAGGAGTGGAAAGAGGTCAGAAAGAAACTTTAGGCGAGGCTGACGAAGGGCGAACTCTCCGGTCGTAGCACGACGCATTGACCTGCCACCGCCATTTGCACCGTACGGGGATGAACGCTCGCCTTACCGGACCACCGGAAGCGGCTCGCTCGCTTTACTCCTGCTGGCATCCCGGTCCTGCCGTACTACCGCCTCCGAGTTCATCCCTTCCAGCCTATTAATTAGGCTCTTCCGGAAATCGTGTGGGTAACTGACCGCACTTGCGCTATGCTCGGCGTTCCCAAAGGAGGCACCGAGCGATGCGCGACTTTGAACTCTATCAAGCCGTCCTGGGGCTGCAGGCCCCGTGGACCGTCGTCAACGTGGTACTGGATGTGAAGGGGGCGCAAGTGTGAACTGCTACCTTTGGCCGGTCCCAGCCTTGTGCACGTGAGGCCGTTGTTTTAGAATGACCGCAGCCATCCTCCCGTCACCCTATTGAGGCCCCGGCCGTGAAGGCCAAAACCACGTTTCACTGCCAATCCTGCGGGTATCAAGCCCCTCGAGCGCTCGGCAAATGTCCGAGCTGCGGTGAATGGAACAGCATGAAGGAGGAGCGGCTCCCGGCCACGGGCAAGGGCCGGCCGCCGGCGCTCGGCGGAATCCAATCCGAAGCGGTTCCGATCGAGGACATCGAACTGGTCGGCGAGCCTCGCACCGGCACCGGCATCGGCGAATTCGACCGGGTGCTGGGCGGCGGTGTCGTCCCCGGTTCGGTCATTCTGATCGGCGGCGATCCCGGCATCGGCAAAACCACATTGTTGTTGCAGGCGCTGCCTCGATTGGCGTCGAAGGACGGTCCGGTGCTTTATGTATCCGGCGAAGAGTCCCCCCGCCAGATCAAGATGCGCAGCGAGCGAATCGGCATCGCGCACGGCAATCTGTTGATTCTGGCCGAGACGTCGCTGCAGGAAATTCTCAAACAGGTGCAGGCGCACACGCCGACGGCGATCGTCGTGGATTCGATCCAGACGGTCTACACGGACGAGCTGACCTCCGCGCCCGGCACGATCAGCCAGGTGCAGGAAGTGGCCGGCAAGCTCATGTTCCTGGCCAAGCGGACGGGCATGCCGGTGTTCATCATCGGGCACGTGACGAAGGAGGGCGCCATCGCCGGGCCGCGGCTGCTCGAGCACATCGTGGACACGGTGCTCTATTTCGAAGGCGACAAGGGCCACGCGTACCGGATTCTGCGCGCGGTGAAGAACCGTTTCGGCTCGACGAACGAGATCGGTGTCTTCGAGATGAAGGACTCGGGTCTCGAAGAAGTGGCGAACCCGTCTGAGCTGTTCCTGGCCGAGCGGCCGCAGAAGAGCACCGGCTCGGTGGTGGTGTCGAGTCTGGAAGGAACGCGGCCGATTCTGGTCGAACTTCAAGCGCTGGTGTCGCCGACCAACTACGCGATGCCGAAGCGGATGGCCAACGGGGTGGAGCTCAACCGGGTGTCGCTGCTGCTCGCGGTAATGGAAAAGCGGCTGGGGCTGCACCTGTCGGGCCAGGACGTTTATATTAATGTCGTGGGCGGGATGACGATCGACGAGCCGGCCATCGACCTCGGCATCGTGGCGGCAGTGACCTCCAGTCTGCGTGAGCGGCCAATTGACCGGCAGACGATCGTCTTCGGCGAAGTCGGTCTGGGCGGGGAGGTGCGGGCTATCAGCCAGGCAGAGTTGCGGCTGAAGGAGGCGGTGAAAATGGGGTTTCGCCGCTGCCTGCTGCCGGAACGGAATCTCGCGAAGCTCGATCGCGTGAAGGGCGTCGAGATGATCGGCATCCGTGAAGTGGGCGAGGCGTTGGATGCGATTTTTAAGTGAAGCGTAAGGCGTGAAACGCGAAAGGTGGAAAGTGAGAAGTGAAATGACAGCTAAAGGGTTAGCGCAAAACTTACGGCTAACTTTTCACTTTTTGCTTGTCACTTTTTACTTTTTGAGCGGCTGCGCGTGGTTTCAGCCTGCGCCGGAAATGTCGCTCAAACAGGCAACGATCGAACATCTGGTAGCCTTGCTCAAAGAGCGGGATGCGGCCGTTCGCACGGTCAAGGGGCTCTTTCGGGCGCAGGTCAGCGGGCCCGGCCTGCTCCTGTCGCAGCGTCTCGAAGGGGCCATGTACTATCGCCGGCCCCATGCACTCCGCGTCCAAGGGTTTTCGCCCATCGGAGGGCCGCTCTTCGACCTGCGGCTCGACGATGATCGGTATCGGCTCAGGCTGCCGGCTTCCGGCAAGGTGTATGAGGGACAGGTGGAGCAGTTGAGCGCGACGGTACCGATCGGCAAGCCCTTGGAGTTGAGCCGCCTGGCCTTGAGCGGCGCGATCGGTACGGAGCCGGTCGCCGACGGAGCCCCCGTCGAGTTGGTCGACGACGAGGACCGCTATCGCTTGGATGTCCATGAGGCGGGCCTCAACGGCGCCGCAGGGCCGGTGGTCCGGCGCATCTGGTTCGAGCGGACCAACCTGTTCGTCGTGCAGGAAGAGCGGCTCGGCCCGGACGGCACGGTCCGCGCCAGCGCGACCTTCGAAGACTTTCGGCCGCTGCCGTCCGCTGCCGGCGACGGCAATGGAACGGGAAGTGTTTCAGACAATGGGGCGGAGAATGGCAGCAGGGCGGGCGTGATGAAGCCCTTCAAGGCCACCACGAAAGACGGTCGGGGGCGGGGCAGCCTGACGTTAAGTTTCCACGAGTTGGTCCCGAATCCGACCCTCACGCCGGAAGAGTTGAGCCAGGCGGGGATCCTACCGTGAAAATCCTTGCGATGGACACGGCCACGACCCGTCTTAGCGTGGCGCTCCTGGACGACGGCGAGGTGCTCGGTCTGGTGGATGACGCGGCGCCCGGCGCGCATGGCCGGCTCCTTGTGCCTGCCATCGATCGCGTGCTGGGGGCGGCCAAGCTCGCGCTCGGCGAACTCGACGGCCTGGCCGTGTCCATCGGTCCCGGCTCCTTTACCGGCCTGCGCGTCGGCTTGGCGACGGTCATGGGGTTTCGCCTGGCGGCCGGACTGCCCATTGTCGCCGTTCCCACCCTGGAAGCCTTGGCCTGGAACGTCCGCGGTACGCGCGAGACGGTCTGTCCTCTGCTGATTGCGCGGAGCCACGATGTTTACTGGGCTCTCTATCGATGGGAAGGGAACACCGTGGCGACGGTGGAGCCGGCGCAGGTCGGGCCTGTGGCGACCCTGCCGGAACGGTTGCCGGCGAGCATCCTGCCGGTCGGCGAGGGGTGGGTGCGGCATCGGGACCTCTTGGCTCCCCTCTTCGAACGGCAGGGGATCCGATGCGCGGAAGCCGAGGCATCCGCCATGACCGCGTCTGCCGTCAGTGTCGGATTGGCCGGACTCGAACGGCTGCGGCGCGGAGACCTGGCTGGACCCTCGCTCGCGCCCCTCTACGTCCAACGGCCGGAAGCGGAAGTGAAGCGGGCCGAAGCCGCGAAGGCGACGCGATGAGCCGCGCCGGCCAGGAACAGGACCTCGGCGATCTCGTCCTCGTTCGGGCCTGTGCGGAGGACCTTGACCTCCTCTTGCAAATCGAGCAAGAATCCTTTGCCGGACAGCGTGCCTGGACCCGCAAGATGTTCGAAGCCGAGCTGACCGGCAACCGGTTCAGCCGGATCGTGGTGGCCGTCCAGGAGCGGCGGGACGAGACAAGTCGAACCAGTGGGGAACCCGGCTCCCGCCGCTGCGTCGGCTACGGATGTTATTGGGTCGTGTTCGAGGAGTTGCGCGTGATGAACGTGGCCGTGATCCCCGCGATGCGCCGCCGCGGAATCGGGCGCCGGCTCGTCGAACAGGCCCTGGCGGACGGCCGCGCGCAGGGCGCCCACAAGGCCTTGCTGGAGGTCCGGGCCGCCAACGAGGGAGCCATCCGTTTGTACGAACAGGCCGGATTTCGGCAAGTCGGTGTCCGGCGGGCCTATTACGACAAGCCGGTGGACGATGCGATCTTGATGGAGAAGCAGCCGCTCTAGACTCGAGCAGCCTCGATCCACCCTATAGAAAGCCGGGCGAGCCCGGCGAGACAGGAGGTGCAGGATGCTGACAGACGAGCGAATTTCCCAGTTGCTGCGCCAGTCGAATCAGGAATTTCGGGAATTGGAAGAAACCCATCACCGGTTGGACGTCGAATTGACCGACTTGCAACGCCGGCACGTGCTGACGCCCCAGGAAGAAGCGACCAAAAAGCACATCCAGAAAGAAAAACTCGCCAAGAAGGATCGCATGGCCGAACTGGTCCGGCAGTACCGGGCCAGCGCGCCCTCGGCCTGAACGGACCCGGCGGTCTCTAGGCATCACGGCATGGCCACAAGCAAGCTTCTCTCCGCGGTGCTCCCTCCGATGGCCGCGCATATCCGCGAGGTCAAGCGGCGGCTGATCGTCATTGCCGCGACGATCTGCGCGTCGTTTGCCCTGGCCTTCGCCTACTCCTCTCATCTGATCGCCTGGTTCAAGCGTCCCTTCCAGGACGACTTGGTCTTCTACGGCCCCACCGAGGCTCTTTTCGCGTCGGTCAAGCTCTCGTTCCTGGCCGGCATCGTCCTGAGCCTGCCGGTGATCCTCTATCAATGTTGGAAATTCGTCGAGCCGGCCCTCTTGCCGCGCGAGCAGCGGTGGGCCATTCCGCTGTTTTGCCTGGCGGCGGGCTTCTTCGCCCTGGGCATGACCTTCGGCAATCTGGTGATCCTGCCGCTGGTCATTCAGTTTTTCGTCAGTTTCGGAATGGATCGCACCCTCACGCCGCAACTTGCCGTCGAAACCTACGTGGATTTCAACGTGAAGTTCCTGCTCATCTTCGGGTTCGCCTTCGAGTTGCCGCTGGTCATGACGATGGCCTGCCGGATCGGGGCGGCGACGCCGGACATGTTTTCGGCGTTTCGGCGGCATGCCATCATGGTGGCCCTGATCGTATCGGCGGTCGTGACGCCGGACGCAACCCTCTTCACCATGCTGCTCATGGCGGTCCCGTTGATCCTGCTCTACGAAATCGGCATCTGGGGGGCCTATGCGTTCGGGCGCCGGAAGTCGGCCGGCCAATCGAACCAGGATACCCAGCCTGAGCAGGAACTGGCTCCCACGCCGACCGGCACGGCCGGGCATCGGCTGCGGTGACGTGATGACGGGATCGATGCGGTGGACGCGCGGCATGGTGTGGGTCGGCCTGGCCCTTATCGCCATGCCCCTGCGGGCGGACGCCGGAGCCCCGGCCTTCCCCGGATCGGACCAGACGGGGGGGCGTCCGCCCAGCGTCCAGGCGTTGGTGGCCGGCGAGGCGGGGAAGGTCTTCGCCGGTTCCTTCGGATTGGGCGTGTTCCGGAGCGACGACGGAGGCAAACGCTGGCAGGCGACCAACGAGGGCTTGAGCGATCCCTTCATTCTCGCGCTGGCCATGGAGCCGGGCGGCACGCTCTATGCGGGCACCATCCGCGGGGGCATCTTCCGGAGCCAGGACGACGGCAAGAGTTGGCAGGCCTGGAATGCCGGGTTGAAACGGAAGGAGATCAAGGCCTTGCTGGTCTCGCGCGGCGAGGTCTTTGCCGGGACCGCCGACGGCGTGTATCGGCTCAAGGGCGGCAACAAGGAATGGGGCCCCGTCACCAAGGGGCTGGACGACGTGCTCGTCCATTCGCTCGCCGTGGATCGGCAGGACACGCTTTTTGCGGGCACGTCCGGCAAGGGCGTGTTTCGGTTCAAGGCGGCGGGGTCCGAATGGGTACGCCTGCAACATGGGTTGAAGGATCACGAGGGCTTGGCCGAGAATTTCATCCGCGTGCTGGCGGTCGACGGGGAGCAGGCCGTCTATGCGGGGACTTTCGACGGCGGGGTCTTCCGGAGCGGGGACGGCGGCGAGACCTGGCGGCCCATCAGCCGCGCGCTGCCGAACGATTCCATCCGGGGCATCCTGCCCGGCGAGAAGGACCTGATCGTGGCGACGGGCCGCGGCGTCTACCGGACGACCGACAAGGGGCGACGCTGGACGCCCGCCAATAAAGGGTTAACAGAGCTCTCGGTGCAGGCGCTCGCCCGCAGCAAGGGTGGGACGCTCTACGTGGGCACCAGCGCCGGCGTCTTTCGCAGCGACGACGACGGGGACCATTGGGCCGGGGCCAGCGACGGCATGGAAGGGGTGCCGGTGCCGCCCTGGGTGCTGCAATAGATTCGGAACTCTCACGCGCTCCCGTGAGCGCAGAAAGGCGACAGGACTTCATGACGGAAGCCAATCAGCAGCCGACCGCGACCATCACCGTGACCTCCAAGGGCCAGCCCTGGGGCGAAATCGTGCTCCGCCTCCTGCCCGACGTGGCGCCGGGTCATGTCGAAAACTTTCTCAAGCTGGCCAAGCAGAAATTTTACGACGGGACGACCTTCCATCGGGTCATTCCCGGCTTCATGATTCAAGGCGGCGACCCGAATACGAAAAGTTCGCTTCGGAAAGAGACCTATGGGCTCGGCGGTCCGAAGGATGCCAAGGGGGAGCCGATCTACCTGAAGGCCGAGTTTTCCGATACGCCTCACAATCGAGGCATCGTGTCTATGGCGCGGGCCGGCCAGCCGGACACAGCGGGATCTCAGTTCTTCATCGTGGTGGAATCCTCCCCGTCTCTGGATCGAAAATACACGGTGTTCGGGGAGGTCACGAAAGGGATGGGAGTCGCCGACAAGATCGTGCAACTCCCCCGTAACGAACAGGATCTGCCGAATGAACGGACGGAGATGACGGTGACGATCGTCGAATAGCGCGTTACTTGACACCCTCGAGATAGGTCCTCAATCTGGCGCGTTCCGAGGGAATAAAGAGAATAAAGCTCAGACCGAACGCGTTGCCGTCCACCCATCGAACGGACGCCCGATCGACCCTGACGGGGGTCGGCTGATTGGGCAGGTGGAGCAGGACATGAAACTCCAACGCCTCCGCCACCATGACGTCGGATTCGCCGCGGCATCCGGCAGTTGACACGTTGGTCACGACGGCGTCTCCTTCGATCTCGTCGGAGGCGAAACCCAACGTGCAGCGGAGATTGACCCGCTTCGCCTTTCTGACCTTCTGCTCTTTCTCCTGGCTCATCTTTGGCGGACTCCGAACCGTCAATGGTGGTGCTCGCAGCCCGGTCCATGGACATGCGGTTCAGGCATTGGAGGCGGCGAAAACGATTGTCCCGGCAGGACAATGTGGCCCGGCTCGTGCTGCTTGCCGAGGTGGGCGGCGATATCGGGGTGGTAAGCCTTCACGTATCCGATCAGGCCGCTCAGGAACCGCTGGGACTGGAATCCGGTTCCTGAAAAGTCCGAAACAAACTGAATCGCGCGGTCCAGGACTTCCGGCGCTTGGGAACCATCCGCAATCTGCTGGGGGTTCTGTTTCTTGAAAGTCTCATATTCCTTTTTCAAATGCTCCGCGAAGACCGGCATCGGAGCGGCCGGCACGTGAAGCGGGCTTAGCGTACGGCGCAGTGCCTGGATGGCAGCGATGATCTCGGCGTCCTGCCCGTCGCGTCGTCTCTGAAAGTAACTGAAGGTCACGACTTCGATCAGATTGTACAGCGCGACGGCCTTTTCCCCGCCGAGTTCCCCCAACTGCCGGTAAAACTCCCGCCGCACCGGCATGAACTGGCTGCTCAAGCGCTTCTGCTGATAGTCGCTCCCGGTTTCGAGATACGGGCAGTCCTCCGGGCAGGAGACACGGACGATTCGGTGTTCGCCGCAGCATTGCGCACAGATGGACCCTTCCAACGCCGGGCACGGACGTTTCCCCTTCCGTTGGCGGCAATAACTGCATTGGCTCATTTCTTCGGAGTCCCTTCCGGAGCCGGTTTGGGAGGCGGAGGCACGAAGCCGTAATCTGCCAAAGTGCGCTTCTCCTTTTTCGGTTTGCCGTCGCTCGGTGTTTCCAACCCGTTCATTTCTGCCGCGTGAGCCACTTCGTACGGCACCAGAATCAAATTGTTGGCACGATCGATCCCAAGATCACCCGGTGATGGCAGATATTCCGCAATGACTTGGAAACGTTTATCCCATGTCATGCGCCAGACCTTTCCCGTGGTGGAATCCGACACGTACATATTGCCCCATCGGTCGAAATCCACCCCGCGAAGATTCTTGAACCGGCCCGAGAAAAAGCCGTTCGAGACGAGTTCCGTTATCACTCCGCCGGGGGAGATCTCGAAGATCTTTCCCTTCTCCCAGCTCACGGCGATAATCTGACCGGATTTCGGATGGATCGCGAGGCCTGAAGGACCGGCGAGTCTCGGATCGGATATCAACGTTGAATGCGCATGCGTTGACAGATCGAGCTTGTAGATCCGGTTCGCTTGCTGGTCCGAACCGTACAGGACCCCCTTGCCGTCGGAAACGAGATCGGTCAACGACACGCGGGAGGAGCCGTTTGCCGTTCCCTCGGCAAGCGAAAAGGCCGCCGTCGGCTTGCCGGAATTGATGTCGAAGGCGCGCACGGTGTCGAGGTCCGCCACATATAGAGTCTGGTCCACGAGCGCGAGGCCTTTCGGGGCGTGCAAAGTGACACTACCCTTGCCTCCTTGGATGAACTTGAGGTCGGCGACTTTCCCATTCGCATCGAGCTTGGTAATGAAGCCGTTGTTGTCCGCCGCCTCCGGTTCTCCGTTGATACTGGAGATGAAGTATTCTTTGCCCGTTTGGCTGCTGACGAAACTGTACGGACTCTGCAACTCGGTGACGGTAATCTGCGCAAAGACCTGCGTAGAAGAGAGGCCGAGACCTGTACAGAGGAAAACGGCCTTCCAGATTCGGGAGATCATAAGCGAGTGGGGGTGAGCGCAAATCTTCAAGCGCGGCAAGCCGTTGTAAATACCATCATAAAAGTCATCGTAAACGTGAGGGAGAGAACCTGTCAAGAAAACTGGTAAAGAGGCGGAGCGTGAGGTGAGACGTGACCTGCTCAGTGCTGGGAGAGGGCCGTGACATCCATGCTCCTTGCCCGTTTTGCCTCGCTTGTTCTCCCACGTTGACTTGCCTGAAAATGCCCTGCTAAGGTGCCGCGCTTGGAAAGCAGGTAAAGGTTTAGGCTAAGGTTGAGCGAAGGTCTCAGCCCACGATTTCCTAAGCCGAAGCCTTGACCTCAACCTTGAGTCGCGGAGGGAACTGTGGCGGCGAAATTGATCGACGGGAAAGCGTTGGCACAACAGGTCAGGGACCGGCTCGCAGTGGAATCCGCTGCGGTGCTGGCCAAGACGGGCACAAAGCCGGGATTGGCGACAATCCTCGTCGGGGATGATCCGGCTTCCCACGTATACGTGAAGAACAAACAGAAGGCCTGCGAGCTGGCCGGCATCTACGTCGATGACCACAAGCTGCCCACCTCGACGACGCAGGCCGAGCTGTTGGCGCTTATCGAAAAGAAGAACGCCGATCCCAAGATTCACGGCATCCTCGTCCAGCTCCCGCTTCCCAAGCACATCGAAAGCCGCGTGGTCTTGGAGGCGGTCTCTCCGAACAAAGACGCGGACGGTTTTCATCCGTATAATTTTGGCCGGCTCGTCGAAGGCAACCCCGTTTTCGAAGCCTGTACGCCGAAAGGGGTGATCAAGATGATCGAGTCTGCCGGCGTGACGATCGAGGGGAAGCGCGCCGTCGTCGTCGGCCGCAGCAACATCGTCGGCAAGCCGCTGGCCCTCATGCTGTTGCAGCGTAACGCCACCGTGACCATTTGCCATTCGAAAACCAGGGACCTTCCCGCCGTCTGTCGGGAGGCAGACCTGCTGCTTGTGGCGATCGGCAAACCCAAGTTCGTGACGGCCGATATGGTCAAGGAAGGCGCGGTGGTGATCGACGTGGGAACCAATAAGACCCCGGAGGGGAAGTTGTGCGGGGACGTCGATTTCGAACCGGTCAGCCAGAAGGCCGGCTGGATCAGTCCGGTTCCAGGCGGCGTCGGGCCCATGACGATTGCGATGTTGCTGGACAATACGGTGGAGTCTGCTATGAGACAGTTTGGAATCGCGCGCGGGTAGGGGAAGACGCGGTTGGCACGTTGATGGAAGGTGCGGGCGGATGAGCAATGAACCCAAGAGACTGAAACAGGTGCTGGACCAGGGGAAGTTTGCGGTCACGATCGAATACAACCCCCCGAAGGGCACTAACATCTCCGCCGTCCTGGAGAGCGCCAGGAAGCTGGTGGGTCGAGTGGACGGCGTCAACGTGACGGACAACACGGCTGCCGTGGTGCGGGCCGGTTCCCTTCCGGTTTGTCGCCTCCTCTATGAAATGGGCCACGATCCGGTCATGCAGTTGACCTGTCGGGACCGGAACCGAATCGCGATGCAATCCGATCTCATGGGTGCCCATATGCTGGGCATCAGGAATATTCTTTGTCTGACCGGTGACTATCCGACTGTAGGCGATCATAAAGAAGCCAAGCCGGTCTATGATTTGGATTCGGTCCAGGTGATGCAATTGGTCCAGGGCCTCAACAACGGACGCGACATGGCCGGGAACAAGCTCGATGGATCGACGGCCTTCACAATCGGCGCGGCCGTGACGCCGGAGGCCGATCCGATCGGGCCGATGCTGGCGAAATTCGAAGTAAAGGTGAAAGCGGGCGCGCAGTTTTTTCAGACGCAGGCCGTGTACAATCCGGAGCAATTCGCGGCATTCATGAAGGCGGTTCGGTCGTTTAAAGTGAAAGTATTGGCCGGCATCTTGGTGCTCCGGAACGCGAAAATGGCCGAGTTCATGAATGCCAATATCCCGGGCGTGTCCGTGCCACAGGCAATGATCGAAGAATTGAAAGCCGCGGGCGATAAAGCGGAGGATGCCGGAGTCGACATCGCGGTCCGCACGATCAAGGCGGTGCGATCCCATTGCGACGGCGTGCATATCATGGCGATCAAGGCGACACACCGTCTGGGGGATATCATCACCAGGGCGGAGATCGGCTGATGACGATTCCCGAACTCCGGCAATACAAGGGCGGGAAGAAGCTCATCGTCGTTACGGCGTACGACGCGCTGTTCACCCGCGTGGTCGAACAGGCTGGAATCGAAGCCATTCTGGTCGGCGATTCCCTCGGCGTCGTGGTTCAAGGCAAGCCCAACACCCTCTCCGTGACGATGGAGGATATGCTCTATCACACCAAGCTTGTCGCGGATGCGGCGAAGACGTCGCTCGTGATCGGCGACATGCCCTTCATGTCGTATCAGGCCAGTCATGTGGACGCGCTGCGCAACGCCGGGCGGTTTTTGCAAGTCGGTGCCCATGCGGTCAAACTGGAAGGCGGCGCAGCCGTACTCGATCGCGTCGAGGCGATGACGAAAGTCGGCATTCCGGTCGTTGGACACCTGGGGATGACGCCACAGTCCGTCCATCAGTATGGAGGATACAAGGTGCAAGGCAAGGGCAAGGAGCAGGCAGCCGCACTAATCGCAGATGCCAAAGCGCTCGAAGCGGCGGGAGCAGCGGCGATTGTGCTGGAAGCGATGCCGGCGTTACTGGCGAAAAAGATCACCGAGCAGCTGTCGATTCCCACGATCGGGATCGGCGCCGGTCCCCATTGCGACGGACAGGTGCTGGTTCTCTACGATCTGCTCGGGCTGTTCGACGAGTTCGTTCCTAAGTTTGTGAAGCCCTATGCCCACTTGAAAGCCGACGCACTGCAAGCGCTCCGCCGGTACAAGGAAGAAGTCGAGCAGGGCAAATTCCCTTCAGATTCGGAAAGTTACCACTAGAACCTTCAGACAACCTCACCTGACTCCTTCCTAATTCGGGACCTCCCGGGTTTCAAGCGCAAACAGAGACAGGCCTTCCCGTTCGAAAGGGGGGGAGACACATGTGGACCCGTTTGATAGAGTCCACCCTTCAATTCTCACGGTGATAGGGGAAATCGATACGATGGAGTGGATTGAGTGGTTGTTGAGCCGGGAGTTCCGTCAGTTTGTCCTTGATCACGATCTCTTTATTCCGCTCTTGTTTGCGGCGAGGGTGGTCTGCGTCACCACACTCGAGTGGATCGTGCCGGCACGAACTGTTCCCTATCGGTCCGTTCTCTTGATGGACATTGCCGGCGCGACGATGGTCGGCTATCTCATGCTCCCTGCCGCTCTCTACGTGAGCGAACGGATCGTGGTTCAGCCGGCGGTACCTGAATTCATCCTTGCTCTCCCGACTGCGGCTGTTTTCGCGCTCTATTACATCATGGGCGACTTCGGCGCCTACTGGGTGCATCGGTTTCTGCACCTGGCCCCGTTCTGGCGGATCCACAAGTGGCACCATTCGCCGGGGCACATGTATTGGCTTGCCGGATACCGGGCATCGCTGCCACAACAAGTGCTGTTCAATCTCCCTTGGATGTTCGCCTTCTCAGTCTTCGCCCAGGCTCCCTGGTGGATGTATCTGGCAGTCCTTTCTTCTCACATGCTCTTGAACGATTGGATGCATATGAACGTGACCTGGCGATCGAACTGGCTGGAATGGATCTTCGTGACGCCGCGATACCATCACGTTCATCACAGCGAGAATCCCGCACTGTCTAATGCGAACTTCGGCGTGACGTTCTCGACGTGGGACAGGTTGTTCGGGACTTACGTCGATCCGGAGGGGATCAAAGAGCCGATCTCGTTCGGGATCGGAGAACAGGTTCCATTGCCGCGCCTTGTCGCCGGAGTGTAG
Organism: Proteobacteria bacterium HN_bin10; assembly: GCA_002083515.1. GTDB lineage: Bacteria > Pseudomonadota > Alphaproteobacteria > Caulobacterales > Aquidulcibacteraceae > Vitreimonas. Next base: position 47,287 of record LWDN01000016.1, read on the forward strand.
GAAGAGCGTTCTTCACCGGCGGGTCAATCCCTCCACCTGAAACACTTTCCGATCTTCCAGCCTCACCGCCGTCAATTGCCGTCCCCAGACGCAGCCGCTGTCCAGCGCGAGCAGGTTGGGTTCAATATGAAGGCCCAGGGCAGCCCAATGGCCGGTGATGATGGTCGTGTCGGCATTGCGGCGAGCGGGCACGCGAAACCAGGGGAGATAACCGGGCGGAGCCTCTTGAGGCGGGCCGGAAAAACTCGACGTATCACCGCCCGGGGTGCAGGTGCGGAGCCTGGTGAGGGCGCGTGCAATGGTCGCCAACCGAGTGTTCCCCTTCAGGGCGGGATTCCAGGTCACGACAGACTCGTGAAAGAGCGTGTCCAGGAAAGAGCGATGGTCGCTTCCCCGGAGCACCGTTTCGACTTCTTGGGCCAATTGTGAGGCCTCCTCGGCGGACCACTGAGGGAGCAGGCCGGCGTGTACCATGAAAAACGACAGCTCGCGGTAATGGAAAGGCTGGTGTCTAAGCCAGTCGATCAACTCCTGCCGATCCTCGGCCTTCAACACATCGGCGATCGTATCCTTGGCTCGCAGCGCTACCACGTTCTCGGAGACCGCGAGGAGAAAGAGGTCATGGTTTCCGAGCACGACGCGCGCGGATTCACCGAGGGAGCGAACGTAGCGGAGCACGCCAAGAGAATCAGGCCCACGATTGACTAGGTCGCCCACGAACCACAAACGATCGCTTCCAGGAACGAAACCGATTTTTTTGACCAGCTGGGCCAGTTGTGCGGAGCAGCCCTGGACGTCGCCGATTGCGTAAGTGGCCATGGGGAAAGGTCCGTCATCCGTCAACGGTCATCCGTCACCCGGAAGGACCGGAGCATTTTCTTGACTCGATTGACGTTTGACGATTAGCGAATAGCGGACTCAGGGATACCGGGCTTCGATCTTACTTGACAGCCCGCCTCTTGCCGTGAAGGTGCCGGTGACTTTTGCCCAGACCGGCCGGGAGGCCTTCACGATGTCGTGAAGAATGCGATTGACCGCGTTCTCGTAAAAGATCCCCAGATTGCGATAGGCGTGGATGTACATCTTGAGGGCTTTGAGCTCGAGACATTCCTTGTCCGGCATGTAGTGAATGACGATCGTGCCGAAGTCTGGCAGGTTAGTCTTGGGGCAAATGGCGGTGTATTCCGGAATCTCGATGGTGATTTCGTAGCCTTTATACTGATTGGGGAACGTTTCGATGTCGGGTAATAGAGCCGTGATGCCGCTCTTTGCATGCCGCTCGTTGTATCCTAGCTTGGTTGGTCGTTCGTTCTTGTTTAACCCCTTACCTTTCACCGTTCACTCCTCACCGCTTTTAGACTTGTTTCATCCATTCAGTCTGGCCGATCTTTTCAAGCTCGATGAACATCGACACCCAAGGGCATGTCATCTCTGGATATACTTCGCACAGACCGCCTTTGCGCACACCGCCACAGGGGCCGTGGGCCATGAATTTTGGGCATTCGGCCTTGAGCGAATTGTCAGGGATCGGCGGCCGCTTATGGACTCCCCCGACATGGACCCCTGCGTCATCTTCGCCGGGAATGTGAACGCGCGGTGGCATCAGACCAGTGTAAACGGATTCCCGGCCATCGGCAACGATTCCTTGGGGTTTTTTCAGGATAATCTGGGGCGTTCGCTTTGGTTAACGACGAAGTTTGGGGCGAATGGCCTATCCGGTCCACCGGGTCTAGGCCTTCTTTCGGAGGTGGTGGGCCTTCTGCAAAGTTGCATTGAATTTCAGGAAGTTATAAACTTTTCACCAGGCTCGGCAAGCTCGACGCAATTCAGAGCCAATAATTGACAGTCTTTTTTCAGCTTTGCTAGGATGGCCGCCACGCGGAGCACGGCGTTAAGGTGGTCGTGAGCCGTCCATCCTGAATTTCCCGCTGGTTGTCTTCGATTTTGCGATCTTGAATGGACCCATCGGCAACGGGAGGCCGTGGCCGTGACATAAGGGAGGTGCCAGATGAGTCTCGATTACGTGAAGTTTTCAAACGGATTCGAAAAGTTCATGCCGAAGGAATATCGGGACATGGTCGAACATGGCCCCTTCGGAAAGAAGATTTCGGTGTCCCAGATGGGCAGCTTCAAGGAAGTGCTCGAAGAGCATCCGATGTGCGCAGGCTGCGCGATGACGTTGTTCATCCGCCTGGCCATGATCGCCTTCCCGAATCCGGAAGACACCATCACCGTAGGCACTGCCGGCTGCGGCCGTCTCGCAATTTCCCAGGCGGCGATTCCCTTCGTCTACGGCAACTACGGCGATCAGAACGGCGTGGCGAGCGGACTGTCCCGCGGTCTCCGGCTGCGGTTCGGTGACAAGCCGAAGGACGTGGTCGTGATGGCAGGCGACGGCGGCACCGCCGACATCGGCTTCCAGCAAGTGCTCCACTCCTGGTTCCGCAAGGAACGTTTCACGACGATCATGCTGGACAACGAAGTTTACGGCAACACCGGCGGCCAGGAGAGCGGGATGACGAACCGAGGCGCCGTGCTGAAGATGGCCCCGCTCGGCAAGAAGTTCGAGAAGATGGACATGGTGCAAATGGCGAAGGTCGCCGGCTGCGCCTACGTCGCGACCGTCGTGCCGAACAACCCGCGCCGCGTCGAGAGCGTCATCAAGAAAGCCGTGCTGATCGCCCGTGAAGTCGGCTCCACATACATCCAAGCCTACACCTCCTGCAACATCGAGTACGCGATCCCGACCGACAAAGTCATGGAAGACGCAAAGACGGTCGAAAACGACCGCTACGCCTTTTCCGAATATATCAGCGAAGAAGCCAAGCAGTATTTGACTGAACGGTACGGTTACAAGGAGTTCTTGCCGAAGCCGGCCGCTCCTGCTGGCGCGATTCCCGGCAAAGCGTGATCGCTGCCGACGAATAAAGGGAGGCTACCATGGCAAAGCGGTTCAACATTCGGATGGCGGGGGTCGGCGGCCAGGGCGTCGTGACCGGCTCGCACATTCTCAGCACCGCCGTCATCAATGCCGGCGGCGAAAGCACGATCGTGCCGTTCTACGGATCGGAGAAACGGATGGCGCCGGTCGAGAGCTACGTCCGCGTGTCGGACGAGGCGATCTACGAGATCGGCGAGATCACGTTCCCGCACATCATCATCATCTTCCATCCCCAAGTCATCACGCACGGCAAGTCGTATACGATGCCGTTCTACTTCGGGTTGAAGGAAGACGGGATTGCGCTGATCAACAACGACGGCCCCATGAAGCTGCACAAGGACCAGGCGCGAGAATTGGAAGAACGCCGCGCAAAACTCTATTATTTCCCGGCGACGAAGATCTCGCTGGAAGTCGCGGGGATGGATCTGGCGACCAATATGGCGCTGATGGGCTGTATCGGAGCGATTACAGGGCTGACCAACATGGAAGGCTTGGACCAGGCCGTGAAGGACCGCTTCCTGGGCAAGGGGTTCGTCGTCTCGGGCGGAACCGCGGCGTTGGACAGCGTGGTCGAGCGGAAGTTCAAGAAGAAACAGGAGCTGATCGAGAAGAACGTCGCCGTGATGCGCGCGGGATGGAACTATGCCGTCGATCACGGATGGGCGTCGCCGGATGTCAAGCGGGCGGAAGCGCCTGTGGCGGCCGCGACCGCATAAAGGAGCACCATGTATCTTGTAGCCGATATCAACGTCGAAATTTGCGCGGCCAAGAGCTGCAAGCTCTGCACGCAGTATTGCCCGGAAGCCAACACCATCCTCTATAGCGACGAGATGGGCAAGGACAAAGGCTTCAAGTACGGATCGGCCTACGTGGCGGTGGATCGTTGCAAGGGCTGCGCTCAGTGCGTCTGGGTCTGCGACAACATGGCCAAGAACAACGCCATTAAAATGATCATGATCGATCAGCTGCCGAAAGCGGCGCTGACCGACAACGTGACCTATGGCGAGAAGAGCACGACGGCGGTGTTGGCGAGCCCGGTCGTCGGATAAGCTCCAAGAAAGGGAAGAGGCGTGGCAACGACACAAGACACGAGAGAGCGCATTATCGTTCCGGGACCGGCGGGGTTCCATCCGCCTTCGGCCGCGCAGTTGGGGGTGTCGCTGCCCGATCCCGGGCAGGGCTTGTTTTATGGCCTGCTCGAGCCGAACGAGGAAGTCGTCATCGAGGAGATGGCGCGCAAGATGTTGACGAGCCCGAATGCGACGATCTTCCCGGGACCGCTGTTGCTCTGGGCCTGGAACGATCATGCAGTGGAAAAAGCCAAGGCTACGCTGGAAATCGCCGCGCAGATTCCCCAAGTCATGATCATCCCGATGCCCGACTATCGTCCGAAGTATCCGAAGATCGATCCGGAAGAAGTCATCAACCCCAACCACCCCAATCTCACCATTTGGGGCAACAAGATCGAAGCCTGTATCTTCATCGGTGTCCACTGCCATTACGCGAATCTCACGTTGAAGATGATCCGTGCTGGGACGAATTGTTGCACGATGGCCATCTGCGCCGAGCAGGGTCACGAAGATGCGATGCTCACGATCCGGGATTCCGATACGCTGAAGATCAAGCGGGTGGCGCAGATCTTCAAGAAAGTTCGTGAGCAGATGGGCATCAAGCTGCCGGAGAACGGCGAGAACGTCCGGTTCACCGGTACGCAATCGAAGGTCCACGGCGGGAAGACCCACACGAATCCCATGGCCTTTGCTCCGACTCCGGGCGGGGCGGGCAGTGCAACCATGTTCGGACATTCTCCGGAACACATGAAGCGCGAAGGGTAGGTTGAGCCGGCGGCTCACCATTTAACGAGGTGCGACCATGAGCGAAACCGAAGTCAAGACTAATCCCCAGGGCGATCCGATCACCAGTGTGGCGGTTCCCAAGTCCGACGGGAAAAAAGATCCGCACGAAGCGGCCAAGAAGCAGAAGATCGTGACGCCGGAGTACATGTTCCTCGAGGCGCCGCGGACCAAGGAATTCATTACCGGCAGTGAAGCGGCGAAGGAAGCCGTCCGACGTTCCAACGTCGATCTCGCTATCGCCTATCCCATCACTCCGCAATCCGAAACCATGCAGTTGGTCGGCGTGCTCTACGGCGAAGGTTATGTGAAGGAATACTATCGCGGCGAGGAAGAAGTCGGCGTCATGGCCGCGATCGCCGGAGGCTCCCGGTCTGGCGTCCGTTGCTACACCGCGACGGCCGGTCCCGGCACATTGCGCGGCCTCGAGGGCATCGCCTCCTGGCCCGGCCACCGGCTGCCCGTCGTCGCCATGTTCACGTGCCGCGTGGTCAACGCGCCGCTCGCGATTCAGCCGGACAACATCGAAGTGTCCTATTTGCTGAACTGCGGCATGATCGTCTTCCACGCCGAGAACCAGCAGGACATGTTTGACTTTACAATGGCCGGTTTCACCATTAGCGAAAAGAACGATGTGACCCTGCCGGTCGGCGTCTGCTGTGACGGCTTCTTTGTGACCCACGCCCGTGGCTACGTCCGCATGCAGGATCGCGGGATCAAGCTCCCGCCGCGCGAAGCCTGGCGTGGTGCCGTGCCCGTGCTGGATGCGGAAAATCCTCCCGCGCGTCTGTCCCGCGACGCCCCGGTTCAGAAATCAAACTTCATGGCGTACAACATCCACGCGGTCTGGCAGCAGGAAGTCTGGGCGGCGGTCGAGCGTTCGCGAAAATACATCAATAAGTACCTTGGCGGCTTGTTGAGCGCAGAAAACGTCGAAGGCGCCGACGCGCTTATCATCGCGTCCGGCAGCGCCGCGGCGCAGTCACGAGAAGCGGTTCGTCTCTGCAAGGAAAAAGGATTGAACGTCGGCTTGATCAAGGTCCGCTCGCTCCGTCCGTTCCCGACCAAGGAACTGCGGGAGCTCTGCGGCAAGGCCAAGCTGATTGTCGTGCCTGAATTCAACTACGTCGGCTGGCTGGCGAAAGAAGTGGCGACCGCCATCTATGGTTACTCGAAAGCCAAGATCATCGGCGGCCCGCGTGTGTATGGCGGCCAGTCGATGCCGGTGGAATTGATCGTGGACGAAGTCGAGTCCGGGTTGACCGGAAAGAAGTCCACAAACGTGGCGATGTCGCAGATCCTGGGCGGAGCCGTCAACCCGGACGAAGTCGCCCACTTCATGCGCAGCATCTGACGCACGTTGTCTGAAAATACGAAGGGCCCGATCCTGGAGAGGATCGGGCCCTTTCGTTTTCTCCGTTGCTCAACGCTCACCCCTGTATCTCGTCCTCGACCATTTCCTCGCTGTTCGGCATACCATAGGCCACGTATTTGGCGTAGGAGAGGTAGATCATGGCGCTATCGCGCATGGCCTTTGACCCCTGGCTCATGCGGACCACCTTGTCGGAGCCGGGCGGCTCCATGTTTTGGAGCATCACGGCATGTTCCTGCAGCAGCTTGGTATAGCGTTCGACCGCCAGCTCGACTTCTTTATAGGCTTTGAGGATGTCATCGGTCATGGTTGTCCTCCCTGCTAGGGTGAGCATACACTGGGGCCATGCAACCCCACAACCCTGCGACTCTCTCGCCACTGCTCCTGCACACCATCGGCCAAGCAGCTGAAAAGGAAGGGATCTCGGACGAGAAGCTTGTGCGGGCTATCGCCCGCTTGTCGCACCTCTTCACCAAAGAACGGACGTCGCTGGACCGCCCATATCTCGAAGATCCGGTCCTGGCCTCAGCGTATCTTCAATACTTCCTGCCGGTGAATCTCTCGAAGATCCAGGTGCTGCTTGACGAGTTGTCGATCATGGAACCGGCCAGACGATTGTCCATGCTGGATCTGGGCTCCGGTCCAGGTACCGCCGCGTTAGCTCTCCTCGACTGGTGGCATGAGCAAAGGACGACAGACGCCTTGTCTGTCGTTGCAGTCGACAGTTCGTCAGCTGCGCACCGACAGGCGGTGCAGCTGTGGAGCCATTATTGCCACATAGCCGGCATCGCGAATGCGACGCTCCAGACGTGCGAAGGCGACATTGAACGGCATGCCTGGTTGGATCAGGTGAGAGCAGGGGCTCCATTCGACCTTATCGTACTCGCTAACTGCCTTAACGAGGTGCATGCGGATGCGAAGGACCCGATCGCCGCACGAACCGCTTTGGTGGCCGAAGCCTTGTCACTGCTGACGCCATCCGGCACAGTGATAATTGTTGAGCCGGCGCTACGCGAAACGTCGCGTGCTCTCCATCAAGTTCGTGACCGGCTACTGCAAGAGAAACGCTGCACGGTCTACAGCCCCTGCCTTCACGAGAATAACTGCCCGGCTTTGATGCATCCAAATGACTGGTGCCACGAAGAGCGAGCGTGGGAACCGCCGTCATCGATTCAGGAAATCGACGAAGAAGTCGGCTTCATCAAAGACGCGCTGAAGTTCTCGTATCTGTTGCTGCGGAAAGACGGCAAGACAATTGTCGACCGTCGGCCTGACATCTACCGAGTGGTGAGCGAACTGCGGGAACTGAAAGGCGAGAAGCGGGCCTGGCTCTGTAATGAGCAAGGCCGGCAAGAAGTCGGGCGGCAGGATCGCTTCGCCTCGCCGCAGAATGCCGCGCTCGATCAATGGCATCGCGGCGCAATCGTGCAGATCGAACGGATCGTTCGAAAAGAGAAGAATGGCAAGGTGTCAGCGCTGGGGCGGATCGAGCAAGGTGCGACAGTGCAGATTATCCGCTCAATCTAGCCAAGAATCAGGTGACGAACGGTGCGCGCGTTCGTCTGCGTCATCATGTGTTGATCGGGGGTGAGTGACACCTCATGTACCGTTGGCCTCGCCCCTTACCAGACTAGAAGAACGGGGCGTCGGCACCGTGAGCGCTTCTGATCGGCAGTGTCCGCGTTGCCGCAGTCCTCAGCGCGCATCCGTTCCACCTGGACTCGAAAAGGGGGAGAGGGTGGAAACGGGACCAGTTGACGATGGATCGGGAAGGGTCGCGCCGGGAGGTGTGAGGCAGGAAACTCCTGCTTGCTGGTGTTTTTGATGAGTTGTAAGAGAAGAGGTTAGTCTGCTTCTGGTTCTGAGCTACCGTGCTGATGCGTCACTGTATCTTCATCGAACAGATCTGCCATCTCTTCCGCGATCATCTCCCGGTCGTTCGGTACCGAGATCAGGGGGATCTCTTTGCGGGGTTTCGGAGTTTCCTCAGGCGGCTGCTGTTTAGGCTTCTCATCCATGGCTTGAGTATACACGACGGAGTTGCGTAAAGGGGGCTACTCAAATGCTTCCAGCGACGATTTCTCCGGGAACTGCCGTTTGCAGCCCTGGCAGGTGACGAAATAGTAGGCTTCGCGGACCGACATGGTGGCCCGGAAATCCAGGCTGACTCCGCGATGGTTACACGCCGTACAAGAGATTTCTCGCAGGCGATAGGGAATGTCCGGCTGCGTGCGTTGGTAGAACTCCATGTCGGTGTAGACCGGGAAACTGTAAAAGCACTTCTTGCAGACCCCGCGCCATTCGCCGTCCGCCTGCATGAAGCGTTGGTCGATCCCGAAGTTGGACTGCTTGCAGATCGCACATTGGACCGTCGACAGTCTCGTTTCGACTTCCTGAACAGTCGGTCCCGGCATGGAAACTGGCCTCCTTGCGGGAGTATAACGTTCGGTAGAAGCGGGCTGCAACCACGCTCGCGATGATCGAGGCCGGGTCCACGATATCATGCACCAGATCACGGACAAGCTCTCCGTGGGGAATATCTATGATGCGGAGCGACCTCCGGCTGAAATCGGCGCGTTGTTGCTTGTGGCAGAGGAATATGCCATCGAGGCGCCGGCCGGTGTGGTGTATGACAGGATTCCACTCAAGGAATACGGAGAAGCCGAGATCACTTCGCTGGATCGGGCCGTCGCGTGGGTGGAACGGCAGCTTCCGGACAATCGGGTCATGGTCTGCTGCCGCGCCGGCATGGGCCGATCCGTCTCGGTCGTCATGGCGTACCTCTGCTGCGTCGAAGGACGGTCCTACGCCGACGTGCTCAATTTGGTCAAAGTGCAACGGCCCGGTGCCATGCCGCTTCCAAACATCCAGTCGGCGATAGAACAGGTGCGACAGTTGCGACTTCGTCGAAACACCTAATTTGCAAGGGGCAATGTTTGGTGTTCAATGGTTTGAGATTCTGGGCAATCGATCAGAGACCATTAAATGTTAAACACTGAATGCTTTTGAAATATGCCTGAACTTCCTGAAGCCGAAGTCGTCGCGAGGCAAATTCGCGATCGTCTGCTGGGCGCCACGTTGACGGATCTGCGGATCGGCCGCACCGACATCGTGCGCGAAGGATATCGAACCCGCGGCTGGTACTCCGGCACACGGCTGCAGGCAGTGGCTCGCTATGGTAAGAGCGTCGCGTTGCGATTTACCAAGAACAAGGAGGTGCGCTACATCGTCGCCGAGCTCGGCATGACCGGCCTGCTTCTGTTCCCATCGGCTCAAACCAGACACCCGCAACATGTTCATGTGCGGTTGACCTTTTTCGGCGGCCGGGAACAAGAGCTGCGTTACTGGAATCCGCGCCGCTTCGGTCGCATGTCGTTGCTCGATCAAGCCGGGCTGGAACGGTATCTCGACCGGCGTTTTGGGCATGATCCGTTGACGGTCTCTACAGAAACTTTTCACCAAATTATCAGAGGCCGTCGGGGTCGGCTCAAGCCCTTGCTGATGCACCAACAAACCATCGCCGGCATCGGGAATATCTACGCCAACGAAATTCTGTTTCGCGTCGGAATACATCCCAATGCGATCGCATCTGTTCTTCGGCCGAAGACGGTCGAGCAGCTGTATGAGGTGACACGAGAGGTCCTTCACGAGGCGATAGCCTGCGGGGGGTCCAGCGTGAGGGACTTCTTCGCCCCGGATGGAACGGAAGGGCACTTTAAGCTCCACCACCTGGTGTATGGGAAGGAAGGGGAGCCCTGCCCCAACCGGTGCGGGCAGGTGATACGGCGCCTATCCGGCGAACGCAGCTCGTTTTATTGCCCGGTCTGCCAAGTAAAAAGGCCTGGTCGAGGAAGAGCGGACAGTTCCCGCTCGGGACTCCTCCGGCAAGTTTCTGTAATAACAGACACTTAGGCCTGTTCGAGCAGTGCCTGCTTACCTGCTAGGCCTTTTGATCCCCACGCAATTAGTACCTCTGGTGTATTGAGTCATCCCCGCGATTTCGCTAGAATCCGTCTCCCTTTAGCGCAGCCCAACATACCCCTAAGGAGCGACGTTATGGCCAAGGTGCTCGAAGGTCCCGGGATGGGACTGATGAAGAAGTGGGGCATTCATGTCCCCAACTATGTGGTCGTCACTTCCGCAGACGAACTGTCCAAGCTCGGACAAGCCAATGACTGGATGAAATCCGTCAAGCTTGTGGCCAAGGCGCACGAGGCGCTCGGGTCCCGGTTCAAGCTCGGGCTGGTAAAGGTCGGGCTGGATCTCAACGGCGCGATCACCGCGACCAAGGAAATGATCGGCCGCCAAGTCGGCAGCATCACTGTGACCCAGGTCATTGTGTCCGAGATGATCGCCCACAAGGAAGAATACTATTGTGCGGTGAAATCGACCCGCGAAGGCAGCGAGATTCTCGTCGCGAACTGCGGCGGCATCGAGGTCGAATCTAACTGGGATCGCGTGAAGCGCCTCTGCTTGGAAGTCGGACAGTCCCCCAGCCCCGAAGCCCTCGAAAAACTCTCCAAAGACGCCGGATTCACCGGCCCGTTGACCAAGAAGATGGCCGACTTTGCCGGCAAGATGTTCACCTGTTTCGATAACGAAGATGCCCAATATCTGGAAGTGAATCCGGTCGTGACCCGCGAGAGCGACGGTGAATTGGTCGCACTCGATGCGGTGACGCTGCTGGATGGTGACGCCAAGTTCCGGCACCCGGACTGGAATTTCCAGTTCGCCGCCGAATTCGGCCGCGCGTACAGCAAAGAAGAGATGGAAGTCATGGCGGTCGACAGCAAGATCAAGGGCTCGGTCAAATTCATCGAAATCCCCGGCGGCGATACCGCGATGCTCCCGGCCGGCGGCGGCGCCAGCGTGTATTACTCCGATGCGGTCGTCGCACGCGGCGGCAAGCTCGCGAACTATGCCGAGTACTCCGGCGATCCGCCAGACTGGGCGGTGGAAGTGCTGACGGAAAAAGTCTGCTCGCTGCCCGGTATCAAGAACATCATCGTCGGCGGGGCGATTGCCAATTTCACCGATGTGAAGAAGACCTTCGGCGGCATCATCAACGGCTTCCGCAAGGCGAAGGCCGATGGCAAGCTGAAGAACGTAAAAATCTGGGTGCGCCGCGGTGGGCCGCGCGAGAAAGAAGGTCTGGACGCCATGCGCGCGCTGAAGGACGAAGGCTTCGACATTAACGTCTTCGACCGCAACACCCCGCTGACGGACATCGTCGACAAAGCGTTGCAGAAGTAAAAACGCGTGCTGAGTCCGGGTGCTGAGCAGTCGCCTCTGCTCTCCGCTCGGCACTCATCACTCAGAACTCAGGATTGAGCAAAGAGGGAGATTCCGATGAGTATTCTGGCAAACAAAGATACCCGGGTGGTAATTCAGGGCGGGCAGGCCGGCGTGAACGCCGCGCGCCGCATGGCGGAGTTCTGCTACCTGATCAAGCGCCCACTCAACGTTGAAGCGTTTGTCTATCCCCCCGACGCCGGCAAGACCAACGAAGTGCCCTACGGCAGCGGGCTCATCGCCATCCCTGTCTATAAGACTATCGCCGAAGCGACCAAGAATCACCCGACCATCAACACCAGCTTGGTCTACATCGGCGCGGATCGCGCAATGAAGGGCGGGATGGAAGCGCTCGACGATGCGCACATCAAGGTCGTGTCGATGATCACCGAGGGCGTGCCCGAAAAGGACGCGAAGCTGCTCGGCGCCCATGCACGCAAGCTCGGGAAGGTGTTCAACGGCCCGTCCTCCATCGGCATCATTTCCGCCGGTGCCTGCCGGTTGGGCGTGATCGGCGGCGCGTTCGACAACCTCGTGCTCTCGAAGCTCTACCGCGAAGGCTCATTCGGCGTCATCACGAAGTCGGGCGGCCTCTCGAACGAAATCATCTGGATCTGCTCGCAGTTCGCGGACGGCATCACGACGGCGATCGGCATCGGCGGCGATGCCTATCCCGGCACCGACTATGTGAGCTACCTCGAAATGTTTGAGAACGATCCGCAGACGAAAGCGGTCATCATCGTCGGCGAAATGGGCGGTGACCTCGAAGAACGGGCGGCCGAATGGTATGGCGCGAAGAAGCGCCGTGTGAAGCTGATCGGCGTTGTCTCCGGGTTCTGCCAGGAGAGCTTGCCGAAGGGCATGAAGTTCGGCCATGCCGGCGCCAAGGAAGGCATGAAGGGCGAAGGCTCGGCCCGCTCGAAGTCAGATGCGCTCAAGAAAGCCGGCGCGCTCGTCCCGGCGACGTTCGGCGCCCTCGGCCCGGCGATCAAGGAGACCTATCAGGAGCTGCTCAAGTCCGGCCAGGTAAAGGAGCCGGTCGAGCCGGCGGTGCTGCCGAGGCTGCCGAAGTCGGTTGAAGAGGCGATGAAGGCGGACGAAGTGATGGTCGCGCCGCTCATCCGCACCACGATCAGCGACGACCGCGGCGACGAACCCTGCTACGACGGTTATCCGGCTTCCGAACTCATCAACAAAGGCTACGAAATCCCCCACGTCATCGGTTTGCTGTGGGACAAGCGGCTGATTTCGAAACAGGAAGCGGAAATTATCAAGCGCATCATGATGCTCTCGGCCGACCACGGCCCTTGCGTCAGCGGCGCCTATGCGACGATTCTCGCGGCCTGCGCTGGGATCGGTCTCTCGCAGTCGGTGGCCGCCGGCTTGATCATGATCGGCCCCCGTTTCGGCGGCGCCGTGACGGATGCCGGTCGCTGGTTCAAGTATGCGGTCGACAACAAGATGAACGTGGACGAGTTCCTGGCCTACATGAAGAAGAACGTCGGGCCTGTGCCCGGCATTGGCCACCGCGTAAAGAGCCTGCGCAATCCGGACAAGCGCGTAAAGGAGCTTGTCGGCTATGTGAAGAGTTTGAACATCAAGACGCCCTGCCTTGACTTCGCGTTGCAAGTCGAGCAGGTGACGGCGGCCAAGAAAGACAATTTGATTCTGAACGTGGACGGCACGATGGCGGCTGTGCTCGTCGATCTGGGCTTCCCGGTCGACAGCTTGAACGGCTTCTTCATCTTGTCGCGCACGATCGGGTTGATCGGCCACTGGGTCGATCAGAAGCGCCAGGACAGCCGCTTGATCCGGCTGTTCGATTACCTGGTGAACTACGCGGCGCCCAAACGTCGTGAAGTCCCACCGTTGAAATAGTTGCGGGAGGTCCCGCCGCTCGAAGGGCTGCGGGAAGTGCCGCATTGACGCAGGGCCGGTGACGAGTTGTGTGGGGACGAGGGGCGCGTGACTCCTCGGCCTGTTGCTCGATGCCGAGTCTGACTGCAAGGAGAGAGGGATGTCACTCGATCTAGCCAAAGGACTGTACGCGAAGATGCCGGACGTGCTCGCCAAGGCCCGGAAGAAATTCGGCCGCGGGTTGACGTTGGCGGAAAAGATTCTCGTCGCGCACGCCGACAACTTCGATACGCAGAATTGGGAGCGCGGCAAGGCGATGCTGGCGCTGCGTCCCGACCGTGTCGCCATGCAGGATGCGACGGCCCAGATGGCCGTGCTGCAGTTCATGCAGGCGAATAAGAAGAAGGCGGCGGTGCCGAGCACGATCCATTGCGATCACCTGATTCGCGCTGAAATGGGCTCGGAAAAGGACCTGCTTCGCGCGATGGACGAGAACAAGGAAGTTTATAACTTCCTCGCGTCCGCGGCGAAGAAGTACGGCATCGGGTTTTGGAAGCCGGGTGCCGGGATCATCCATCAAGTCGTGCTTGAGAACTATGCGTTCCCCGGCTGCTTGATCATCGGGACCGACTCACACACGCCGAACGGCGGTGGGTTGGGCGGCTTGGCGATCGGCGTCGGCGGGGCGGATGCCGGTGAAGTGATGGCCGGTCTGCCGTGGGAAGTGCTCCATCCGAAATTGATCGGCGTGAAGCTGACCGGCAAGCTCAGCGGCTGGGCCTCGCCGAAAGACGTGATCCTCTATCTCTGCGGCCTGCTCACGGTGAAGGGCGGGACGAACAAGATCGTCGAATACTTCGGCCCCGGCGCCGAGACGATCAGCGCGACGGGCAAGGGCACCATCTGTAACATGGGTGCGGAACTCGGTGCGACAACCTCCGTGTTCCCCTTCGACCAGAAGATGGTCGCCTATATGAACATCACGGATCGGTCGGATCTGTCGAAGCTTGCGACCGCGAATAAGGAGTTGCTCGTAGCCGATCCGGAAGTCTATCAGTCGCCGGAGAAGTACTATGATCAGATCGTCGAGGTCGATCTCTCGAAGCTCGAGCCCCATGTGGTTGGTCCACATACACCTGATCTTGCCCGACCAATCTCGAAATTGAAGGCGGAAGCCAAGGAAAAAGGCTATCCGGTCGAGTTGAAGGCAGCGTTGATCGGCAGCTGCACGAACTCGTCGTATGAAGACATCAGCCGTTCGGCCCATGTGGCGCAACAGGCGCTGAAGGCTGGTTTGAAAGCCAAGGCGTCGTTCCTCATCTCTCCGGGCTCCGAGCGCATCTATCACACGATGAAGCGCGACGGCTTCCTCGACACGTTCGAAAAGCTGGGGGGCACGGTGCTGTCGAATTCCTGCGGCCCCTGCATCGGGCAGTGGAAGCGGGCCGATGGCGTGAAGGGCAAGGCGGATTCGATCGTCAGTTCCTTCAACCGGAATTTCCCGGGCCGCAACGACGGGATCAACGAAACCCTCTCCTTCCTCGCCAGTCCGGAAGTCGTGACGGCGTATGCCATCACAGGCGATCTGGGTTTCGATCCGGTGAATCACACCGTCAAAGGCGCCGATGGAAAGGAATTCAAACTCCAGCCGCCGGTGGGTGAGGAATTGCCGGCCAAGGGGTTTGCCAAGGGCGAGGAGGGCTATGTGCCCCCGGCTGAAGACGGCTCGAATTTGACCGTCGACATTCCGCCGACCAGCGAGCGGTTGCAACTCTTGCAACCCTTCCCGCGGTGGGACGGCCAGGATTTCGACAAGCTGCCGCTCTTGATCAAGACCAAGGGGAAGACCACGACCGACCATATTTCACCGGCCGGTCCCTGGCTCAAGTTCCGCGGCCATCTGGACAAGATCAGCGACAATATGTTCCTGGGCGCGAACAACGCCTTTTCATCCGAGCCGGGGAAGGGCACCAACGTTCTGACCGGTGAATCGAATCTCACAATCGCCCAGATTGCGCGGGCCTACAAATCCAAGGACATCGGGTCGATCGTCGTCGGCGACGAAAATTACGGCGAGGGCAGCAGCCGCGAGCATGCGGCCATGTCGCCTCGGTTCTTGAACGTGCGCGCCGTGATCACGAAAAGCTTTGCGCGCATCCACGAAACGAATTTGAAGAAACAGGGGATCTTGGCGTTGACCTTCACTGACCCGAAGGATTACGAGAAGATCGAGCAGCAAGACCGCATCAGCGTGACGGGGCTAACCAACTTGGCGCCCGGCAAAACGGTGCAGGTGACCATACACAAGGCGGATGGCCGTGCGCTCACCATCCAGGCGAACCACAGCATGACGGACCAACAGCTTGCGTGGTTCAAGGCTGGTTCGGCGTTGAATGCGCTGAACTAAACGGTCACTCTATGCGTTAAAAGGGGAACGCCATGGCGAAAGCAGACA
>LWDN01000017.1:0-213 GCA_002083515.1 Proteobacteria bacterium HN_bin10
CCGGCCGCCGCGCGGCGGCGAAGACGCCGGTTCGGATTCGGAAGGCTAACCCGCCATGATGCAGCCTAAGAAAACCAAGTTCCGCCGCGCCCATAAGGGCCGGATTCACGGAATGACCAAGGGCGGCAGCCAGCTCAACTTCGGTGAGTATGGCTTGAAGGCGCTTGAGCCGAACCGCGTCAATGCGCGTGAGATCGAAGCGGCGCGCCGCGC
>LWDN01000017.1:250-4027 GCA_002083515.1 Proteobacteria bacterium HN_bin10
TGGATCCGCATCTTCCCGGACGTGCCGGTTTCGAAGAAGCCGATCGAAGTCCGCATGGGCTCGGGCAAGGGCGCGCCGGAATTTTGGGCCGCGCGCGTCGCGCCGGGCCGGATCATGTTCGAGATCGACGGCGTGCCGGAAACGGTTGCGCGCGAAAGCCTGCGCCTCGGCGCTGCCAAGCTGTCGGTTCGCACCAAGATCGTCTCGCGGATTGAGGGCCTCTGATCATGGCAAGCCAAGATGTCAAATCCGTCCGCGAAAAGGACGCCGCCGCCCTCAAGGACGAACTCGCTTCGCTGAAGAAGGAGCAGTTCAATCTGCGCTTTCAACAGGCGACGGGCCAACTCGAGAAACATTCGCGCATCCGCGAAGTCCGCCGCGCCATCGCGCGCGTGCAGACTGTGCTGCGTGAGAAGTCACCGAAAGCGAAAGTCTAAGCCATGCCACGCCGAGTGATGCAGGGAACGATCGTGAGCGATAAGGGCGACAAAACCGTCGTCGTGCAGGTGGAACGCACCTATCTGCACCCGCTCCTCAAGAAGACGGTTCGCCGTTCGGCGAAGTTCCACGCCCATGACGAAGCCAACGCCTTCAAGGCCGGCGAAGTCGTGACCATCCAAGAATGTCCGCCCAAGTCCAAGCTGAAACGCTGGGAAGTGGTCGGCCGCGTCGGAGCATGATGTCATGATCCAGATGCAAACCAATTTGGACGTCGCCGACAATAGCGGCGCCAAGCGCGTGATGTGCATTAAGGTGCTGGGCGGCTCCAAGCGCCGCTACGCCACCATCGGCGACACCATCGTGGTGTCGGTGAAGGAAGCGATGCCGCGCGGCCGGGTCAAGAAAGGCGACGTGCGCAAGGCGATCGTCGTGCGGGTGTCGAAGGACATCAAGCGCCGGGACGGATCGACCATCCGTTTCGACTCCAACGCGGCGGTGCTGATCAACAACCAGGGCGAGCCGATCGGCACCCGTATCTTCGGACCGGTTCCGCGCGAGTTGCGCGCCAAGAACCAGATGAAGATCATCTCGCTCGCGCCGGAGGTGCTGTAATGGCCGCCCGCATTCGTAAGGACGACACCGTCATCGTCATCGCCGGCAAGGACAAAGGCCGCTCGGGCCGCGTCCTCGAAGTGTTGACGCGTGAGGAGCGCGTGGTCGTCGAAGGCGTGAACATGGTGAAGCGCCATACCGCGCCGAACATCAAGCATCCGAACGGCGGCGTGATCTCGAAAGAGGCCCCGCTGCATGTCTCCAACGTGGCGCTCCGCGACCCGAAAACCGGCAAAGCGACGCGCGTTGGTTTCAAGACGAATGACAAGGGCGTGAAGGTCCGCGTGGCCAAGGGCTCGGGAGTTGAGATCGATGTCTGACGCGCAAGCCGAAAAGGCGCCGAAGGCGGACAAGGCCAAAGGCCCTGGCAAGAAAGCCAAGGAAGCAGCGCCGGCGAAACCGCGCGCGCCGAAGCCGGCCGACTACACGCCGCGCATGAAAGAGCGCTACCTGAAGACCATCCGCGCCAAGCTGAAGGACGAGTTCAAGTACACCAACGAGATGCAAATCCCGCGTCTCGAGAAGATCGTGCTGAACATGGGCGTCGGCGAAGCGACGGCCGACTCGAAGAAGCTGACTTCGGCGATCGAAGCGCTGACCGCGATTTCCGGGCAGAAGCCGATCGCCACCAAGGCGCGCAAGTCGATCGCCGCGTTCAAGCTGCGCGAAGGCATGAACATCGGCGCCAAGGTCACGTTGCGCAAAGACCAGATGTACGAGTTCCTCGATCGTCTCGTCACCATTGCGCTGCCGCGGGTGAAGGACTTCCGCGGCCTCAACGGCAAGAGCTTCGATGGCCGTGGCAACTACGCCATGGGCATCAAGGAACACATCGTGTTTCCCGAGATCAATTACGATCAGATCGATCAGGTCTGGGGTCTCGACATCGTTGTTTGCACCACCGCCCGTTCCGACGCCGAAGCAAAGGCGCTGTTGCGGGAGTTCGATTTCCCGTTCCGGAACTGATCGCACCAGCGGCGATCCACCCCAGAACGCACCGGGAGAGAGTAGAGAGAATGGCAAAAACCAGTTCCATCGAGCGCAACAAGAAGCGCGAGCGGTTGGCGAAAAAGTATGCTGCCCGCCGCGCCAAGCTGCGTGCGGCCGCGCTGAACGAAGCCCTTCCGTTGGAAGAGCGTTTCGCCGCGCGCCTCAAGCTGGCGCAGCTGCCGCGCAACTCGGCGGCGACGCGCGTGCGCAACCGTTGCGAGCTGACCGGCCGCCCGCGGGCGTTCTACCGCAAGCTGAAACTCTCGCGTATCGCGCTGCGCGATCTGGCCTCCAAGGGCCAGATCCCCGGCATGGTCAAGTCGAGCTGGTAAGGGAGCGTCGATAGATGAACATCAACGATCCCGTCGGCGATCTGATCACCCGCATCCGCAATGCGCATCTGCGCAAGCGTTCGAAGTGCGTCACGCCTGCTTCCACCTTGCGCGCGCGCGTGCTGCAGGTGCTCAAGGATGAAGGCTTCATCCGCGATTTCCGCGAAGTCGAGAGCGAGGGCCGCAAGGAACTCGAGATCGAGTTGAAGTACTTCGAAGGCGCGCCGGCGATCCACGAGATCACCCGTGTTTCGAAGCCTGGCCGCCGCGTCTATTCCTCGATCAAGGACCTGCGCCTTGTCCGAAACGGCCTCGGCATTTCGATCATCTCAACGCCCAAGGGCGTGATGAGCGACAACGCCGCGCGCGACGCCAACGTCGGCGGCGAAATCCTCTGCGAGGTCTATTAAGATGTCCCGCCTCGGTAAGAAACCGATCCCCGCGCCCACTGGCGTCACCGTCACGGTGAAGGGCCAGGACGTCAGCGTGAAGGGCCCGAAAGGCACGCTGAACTTCCGCGCGCATGACGACGTGGAAGTGGCGTTCGGCAACGGCGAAATCTCGGTGAAGCCGCGGCACGAGACGCCGCGCGCGCGCGCCCTCTGGGGCACGACCCGGGCTGTGCTCGCCAACAACGTCAAGGGCGTGACCGAAGGGTTCGAGAAAAACCTGGAAATGACCGGCGTCGGCTATCGCGCGGCGATGCAGGGCAAGAACTTGCAGATGCAGCTCGGCTACAGCCACGAGATCGTCTACCAGCCGCCGGAAGGCGTCACGCTGGCGACGCCGAAGCCCACCGAGATCAAGGTGACCGGCGTCGATCCGCAGGCGGTCGGCCAGGTCGCCGCTGAGATCCGTTCCTACCGTCCGCCGGAGCCCTATAAGGGCAAAGGCGTGCGCTATGTCGGCGAGTACATCCGCCGCAAGGAAGGCAAGAAGAAGTAAGCCATGGCTCGCAAGCTTTCTCCCATTGAACGCCGCGCCCAGCGCAACCGCACCCGGCTGAAAAAGCTCGCGGGCGAAGGTCGCCTGCGTCTGTCCGTCTTCCGCTCATCGAAGCACATTTCGGCGCAGTTGATCGACGACGCGAAGGGCGAGACCGTGGCTTCGGCCTCGACGCTCGATGAAGCGTTCAAGAAGTCGGGCAAGAAGAGTTCGGACAAATCCGGCGCCGCGGAAGTCGGCAAGCTCATTGCCGCCGCCGCGATCAAGGCCGGCAAGAAGTCGGTCGTGTTCGACCGTGGCCGTTATGTGTTTCATGGCCGGGTGAAGGCCCTGGCCGACGCCGCCCGCGAGGGCGGTCTCGAATTCTGAGGACCGAGACGATGACCGATGAAACCGCAGGCGGCCCGCCGGCAGAAGGCTCTGCTCCGGAAGAACAGCGTGCTCCGCGCGGCCCGCG
>LWDN01000018.1 GCA_002083515.1 Proteobacteria bacterium HN_bin10
GCATCGACAGAAGATGAAATCGTGGTGCCTGGCCAAGTGCGCACGCAGGTGCCGCCGCCGCAGGGCGATCCGCGCTCGAACGAGGAACGCATGGCCGACGTGCGCGCCTGGGATCAGTGCGTCATGCAGGTGCAGAACGCCTTCGACGCCGATCCGATGCGCCCGCAACTGACGACGCCGGAGGAGTATTGCGCCACTTCGCTCGGCATGGCCGAACGCACCGCCGTGCCGATCGCGCGCCAGCAGCGGCGGCGCTGATGTCGAATGTGGACGACAATATCTGGGAGGATTTGACGGGATTTGTCAGCGAGACTTTTCAACATCGAATTCACGAAGTAGGAGAACTCGCGCACTACACAAATTTCGCCGCGCTGAAGAACATACTTGAGACCGAGGAAATGTGGTTCTCAAGCGTCACGCAAATGAATGACTATGACGAGATTGTGCGAGGCAAAGAACTCCTGATTGAGTTGTCCGCTGAAGGAAGCGCCCTGCACGAAGTGGTTATGCGCATTCAGGCGCTAAACGAGCCGCTCTGGCGGAGAGCGAACCAAGCCTTTGTGTCCAATCAGTTTGCCGACTTGTTCAACACATATATTTCCTGCTGGAGCGCTTGTCATCCGGCTGATCGAACGCACGACAACCTCACGATGTGGCGCGGGTATGCTGCAAACGGCAATGGCGTAGCAATGGTGGTGAGTCCGCTAGCTCTTGGAATGCTGCCAGGTGTCCTTAGCGAGATAATCGCGTGTCCCGTTTTTTATGAAACGGAGTCGGAATTCGCGGGACGGGCGGTTCGTGCGTTTGAACGATACCTCGAAGGCCTTGCTCGTTGGAACTCAGTCGCTGACAGCCATCATGAGCTGGTCGCCGACGCATTCGCGGAATTGTGCTTCTATTTGGCGGTTACTCACAAACATCCGGGGTTTTCTGCGGAGCGTGAGTGGCGCTTTGTCTGGCGCAAGGAACGGCACTCCCAGTCTGCGCTCAATTCCTACTTGCGGCCGTGTTTGATCGCGGGAGACTTGGTGGAGCGCTTTTGCTTCCCCATACGGCCCAACCAAGGTGTTTCGCCGGCGGAACTCGACATTAGGCGCGTGATCTCTTCGATCATGATCGGGCCGTGCGAGGATCAGTATCTCAAGCGGCTCGCAGTCGTGAACCTGATGGCATCCCGTGGATTTGACAACGCCGCCAACAAGGTCGTCGTCAGCACGATTCCATTCAGGCATGTGCGCTAGTCAGACTGCTCCAGCAGCGCATCCATGTGCTCGTCGCTCAGGCCGAAATGGTGGCCGACTTCATGCACGAGCACGTGGGCGACGAGGTCGCGCAGGCTGACATCGCCGCGATCGATCCATTCGTCGAGGATGGCGCGGCGATAGAGGAACACTATCGCCGGCTGCCGTGCGGAATCCATGATCGAGCGCTGGGTGAGGTCGACGCCCGAATAGAGGCCGGTCAGTTCGAACGGATCCTCGATGCCGAGATCGGCGAGGATTTCATCGTCGGCGAGTTCCTCGACCCGGATCAGCACGTCGCCGGCCAAGGCGCGGAAACTCTGCGGCAGCTCTGACCAGGCTTCCTGCGCGAGGCGTTCGATGTCGTCGAGGGAGGGGGCGAGGACCATGCAACCCGCGAAATAGGGTGTGAGGGCGCCGTCCGCGAGGCGTGTGCCGTGGCGAGGCGAATACCGTAAGTTGACGCCTGCGTCATTTTTCTTGATTTGGGTCAAGCCGTGCGCTAGGGTGCGAAAATCCAGAACAAGGGCTCGCGCGTAGCCAGCGGGTCAAACCGGGAGAGACGATTCATGGCCGATTCCGCCGCTCCAATCCGCCAGATCACCAAGGACGAGGTCTATGACGCCGTCCCGCCGACGGATTTCAGCAAGATGCTGGAAATCGACCGCCACTTGAACCGGTCGAGCGCCTTCGACAAGATCATCTCCGCCACCCACGACCACTTCTGGGACCCGCTCGACAAGAAATACATCGATTTCGAGTCGGTCCCCTGGGACCTCGACACGCAGGACCTGCAGCCCGACGAAATGGTGCCGGCGCTGCTGACCGATTACGTCACCGAGCACTTCAACAAGCATCCCGAGCTGCGCACGCGCTTCAAGAACGAGATCGCGCGCTGGTCGATGAGCGCCATCCTGCATGGCGAACAGGGCGCTTTGAATCTCTCCGCCTCGCTCTGCCACGTGCTGCGCGATCCTGGCGCGCAGGAATACGCCGCCAACCAGACGCGCGAAGAAGGCCGCCACGTGACGGCGTTCGCCAAGTACATCATCGCCCGCTGGGGTTCGCCGCTGCCGTGCGGTTCGGTGCTTGCCGGCCTGTTGCAGGAGATCGTGCACGCGCCGGAAGTCTACAAGAAGATCATCGGCATGCAGATGCTGGTCGAAGGCCTCGCCATGGGCGCGTTCGCCACCATCTATCAGCGTTGGAACGATCCGCTGGCGCGGAAGCTGACGCAGTTGGTGATGACCGACGAAGCCTTCCACCACAAGTTCGGGAAAATCTGGGCCGACCGCACCATCCCGAAATTGTCGGAAGAAGAGCACAACATCGTCGAGGATTGGGCCGCGCACTGCTTCCAGACGCTGTTGTTCAATCTCGTCGCGCCGCACCAGATGCGCGACATCTATGTCCGCTTCGGCCTCGATCCCGACAAGGTTATGGAAGGCTTCCAGGCGGTGGCGACCGACGAAGCCCGCCGCGAGCAGATGAAGGAATCGACCAACATCTTCCGCGTGCTGGTGAAGACGCTGTGGAACGCCGGCATCATCACGCCGCGCACGGCCTCGTTCTATGCGATGTACGTGAACTTCGACGAGTTCAAAGCCGAAGGCGAAGAGATGGTCGGCGACGCCATCGCCGCCGACGGCATCAAGTATCTGCAGACCATCAATTTCGGCGCCAACACCAACGCGCTGAACGAAGTGAAGGCGGCCGCCATCGCAGCGGAGTAACCTCGCTCTCGATAACAAGCTCAAGCGCCCCGCTGTGAAGCGGGGCGTTTTGTTTGGCGGCCTCCTTTGCGCTTGCCAGCCGGCGCCGCGCCGGTACGCTTTCCCGCGCAGGACAAGCGAGGAGGGTGCGATGCGGACGATGCAGGCTTTGGCGTTGGCGTCAGCGCTGGCTGCGTGCGGTCCTGCCGCCGTCGACGAGGCGCGCATCGCCCGCGCCGACAGCGAGCCCGGCAATTGGATGAGCCACGGCCGCACCTATGCGGAAGAGCGCTACTCGCCGCTCGACGACATCAATCGCGAAAACGTCAGCCAGCTGGGTCTCGCCTGGTCCTACGAAATGCGGGTGCCGCGCGCCGCCGAGGCGACTCCGATCGTGGTCGACGGCGTCATGTATGTGACCTCGGCCTGGAGCATCGTCTATGCGCTCGATGCGGCGACGGGCGCGGAGCTTTGGGTGTTCGATCCGGAAGTGCCGCGCGAGCGCGGCGCTTCGGCCTGCTGCGACGTTGGCAATCGCGGCGTCGCGGTGTGGGGCGGGCGCGTCTATGTCGGCACGCTCGACGGGCGCTTGATCGCGCTCGACGCGCGCACCGGCGCCAAGACCTGGGAGGTCGTCACCGTCGACCAGGCGCGGCCGTATACGATCACCGGCGCGCCGCGCGCCGCGCGCGGGCTGGTGTTCATCGGCAATGGCGGCGCCGAATACGGCGTGCGCGGCTATGTCAGCGCCTATGATGCGCGCAGCGGCGATCTGCGCTGGCGTTTCTACACCACGCCCAATCCGCGCGAGCCGGACGGCGCCGCTTCCGACAGCATGCGCGACGCAGCGCTGGCGACGTGGAACCCGAACGCCGGCGCCTGGCTTGAGAGCGGCGGCGGCGGCACGGCTTGGGATGCGCTCGTCTACGACCGCGACACCGACACGCTGTGGATCGGCGTCGGCAACGGTTCGCCGTGGAATCGCGAGATTCGCTCGCCATCGATCGAAGGCCGCAACAACGACAATCTGTTCCTGTCGTCGGTTGTCGGCGTCGATCCCGATACAGGCGCCTACAAGTGCCACTATCAGGAAACGCCGGGCGAAACCTGGGACTACACCGCGACGCAGCCGATCATTCTCACCTCGCTTACGATCGAGGGCCGCGAGCGCCGCGTGCTGTTGCACGCGCCCAAGAACGGCTTCTTCTATGTCATCGACCGCGAGGATTGCGGGCTGATCTCGGCCGGTTCTATCGCCACGCAAACCTGGGCGAACGGCGTCGATCTCAACACCGGTAGGCCGAACGAAAATGCCGAGGCGCGGTTCGCAGCGGACACGGCGATCGTGCTGCCGTCACCGTTCGGCGCCCACAACTGGCACCCGATGTCGATGTCGCGCGACACTGGGCTCGTCTATCTGCCGGTGCAGGAGATGGCGCAGGATTACACCAGCGATCCGGCGTTCGTGTATCGGCCCGGACGTTGGAACACCGGCACCGTGCACGCGGCGCTGCCGACCGACCGCGCCACGCGCGCGGCCGTGCGCAATTCGATGCGCGGCTTTCTGCTGGCGTGGGATCCGGTCAATCAGCGCGAAGCCTGGCGCGTCGACCTCGGCCCGCCCTGGAACGGCGGCACGCTGGCGACCGCGGGCGGGCTGGTGTTTCAGGGCATGCTCGACGGACGCTTCCGCGCTTACGACGCAGCCACCGGCGCGCAGCTCTGGGAGTTCGACAATCAAGCCGCCACCATGGGCGGGCCGATTTCATACCAAGCCGGCGGCGTCCAATATGTGGCCTCGCTCGCAAGCGACGGCAGTTTGGGTTTTCTGCCGTCGGGGCTGATCGTCGCCAATCCGCGCGCCGAGCCGGCGAACGGCCGCGTCAACGTTTTCCGCATCGGCGGCACGGCGTCCTTGCCCGCGCGCGAACTGGTGGCGCTTGAGACGCCGCGGCCGCCGCAGCTGCGCGCCAGCGCGCGGACGATCTCGCAGGGTGCGGCGCTCTACACGCAATTCTGCATGGTGTGCCACGGCTCTGGCGTCATCTCTGGCGGCGTGCTGCCAGATCTGCGGCGCGCGGGATCGCTGCAGGACGCCATCGTCTGGCGCCAGACCGTGCACGGCGCGCGCGCCGCCAACGGCATGCCCGACTTTACGCAATGGCTCGACGCCGGTGACGCCGAAGCGATCCGCGCCTATGTCGCCAGCGAGGCCGCGATCGCGTACGCGGAGGAACGCGCGCGGCGGTGATGCGGGAGGACGCGGTGAGCGAACCGATATCACGCCCTGAGATCACTGCGGCGTTGGCGCGCGGGGTGTCGCGGCTGTTGGCTCAGCACGGCTTGGCGTCGATCCTGGAAGTTCCGCTCGCCAACGGCCGCCGCGCCGACGTGATGGGGCTGACCGAGCGCGGCGAGATTTGGATCGTCGAGACCAAATCTTGTCTCGAGGATTTTGCCGTCGACAGCAAATGGCCGGACTACATCGATTATTGCGACCGTTTTTTCTTCGGCGTCACCGAGGACTTTCCGCGTGAACTGATCCCGGAGGAGTGCGGGCTCATCGTCGCTGACGGCTTCGGCGGCGCCATTCTGCGCGACAGTCCGGTGCGTCAGCTGGCGGGCGCGCGGCGCAAGGCGGTGACGCTGTTGTTCGCGCGGCTGGCGGCGCAGCGCGCGGCGGAGTTTTGAGCTTGGACCGCGGGTCTTCAGACCCGCATCAGCAGTCACAAGTGCGGGTCTGAAGACCCGCGGTCCTCCTAGCCCACCGGCGCCGCCGCGCTGGCGCACACGTCTTCGGCCGCGACCGCCTTGGCGTCGTCGTAGGCGCTAGGCGTCGGCGCCAGGCGCCGGATCAGCGCGATGCCGCGCGTGCTGGGGCTTACGACGAAGGTTGCGCCGTCATCATCGGCGTCCTCGGGAACGCGCCGGACCAGAGTGATCTCCGCGCCATTGCGCACTTCACGATCGTCGACGACGTAGAAATTGTCGCTGTTGGCGGCGTAGAGCGAGAGCGACCAGTAATCGCGCCATGGCGCCACCGATATCGTCACCGGCCCGCGGCTCAGATCGAACACGCAGGCGGAATAGGCGAAGTCGGGCGAGGGCCGCACGATCTGGCGCGACGCGGCGGTGACGCGTTCGCTCATCCGCCAGACATTGGCGCCGCCGGCGCCGATGCGCTCCATGGCGACGTTCATCAGCACGCGCGGCATGGCGTAGATGGCGGCGAGGTGAACCAGAGCGGCGATGACGACCGCGCCGAAAACGTACTTGCCCCAATTCATGGCGCGTCTCCGGCGCATGAGACCGTGGTCAGCACTGGCAAGGCGGCTTCGCTGGCGCGGAAGTCGCGATTGGGATTGTAGATGCGCAGCGTGATGGAGAAGCCGCGGCGGGCCTCGCGCGACGACAGCCAATGGGCGGCGTCGCCGCGAACCGGCGCGATGCGCACGCTCCACGGCGCATCGTTGCCGGCGCGTGAAGCGTCGACGGAATGGGCGGCGTCGGTATTCTGGGCAAGAAAGTTGTCGTCGGCGTAAAGCGTCACCGACCACCAGCGCGCTTCCAGCGGAACGCCGTTGAGATCGTAGACGCAGCTCTCGCTCAGCGGCCGGCCTTGCTCGTCCTTGTAAAGCGTGAAGTAGAGCGCTTCACGGGCGCTCAGCGCCAACAGGCCGTCGCGGGCGATGATGGCGCGGGTGTAGGGCCCAGCCGCGGTCGAGCCGGCGGCGCGGCTATGGGCCCAGTTTCCATAGTGTTCGGTGAAGCTTGAGCTGCCGAAGTGCAGCGTCGCCCAGGCTGAACCCAGGCCCAGCAGCGCGCCGGCCAGTATCGCTGCGATCCATGCCAGTATTCGCCGCAGCATAACGTTCCCCACGCCGCGAAAAATCACGCCTCGCCGGGTGTTTTGAGGTCGAGCGAAAGCGCGTGCAAGCCGGTTTCGAATTCTTCACGAAGCGCTTCGTAAACCAAGCGTTGACGCGCCACGCGGGAAAGCCCCTCGAACGCGGCCGCGCGGATTGCTACATGATAGTGGGTTTCGCCGCCCGGACGCGCGCCGGCATGGCCCGCATGCTGGCTCGACTGATCCGTCAAGACAAATTGAACGGGCGCCAAGCGCGTGCGCAGCGCGGTTTCCATGCGCGAAGCGCGCGAAAGCTGCTTTTTGTCGTCTGTCAATTCCTTGTCCGCTTAACCTCTGGCGCTCATACTCTCCCATCCGATGTCAGAGACGTTCGCCTATCGTCCGAAATTCGTCGACATCCGCGTCAAGAAGCCCGACGCGGATCCGCCGCGCTGGGCGCCCGGCGAGCGCCCATGCGACCATATAGGGTGTTCGCACGCCGGTCTCCACCGCGCGCCGAAGGGCAGGGACCAGGGCGGGGACTTCTGGCATTTTTGCGCCGCCCACGCCGCCGACTACAACAAACGCTGGAATTATTTTGCGGGCATGTCCGACGCCGAGATGGCGGACTTCCAGAAGCAGGAAGAAACCGGCCATCGCCCGACTTGGACCTTCCGCAGCGGCCGGCTCGACCGGTTCTCGGCGGCGATGCGCGGCTTTAGGGCAGGGCGGGCCGGCGATCCGTTCGGCATGTTCGGCGGCGAACCGGCGCCCGCGCCGGCGCAAACCCGCCGGCGGCTGACGCGGCTGCAGAGCCTGGCGCTGGAGGCGCTGTCGCTGGAGGATAAGGCGACGGCCCCCGAAATCCGCGCCCGTTACGCCGAGCTGGTGAAGCGCTGGCACCCCGATTCCAACGGCGGCGACCGCAGCGCCGAGCAAAACCTCCAACGCGTCATCCGGGCCTACCAGACGCTGAAGGCCGGCGGGCTGGTCTAGCATGGGTCGATTTCGCCGCTTTTCTCTCCATGCTGCGGCGCGGTAGGCTGGCGGCGTATTTTCCCCTAAGGTCGACCTTCTTCCCATGAGCACTGCCGACGATCTTCTGACCGCCAAGCCGGACAAGACGGTTTCCGCCCGCGAATTCGGGGTCGAGAGCGATATGAAGGTCCCCGCCTTCTCGAAGAAGACGGAATACGTTCCCGACATAGATCCGGCCTACCGCTTCGATCCGCAGACGACGTTGGCGATCCTGGCGGGGTTTGCGCACAATCGGCGCGTCATGGTGCAAGGCTATCACGGCACCGGCAAATCCACGCACGTCGAGCAGGTGGCGGCGCGGCTGAACTGGCCTTTGGTGCGGATCAATTTGGATAGCCACGTTTCCCGGATCGATCTCGTCGGCAAAGACGCGATCGTGCTGAAGGATGGCAAGCAGGTCACCGAGTTTCGCGAAGGCATGCTGCCTTGGGCGCTGCAGCGGCCGGTGGCGATCTGCTTCGACGAATACGACGCCGGCCGCCCCGACGTGATGTTCGTGATCCAGCGCGTGCTGGAGGCGAGCGGCAAGCTGACCTTGCTCGATCAGAACCGGGTCATCAGCGCCAATCCGTATTTCCGCTTGTTCGCGACGACCAACACCATCGGCTTGGGCGACACCACCGGCCTCTATCACGGCACCCAGC
The DNA here is from genome assembly GCA_002083515.1 of Proteobacteria bacterium HN_bin10. GTDB lineage: Bacteria > Pseudomonadota > Alphaproteobacteria > Caulobacterales > Aquidulcibacteraceae > Vitreimonas. The sequence continues at coordinate 8,483 of LWDN01000018.1, forward strand.
AGATCAACCAGGGCCAGATGGACCGCTGGTCGATTGTGACGACGCTCAACTATCTGGATCACGACGCCGAAGCGGAAATCGTGATCGCCAAAGCGCCGACCTATTCCACGCCGGAAGGCAAGCGCACGATCATGGCGATGGTCCGCGTCGCCGACATGACCCGCAACGCGTTCATGAACGGCGACATCTCGACGGTGATGAGCCCGCGCACGGTGATCACCTGGGCGCAGAACGCCGAAATTTTCGGCGATGTCGGTTTGGCGTTCCGGATGACGTTCCTGAACAAGTGCGATGAACTGGAACGCCCGACCGTGGCGGAGTTTTACCAGCGCGCGTTCGGCGCGGACCTCCCCGAGGCGGCGACGCGGGTGAAGGTGGCGTGAGCGACCGGAAACGCCGCGCCTTGTCGGCGTTGGCAGTACAACGAAAACAGGACTGCCTTCCTGGTTATCGGCGGCTGAGCGACTTTCACGGCGGTGCGTACGATAAGCATGATTTCGTTTCGCCCTGGACGTTGTCGGCGGGCAACGTCGACGCGGACCTGATGATCATTCTCCAAGACTGGAGCTCGTCGAAGTCATTGGAGGGGCCGTTCGATGAGGAAGCAGCTCGGCTGGGACATACGCCCGGCTTGGCGACAAATAGAAACCTCAAACGTTTGGTAGCCTCGCATTTCGGGCTCGATGTCGCCGAAACTTACGTCACGAACATGTTCGTCTTCATAAAGGAAGGGGCGATGAGTGCGCCCATTCCATTGAGGGATGCGATCTATTCCGCACGGAAGTACGCCATTCCACAGATTGAAATAGTGCGCCCGCGAACGGTGCTGTGTGTCGGCAGCTTGACGTACAATGCAATTCGGGTCGCCGCCGGAGAGGCGCGGGTTAGCATTCGGCGGGGCGCTGACACCGCGTTCAATCTGGGCGAAAGCCGCCTCTATGGCGTCCCACACACTGGCGGCTTGGGCATGGCTGGCGCAGGCGGGACAGCGGCCGTTGAGGCCATGTGGTCCGCCATTGCGGCCAAGCATCGGCGGCGGAATTGAGAGGTTCTTGTCGTGACTGTCCCGCCATTGCCCGGCGGCGTTCAGCGATGTATGTAATGATGTATGTCGTCGCTCACCCGCACCCAGATTTACCTTGAAAGGGCGCAGATCAAGGCGCTGGACAAGCGCGCCAAGGCGCTGGGTTCGACCCGGTCCGACGTCATCCGCGATCTCGTCAATCAGGGTCTGGCGAACAACGACAATCGGCCCACGCTCTACGAGGTGGTCATGGCGCTCGGCCCGCCTGGCGGTGATCGGTCGATGACGCAGGAAGCCTTCGCCAAACGGCGGCGGAAGATGAAGCAGTCGTTCCGCAAGCGCCTAGCGCGCAATAAGGCGCAAGCGGCGGGTAAGTTCGATTGAGCCTGCTTCTGGATTCCTCAGTGTTGATCGACGTTCAGCGCCGGTACAAGCCGGCGCTCGCATGGTTGGCCAGACAGGATCAGACGGCGTTGTTTGTCTCGTCGGCGACAGCCTTTGAACTCTACGCAGGGGCCGACCGACCCGGCGCTGCCGAGGCAGTTCGACAGATGCTCGACGCCGTCTCCATCGTCGTCGTCGATGCGGTCATCGCCGAGAAGGGGGCAAGCATCTTTCGCCGCTACGAGGCGAGCCACGGTGCCGACGAATTCGACGCCATCATCGCAGCCACCGCGCTGGTCGCGCGGCTGCCGCTGGTCACGCGCAACGTACGACACTTCCCGGCCGTGAAAAACGTACGCAAGCCGTACTGAGCGCCCGCTTCCGGTCCCCCAAACCGCGCTTTCCCTTGCGTCTGTCCCGTATTCGGTTAACCATTACCGCCGGGTAATAGATGCCGGGGGGCCGCCGATGTTGTTCGTCCGCCTATTGATGCTGCTGCTGCTGCCGGTGCGGCTGCCGATCATGCTCGTCCGGGCGCTGTTTCGTGTCGGACGCACCGCCGGGGCGAACGCGGAAAAGGCTGGCGCCGCGGCGGTCGCGGGCGGGGCAAGCCGGGCCTTGCCCGACACCGAGGCGGCGGACCGGCGCAATAGCGTCTTCTTCATTCCGCTCAGCGTCGAGGAAAGCGATGAGCCCATGATCGGGCCCGGCGACAACGCCGTCGCCAAGGAAATGGCTGAGAAGGCGCAGCTCTATTACAAGATCCGACCCGACCTGTTTCCCAAGGACGATTTCTACGAAAGCGTCGAGAGCCGCTTTATCGATGGCGTCACCCGTATCGATAACCAGGGCGCGGAAGATCAATTCGTCCGCATGCTCGACCGCGCGCGGCGCGTCACCAATGACAACACGCGCACCATGTTCTGCGAAGTCGCGCCGATCGCCCTCATGATCATCCTGATTTGGCACGGCGTCATGCTTGTTCTTGATCCCTTTGTGCTGTTGAACCGCGACACGCCGCTATGGAGCATCCAGACGGCGCAGGTGTTTGCAGTGGAGCTGATGCTCGCGGGCGGCGCGCTCGGCATGGCGCTGCTGGTGATGATGACCATCTATAGCCTGTCGTATGCGAACATGCAGCGTCAAAACGCGCTGGCGCTCAACAACTTCATCTCGATTGAGTTTGCGCGCCTCACCAACATGTTTCGCGTCGCGCAGCGGGAGTGTTTGCAGGCCGAGGCGATGCTATCCGACTCTCAGCGCGATGAGGTGATGCAGAAGGCGTCCAATTGGGCGCTGGCTTATCATTGGATATCTGTGCGGCAGCTGCTCGAGGAATTCGTCGTCCGCAACGCCATGTTCCAGATTCGCCGCAACACAGTGCTCTACGTGGCGCTCGGATTCTTGGTCTGTCTTGTCGTTTTCGGCGCACTGGCGGCAATTGGCTATTTCGCCGCCAACCTCACGCCGAATTCGCACACCAGCGGACCGGTTCTCGTTCTTCACTTCGCCGCGATCACAGCGGTGTTCGTCGTCCTGATGTACGGCTTGGTGATGCGCAAGCCGGTCGCCATCATCGCCAGCAATCTGCGCAAGGACGAATGGAACCGGTTTGCGACGCTGGCTGTCGGGGACGCCATCGCCGAGCAAGTGACGCGCGACAAGGTCCAGATCATCATCAATCGCGATCGCGCCCGTGCAGCCGGGGTTTAGGCCCTCGCAGTTCTGACGTTTGCTGGGCATTCACTTCCGGCGCGAGCGAGCTCACCACAATCTCTTCACGCCATATCGGTCGAGTTCAGCGTCCTTCGAGACAAGGGCAAGCCCTTCGGCCAGAGCCTGCGCAACCAACATTCGATCGAAAGGATCGCCATGAAAGCGCGGTAGGGCGCCCGCCGCCAAAATGTGCTCGAGCGACACATCGAGCAGCTCGAAGCCGGCGCGCACCAAGACAGGCCTGAAGGCCGCGATCAACGGCGCCGCCTGCGGCAGTTTCCCAGTGGGCGCCTTGATCGCACACTCCCAAGCGACCGCGGTGCTGACGAACACGAGGTTGTCGCTTGCGCTGATTGCGGCGCGCGCCCGCCGGCTGAGCTGGGGATCGCTCTCAAACCACCAAATCACCGCGTGGGTATCGAGCAGCAGCCTCAAGCGCCCGACTTCGATGCGGCGCCCGGGAAGACAGAACCGCCTTCCCACTCGGCAATCTCTTCATCCGTCATCGGCGCGAAGTCGTCGTACGTCGTCGGACCGATAATGCCTTTCAGCAAACCGGGTTTACGGGGCGACTTTCCGTCCCACGCGCCGGGCGACCCCCATATGGCTACCTCCTCACGAACACCGTGTGTGTGTGCTGCGCCTATCGTCACCAGCCGCGCTACGGGCTGATCCCCGCGGCAAATCACGACCTCCTCGCCCGCCTCGACTTTGGCGATGAGTTTGGAGAGATTGGTCTTGGCCTCGTGAATCTTCACCTTGGTCATTGCCCCAGGTTAGCTAAGTGAGTTAGCTAATGCAAGGAATTGGCGACCTTTAGAGGACAAGGCGGATGGCTCAGCATCCCCGTATAGAAATCGACCCCTCCGTGATGGGGGGCAAACCGATCATTCGCGGCACGCGGGTGACAGTTGAGCAGGTACTGCGCGAGTGCGCGCGCGGGGCGACAGCCGCGGAGATTGCGGCTCAGTACCCACGATTGGCCGCGGATGACGTGACCGCCGCATTGGCCTTTGCAGCCGATTATCTTGCCCATGAGATCGTGGCGGCGGAGTAGATGGCCGCATTTCTCGTAGACGAGTCCTGCCCCCGCGCGGTCGTGGAAGCGTTGGTTGGAGCCGGTCACGATGTCAGATATGCGGCTGATAGCGATCGGCGCGCCGCCGATGTGGAGCTTGTCAGCATTGCGCTTGCCGAACACCGCGTGATTGTCACCGAGGACTTTGATTTCGGCGAACTCTTGATACGCAATCGCCTCCGTGCACCCGGCGCAATCATTCTATTCCTGCCGGAATCGAGGCCAGCACAAAGAGCGTCGCGCTTGCTTCAGGTGCTGACCTCCGGGAAACTCACCTTCGAAGGCAAAGTAACGATCCTAACCGCGCGGCAAGTGCGTCAGCGCCCGTTGCCGGAGTAAGTTGCGCCCGATGTCCGCCAAGGAATCCCCCGTCGAACTGTTCAAGCGCTCGCTGGCGCAAACGACGCGCGCGCTGGCCGGCGCGGAGGAGGAGCTTGAGGTCACGTTCGGCGCCGAAGGTCCGCGCCTCTCGCCGGGCCGGATCGTGCTGCCGCATCCGCCGCGGGTGATCTCCGATCCCGAAGCCGAGCGCATTCGCGGCCAGGCCGACGCGCTGGCGTTGCGGCTCGCCCACCATGACGACCGCGAGCATGCGCGCTTGCGTCCGCAAGGCGCCGAGGCGCGGCAGGTGTTCGACGCGGTTGAAGAGATGCGTGTGCAGGCGCTGGGCGCCAATGCGTTGAAAGGCGTCGCGGGCAACCTGACCGCGGCGCTGACCGATTCGCTCGAACGCCGCGGCGCCGCGCGCATGCAGGACCGCGCGCTTGCGCCATTGGCCGATGCCGTGGCGCTGATGGTGCGCGAGCGGCTGACTGGGCTCAAACCGCCGGCGAACGCCAAAGCGCTGGTGGAGGCATGGCGGGCCGACGTCGAGAAGAGCGCCGGCGCCGATCTCGACAAGCTGGCGGCGGTCGCCGCCGATCAGCGCCAGTTCGCGCTGGCGTTCCGCGACGTGCTCAACGATCTGGGCATCGGCGACGAACTCAGCGTCGAAAACAGCAATGATGAAGACAGCCAAGCCGCCGGCGAAGAGCCGCCGCCGCAGGCGGACAATTCAGACGGCCAGGATCAGATGGAGGATCAGGCTCCAGCCGACATGGAAATGATCGAGGGCGAAGTCGATACCGACGACGATCGCACCGTATCGATCGAGGCCGATGTCGACGCCGACGATCAGCAAGACACCGAGATGGAGGATCCGGGCGACAAGCCGATGCGTCCGAAGCCGCGCAACGACATTGAAGATCCCAACGCCAACTACAAAGTGTTCACCCGCGCCTTCGATGAAGTGATCGGCGCCGAAGAGCTGTGCCCGCCCGAAGAATTGGCGCGTCTGCGCAATTATCTCGATCAGCAGCTGAAGCCGCTACAAAGCGTGGTCGGCCGCCTCGCCAATCGCCTGCAGCGGCGGCTGCTCGCGAAACAGAACCGCTCCTGGAGTTTCGATCTGGAGGAGGGCGTGCTCGATACGGCGCGGCTCACCCGCGTCATCATCGATCCGATGTCGGCGCTGTCGTTCAAGCAAGAAGAGGACATGCCGTTCAAGGATACGGTCGTCTCCTTGCTGCTGGACAATTCAGGCTCGATGCGCGGGCGCCCGATCATGGTGGCGGCGCTGTGCGCCGATATTCTGGCGCGCACCTTGGAACGCTGCGGCGTTAAGGTGGAAGTGCTCGGCTTTACGACGATCGCCTGGAAAGGCGGGTCGTCGAAGGACGCTTGGCTCAAGGCTGAGCGCCCTCCGCAACCCGGTCGGCTCAACGATTTGCGCCACGTCGTCTACAAGGCCGCGGATGCGCCCTGGCGGCGCGCGCGGCGCAATCTCGGCCTGATGATGCGCGAGGGCCTGCTGAAAGAGAACATCGACGGCGAAGCGCTGATGTGGGCGCACGATCGCTTGGCCGGGCGTCCCGAACAGCGCCGTATCCTGATGGTGATCAGCGATGGCGCGCCGGTCGACGATTCCACGCTCTCGGCCAATCCGGGCAATTATCTCGAACGCCATCTGCGCACGGTCATCCACTGGATCGAGACGCGCTCGCCGGTCGAACTGATCGCCATCGGCATCGGCCATGACGTCACGCGCTATTACAAGCGCGCCGTCACCATCACCGACGCCGAACAGCTGGGCGGCGTCATGACCGAGAAATTGGCGGAGCTGTTCGACGAGCCGGCGCGCGATGATTTTCTGCCGCCGCCGCGTTCGCCGCGCGAACTGAAGCAGCGCGTTCAGCAGGGCGCGCTCTGATGCGAAGACTTTTTCTTGCGTTGATGGCGCTCGCGGCTGCCTGCTCGCCCTCGCATTCGGGCGGCGCCATCGATCAGTGGCAGGCGGTGGAGGTGACCGTCGTTCCGGTTGAGGCGCCGGTCGAGATCGTCGGGCGCCTCGCCTATCGTGGCGGGCTGGAATTGCGGTCGGACGATCCCACTTTCGTCGGCCTCTCCGGCATCGAAGTGCTCGACAACAATCGCGCCGTCTTTATCGGCGACGAGGCCGATTGGGTGGAGGCGCAGCTTGTGCTCGACGAGCGCGGCCATCTCACCGGCTTCACGGACGTGCGCAGCGCCTGGATGCGCGACGAGCGCGGGCGGCCGTTCAGAGACAAAACGCAGGGCGATTCCGAAGGCTTGGCGCAATTGGCCGACGGCCGCTTTGCGGTGAGCTTCGAGCGCTCGCACCGCATCCGCATCTACGATCTCAACCGCGACGGCCCGTTCGGCGCGGCGGCGCCGGGGCCAAGGCTCGACGAGGTGGCGAGGCTGCCGGCGAACTCGAGTCTGGAAGCGCTGGCGGCGCTCGAAAACACGCTGTTGACCGGCGCCGAAGGCGGCGACGAGCCCGCCGCGCCACTCTGGCTGGCGCCGATCGATGCGAGCGCGCCGGTTGTGCCGCGTTTCTCGTATCCGCTGAGCGGGGGCTTTTCTCTCACCGGTATGGATCGCCTGCCTGACGGCAGCATCGTTGCGTTGGAGCGCTTCTATGCGCCGGTGATCGGGCCGCGCGCGCGCATCACGCGCTTTGCGGCGCCGAGCGGCGAGGGCGGCGCGGTCGAGCCGGAACTCCTGGCGTTGCTGGAACCGCCGTTCCCGCTCGACAATTTCGAAGGCATATCGGCGGTGCGCGCGAGCGATGGCGCCACGCGCCTCTACATCATCTCCGACAATAACAGGAGCGCGCAGCAGCGCACTTTGTTGTTGGCGTTCGATATTGTGGAGGCTCAGTGAGCGGCGTCGTAGCGGGCGGCGCGTAACTCGGCCCACGCCGCGAGCGCAAGCAATACCGCAATCAAAGCGGTCCAGACGAAACCGCTGCTCAGGGCCCAAAGGCCGACGAGCGCGGCGACAATCAAGCCGCACACAGCCGCGATCGTGCGCGCTGTCGGGCGCGGAAACACGTAGCTGAGCGCCGAGCGCAGGATGTGGCCGCCGTCGAGCGGAAAGCCGGGCAGCAGATTGAAGGCGCCGAGGATCAGGCTGACGAACCCGAACAGCGCCAGCGTGTTCAGCAACGCGAAAGTCTGCGGCGTCTGCGCCAGCGAGCTGGCTAGAAACGGCTGCAGCGACAGCACCAGGCCATAGGTCGCCAGATTGGCGCCGGGGCCGGCGGCGGAAACCGCGATCTCGTGCCAGAGTTTTTCCGGCGGGCGGACGAACTGAACGTAGCCGCCGAAGAAGGTCAGCACGATGCGCTTGCTTGGAATCTTAAGCGCCGCCGCCATGCCGGCGTGGCCAAGCTCATGGATCAGAACCGCCGCGAACAAGAGCCCGACATAGACGATCGCCTGCGGCAGCGCCGCGACGCCATCGCGCAGCAGCGCCGAGCCGACCACGTAAGCGGCCAGCAGCAGAAACGCCGGTTCGATGATAATGGCGGCGCCGGCGAACGATCCGATGCGGAGCCCGCTCTCTTGCGCCACCTGCGTCAGGCCGCGGCGGTTTCCGCCAGCTTCTTCTTCAGATCGCGGCGGATCTTGGCGGCGCGCGTGGAGAGTTCGGCTTCGTCGGCCTTCAGCAGATACTGGTCGAGGCCGCCGCGATGATCGACGCTGCGCAGCGCCGCCGCGGTGATGCGGAGCTTGTACTCGCGCCCCAACGCGTCGCTCGACAGCGTGACATTGACCAGGTTCGGCTCGAAGCTGCGCTTGGTCTTGATGTTGGAGTGGCTGACCTTGTGGCCGATCTGGCGGTTGACGCCAGACAGTTCGCAGCGGCGGGACATGGGACTTCTCGGAATTCCAGGGAAAATGAAGCGCGGACGCTTACGCGAAGGGCCCGCGGGGGTCAAGGCGAGGCGGGCCGGGAAACGGTCTCAAGACAGCCGCTTCCATCAAACAGCCCAATTTGGTTCATGTCTGGATCAGCGGCGCTCGGGTACAGAGCAGGCTGCCTCAATGCAGGAAGGTGGGATATGACGCGGTTCAAGGCGGCCAGGGGCTTGGTTCTGGCGCTTGGCATGGCGGGGCTGGCCGGGTCGGCGCTGGCGCAGACCGGCGCGGATCGGAGCTTCGGCGCGCTCTACATCGTGCACGCCCGCGGCGTCGAGGCGGGCGAGTTCACCTATAGTTTCACCCAGACTGGCCAGACCTATCAGGCGACTGCCGAACGCCGGATGACCGGCTTGGCCGGCGCGGCGCTCAACCGCAGCCAGGACTACACCTACTCGGTGCGCGGCACGGTCGCCGCCGACGGCACGCTGCGGCCGACAAGCTACCAACATCAGGGCGGGCGCCGCCGGGAAGACCGCCCCAACGGCCGCCTCATCCGCACGACGTTCACCGCCAACGACGCAATCACCACGGCCACGCCTGGCCCCGCCAATATGGGCGATCCGCCGGCGACCCCGGAGCAGCGGCGCAACACCATCGACCAGATCACGGCGATCGCCGCCATGGCGACGGCGACCGGCGATCCCTGCGCCCGCACATTGCGAGTCTATATGGACGGCCGCGCCCGGTTCGATTTCGCCATGTCCCCCAATGGCAGCGTCACCATCAACAGCCGCGCCTATCGCGGACCGGGCGTGCGCTGCCGGGTGCAGTTCCGCCCCATCGCCGGCTTCGGCGATCCGCAGGAACCGGCGACGTTGACTTTCCTGTTCGCGCGCACCGAGAGCGGCATGTGGGCGCCGGTGAGCATCGAGATGCCCACCGACGGCGCCGGCGTCGTCCGCCTGGAAGCCCGCCGGCTATCGATCAACGGCGTGCGCCTCAGGTAAGCCGCTGACATCACAAGCAAATGGAGTTGGGGCGCGGGCTGGCTTGGCCCGCGCCTTTTCAGTCTTGTGTGTTACTTATGTATTAACCCCAAGATATAGCCGTGAACGGACAAGAAACGAATCACCCGCACAACCTGCGCGACTGATTCGTTCTTGTTCTTTTCTGCCCCGTGGGTTTTGGGGGTTACTCTGATCGGCTTGAATTCGCCGGACCCGGGTCCCATCGTCTGCCCATGACCGCGCGCGCACTGGTCAAGGCGGTCCTCGGCCCCACCAACACCGGCAAGACCTATCTCGCCATCGAACGCATGCTCGGTCACGCCAGCGGCATGATCGGCCTGCCGCTCCGGCTGCTGGCGCGCGAGGTCTATGACCGGGTCGTCGCCGCCAAGGGCGAGGCGCTGGCGGCGTTGATCACGGGCGAGGAGAAGATCGCGCCGGAGACGGCGCGCTATTTCGTCTGCACCGTCGAGGCGATGCCGCTCGATCTGGCCACATCGTTCCTGGCAGTCGACGAAATTCAGGTCGCCCGCGACCTCGACCGCGGCCACATCTTCACCGACCGCATTCTGCATGCGCGCGGCTTCGGCGAGACCATGCTGCTGGGCGCCGACACCATGCGCCCGATGATCAAGAAGCTGTTGCCGGGCGCCGAGATCAGTCACCGCGAGCGCATGTCGACGCTGGCTTATGCCGGGCCGCGCAAGATCACCAAGCTGCCGAAGCGCAGCGCCGTCGTCGCGTTCTCGGCCGAGGAAGTCTACGCCATCGCCGAATTGCTGCGCCGCCATCGCGGCGGCGCGGCGGTGGTGATGGGCGCGCTCAGCCCGCGGACGCGCAACGCCCAGGTCGAGCTTTATCAGAGCGGCGAGGTGGACTTCCTCGTCGCCACCGACGCCATCGGCATGGGCCTCAACATGGACGTCGATCACGTCGCTTTTGCTTCGCGGCGCAAGTTCGACGGCCATTCCTGGCGCGATCTGCGCCCCGACGAGATCGCGCAAATCGCCGGCCGGGCGGGGCGCTTCACCCGCGACGGCCAGTTCGGCGAAACCGGCGAGTGCGAGCCGTTCGACGAAGACATCGTCGAGCGTGTCGAAGCGCACGAGTTCGAGAGCATCGAAGCCGTGCAATGGCGCAATCCCGAGCTCCGCTTCGATACGGTGGATGCGCTGATCGCCTCGCTTGAGCAGCCGCCAACGCGGCCGGGGCTATTGCGCGTGCGCGGCGCCGACGATGAATTGGTCCTGCGGCGCATGCGCGACGATCAGGACCTGATGGATTGCGCGCGCTCACCGGGAGACGTTCGCCGGCTCTGGGAAGCATGTCAGCTGCCCGACTTCCGCAAGCTCTCGAAAGACGAACACGCGCAACTGGCGCTGCGCATCGCCAAGCACATCGTGGCGCCGAAGGGGCGCGTTCCCAGCCAATGGGTAGCGAGCGAGATCGAAAAGCTCGACCGCACCGCCGGCGATCTTAATGCGCTACAGGCGCGGTTGGCGCATATCCGCACCTGGACTTATGCGGCGAGCCGCGCCGACTGGTTGGAGGATGCGGACGATTGGCGCATGAAAACGCGTGAGGTGGAGGATAAGCTCTCCGACGCGCTGCACGATGCGTTGACACAGCGCTTCATCGACCGCCGCACCAGCGCCTTGCTGAAAGGTCTGAAGCGTGAGGAGGCGCTGCTCGCCGGCATTTCGGAAGAGGGCGAGGTGACGGTCGAGGGCCATTTCGTCGGCCGGCTCGAGGGCCTCGCGTTCAAGCCCGATCCGCGTGCATCGTCGAACCTCGAAGGCCGCGCCGTGCGCAACGCAGCGTTGCGGGCGCTGCGGCCGGAGGTGTCGCGCCGCCTGGCGCGTATCGCCCAGGCGGCTGATGAGGACATCGCGCTCGGCCGCGACGGGCGGATTCATGTCGACCGCGCCGCCGTGGCCAAGCTGGCGCAGGGCGCGCCGGTGCTGAAACCCAGGCTCGATCTCATTGGCGGCGAACAGGCCTCCGAGCGCGAACGCAACGCGGCGCGCGAACGGCTGGAGCTTTGGCTGGCGCAGCTCGTCGCGCGCGATCTGCGCCCGCTCGCCGCGCTGGAGGCGGCGTGGCGCGACGGTCGCTTGCCGCCGGATGCGCGCGGGCTGGCGTTTCGTCTGATCGAGAATGCCGGCGCGCTCGACCGGGCGCACGAAGATCTCAATCACATCAGCGAAGCTGCGCGCGCCGCGCTCCAACGCCACGGCGTGCGCATCGGCCGCCATAGCGTATTCATGCCCGCTCTGGTGAAACCGCGCGCGGCGCACACTTTGGCTTTGCTCTGGCGCGCAGCGCACCCGAACGCCGATCGGCCGCTGTTTCTGGCAAGGCCGGGAGCGCTATCGGCGCCGCTCGATCAGGCGCGGTCATGGGGCGAATGCGCGGCGGCGGGCTATCGCGCCTGCGGGCGTGTGGCGATCAGGCTCGACCTGGTCGAGCGGCTGGCGGAGGCGATCGAGAGCGATCCGCCGCCTACGGATGCGGCGCTGGCGCGGCTCATCGGCCGGCCGGTGCGCGATCTCGCCGGCGTGCTCACCGCGCTGGGGTATCGCCGCGCATCGGGAGAGGAGGGCGCGCCGAAACACTGGCGCCGCGCACCTCAACGCCGCGGCAGGGACAACGCGCGCGCCGATCCGGCGAACGCCTTCGCCGAATTGGCCAATCTGCTGCCGCCGCGCCGCGGGGAGCAGGCGTGAGCGAACGCCAGCGCATCGATCTGTGGCTCTATCGCGCGCGCTTCTTCAAGACGCGCGCCGCCGCCGCGCGGCTGGTCGCCGAGGGCGGCGTGCGCTTCGTGCGCGAGGGCGCGCCACGGCGTCTCGAGAAAGCCTCGGCGGAGGTGGAGGCGGGCGACATACTCGTGCTGCCGTTACGCGGCGCGCTCGTCTCGGTGCGCATCGTAGCACTGGCGGCCCGCCGCGGTCCGGCCAGCGAAGCGCGCGCGCTCTACAGCGAACTTGACGCGGAAGCTCTCGCTTGACGCTCGCCGCGGCGCTGGCCATGTCAGCGCCGAAAAGCGGAACCGGGCCAATGACCTACATCGTCACCGACGCATGCGTGAAATGCAAATACATGGACTGCGTCGAAGTCTGCCCGGTCGATTGCTTCTATGAGGGCGAGAACTTCCTGGTCATCCATCCGGACGAGTGCATCGATTGCGGCGTCTGCGAGCCGGAATGCCCGGTCGACGCGATCAAGCCCGACAGCCAGGACGAGCCGGACGGCCGATGGCTGAAGGTCAACACCGAGTTCGCGAAGATCTGGCCGAACATTACGGTGAAGGGCACGCCGCCGGCCGACGCCGACGCCTTCAAGGACGAAAAGGGCAAGTTCGAGAAGTATTTCAGCACCGAGCCCGGCTCGGGCGAGTGATGCCGCGCCGGGCCGCTCGCCGGGGCCCCCAGCTTTAAAACCGCTTAAAACTGTGGTAGGGTGTACTCAGAAATCGGGGTGCGCGCGTCGCATCCCGGCAGCTGGATCGATCCATAGCGCCAATTCTGCTCGGTTTTAGGGGAACACGGGGTCAAAACGGGCCTGGAGGCTCCTTTTTGCCACGTTTGGGCAGGCGTGACGCGACGGAATGAGCCGGCTGTTCCATAAGAACATCAGTGGGACACGGAGTACTCAGATATGCAGACCGGACATCCGTCGATCGCTTTCCGCCCTGGCGACCACATCGTTTACCCCGCCCACGGGGTCGGTCGGGTCCTGGGCGTCGAGCAGCAATCGGTGGCGGGCATCCCGCTCGACGTGTTCGTGATCTCCTTCGAGCAGGACAAGATGACCCTGCGCGTGCCGACGGCGAAGGCGCGCTCCTGCGGCATGCGCGCGCTGGCTTCGACCGACGTGGTCGATCAGGCGATCAAGACACTGCAAGGCCGCGCCCGCATCAAGCGCACCATGTGGTCGCGCCGGGCGCAGGAATACGAGCAGAAGATCAATTCGGGCGATCTCGTCTCGATCGCCGAAGTGGTGCGCGATCTCCACCGCGCCAGCGACCAGCCGGAGCAATCCTATTCCGAGCGCCAGCTCTATGAGAGCGCGCTTGACCGCATGGCCCGCGAACTCGCGGCCGTGGAAAAGGTGAGCCGCGACGATGCGGTGCAAAGGCTTACGGCTTCGCTCGCCGCCAAGAAGCAGGCGCAAGCGGCGGCGTAAAGCGCAGCCCGCGCACTGACGCTCGCCGGTTGTCGTGGTAAACCGCCGTCCTGTTACGGCGGCGGGGGCATGAGCTTTGCTCCCGGACCACGCAGAATGGGAACGATGCGGTTTGTCTGCGCCTCCTTGGTGTTTGCCGTGCTGGCCTGCGCCGGCGCGTCCGCCCTCGCGCAAAGCCAGGAGCAGCAGCTCAACGAGCGTTGTTTGAACCGCGACAAGGCGTTCAGCTTCGAGACGCAGCTAATGGCCTGCACCAGCCTGATGCGCATGCAGGGCGGCTCGCCGCGGGCGCTGGCGGTGACGTTCAACAATCGCGGCAACGCTTATCGCGGCGAGCGCCAATATGGCGCGGCCATCGCCGACTATGACGAGGCGGTGCGGCTCGATCCGGGCTACGCCAACGGCTTCAACAATCGCGGCATCGCGTTGCGCTATGCCGGGCTGCACGAGCGCGCCATCGCCGATTTCAGCGAGGCGATCCGGCTCAGCCCGGATTTCGCGTCCGCCTACGCCAACCGCGGCAGCGCTTATGCCGATCGCGGCGACCTGGCGCGCGCCATCGCCGACTACACTCGCGCCATCGGCCTCGATCCCGATTATGCCGGCGCCTACAACAATCGCGGCAACGCCTATCGGCGCCAGGGCGAGTTCGAGCGCGCCATGGCCGACTACAACACCGCCATTCGGCTCAATCCGCGTTTCGCCGCCGCCTACAACAATCGCGGCCGGCTCTATCAGAGCATGGGCGATGTCGAGCGTTCGCTGGCGGATTTCGAGGAAGCGCTGCGCCTTGAGCCCAACAATCCCGACTATCAAGGCTTCGGCATGCGGCGCTGAATTCGCCGCGATCACGCCGCCATTCGCCGTTTGCGCGAACCTTCAGATCACAAGTGCGTAAGCCTCTGCGTCTAACCACGCGCAGGCGCGCATCTTCAGCGTTGAATCAGGCGGCGAAAGGTTTGGTTCACCATTATTGGTTAATGTGGAGAGGCTCGGAGAAGTACCCATGCTCGAAAAACGCATCGGTGAACCGTGTCCGGCCTGCCAGACGCCGCTGCAACGGCGCGCTTCCACCTTCCGCACCATTATTGGCGATGTCGCTTTCTGCGCGCGCTGCTGCTCGTCCTTCGAGTTGGCGCGCGACGACGACGACCGCGCCCTTGCGTTCGGACCGCCGGACTTCGCGCCCGTCTAAGGCGCTGATACTGCCCAACCGACGCCGGCCCGCATGGGGCCGACGCTTTCGCTTCACCGATTGTCCAGCTGCGCCCGCACCGCCGCCAGGCCCTCGCGGGTGATGCGATAAGGGCCGCCGTTTTCGCTGCGGATGAAGCGGCGCCGGCGCAAGCGCTGGAAGACGCTCAAGCTGCAATCGTCGAGCCGCCAACCGTCTCGGTTGAGGCAGTCGACCTCGACGATATGGCCGATCTCGTTCTTGCGATGATGGATCGCGCCACCCTGGGCGAGCGCGTGCAGCGTCCGCTGCTCGTGCTTTGAAATGTTCACGTGTGGATTGCCTGGTCTGAAACCGGACCGCGGACCTTCAGGTCCGCAAGCGCGTCAGACGCGCGGTCCAAGAACCGTGGTTCAGAGCGGGCTGGCGTTACACAACGCGGCCCGCAGCGTCAGGCAATCTCGGACAACATAGGCGCGCGTGTTTGGCAAAGACCCGCTTGCGGCGCAAGTTAAAATCCGGACCGCCGGCGCCCTCGCCGGCCTGTCGCTATGCTTGCAAGCTAAGGAGCGCGTCGCTTCGCGACGCATGCGCGCTTGGAAGCGCGCGCTCCAACCTGGATGGAGCAGCGCCAATGCCGGCGGGGACGCCGGAGATCCAGACTCACTGCGGCGCGCGCTCCAGGTTCGCTTCAGGGATCAGCGCGCGCATGCGGTTGCCGAACGAGATCAGGCACACTTCACTCGGCGCCAGCGGGCCGGTCGTGTAGCTGGAGCTTTCCATGCCTTGCTGCACGCCTTCGATCAGCGCCGTGTCTTCGGTGTTCACCTGGCGGTTGATGCGCCAGTTGAGATAGCGCGCCGCCTTCATCTCGCGACTGCTATCGGGATGCACGTAGGCGATTTCGCGGATCATGGTCTGGTTGGCGGACACCGGTATGAATTGCATGAAGTCCACCTGGTCGGGATAGATGTCGAAAGCGACGTTCGGCCAGAGCTTGTAGTAGGTCCACAAGCGGCGGCGCTCGGCCGGGATGTGATCGAAGCCTGAGAGCAGTTTTTGATATTGCCGCTCCGGCCAATGATTCGAGGGCGTCTCGGTGACGTGCCCCCACATCTTGTCGATCCATGGCTTGGCCTCGATCCGGTAGCTGCCCGCAAGCAGCCGCGAGAGGCCGGGGTGCGCCACGGGGATGTGCATGCCGTCGGAATAATTGTCGCCGACATTTTTCCAGTTCACCGGGCGCGGCCGCAGCGTTACGCGGCCGTTCGGCACGAGTTTCTCGAGGTCGAATTGCGCCAGCTCGTCCGCGTAGGGCGCCATCATCTCGGCGACGCTCGGCAGCCCCGGCGCGAAGCGCACGAAGATGAAGCCGTAGGCGATTTCCTGATCGACGAGCCTCAGCCCCAGCTCATCGGCATCGAGGCCTTCGAAGCCTTGCCATTTCGGCGCGCCGGCAAAGGTTCCGTCGAGCTTGTAGCTCCAGGCATGATAGGGGCAGACGAGGCGATGGCCGCACGATCCGCGGCTTTCATTGGCGATCTTACCTGCGCGATGGCGGCAGACATTGTGGAAGCTGCGGATCAACTGATCCTCGCCGCGCACGGTGACGACGCGCTCGCCCAGAATGTCGAGCGTCAAATAGTCGCCTGTGTTCGGGATGTCGTTGATGTGGCCGACGACCTGCCACGCCTGCTTGAAAATCTTCTCGCGCTCCAACTCGAAGAAGCGTTGATCGGTGTAGAGCCAGGCGGGCAGGGATTGCGGTGTGCTCAACGTTCAACTCCGTCCTTCCGGGGCGACCGAAGGTCGAACCCGGAACCCAGAGCGACCGACGTGACGTTGGCCCCTGGGTCCCGGGCTCTCGCTGCGCGAGCCCCGGGATGACGGTAGAGGTAACGCCAAATCACTTTGAATGGCCAGAGCAACTGGCCCACCGCGCCCCGGCCGATCTCGTCGCGCACGCCGAGCGGGACGTCGCAAGGGCCGGGCACATAGTGGGTCCCGAAGGCCTGGTCGAACACGGAGAACACGGTGGCGAAATTGGCGCCGGCGCCATCGGCGTCACGGATGTGGTGCCAGCGATGCATGGCGGGCGAAACGAACACGCGGCCGAGCGGCCCGTAGGTCCACGGCAGATCCATGTGGATGAAGAGGCCATAATAGTGGCGCACGAGATTGTTGGCGATCAGCGCCCAGAGCGGCAGCCCGAGCAACGCCAGGAACGTCGTGTCGATCAAAGCGGTGGTGACGCGATTGAACGGATGGAAGCGAAGGCCCGTGGTCCAGGTCATGGCCTCATCGCTGTGATGGATGGCGTGCGCGGGCCAGAGCAGGGCCGTGTGCTCGAGCCGATGGCGCCAATAGGCGATGAAGTCGCCGGCGAACAGCGCGATAAACACAATTGCCCAGGCCGGCAGCGCCGCCCATTGCTCCGCGGAGATGAGCCGCAGGCCCGCGGACTGGATCAGCGCGCCCGAAGCGGCGAGCGCCATCGCCAGCAATGGCGTCACCGCAACCACGTCGAACGCGAACAGGATGAGATTGGTGCGCACTTCCGGCGCCGCGGCGCGCGCTGTCCGCAATGCCGCCGCGCCACGCGCAACGAGCGCGATCGCGGCGAAGATCAGCGCGGGGATCAGGAGATCGCGCGCGTGCGATACGAGTGCGCTCCACGACAACGTAACAAACTCCGTCATCCCGGCCGACCGAAGGGAGAGCCGGGACCCAGGAGATCGCAGAGCGCGGTGGCGCCTGGGTCCCGGGTCGCGCGCCGCGCGCCCGGGATGACGACGGTGCGTTTGGCGTTCATAGTGGAGATACTAACTCACATCACTAGCTTGGCCAGCGCGGCGCGGAAGGGGCGGTCGCGCTTGAGGAACACTTCGCGGCGCATGGCTTCGCTGCGGGTGGGATAGCGTTCGGCGTAGAGCAGCACCCAGGTTCGCCCGCGGGTCGAGCGCGCGCCGCGACCGGCATTGTGCGCCGCCAGCCGCTGGTCGAGATCGGCG
>LWDN01000019.1 GCA_002083515.1 Proteobacteria bacterium HN_bin10
GACGATGACCAGCGACGAAATAATGGTCATCTGCACGATGATGCGAATACTGCTCGGGATATGGTTGCGGATCACACTGATGGCGACATTGGAAAGGGCGGTGACGGCGGTCAGCGCGATGCACATCGTGATCGTGGTGGAGAGTTTCGATGTCACGGCCAGGGCCGAGCAAATCCCTAAGACCTGTAAAATGACCGGGTTATTGTCAACGATCGGGTCGACCAGAATTTTGCGGTGTTCGTACGACATGAGCGTTAACTCCTTTCATGACGCAAACGGGAAAGGTACGGCCCGTACCCTTTGTCGCTCAGCCAGAACTTCAGCAAATTCTCTACGCCTCGTGAGGTGATAGTGGCGCCGGCGAGAGCGTCGACCTGATGCTGAGCCTCGGGGGTGGAACTGTCAACCGCAACCTTCGTCACTTCAACCTGCACCTTCCATTTCTCATCGAAGAGGACTTTGCCTGTCCATTGTGCCCGCCACTTGGGATTGTCGATCTCTCCTCCGAGCCCCGGAGTCTCGGCATGCTGATAAAAACGGAGCCCCTGAACCGTTCGCAGATCCTCCTCCAACGCAAGAAACCCATACATGGTGGACCAAAGTCCGTAGCCGTACACCGGCAGAATCAGTTTCTTCAACTCGCCGTTGTCGCCGACAATCCGATAGACCGGCAAATAGCGTGGCTCGCGCCTGATTTGCGCGACATCCTCCCGGCGGGTGAGTTCGGTGGAGATCTCGGGGTCCTTCCCGGCCTTGACGATGTTAAAGGTGTCGGGATCGATCCCTTTCACCTCGTCACCGGTGGCCAGTTCGATCATGCGGGCATCAATCCGTTTGAGTGCTTGTTCTTCCGTCAGTCCCTCTTTGACAAGACCGGAAACCGCGATCACATTCCGTATGAGGTCGGCCTTCTGATTCTTTTCCTGAATCGGTCGGAGCAGCACCGCCGCGCCGGCAACCACCACCGAGCAGATCAGGCAGACGACAAGCGTCACCAGCAGCGTCCTGCTTGCACTCTCAACGGGCGCAGCGGATACGGCGGAATCGGATTCAGGCGCGGACATGGCGGCGAACCCTCCGTCGGATGTTCAGCTGGACGACTGCATAATCAATCAGAGGCGCGAACACATTGGCGAACAAAATCGTGAGCATCACGCCTTCAGGAAACGCCGGGTTCGCCACGCGGATCAGGACGGTCATGGCCCCGATCAGAAGGCCGAAGACCCAGCGCCCGGCGCTCGTCATGGCGGCTGACACCGGATCGGTGGCCATGAAAACTGCGCCGAAGGCAAACCCCCCCACCACCAGATGCCAGTACCAGGGCATCGCCACCATGGGGTTGGTGTCGCTGCCGATCACATTAAACAGGAGCGAGGCCCCGATCATTCCGAGAAAGCACCCGACGATAATGCGCCAGGAACCTACTCTAGTATAGATCAGAAACGCCGCGCCGAGCAGACAGGCGAGGGTGGAGGTTTCCCCCATAGAACCCGGCATCAGGCCGATAAAGGCATTCCACCAAGTTGTGCCTCCACGGACAATCTCCTCGACACCGCCGACTTTCCCCAGGCTGAGCGCGGTCGCACCGGAATAGCCATCGACCGCCACCCACACCCGGTCACCGGAAATTTCGGCTGGATAGGCGAAAAACAGAAACGCCCGTGCGGTCAGGGCGGGGTTGAGAAAATTCTTGCCGGTGCCGCCGAAGATCTCTTTGCCGAGGACCACGCCGAAGCTGATTCCGATGGCGACCATCCAGAGCGGCATATCCGGCGGCAGCGTCAGCGTGAAGAGCATGGAGGTGACGAGAAAACCTTCATTGATCTCTTTCTGACGCACCGTGGAAAAGACCGTCTCCCAGACACCGCCGACGATGAGGGTCGTCAGATAAATCGGCAGAAAATACAAGAAGCCATGGACCGTATTGGCCAAAATACTGCCCGGATCAAACCCCAGATTGAGAGCCGTCAGGAGATCGTACCGCCAGCCCGTCTTGGCCACCCCCATCTTGGCGAGTGCCAGATTGGCCTGATAGCCGGTGTTGAACCAGCTCCACAGGATGCAGGGAATCAGCGCCACCACCACGTACACCATCAATCGTTTCAGATCGATACCATCCCGCACATGCGGCGCGTGGTGCGTGGTTTCGGGGGAGGAATAGAAAAACCCATCGACCATCTCGAACACGGGATAATACTTCTCATACTTGCCGCCCTTGGCAAATAGGGGTCTGAGATGATCGAAATACCGTTTCATACCGGCCATCAGCCTTCTTTCTCAATCTGGCTCAACACGTTCCTCAGGACGGGGCCATAGTCGTTCTTGCCCACACACACGAAGGAGCAGAGGGCGAGGTCTTCCTCGTCCAATTCCATGCAGCCCAGTTGTTGCGCCATGTCGGTGTCGCCCACCA
>LWDN01000020.1:0-7245 GCA_002083515.1 Proteobacteria bacterium HN_bin10
GGCTCGCCAATCCCTTGCTGGGCCTTGCCAACTACAAACTCCTGCAGCATCGTGTGCGCCCGGCCTGTTTCATCAGCCTCCTGGCCGGAAGCGTGGCAGGGACCACCACATTTCTCTCCTCGGTACTGCTCGACGGGACAGGCACCATGGCTACCGTCACCGGCTTCGGCCTCGGTTTCTATCTTTGGATCGGCAGTTGTTTCGTCACGGCCCTCGGCAGTTCCGTCTTGTGGATCCGCTCCATGCGACAAGACCGCGTCGCCTCGCAGGAAGCCAAGCCTCATCGCCCCACCTCGCTCGCCGCCTAGCTTTCCTTCGAGCCATCGCTCCATCCTGAACGCCTCCCCCGTGCCTCCGTGTGCATAGGCCGGTCCCCTGAAAAGCTCCGGTTTTCACCTTGACTTGGGAAACGCTAAACGGCTAGTCTTACTGACCTTTTCGCCATTTTTCGAGGCCATTTTGTGTCGAAAATAGGCCTGACGGGCAATACGTAGGCCTAATGGGGCAGTGTGACTACATTGGTAGGACACCCGGAGCTTGTCCAATCCATCGCCGCTGAAATCCAGGCGGAGGGTCCGCTGTCGTTCGCTCGCTTCATGGAGCTCGCGCTCTATCACCCGACGTACGGCTATTACATGCGCACCGGCCAGGACGACAGCGCACGGCGCATCGGGTGGGACGGCGACTTCTACACCAGCTCCGACGTGCATGCGGTGTTTGGGCGGCTGCTCGGACGACAGTTGCAGCAGATCGATCAAGTCCTCGCCTATCCGACGCCCTTGACGATCGTGGAGATGGGCCCGGGCAAGGGCACCCTGGCACAGGACATTCTTCAGTCGCTGAGCGCCGACGCCTCGCTCCTCTCGCGCCTGCGCTACGTGCTCGTCGAGCGCAGCCCGGCCATGCAGGCCGCGCAGCAGCGTACGCTCTCGCCCTGGGCGCAGCAGGCCGGGCTCGTGACCTGGGTCGAAAGCCTGGAGGCGCTGCCGGCCGACTCGGTGGTCGGGGCCTTTTTGTCCAACGAACTGGTGGACGCCTTTCCGGTTCATCGTGTTCGCATCATGGAGGGCGTCGCGCATGAATTGACGGTGACTTATCGAGAGGGCCGATTCGTCGAGCAGACCCAGCCGCTCAGGAATCCGGCCCTCCAAGCCTATGTGCGGCGGCTGTCTGATCTGGGCATCACCCTCACGGAAGGACAGACCGCCGACATCAATCTCCAGGCGCTCACGTGGATGAAACAGGTGGCCGGCATCCTCGCCAAGGGACTCGTGTGCACGATCGACTATGGCCACACCGCGCAAGACCTCTTCGGCCCGGAGCGGCGCAACGGGACCCTGTTGGGCTATCGCCATCAGATGCTGTCCGAAGACCCATACCAGGCCGTGGGGCTCCAGGATTTGACCGCCCACATCGACTTCTCCGCGCTTGCCACGGCCGGCGAAGAGGCGGGCTTGGCGGTCACCGGCTTCACCAACCAGATGAGTTTTCTCATGAGCCTGGGGATCGAACAAGAATTGGAGCGATGGGAGCCGGGGTCACGCGAGTATCAGGCGATCGTGCAGTTGCTCCGCCCAGAGGGCATGGGGCGCACGTTCAAGATCCTGATCCAGCACAAGGGGATCCCGGCACCGACGCTGGAGGGGCTGCGCTTTAAACCGTTTTTCGGGTCGGCGCTCACGCCGACCCCGGCTCGAGGCACGAGACAAGAGGCCAGTGGAAGGCCCCCTTCTAGCCCATCGCCTCTCGCCTCTAGCCTCTTGCCTTGAATGTCATGAGCACCGAAGCCGTCCCGCTGAATTATCTGCCGATTCTGTTGTTCATGGCGATTGCGCTCGCCTTCGGCCTGGTATCGCTGCTGGCCGGTTGGGTGGTGCGGCCCAGCAAGCCCTATCGCGCCAAACTCGCGCCATATGAGAGCGGCAGCCCGCTCTTCTCGGACGCGCGGGTGCAATTCCCGATGCGGTATTACATCATCGCGATGCTGTTCGTGATTTTCGATATCGAGATCGTGTTCATGTTTCCCTGGGCCGTCTCCTTTCGTAAGCTCGGATTATTGGGACTCATCGAGATGGCGGTGTTCATCGGCATTTTGGTGGTGGGGTTCTGGTACGCCTGGAAAAAAGGGGCGCTGGAATGGGATTGAAGAGTCTTTGTGTCGAGGTCTTTGCTCGCGCAACGCGCGGTCGCAGACTCCCCTCGTTGGACGCGCGCAGTCGACCTCGACACAAAGACTCTTCAGCCGCATTCAGCACAGAAGGTGGAGTGAGCCGGGCATGAGGAGAGACAGTGGGAACAGAGAAATTTCGTCTGTTCTTGCCTACCTCTTACGCCTCACGCCTCACCCCTTACGGAGCTTCTATGGGCTTGTTTGATCGGCAATTAGAAGCCAACGTCGTGACAACGAACCTGGACCTGCTCGTGGGGTGGGCCAGGAAGTCGGCTCTCTGGCCGATGACGTTCGGCCTGGCCTGTTGCGCCATCGAGATGATCGCCTCGGTGTCGTCCCGGTACGACCTGGATCGATTCGGCGCCGGCGTCTTTCGGGCTTCGCCCCGCCAGTCGGACCTCATGATCGTCGCCGGCACCGTCACGCGCAAGATGGCCGAGGTGATTCGCCGCATCTACGATCAAATGCCGGAGCCGCGCTATGTGATCTCGATGGGGTCCTGCGCGACCTCGGGCAACCACTACAACAGTTACAGCGTCGTCCAGGGCGTGGATCAGATCGTGCCGGTGGACGTGTACATTCCCGGCTGCCCGCCCCGGCCGGAAGCCCTGCTCGACGGGCTGCTGAAGCTCCAAGAAAAGATTCAGCGGGAGAAAGTTTTTGTGAAATAGCGATGATCGATGAAGGCTGAATGATGAAGGAACCATGGACGGAGTGTTCCCTGTTCAGCGTTCATCGTTCCTCGTTCATCCTTGTGTAAGCCCATGCATCCGCTGCTCGACAAACTGAAGGCCACGTTTCCCGACGCTGTGCTGTCCGTCCATGAGGATCAGGCGCGTCAGGATCTGGTCGCCTGCGTAGAGGCCGCGCGCATCATCGAGATCGCGCGCTTTCTCCATGATGATCCAACGGCCCTCTTCGACCACATTACGGACATCTGCTCGGCCGACTATCCGGCCGAGCCGGAGCGCTTCGAAGTCATCTATCAGCTCCTGTCGCTCCCCCACGGGACGCGCATTCGCGTGAAGGCCCGGGTGACGGAGGAGCAGCCGAGCCTCCCCTCCGTGTGCGAGGTCTGGCAGGGCGCCAATTTCATGGAGCGCGAGGTCTTCGACCTCATGGGGATCACCTTTACGGGCCATCCCGACCTGCGCCGCATTCTCATGCCTGAGAACTATGAGGAGGGGCACCCGCTCCGCAAAGACTTCCCGACCGAAGGACGCGGCTGGCGGAGTTCGTTTCCGTTTTTGCCGCGCTTCGACGAACCGGTCGTGCCGACCGAGGGGAGCGAGGTCTCCGAGGCGGACACCAAGGCCTACCGGTCCGAGCCGGCCGCCGTGCCGTCCTCGCGCCGTCGGGAAGAGCTGCTCCTCAACATGGGGCCGCAGCACCCCAGCACCCACGGCGTGTTGCGCGTCGTGCTGGAGCTGGACGGCGAGCGCATCGTGAAGGCCACGCCGGACTTGGGCTATCTCCATCGCGGCGTGGAAAAGCTCGCCGAGGGCCTGCACTACATGCAGATCATCCCGCACACGGACCGGCTCGACTACGTCTGTTCGATGACCAACAACTACGCCTATGTGCGGGCGGTCGAAAAGCTGGTCGGCATCGAGATTCCGGAGCGGGCCGAGTACATCCGCACGATCGTCGCCGAGATGCAGCGCATCATCGGCCACCTCTTCTGGCTCGGCACGCAGGCGCTGGACATCGGCGCGATGACGGTCTTCTTCTGGACCTTCCGCGAGCGGGAAGTGCTGCTGGACCTGTTCGAGAAGCTTTGCGGCGCCCGCTTGACGCTGAACTATTTCCGCATCGGCGGCGTCGACAGCGACTTCACGCCCGACCTGGTCGTGCGGCTGAAAGCCTTTCTCGAGACCTTCCCCCAGCACATTCTCGAGTACGAAGAACTGCTGCAGACCAACCGCATTTGGATCGGACGGACGCGGAACGTGGCGGTGATCTCGGCGGAAGACGCCATCAATTTCGGGCTCACCGGTCCGACGCTGCGCGGCTCCGGCGTGAACTACGACGTCCGCAAGCTGGAGCCCTACGGCGCCTACGGCAAGGTGGACTGGGAAGTGCCGGTCGGCAAGTTCGGCGACACCTACGACCGGTACTGGGTTCGCATGGAGGAGATGCGCCAGAGCGCGCGGATCATCAAGCAGTGCCTGGACCAACTGCCGGAGGGGCCCATCGTCGCCGACATGCCCCAGGTGATCCCCCCGCCCAAGGCGCAGGTCATGCGGGACATGGAGAGCTTGATCCACCACTTCATCATTTTTACCCAGGGTTTCAAGCCGCCCAAAGGCGAGACCTATTGCGCGACCGAAGCGCCGAAGGGGGAGCTGGGCTTCTTCATTATCAGCGACGGCAGCCCCCGCCCCTATCGGTTGAAGATCCGCGCGCCCTCGTTCATTCATATGGGCGCGTTCGACCACATGGCGCGGGGCTATCTGATTTCGGACATCATCACGATCTTCGGGACCTACGACATCGTGATGGGGGAATGCGACAGATAAGCGATGAACGGTGAACGATGAGCGCTGAACGGCCTGAGGTTCGAGGCATGAGGCTTGAGGCAGTTGCCTCCAACCTCTAACCTCGATCGTCTCGCCCTCTTCGTTCCACATTCAGCGCTCCGCGTTCATCGCTCAGCGTTGGGATGAATAGCCTGATGTTGTCAGAAGCATACAAGGATCAAATAGCCGACATCCTGTCGCGATACCCGGTGAAGAGATCGGCGCTGCTGCCGTTGCTCTATCTGGCGCAGGAGAAGGACGGCTACGTCACGGAAGCGGCGATGAAGGAGATCGCGGGCATCTTGCGCCTGACGCCTTCGCAGGTCTACGAGACCGTGACCTTCTACACCATGCTGAATCTGAAGCCGGTGGGGACGTTTCACATTCAGGTCTGCAAATCGCTGATGTGCGCCCTGGTGGGTTCGGATACGGTGGTGGGCTGGCTCAAGAGCAAGCTCGGCGTCGGGCCCGGGCAGACGACCCCGGACAAGCTCTTCACGGTCAGCGTGGTGGAATGCCTAGGCGCCTGCGGCACGGGCCCCATGATGCAAATCAACGACGACTATTACGAACGGCTGACCGAGGAGAAGGTCGATCGAATTCTGGCCGATTTGAAGCAGACTGGCGCGTCGCCGTTGAAGTCCGGACCCTTCATGTGGCCGCTTCCGAATGGCGTGATGCGTGAACCGTGATGCGTGATCAGTTGGTCCAGACGACCTGCTTCTCTCGGATCACGGATCACGCGTGACGCGTCACGGGCGAGTAAGCCATGCCTAAGCACGAACTGGTCTTGCTGAAGAACATGATGCAGCCCGGGTACCAGGGCTCGCTCGCGGACTATGAGCGGGCCGGCGGGTACCAGGCGCTGCGCAAAGTCGTGGGCAAGATTCCGCCGACCGGCATGACCGAGATGGTCATGAGATCCGGCCTCCGCGGGCGCGGCGGCGCGGGCTTTCCCACCGGCGTGAAGTGGGGTTTTCTGCCCAAAGATTATCGCGGCCCGAAGTACCTCTGCTGCAATGCGGACGAGAGCGAGCCCGGCACCTTCAAGGATCGGCAGCTCATGGAGCGCGATCCCCATCAAGTGCTGGAGGGCATCGTGCTGGCCGCCTACGCGATCGGCGCCGAGACGTCCTACATCTATATCCGCGGCGAGTTCGTCCTGGGCGCGCGCATCTTGGAGCAGGCCATCGGCGAGGCGCGCGCGAAGGGCTACATCGGCAAGAACATCCTCGGCGCCGGCGTCAACGCCGACGTGTGGGTGCATCGGGGCGCGGGCGCCTACATCTGCNNGTCCGTGCCGCATTACCTCGTGGTCAACGCCGACGAATCCGAACCGGGCACGTGCAAGGACATGCCGCTGATGCTCGCGTCGCCGCACACCCTCGTCGAGGGCGTGATCATCGCGGCGTATGCCATCCGCGCGCACCACGCGTTCATCTACGTGCGCGGCGAAGTCGCCTCGGTTCTCCGTCGACTGCGCACCGCCGTCGACGAGGCCTACGCCGCAGGCTATCTCGGCACGGACATCCTGGGATCCGGCTTCGATCTCGAACTGGTCGTCCACGCCGGCGCGGGCGCCTACATCTGCGGCGAGGAAACGGCGCTGCTCGAGTCGCTGGAGGGCAAGCGGGGACTGCCCCGCGTGAAACCGCCGTTCCCGGCCACGCACGGCTTGTACGGCAAGCCGACGGTCGTGAATAACGTCGAGACCTTGGCCAATCTGCCGCACATCGTGACCCGCGGCCCCGAATGGTTTGCCTCCATCGGTTCGCCGCCGAAGAGCACCGGCACGCGCGTCTTCTGCGTGAGCGGCCATGTGAAGCGGCCGGGGAACTATGAAGTCCCCATGGGCACGACCGTGCGCGAACTGGTCTTCGACTTGGCCGGCGGCATGCGATCCGACAAGCCTTTGAAGGCCTTCATCCCCGGCGGCGCCTCCGCGCCCTTTCTCACGCCCGAGCACCTGGACGTCAAATTGGACTTCGAGTCCGTCGCGCAGGCCGGCTCGATGCTCGGCTCCGGCGGCGTGACGGTGATCGAAGAAGGGACGAGCATGGTCTGGGCCGCGCTGCGGCTGATGGAGTTTTTCTATCACGAGTCCTGCGGCAAGTGCAGTCCCTGCCGGGAGGGCAGTTCGTGGCTGACGCAGACCTTGCGCAGGATCCTGGATGGGCGCGGGCGCGAGAGCGATCTCGACACCCTGCGCGAATTATGCAAGAACATCGCGGGGCGAACCGTCTGCGCCTTCGGGGATGCCGAAGTGGCGCCCATCGAAAGCACGCTGCGCTACTGGCGCCACGAGTATGAGGCGCTCATCCGCGCCGCCGAGGCCCATCGCGAGAAAGAACTCCCGATGGCGCGCGGCATGAGCCGCGAGGCAAGGGGCAATGGACGAGAGGCGATAGGTTCGGAGCCGACTTCCACCCTATAGCCCATGGCCTCTCGCCTATAGCCGGAAATTGAAGCTATGCCCACATCCGCAACAGACACCGTCAAAGTCACGATCGACGATCAGACGCTGAGCGTCCCGAAAGGCACGCTGGTGATCGAAGC
>LWDN01000020.1:7334-13932 GCA_002083515.1 Proteobacteria bacterium HN_bin10
TCGAACGCATGCCGAAGCTGCAAACGGCCTGCAGCACGCCGGTCGCCGAGGGCATGGTGGTCCGCACCGCTACCACGGTCGTCAACGACGCCCACAAGTCCGTGCTCGAGTTCATTCTGGCCAATCACCCGTTGGACTGTCCCGTCTGCGATCAGGGCGGCCGCTGCGACCTGCAGGACTTTTCGCACGAGTACACGCCGACGACCAGCCGGTTCATCGAGGTGAAGCGGATCTTCCAGAAGGAGTATTTCAGCCCGCTCATCGAAAAGCAGATGAATCGCTGCGTGCAGTGCCTGCGCTGCGTCCGCTACTGCGACGAAGTGCTGGACGTCAAGGCCCTGGCGCCCATCAACCGCGGGACGATGACCGAGATCAAGCACTTCACGAGCCACGAGCTGGACTGCGAGTTCTGCGGCGGCTGCGTGCAGATCTGCCCCGTCGGCGCGATCACGAGCCGCCTCTCCATGTACGAATTTCGTCCCTGGATGTTGAAGCGCGCGGATTCCATCTGCGGGTACTGCGGCGACGGCTGCCAGATCACCTTTCAGACCAAGGGCAACGAGCTGGTCGAGGTCAACTCCTCCCACGGCGCCGGACGCAACAACGGCGATCTCTGCGCCCGCGGGTACTTCGGCTACCACGCCAACACCAGCCCGGACCGTCTGACGCATCCGCTGATCCGTCGCAACGGCCGGTTGGAGGAGGCCACCTGGGAGGACGCGCTCGAATACGTCGCCGAGCGGACGCTGCAACTGAAGCTCACGCACGGATCGGGGGCCTTCGCCGGCCTCATCACCGCGCGCTGCACGAATGAAGACCTCTTCGTCTTCCAGAAGTTCATGCGGCTGGTGCTGGGCACCAACGCCTTCGACTCCAGCGCCCGCTACGGCCACGTCAACGGCATTCGCGCCCTCCGCCGGGTCCAGGGCACGCACCGCTGGAGCGTCTCGTTCGACGACATCGCGACCGCGGAAGCCCTCTTACTGGTGGGCACCAACATCACGGAAGCCAATCCGATCACGGGCTTGAAGGTCAAAGAGGCGGTCAAAAAACATGGCGCGACCCTGATCACCGTCGAGAGCCTGGCGCCGGCCATCGGCACGATCAGCAACATCACGAACCTCTCGACCCACCACTTCGCCGCGGCGCCCGGCCAGTTCAAAGCCGTGGTGCTGGGGTTGGTGAAGGCACTGGTCGAAGAGGGGCTGGTCGCGCTGCCGCTCGATCAGCGGGCCCCGAATTACGTGCAAGCCGTCGGCGGGGCGCTGCGGCAACTGCCCTGGGCCGCCGTCGAACAGGCATCGGGCGCCTCGGCCGATGCCCTCCGCACCGCTGCGCGCGCCTTTGCCCGCACGAGCCGCGCGGTCATCCTGGTGGGGCCCGGCGTATTGCGCGCCGATGGAGGGGCCGAACTGGTCACGACCCTGCTGGATTTCTTGCTGCTCACGGGCCATCACGATCGGCCCGGCTGCGGCGTCGCCCCCTTGGCGGAAGAAAACAACGAACAGGGGGCCATCGAGATGGGCGCCGTGCCGGAGTATTTCCCGGGCGTCTCCGAGAGCACCGACCGCACGGCCAAGGACCGGCTCGCGTCTCTCTGGAAAGAAGAGTTGCCGACCACACCGGGCCGCCGGCTCATGGAGATCTTGGAGGACGCACGGGCCGGGCGGGTGAAGGCGGCCTTCGTCGTCGGCGAGAATCCCGTCGGATCGCTCCCCCCCTCGGCTCAGGCGCAGGATGCGCTCGGCGCCCTGGAGCTCTTGGTCGTGCAGGAGCTCTTCATGACCGAGACGGCCGCGATGGCCCATGTGGTGCTCCCCGCCTGTTCCTATGCGGAGAAATCCGGCGCCTTCGTCAACCAGGAAGGCGTGGTTCAACCCATCCATCCGGCGATCGATCCGGTGGGCGAGAGCCGGCCCGATTGGGAAATCCTGTCGGCCTTGTCCGTCTTGATGAGCGCGCCGCTGGAGTATGGGGACGCGAAGGAAATCGGCAAAGAAATTCGCCAGGCCATCCCCGGCTATGGACGGCTGGGACCGCTTCACAAGGCCGCGAAGGCCGACTTGGCTGCGGTCGACCGCTATTTACACGAAGGCTACCAGCGCGATCTCGCGCAACGATATGCGTTGGGTGACGCGAGGCGCGAGGGGCGAAGCGCGGGGACGTTCACGCTGGTGGTTGGACAGAGCCTGTTCCATTCTGGGAAACTGTCGACCCATGCCAAGGGATTGCTGCAGATTCAGTCCGCCGGCGCCCTGTTGCTCAACCCCGCGGATGCCGGGCGGCTGGGGCTGGCCGACGGCGATCGCGCGCGGCTCTCGAACGCGACCGGCCAGGCCACGGCGCCCGTCAAGCTCGCCGACCGGGTGCCGGAGGGGCTCGCGCTATTCCCGGAACATTTCGATCAGGAGGTTCGCCGCCTGTTGACGGTGCAGGTCGATCCACAGACCGGCGTGCCCATCTACAAAACGACGCAGGTAACGGTGGAAAAAGCATCACCATGAAGGCCGAGCGAAGAGCGAGGAACCGGGGAGATTGGTCTTCCATTCATTGCTCATCGTTCATCACTCATCGCGAAGGAGATCGATCGTGGCTGAAGTAAGTGTCAAGTTGGCCTTTGCGTTGGCGCAGATCGCCGTCGTCATGGGGATCGTCCTCCTGACGGTCATGGCCCTGACGCTGGCGGAGCGGAAAGTGCTGGGATGGATGCAGGATCGGATGGGCCCGATGGAAGTCGGTCCCTACGGATTGCTGCAGCCGATCGCCGACGGGCTGAAGCTCTTTTTCAAGGAAGACATCATCCCGGCCGGAGCGAACAAGTTTCTCTTCAGTCTCGCGCCGATCCTCGCCTTGGTCCCCGCCCTGATCGGCTTCGCGGTGGTGCCCTTCGGCCCCAATCACGTGATCGAGGTCTGGGGCGTGCAGGTGAAGCCCTTCGTGATCAGCGACATCAATATCGGCATCCTCTACATCCTGGCCTTCACGTCGATCGGCGCCTACGGCATCATCCTGGGCGGCTGGGCCTCGAACAGCAAGTACTCCCTGCTGGGCGGGCTGCGCTCGGCGGCCCAAGTGATCAGCTACGAATTGAACGTGGGCCTGGCCATTGTCGGCTGCCTCCTGCTGGCCGGCTCGCTGAGCCTGGTGAAGATCACGGAGGCGCAAACCGGCTGGTTCTGGAACTGGTTCATCTTTTCGCCGCCCTTTCCTCAGATCTTCGCCTTCGTGGTCTATGTGATCTCCGCCGTGGCCGAGACCAACCGAGTGCCCTTCGACCTGCCGGAGGCCGAGAGCGAATTGGTGGCCGGATTCTTTACGGAATACAGCGGTATGCGGTTCGCATTTTTCTTTCTGGCGGAATACGCCAACATGATTCTCGTGTCCTGCATCGCCGCCGCCCTCTTCCTCGGCGGCTGGAATGCGCCGGCGCCCTTCCTCCAATTCCACGGGTCGCTGGAGCACCTGGCTTGGGTCTCGGGCGTCATGTGGTTCGCCGCGAAGGTCTATTTCTTCCTGTTCCTGTTTTTCTGGCTGCGCGCCACGTTGCCGCGGTTGCGTTACGACCAGCTGATGCGGTTCGGTTGGAAGGTGATGCTGCCGATCGCGCTGGGGAACATTCTCATCACGTCGATCGCGGCGTATCTGTTTCCGCGATAGGCTGGCAAGGGGCACGAGGCGATGGGCGATAGGCAAGAAAGAGGGGCTGAAGAACCTATGGCCCCTCGCCCCTCGCCCCTCGCCAACAGTTTGCGCAATAGCCCGTTACGACATCGACAGGCGACCCGATGACAAGACTGAAGGCCTGGATAAAAACAATCGTATTTTACGAACTCCTCGTGGGAATGAAGGCCACCTTGTCGCATCTCTTGCGCTACAAGCCGATCACGCTCCAGTACCCGCACGAGAAGCGCACGCTGCCGGACAGCTATCGCGGCATGCTGGCCCTGCTCCGCTACGAAGACGGCACCGAAAAGTGCGTCGGCTGCGACCTCTGCGAGGCCGCCTGCCCGTCCCGCGTCATCAAGGTCATCAGCGCGGAAGTGCCCGGCGAACCCACCAAGCGGTACTCGAAGGAGTACTACATGGACATGACGCGCTGCCTCTTCTGCGGCCTCTGCGTCGACGCCTGCCCGGTGGACGCCCTCGGCATGACGCGGGAATTCGAATGGGCCGTCTACGACAAGCGCCAGCTCTTGCTGAACAAGCAGCAGCTCCTGGCCATCGGGGACCGCTCGTTCCCGGTTCGCGAGAAGCGCATCGAGTTCCAGCATCCGAACGTCGCGTTTTTTAACGTCGCGTTCAAGCAACTCCCCCAAAAGCAAGGCTGACGCCGAACGGATTCGACGTGGCCCATCTTTTCTTTCTCTACTTCGCCGCCGTGATTGTCGTGACGGGACTCCTCGTCGTCTCGCTGCGCAATCCCGTCTACAGCGCGCTCTCACTGCTGATTCTCTTCTTTCACGTGGCGGGTCTCTATGTGACCCTCCATGCGGAGTTTCTCGCGGCCGTCCAGGTGATCGTGTACGCAGGCGCCATCTTAGTGCTGTATCTCTTCGTCGTGATGCTGCTGAATCTCAAACGAGAAGATCGGTACCACGGCCAATTGCCGGTCGGCGGGCTCTTGGGCCTGACACTCCTGACGGAAGCGGTGTTGCTCTTCGCCTCGCGCCGCAGCGGCGCATCCGAGCCCGCCGCCGCTACGGAGGCCGCAGCCGAGGCCGCCGGCAATACGGAAACGATCGGCGAGGTCTTGTACTCCACCTATCTGTTTCCCTTCGAGGTGGCCTCGCTGATTCTCCTGGTTGCGATGATCGGCGCGATCATTTTGGCGAAACGGGATCTCTTCGAAAAGGCAACGATGAACGCGGAGCGATGAGTGATGAACGCGGGCGCCAACGCAGACCCCGGAAGTCGGAAGGCTGAGCAGAAGAATCCCGATTCTACGCTCAGCGCTCAGCGCTTCTCGCTTATCGCTGCGTTCTCAGCGTTCAGCGTTCAGCGCTCATCGTTCATCGTTGGAGACCGCTGATGGTGCCCCTTTCCTACTACGTCATCTTGAGCGCCATCTTGTTCATCACCGGCATGGTGGGCGTACTGATCAGGCGGAACATCATCGTCATTCTGCTGTCCGTCGAGCTCATGCTGAACGCGACCAACATCAACTTCGTCGCGTTCTCCTACTACGCCAAGAGTGTCGCCGGGCAGGTGTTCGTTTTCTTTGCCTTGACGGTCGCCGCGGCCGAAGTCGCCGTGGGCCTGGCGATCATCATCGCCCTGTACCGCAGCAAAGCCAGCATCAACGTGGACGAGTTCCAACTCCTGAAATTGTGAACGCGGAACGATGAACGCTGAACGAAAGAAACCGCGGTGCCGGATTGAATTCGTGAATTCTTTAGACTCTTCCGTTCAACATTCAGCATTCAGCATTCATCGTTGACTCCCATGCTTTACACGCTCATCCCCCTGCTTCCCTTCGCCGCCTTCCTGCTTGTCGGGCTGGGCGGCCATTGGATCAAGGACCGCGCGCATTGGATCGCGGTGCCCGCGGTTGTCGGGTCCCTCCTGCTCTCGCTTGCCGCTTTCCGCGAGGCCGCATCGGGCGATCCCATCACCGTCCCGCTCTATACCTGGCTCACGTCCGGCGACTTGAGCATTCACCTCGGACTCTCCATCGACCGGCTCACGGCGGTGATGCTGATCCTCGTCACCGTCGTGAGCTCCCTGGTCCACATCTACACGATCGGCTACATGCACGGCGAGAAGGGCTATGCGCGGTTCTTCGCCTACATCGCGCTCTTTACCTTTTCGATGCTGATGCTGGTCATGGCGGACAACCTGCTGCAACTCTTCGTCTTTTGGGAAGCGGTGGGACTCTGCTCCTACCTGCTGATCGGCCATTGGTACGAGCGGCCTTCGGCCTGCGCCGCGGCCACGAAGGCCTTCCTCGTCAACCGGGTCGGCGACTTCGGGTTCATGTTGGGCCTCCTGTTGGTGTGGCTGGTGTTCGGCTCGCTGGACTATCAGACCGTCTTTGCGCAAGCCGCCGGCTTGAGCGGAGATCAGATCAACCTGCTGGAAAAGTTCGGCGGCAACTGGACCGTCTCCACCATGACGCTGATCTGCCTCTTGCTCTTCACCGGCGCCGTCGGGAAATCGGCCCAGGTGCCGTTGCATGTCTGGCTGCCGGACGCGATGGAAGGCCCCACCCCGATCTCGGCGTTGATTCATGCCGCCACGATGGTGACCGCCGGCGTCTTTATGGTCGCGCGCCTGTCCCCGCTCTACAGCCTCTCCCCGGTCGCCATGAACGTGGTCGCGATGGTCGGCGCCATGACGATGGTGTTGGGGGCGACGATCGCGCTCACGCAGACCGACATCAAGCGAGTGGTGGCCTACTCGACCGTCAGCCAGCTCGGGTACATGGTGATGGCCTGCGGCGTCGGCGCTTATGCGGCCGGCATGTACCATCTCCTGACACATGGCGCCTTCAAGGCCCTGCTCTTCCTGGGCTGCGGCTCGGTGATCATCGCCTTGCACCATGAGCAAGACATGCGGCACATGGGCGGCCTCAAGGACAAGCTGCCGGTCACCTACTGGA
>LWDN01000020.1:13942-15692 GCA_002083515.1 Proteobacteria bacterium HN_bin10
GCCGGCTTTCCCCTGACCTCGGGGTTCTTCAGCAAGGACGACATTCTGGTCAGCACCTGGTCGGCCGGCCCCTTAGGACAAGTCCTCACGGTTCTGGGACTGATCACGGCGATGATGACCGCCTTCTACAGCTTCCGCCTGGTCTTCGTGACCTTTTGGGGCGACTCGCGCGTCGATCACCACCATGCCGCGCACGTCCACGAGCCGTCCCGCACGATCACGATGCCGCTCATCGTGCTAGCGATCCTGGCGATCGTCGCCGGCTATCTGGGCATTCCCGGCTTCCTCGCTCCGGTGTTCCCCAGTGAGGAGAACGGCGACGGCCACCATGGCGCCGCCGGGCTCGGCATCATGCTGGTGGCCACCCTCATGGGACTCACCGGGATCGCGGCGGCCTATTTTGTGTACGTGAAGTCGCCGGGCCTCCCGGACCGGCTGGCGCAGCAGTGGCGGCGGCTCTACGACCTGTCGTTCCACAAATGGTACGTGGATGAAGCCTATGACCGCTCGTTCGTGCGTCCCACCTTCGCCGCCGCGGCTGGTCTCTGGAAGCGCGTGGATGTGGCCGTCATCGATGGCGCGGTGAACGGAGTGGCGCAGGTCATCCGAGCCGGTGGCAGCGCGCTCCGTCTATTCCAAAGCGGACAGACCCAGCACTATGCCTTGGGCATGGCCTTCGGCGCGATGGTGATTCTGACGGTGTATCTCTTGATTTAGGCGAGAGGCAACGGGCGAGAGGCTTTGGGCTACGAGAAAGATTCAAGAATTGTGTTCTTAGCACGGACTATGGCCTCTAGCCTATTGCCCATAGCCTGACCAACCATGAACGACCTTGTGATCCACTCCGGCGCGTTCCCCTGGCTGACGGCCATCGTGTTTCTGCCGTTGCTGGGCGTGCTGTTTCTCTTCGCCGTCAACGCGTCACAGGACCGGGCCTTGAAGTGGATCGCCTTCCTGGTCACGGGCGCCGACTTTGTCCTCTCGTTGCCCCTGTGGTTCCTCTTCGACCGCAGCGTGCCGGGCATGCAATTCGCCGAACGCGTCAGTTGGATCACCTCGCCGCCCATTCAGTACAGCGTGGGGGTGGACGGGATCAGCCTGCCCCTAGTCTTGATGACGACGTTCCTCATGCCGCTCTGCGTCATGTGCTCTTGGACCGCCATCCAGACGCGCGTGCGGGAGTTTCTGGCCGTGTTGCTCATCATGGAAGCGGCCATGCTGGGCGTCTTCGTCGCCCTCGACTTCGTGCTCTTCTATGTCTTCTGGGAGGCCATGCTGATCCCGATGTACTTGCTGATCGGGGTGTGGGGCGGGCCGAATCGCTTGTACGCGGCCATCAAGTTCTTCCTCTACACGCTGGCCGGTAGCGTGCTGCTGCTGGTGGCCATCATCGTCCTCTATTTCCAAGGCGGGCACACCTTCGACATCTTGGCCCTCACGCACGGCGACTACGCGCCGGCGTTGCAATATTGGCTCTTCTGGGGCCTCTTCGCCGCCTTTGCCGTCAAGGTGCCGATGTTCCCCTTCCACACCTGGTTGCCGGACGCGCATGTGGAGGCCCCGACGGCGGGCAGCGTCATCCTGGCCAGCGTCCTCTTGAAGATGGGCGCCTATGGCTTCCTGCGATTTTCCGTGCCCATGTTGCCGGACGCCACGGCCCTCTTCACGCCGATCATGGTGACCCTCTCCGTGATCGCGATCATCTACGGCGCCTACATGGCGCTGGCGCAGGCCGACCTCAAGAAATTGA
>LWDN01000021.1:0-386 GCA_002083515.1 Proteobacteria bacterium HN_bin10
CGCCGCCAGAAGCGCCGGCGCCCTGCCGCCCTCGACGTTCGCCAGCGTCACATCGCGGGCGCGTAAGCCAAGCACCGGCCAATAGCTGACGCCAACGCTGCCATTGATCGTGAAATCCCGCCCGGTGGCGTTTTCCACCGCGCGTTCGACCTCGCCGCGCACGTCCAGGCGGAGCACCAAGAACGTCAGCAACCCCACGCCGAGGAGCGCCAAGGTCACCAGGCTGCCGGCTACGAGCAGCGCCACCCGCTTCCAACTCATGCGGTCTCCCCACCGTTTGCCGGCACTCTAGCGACTGGCGCGGCAGCCCGGAATAGCTATCTAGGGGGCCATGACCCAGCCCGTCCCCGTCACCGTACTCACAGGCTTCCTCGGCGCCGGAAAAA
>LWDN01000021.1:428-6650 GCA_002083515.1 Proteobacteria bacterium HN_bin10
AGAAATACGCGGTGATCGTCAATGAGTTTGGCGAAATCGGCATCGACAACGACCTCATCGTCGACGCTGACGAGGAAGTGTTTGAGATGAACAATGGCTGCGTCTGCTGCACGGTGCGCGGCGACCTGATCCGCATCATCGAAGGCTTGATGAAGCGGAAAGGTCGGTTCGACGCGATCCTGGTCGAAACCACCGGCCTCGCCAAACCGGCGCCGGTGGCGCAGACCTTCTTCGTCGACGCTGACGTGCGCTCGAAGACCAAACTCGACGCCATCGTGACGGTCGTCGACGCCAAGCATGTTGCGGGACAACTTGCTGCCCAAGAGGAGGCCGCCGAGCAGATCGCCTTCGCCGATGTGATTCTGCTGAACAAGACCGACCTCGTCTCCAAGGACGAACTTGCCGGCGCCGAACGCGCCATTCGCCAGATCAACGCCACCGCGCGCATCCATAAGATGCAGCGCGGCGATATCGCGCTGGACAGCATTCTTGGACTTGGCGCCTTTGATCTAGAACGTGTCACCGAGATCGATCCGCACTTTCTGCCCGATCATGACTGCGACGACGCCTGCGCGCATCACGATCACCACGATCACGATCACGGCGATCACCATCACCATGAGCACGCACATGATCATGTCGCCGCCAGCGGCATCGCCAGCGTGTCGCTCTCCACCGACAAGCTGATCAATCCTGAAAGGCTATTGCCCTGGCTCAACGATCTCACCCAGCAGCGCGGACCCGACATCCTCCGCCTGAAGGGGATTTTCGCATTTCCGGACGAGCCGAAACGCTTCGTCGTGCAGGGCGTGCACATGATCATCGAAGGCGACACCCAACGCGACTGGAAGGACGGCGAAAAGCGCGTATCGCGCCTCGTCTTCATCGGCCGCAACCTCGATCGCGCCGAGCTTGAAACCGCCTTCGCGGCGTGCGCGGCGTGACAGCGCAAGTCTATGAAAACGGGCGCAGGCTAGCGCTCGGCGCCGGGGCGACCGCGGTCGAGTGGATCGGCAGCGAGGCTTTGTTCGCGCTCAGCGACGGGGCGGTGGTGGCGTGCGGGCGAGAGAGTGAGCCGCGCCGGATTCAAGCGCATGACGGCGTTATCCTCAGCGCGGCGCTTCATCCTGACGGCAAACGCATCGTCACCGGCGGCGACGACGGCGTCGTTCGGAGCGTGCGTCCGGATGGAACCGTCTCCACGCTCGCCGAATTGCACAAATGGGTCGATCATCTGGCCGCCAGTTCTGCATCCGGCGTGATCGTCGCCGGCGCCGGCAAGGACGCGGTCGTGTTCAAAGGCGACGCAGAATCTCATCGCTTTGCCCATCCCTCGACCATTGGCGGGCTTGCGCTCGACGTCAAAGGGCGGCGCCTCGCGGTCAGTCATTATGGCGGCGCCACATTGCGTCTCGCGCTCGCGCCAGATGACAAAGGCAACGTGCTGAAGTGGGCGGGCTCGCACTTGGCGATTACCATGTCTCCGGACGCCGATTATGTCGTCACGGCGATGCAGGAGAACGCCCTGCACGGCTGGCGCCTGCCGGAGAAGACCGATCTGCGCATGGATGGCTACCCGGCCAAGACCAAGAGCTTCTGCTGGGACAAGCGCGGGCGTTGGCTCGCCACGTCAGGCGCCAACGCCGCTATCGTCTGGCCGTTCGCGGGCAAGCTCGGCCCGCAGGGCAAACCGCCGCTGCAGCCGGGCGAGCGCCAAGCGCTCGTCACCGCCGTCGCCTTCCACCCGCAGGAAGAGGTGCTGGCCATCGGATACAGCGACGGCGCGGCGATCCTCGTCCGCTTCGCCGACAACATGGGCATGGAATTGGATGAGCCGGGGGAAGGCGCTGTCACCGCGCTGGCCTGGTCGCCCGACGGCAAGGAGATCGCCATAGGCGATGAGGCGGGCCGCGGCGCGATTGTGGGCGTGTGATCAGCGCGTCTGCCAAGCCAGCCAGATCGCAACGAGTGCAATACATACGGCAAGTCCGCGCCTGATTGCGTCAGCGCCGTTTCCCTGGGCAAGCAAGGCGCCCGCATGCGCCGCGCCCAAGACGATCGCCGCGTGCACGACCAAGCTTACGGCTAGATGCAAACTTCCCAGGATCAACGCTTGCACCCAAACGGGCGCGTGCTGCGGATCGATGAATCCCGGCAGCAGCGCCACGTAGAAAACCATCGCCTTGGGATTGAGCAGATTCGCGATCAGGCCGCGCCAGAATGGCGCGTGATCTGGCGTCTGTGCGTGTCCGGGCGAGGTTTCCGCCGCGCCCCGCCATGCCTCCCAGGCGAGGAAAAGCAGGTACGCCACGCCGGCCCAGCGCAGGAAGCCATACACAAGCGGCGCCGACGCGATTGCTTCGGCAACGCCAACCACGGCGAGCACCATGTAGAACGCCAAACCAAGCGTCACGCCAAGCACGGCTTTGAAGCCCGCTGCACGGCCTTCAGAGGCGCTAAGCGCGGCGAGATAACCCATATTCGGGCCCGGCGTCGCTTCGATCAGCAACACCGCGGCAAGAAACGGCAGCAGCGCCGTCGGTTCGATCGGCAGAGCGTCCAAGCGCAGGCCCTACGCGGCTCGCAACGCCCGCAGGCCGTCTTCCACGGAAACTACCGGCGCATAGCCCAGCTCGCGTCGCGCCTTCGCATCGTTCAGCACCGCGTCGCGCGACATGATCATGGCGCCGAAGCGTGTCAGCGGCGGCTCGCCCTTGAGGCCGAAGATGCGCCACACGCCTTCTGCGACGCCGCCAATCATATCAGCCGCCCATGTGGGCACGCTCTTGTCAGGCAAAGAAATGCCCTGGGTCTCCGCGATTGCCGAGATGATCTCCTTCATCGAACGCACGCCGTCGTCGAGCACGAAATATGCCTCGCCCCCGCGACCCTTTGTCAGCGCCAACTCAATGGCATGCACGAGATTGTCGATATGCGTGCTCGACGTCTGCGCGCGCCCGCCATTGATCCACATCCATTGGCCCGTCTGCGCCATGTGACGGATCGTAGGGATGAGCGTCGTGTCGCCCGGCCCCCAGATGAAACGCGGCCGCAGCGCGATGGTTTGGAACTCGGGCGTGTTCGCCTTCTCAACCAGCGCCTCGGCGCGCGCTTTCGTCCAGGAATAGGGATAGGGCGAATTCGGCGCCCGCGGATAGCTCTCATCGACGCCGCGCAGATGCTGGCCGCGCCACAACACGCTTTCGGTGCTGATATGGATGAAGCGCCTCGCCCCCGCTTCGCGCGCCGCCTTCAGCATGCGGGCGGTGCCGTCGATATTGAAACGCTTCCAGGCCTGAACCGGCCCCCATTGCTCGACAAACGCGGCGCTGTGCAGCACCGCCTCGGCGTCGCCGACGTGGACAGCGGCGACATCCTCCAGATCGCAGCGCACCGGCGTTGCGCCCAGCGCACGGATCTTCTCGTCGGAATTCTCGGAGCGCGACATGGCGCGCACCTCGTGGCCCTTCGCCGCGAACGCGCGCGCCGCAGCCCCGCCGACAAACCCCGAAGCGCCGGTGACGAAGATGCGCATCAGCTCGTCCCTTTGATCTGATCGAGTGCGTGGCGGAGTTTTGTCGCGGAGGCGGCCGCATCGTCGCGCCGTTCGCGCAACTCTCCGACCACTTCTTCCGGCGCCTTGGCGATGAAGTCGGCATTGCCGAGCTTCGCATCCATCTTGGCGATCTCGCTGTCGAGCTTGCCGATGTCCTTGGCCAGCCGTGCAGCTTCCGCTGGCAAGTCCACCACGCCTTCGAGCGGCAACGCCACGGTCGCGCCATCGAGCACGAACGTGACCGAACCCTTCGGCGCAGCGTCGGCGCTGGTTGAATATTCGAGACGCGCCATCCGATCGATCAGGTCCTGGTAACGCTCCAGCCGTTTCTCCGCCGCCTCGTCCGCGCCGATCAACAGCAGCGGAATCTTGGCGCCGGCCGGCACGTTGAGCTCGGCCCGGGTCGAGCGCGTCTCTTCGATC
This sequence comes from Proteobacteria bacterium HN_bin10, assembly GCA_002083515.1. Classification (GTDB taxonomy): domain Bacteria; phylum Pseudomonadota; class Alphaproteobacteria; order Caulobacterales; family Aquidulcibacteraceae; genus Vitreimonas. The sequence continues at coordinate 4,408 of LWDN01000021.1, forward strand.
AGGCGCACCATCCAATCGATTTCCGCCTCCGCGCCCGCATCGACCAAGTCGTCGCCCAGCTTCGGCCAGGCTTCGACGATCAGCATGCCTCTACGCTTGGCGCCGAACTCGCCGAGGCGTGTCCAGAGCTCTTCGGTGATGAACGGCATGAACGGGTGCAGCAGGATCAGGATTTGATCCAAGACCCAGGCGGCGGTGCGGCGGGTCTCCAGCTTCGCGGTCTCATCCTCGCCATTCAACAGCGGCTTGATGAATTCGAGGTACCAGTCGCAATAGATATTCCAGACGAACTTGTAGAGCGCGCCCGCCGCTTCGTTAAAGCGCCGCGCCTCCAATTCGCGCGTCACGGCGGCTGCGGCCTTAGCGCTTTCGCCGACGATCCATTTGTTGACCGCCTGTTGCGGCGAGCGCGGATCGTACTCGTCCCACACCGCGCACTCGTTCATCTGCGCGAAGCGGGCGGCGTTCCAAAGCTTGGTGCCGAAATTGCGATAGCCTTCGATGCGCTGCTCGCTCAATTTGATGTCGCGCCCCTGCGCCGCCATAGCGGCCAATGTGAAGCGCAGCGCATCGGCGCCGAATTTGTCGATCAGCTCCAAGGGATCCATGGTGTTGCCCTTGGACTTCGACATCTTCTGGCCCTTGGCGTCGCGGACCAGGGCATGGATGTAAACTTCATCGAACGGCACTTCCTTCATGAAGTGCAGGCCCAGCATCATCATCCGCGCAACCCAGAAGAAGATGATGTCGTGCGCGGTGACGAGCGTGGAGGTCGGATAGAATTTCTTCAGCTCCGGCGTCTTCTCCGGCCAGCCGAGCGTGGAGAACGGCCACAGGCCGGATGAGAACCAGGTGTCGAGAACGTCTTCGTCGCGCCAAAGCTCGACCTCCGTCACCTTCGCCGGCACACCTTCAATGGTGGCGGGAAAACGCATTCTGTTTGGCCTGTTGTCGTGTCCAATAGTGACCCGGATTCCCGCGCCATAGAATGCGCGGGCCTGAGCGAGGGCCTCGCCTTCAGTTTCTGCGACGAAGGTCTTCCGATCGAACTCTTCAATTCCGCCGTCTTTTGCAATCGTCGGCCCGTACCACGCCGGAATGCGGTGGCCCCACCAAAGTTGGCGCGACACGCACCACGGCTCGATGTTGCGCATCCATTGGTAGTAGGTCTTCGTCCACGCTTCCGGCACGAACTTGGTCTTGCCGGTTTCGACCGCAGCGATGGCGTTCTTCGCCAGTTCGCCCGCGTTCACATACCATTGGTCGGTCAGCATCGGCTCGATAACGACGCCGGAGCGGTCCCCGAACGGCTGCATGATTTTCTTGTTCTCGACGCGGTCCAAGAGGCCGATCGCCTCGATGTCCGCCACCACCTGCTTGCGCGCCTCGAAGCGGTCGAGCCCGCGGTACTTCGGCGGCACGTGCTCGGCGTCGGCCATGCGGCCTTTGCCGTCCATCAGCACGTAAAGCGGAATGTCGTGGGCGCGCGCGACCTTGTAGTCGTTGAAATCGTGCGCGCCGGTGATCTTCACCGCGCCGGAGCCGAAATTCGGATCGGGATACTCGTCGGTGATGATCGGAATGTAGCGGTTCGCCAGCGGCAGCAGCACGCGCTTGCCGACGATGGGCGCATAGCGGGCGTCGCTCGGATGCACCGCCACCGCGCCGTCGCCCAGCATCGTCTCGGGACGCGTGGTGGCGATGGCGATGTAATCGCGCGTTTCCCAGTCGGTTGGATTGCCCGCCTCATCGTGCGCGATCGGGAACTGATACGTCTCCCCATTCTCCAGCGGATACTTGAAGTGCCAGAAATGGCCGTTCACTTCGCGGTTCTCGACCTCAAGGTCCGAGATCGCGGTCTCGAAGTGCGGATCCCAATTCACCAGGCGCTTGTCTTTGTAGATCAGCCCTTCTTTGTAGAGCTGCACGAACACTTTCAGCACCGCGGCCGAGAGGCCCTCGTCCATGGTGAAACGCTCGCGCGACCAGTCGCACGAAGCGCCCAGGCGACGCAGCTGATTCATGATCATCCCGCCGGATTCTTCCTTCCACGCCCACACGCGTTTCAGGAATTCCTCGCGGCCCAAGGAGCGGCGATCCTCGTTGGCGCCCGATTGCGCAAGCTGGCGCTCCACCACCATTTGCGTGGCGATGCCGGCGTGATCGGTCCCCGGCTGCCAGAGCACGCTCTTGCCGCGCAGGCGCTCGAAGCGAACCAGCACGTCCTGCAGCGTGTTGTTGAG
>LWDN01000021.1:6666-42011 GCA_002083515.1 Proteobacteria bacterium HN_bin10
ACGTTGGGCGGCGGGATGACGATGCAGAACGGATCGGCCTTGGGGTCGGCCTTCGGCTTGAAGGCGCCGGATTCCTCCCAGGCCTTCGACCAGCGGGGTTCCACTTCCTTAGGATTGAACGTCGTCTCGATCATTCCTGAGCCTATAGCAGGGCGCAGGCGGGCGGCGCGAGATGGCATTTCGCAGGCGCACACCACCACGAACGAAAAACGCCCCGGCTTTCACCGGGGCGCTCCAGTTCCTGGGTAGACTGACCTTACCGAGACATTCGCGCGATGCGCTCCAGCTCCGCCTCGACGCGCGCTTCGACGATAGCCGCCAGATTGCGGTCGAGCCATTCCTTCAGCATCGGCTTCAGCAGTTCGCGGACGACGCCCTCAACCGTCTGGCCGGGTTGATCGGAAATTCGGAGCGTTCCGGCAAGCCGCGCCAGCGATCCGGCCGCGGCGCTCGCCACAGGCGTCGACAGAATGGCATCGGCGGTCGGCTCGGCGGCGATCGCACGCGGTTGCGGAGCAGTGGCGATTGCGGGCTCGGGCACGTGCTTCACCTCTTGCTTTGCGGCCGGCTCGACCGCTTCGAAAACGATGTCGTCTTCCTCATCCGCGATCTGCGGCGCTGGCGCTGGATGATCGGTTTGAGTGAGATCGAGGACGGGCGCTGCGTTCGGCGCCTGCTCTTCCTCGGAAATGATCCGGCGGATCGACGCCAGGATTTCTTCCATTGAAGGTTCGGCTTGTTGTTCTTGAACCGCCATGTCCAGCCCCGCGCACCTGAGCAAACGAGTCGCTTGCGACTCGAAGATTATTGATCGCTGCGATTCGGGTCCACCAGAGCAGGCCCGATGGAATCGCCACTCTCAAGTGCACACTGTTCGGGATCGAATAAGGGAAAGTTAATGGGCGCGCGTGCGCTATTTCGTTGCGCGATCAGAACGCGAAAGCCGGCGGCTTGCTCAAACCCGGCGCGACCGGCGGCGCCGCGTCGAAGGCGCTGCGATACGCGACCGCGTCGTCCGCGCGCGTGTAGATGCGCGCTGCGCCCGCTGCGCCTTGGCGCACGATCACGCCAAGCCGTCCGCCCGGCGCCAATTGGGCGAGCCATGCGTCCGGCACAAATTCCGCCGAGCCGTTGAGCAGGATCACATCATAGGGCGCATCGTCAGCCCAACCGTCTGCGGCTGCCGTCGAGACCGTCCGCACATTGATGGCGCCGCACGATTCCAGCGCCGCACGCGCGGCGAAGGAAAGATCCGGATCGGGATCGAGTGCGATCACGTCTTCGCAGCACGCCGCCAGCACCGCCGCGCCGTAACCGGTCGCGCCCGCGATCTCCAATGCGCGCTCGTTCGCCTTAGGCGCCAGCGCTTGGATCAGCTTGGCCAGAGCGCGCGGGCGCATCAGCGTCCGCCCCGGCGCCACTTCGAGGTCCAAGTCGCCATAGGCCAGGGTGCGCTTGGCCGCCGGCACGAAGCGTTCGCGCGGCAGCGTCCGCATGGCGCGGATGATGCGCGTGTCGGTCACGTCCGAGGGACGGACCTGGCTTTCGACCATGAAATCGCGGGCCTTGGCGAAATCCATACGGCAACTCCGAGGCCGGGGTTAAATTGCTGCGGCCCGTGGGGCAAGGCGGCAATATGGACCGCCGGCGCCCTCACCGGCATGCGCGGTGCCGGCCGGCGAGGGCGCCGGTGGTCCACATTAACGACACATGGCGTCGCGGCCGAGGTCGAAGTGGAGATGGTCTCGGTGGGCGCGGTTGTAGTCGGGAGAGAGCACAGCCTGGAAGTGTTCGCACGCCCCGTCCCGGACCTCGCGGAGGAAGCCCCGATCCCGGCGCGAGCCGCGCCAGCCCTCGGCCACGCTGACCGTACGTCCGTCTGCGAGGGTGAAGCCCTGGATATCGATTGCGTTGGCGCTGGCGTGCTCGCTGAGCCGGCCGTCGCTGCGCCCGGCGATGCGGCGGCACTGGTAAGCCGGGGCCGCGAACTCGATGCGCGCCAGGTCCTGCCCGTAGCGGCGGCGGGCGGCCGGCGCGGCCACATCCCGCTCCCAGAGAAGCAACGCCGCGGTCGTCGCGCAGCTCGCGCCGAGGGGCGCCGAATAGGTCGCCCGGCTGAGCTTGACCGCGTCCCGATAGCCGCAGCCGCGCGCCCCCGCGAAATCCGGCAGCGCCTCGAACTCAGTGCCGGCCCCGACCAACACCGCTCGGCAGAGCCCCGGATCGCGCTGGAACAGCGCAATGTTGGACGCGCTCAAAGCGACCGGCTCGGCGCGGCGTGGAAGGGCGGCGAGCGTAGCCAGCACCAGCGCCACCGCCGCTGCCCAGACCGCCCACAGCCGGGCGCGCGCGGAAATGATGCTTGGAAATCGCATGGGGAGAGCGAGCGCCTTGACCGATTCCGTGGGCTGCGCCTAGGACTGCCGCCCCGCCGCGACCATATCGGGCGGCCGAGGCCTCGTGGCGGAGTGGCTACGCAGAGGACTGCAAATCCTTGCACCCCGGTTCGATTCCGGGCGAGGCCTCCAAATCATTCACCCTATTGCGCAACGCTTTCGCAGGCTTCGTGAAGCCGGCGTTTGCCATTAACGGCTTTTTTACCTGTTAGCGTCATATTGACCACGTCTTCCCTTGGAGACACCCCACCATACCCAACGCCTTCGAGGGCCCCGCAAGGGGCCCTCGTTTTCCTTTGGGCTAGCGGAGCGCCAAAGGCCCTTTTCCCCCGGCGCCGAACTTGATAGAGACCCCGCTCCCGCCGCGGTGGGAGACATATTCCTCGGTAGCTCAGTGGTAGAGCAACCGGCTGTTAACCGGTTGGTCGTAGGTTCGAATCCTACCCGAGGAGCCATTCTCCTTTCTTCATTGGTTGGATCAGAGTTCTTCAGCCCGCTGGCCGTTCGCCCGCGGGCTTTTTGTTTGACCGCTTAGCCGCCCTTGTACGCCGGCAGCAGGTGCGCGAGACGCGCGCCCATCTCGGCGCCGAGCGCCTGCAGGCCGTTGAGCGGCCGGATCATCACTTCGAAATCGGCAATCAGCCCGGCTTCATCGAACTGAATGAGATCGACGCCCTTCAATTCCTTGTCGCCGACGCGGGCGCTGAATTCCAGCACCACGCTCAAGCCGTCAGCCGATGCGAACTGGCGGTGGTAGGTGAAATCCTCGAACACGGTCAGCACCGTACGCAGCAGCAGCGTCACCGCTTGCGCCGAGCGATACGGCTTGAACGCCATCGGCGAACGGAAGCTTGCGTCGGGATGAACGATGCCGTCGAGACCTGAGAGGTCCTTGCTCGCGACCATGGCGTGCCAAGCATCCAGCGACGCAGCAGCGTTGGGGTTAAGGTTCGCGGGCGTCATGAATCTTGTTCCTTACGCCTTCAGCACTGCCGCCGCGGCGTTGCGGCCGGATGCCCCGCTCAAACCGCCGCCGCCATGCACGCCATTGCCGCAGAGGTAGAGGTTGTCGATCGGGGTCTTGTGCGTCGACCAGCCCGGCATCGGGCGCATGAAGAACATCTGATCGAGGATGAGCTGGCCGTGATTGAGGTCGCCCTCGGTCAGGCCATAGGTTTGTTCGAGGTCGAGCGGGGTCAGCGACTTCACCTCGCGGATCGAGGCTTTGAGCTGCGGCAGCGCGCTCGCCGCCGTGTCGATGGCGACACGCTCCAACACCGAACGCTCCTGACCCCACTCGCTGTCGCGCAGCGCGTAGGGCGCGAACTGGAAGTGCAGCGACACCACCGGACCGTCAGCCGTGGCCTCGAGATACGGCGCCGTCGACATCTGGCCGTACTTGGCCGCGTCGTAGGCGCGCTCGACGTAGCGGACCGAGGGCGCGATCACGACCGTGCCGTCCGGCAGGCCGTGATTGCCGTCCGTCAGCAAATGCACCTTAGCCACGGCGCCGCGCATCTTGATCGATTGCGTGTGCCAGACGAATTCCGGCGGCAGCTCGGGCGCGCCGACGAGATCGAGCAGCGTGTGACGCGGATCGGCACCGGAAATGACGATTGCCGCGCGAATTTCCTCACCCGAGGCGAGCCGCACGCCTTGCACGCGCTGGTCATCGGTGAGGATCGTCGCCACCTCGGTTTCCGTGCGCACCTGCCCGCCGCGCGCCTTCAGCGCCGCGACCAGCGCTTCGGCAATGCGCCCGACGCCGCCCGCGACGCGCCTATGACCCGGCCCACCCCGGTTCAGCCAATTGTGCAGAAGCGTGTAGCCTGAACCCGCCGACATCGGCCCCAAAGTCGCGCCATGGATGGCGACCGCGCCAATCGCGGCGCGCAAGACGTCAGACTCGAACCATTCCTCGGTCAATTCCAACGCCGACATCGGCAGCGCGCGGATGACGCGGAACATGTCGCGCGCGCCGAGCCCGCGCAGCTTCAAGCCGAGCTGCGCGAGCGGCAGTCCCTCCGACATCGACACGTGCGGCAACCGCGGCATCGGCGTGCGATACGCCGCATCGAGAAAAGAAGCCGCCTCGCGCATGAACGCTACGAACGCGGGCCAGCGCTCGGCATCCTTGGCCGAGAACGCCCGGATCGACGCGAGCGTGACCTCCTCCGTATCCGCCGTCAGCCGAAGCTGGCGGCCATCCGGCAGCAGAGAAATGAGCGGCTCGCTTCGAGATTCCGGCAAGCCGTGCCGCGCGAGATCGAGATCGCTGATGATATCGGGACGCAATTGTCCGCCGGCATGCAGCGCATCGGCGGTGAAGCCCGGCTTGAACGTTTCCGTCACCGCCTGGCCGCCGGCGATGGCGCGACGTTCGAGCAGCAGCACCTGCTTGCCGGCCTTGGCGAGATAGTTCGCCGCGACCAGGCTGTTGAGGCCGGCGCCAATAATGATGATGTCGGCCATCAGCGCCAGTCCTTCAGCACTTCCTGCGCCGCTAGCTTGCCCGCCGCGCCCATGACCCCACCGCCCGGGTGCGCGCCGGAAGCGCCGAAATAATAACCCGGCAGCGGCGTGCGGAAGTCAGCCCATTGCGGCGCCGGACGCAGGAAGAAGAGTTGATGCAACAACAGTTCGCCATGGAAGATGTTGCCGCCGGTGATGCCGGCGATGCGCTCTATGTCCTTCGGCGTGATCACCTGCTTGCCGACGATGATCTTGCGGATGTTCGGCGCATAGCGCTCGATCGTGGAGATCACCGTCTCGCCGAAGGCATCGCGCTTGGCATCGTCCCAGCCGCCCTCGATGTCATAGGGCGCGTATTGCACGAAGCATGACATCACGTGGTGGCCCGGCGGGGCCATGTCGCGATCGATCATCGAGGGGATGATCATGTCGATATAGGGGTTCGTGGAAAATTGGCCGTACTTCGCCTCGTCGTAGGCGCGTTCGATGTAGTCGATCGAAGGGCTGATCGAGATCGCGCCTTTGTGCAGCGGGCTTTCGCCTGGCAAGCACGTGAATTCCGGCAAGCCGGAGAGCGCGATGTTCACCTTGCCGGATGAGCCGCGCACGCGGAAATTCTTGATCTGCTCGACGAACTCGTCCGGGAAGTGCTTGCTTTCCACGAACGACAGGAAGCTGCGTTTCGGATCGGCCGCCGACATGACGACCTTGGCATGCAACTCGTCGCCGTTCTCCAGCGCCACGCCAACGGCGCGTCCGGCTTTCACGATGACGTTTGCAACCGAGGCGTTGGTTCTGATCTCGGCCCCGATCGCACGCGCCGAAGCGGCAATCGCGGCAGTGACCCCGCCGGTGCCATTCTTGGCGAAGCCCCAGGCGCGGAAGGCGCCGTCGATCTCGCCCATATAATGGTGCAACAGCACGTACGCGGTGCCCGGCGAATGCGGACCGAGAAAAGTGCCGATGATGCCAGACGCGGACTTCGTTCCCTTCAACGGATCGAACTCGAACCACTCGTTCAGCAGATCGGCGGAAGATTGCGTAACCAGCTTGACGATCCGGTAGAGTTCCTTCTCGCTCAAACTCCGCGCGTATTGCCCCAACTTCAGCAGCCCCAGCATATCGCGCAGCGACAGCGAGGATGGATCGGGCGGCACCAGCGACAGCACTGGCTTGATCGCCTTCGCCGCTCTGGCCATGACGCGGCTGTATTCGTCGGCGGCTTCGGCGTCCTTCGGCGAGTGACGATAGATTTCGCGGCGCGTCGGCTCATGATCGGGCCACGCCGCGAGATAATCGCCATTGTCCATCGGCGTGACGGTGGATGGCAACGGCAAGATTTTCAGACCATGACGCGGCAGTTCGAGATCGCGGATGATCTCGGGACGCAGCAAGCTGACGACGTAAGAGAATTCGGTGAACTTGTAGCCCGGGAATATCTCTTCCGTGACCGCCGCGCCGCCAACGATTTCGCGGCGCTCTAGGATCACCACCTTCTTGCCGGCGCGCGCCAGGTAAGCGCCGGCGATCAGGCCATTGTGGCCGGCGCCGATGATGATCGCGTCGTATGTGTTTACGGACATGCGAGACCTCAGGACGCGCGCTTAATATGGACCGCCGGCGCCCTCGCCGGCCGGCGCCAGTGCTTGAAAGTTGCAGCGCACGGCTCCGCCGCGCATGCGTCGCGGAGTGACGCGCTCCTCTTGATCGACCGCCGTCGCATGCCGGCGGGGGCGCCGGCGGTCCATATTAAGTCCGTACGTTCTTCCATCACTTCTTCTTCCAAACCGGATCGTAGAACGGCAGCTTCACCACTTTCGCCGGCGTCTGCTTGCGATGATGTTCCACTGTGATCTCGATGGTGAGGGTCGTGCCCGGCTCGTAATACGGGCGCTGCACATGCGCGAGCGCGATGTACTTCTTCAGCACCGGCGACCAGGTGCTCGTCGAGGCGTAGCCGATCTGTTTGCCGTCAAACATCACCGGCAGACTGCCGCGAACCGCCATGCTGGGAATTTGCGGCGGCAGCCCGACTTCGCCGTAGAGCTTTTCCAAGCCCTCCCAGGCGATGTCGAGGCCGACGAGCTTCCACGAGGAGCCTTCGCGCTTCTCGCGTTCAAGCGCGCGGCGGCCGTTGAAATAGCCCTTTTTGTCGAGGTTCACCGCCCAATCGAGGCCCATTTCAAACGGTGAGGATTTCTGGCCTTCGATCCAGGCATGCGTCGAGGCGTTGTAGTCGACATCGACCATGAACAGGCCAGCTTCGACGCGGGCCATGTCCATCGCGAGGATGCCGCATGGGGTGATGCCGTAATCGTCGCCCGCGTCCATCAACGCATCCCACACGGGCAGCGCTTGTTCGGCTTCGATCCAAATTTCGTAACCGAGATCGCCCGTGTAGCCGGTACGCGAGATCGAGACGGGGACGTTGCCGATGGCGTTCTCGGCGACGCGGAAGTACTTCAGCGGATCGAGCTTGTCCTTGCAGACGCGATTGAGCACCGCGCGTGATTTCGGCCCTTGCAGGCTGAGCGCGGCCATCTGATCGGTGACTTCGCTGACCTTCACGTCCATGCCGACCGCGTTCATGGCGAGCCAGCGCAGCGACGGCTCGGCGCTCGTCATGCGGAAGAGTTGCGGGCCGAGGCGCGCGATGGTGCCATCGTCCAGGAGCTTGCCGTCTTCGTCGCACCAGCCGGTGTAGGAGACGACGCCCTCTTTCATCTTCAGCACGTCGCGTGGGGTGACCTTGTGCAGGAGGCGCGCCGCGTCCGGGCCCTCGATCATGTATTTCATCAGCGGCGAGACATCGATGAGCGCCGCCCGGTCGCGGATCGCCCAATATTCGTGATCGAGCGAGAGATCGTAGGAGCCGACCACCATATAGCCCGCCCAGCGGCGCCAATTCTGCGCAACGCTGAGCCGCGAGGTCCGCTCGTGGAAGGGGGTGCGTTTGAGTTGAAGCGTCTCAAGCATGGCGCCAGAGACACGTTTCGCCCGCCCCGATCAAGCCGGAACGCCGAATTCGTGCCAACTTGCCTCGGAAACTTTACGCGCGGCGCTGTTGCTGCTTTGGGGCGACGATCCGCTTGAACACGGGAACGGTACGGCCGCTCCAAATCTCGATCTTGTCCCCGCACTCTTCGCACGCGAAGAGGCCGATGTCCTTGATCGGCAGCTGCCGCTCCTCGCGCTCATAGGTCGCGCCGCAATCGCATTGGACGGTCTGGACGTTGTCGCGCATCGCCGCATGCTTGCGGAAAAAGGTAAACAATCATTAAGTCCGGATCGTGATTCCCAGGAATTGATCGCCCGTGGAACCCCCGCTTCAGCAGTTGTTGACCAATTTGGGCGTGGCCACGCTCATGGTGGCGCTGACGACGCTCATGCACTTCTTCGGCTTGCTTGGGTTGACGCGGCTGATGAGCGGCGCCCATCGGCGCCTGCGAACTCATGAGAGCGCATGGCGGCAGGCCGGCATGATCCTGCTGGTGGTGTTCGGCATCTTTGCGCTGCACACCGCTCAGATTTGGGCCTACGCCCTGCTCTACCGGCTGCTTGGCGAGTTCGATACATTCGAACAGGCGCTCTATTTTTCGACCGTGACCTTCTCCACCGTGGGCTATGGCGATCTCACGCTCTCGGTGACCTGGCGGGTGCTCGGCGCGATCGAAGCCGCCAATGGACTGATCCTGATCGCCTGGTCGACTGCTTTCCTGCTCGGGGTGACGACCCGCCTGCGCATTCTCGAACACGATTGGCTGGAGCGCGATTCCGGCGATCCGCGCGATTGATCCGAGTCAAGGCGTCGCCGCCCGGGCCGCTCCAGCCTGACCCCTTATGCGGTTTACGATCTCTGCACGAGGCAAGCCGAGCGAGGTTCCCCTGCTCGCCTTTCTGGCGCGCAACTACGCCAATGTGCCGATTGCCGAAATCGACAGCGTCTTCGGCTTCGTCGAGCACACGCCGCTCTATGGCGGCCGTATGTTTTCACGCCCCGAACTGACCCCTCACGACATTGGCGAGATGTACTATGCAGGCGTCGGGCTGCGCCTGCCGTTGACGAACCACTACGCCACCGAGGCGGAGTACGAAGCCACGCGTCCGCTGCTGGCCAAATATCACCGGGACGGCAACGCCGCGATCGTCACCAACGACAATCTTGCACGCTGGATCCGGCGGGATTTTCCCAAGTACCGGATCGAAGCCAGCGTCATCAAGAACCTCAGGACCACCGACCGCGTGAGGGCTGCGCTCGATCTCTACGACACAGTCGTGTTGCCGATGGAGCTGAATGAGGACGAAGCTTTCCTTCGCGACGTCCCCAATAAGGACCGCGTCACGTTATTCGCAAATGCCGGTTGCGCGCTCACCTGCCCTTCAAAAATCTGCTACGTCGCCGTCTCAAAATACAACAAGGCGCTTTGCGGCGAATTCAAGTGCTCACAGCCGCTTAAGGAGCGCGACATGCTCGGCATGGTCGACTTCGATCTGCAGCGGCTCGCGGCCCTCGGCTTCAGCCGTTTCAAACTGCTGCGCTCGCGCCCCGGCGGAATGACCGGCTATTGACTATTCGGCCGCGACCGTCTCCGGCGCTTCCGCCTGGCGTTTCCACAAGCTCGCATAGAGCCCGTCGCGTGCGATGAGCGCCGCATGCGTCCCGCGTTCGACAACGCGCCCTGCATCCAAGACGAGGATCTGATCGGCGTCGGCGATGGTGCTGAGCCGGTGGGCGACGACCAGAGTGGTCCGCCCCCGGCTCGCGGCTTCTAGCGCCGCCTGCACATCCGCCTCGGTGCCAGAGTCCAGCGACGAGGTGGCTTCGTCGAGAATGAGAATGGCCGGGTTCTTGAGCACGACGCGAGCGATGCCGACGCGCTGTTTTTCGCCGCCGCTCAACTTCAGCCCCCGTTCGCCGACGCGCGTGTCCCAGCCTTGCGGCAAGCTCTCGATGAAGTCGAGCAACTGGGCGCTGCGCGCGGCCTCCTCCAAATCCGCCTGCGTCGCGTCGGGTTTGCCGTAGGCGATGTTGTAGCGGATCGTATCGTTGAACAGCACGACGTCCTGCGGCACCAGGCCGAGAGCGCCGCGCAAGCTCGCCTGGGTCACATCGCGAAGATTCTGGCCATCGATCCGCACCGCGCCCGAACTCGGATCGTAGAAGCGATAGAGCAGTTTCAACACGGTAGACTTGCCGGCGCCGGAAGGGCCGACGATCGCGGTCGTCTTGCCGGCAGGCGCGGTGAAACTCACCTCGTCCAGGCCAACGTCGCGGCCTTCGTGCGCGAAGCTGACCCGATCAAACACGACCTCGCCACGCTTGGCGTTGAGCGCCGCGGCGTTCGGCGCGTCCGCGACATCGGGCGCTTCGTCCAGCAGCGCAAACATCTTCTCCATGTCGATCGAGGTCTGCTTGATCTCGCGATACGCAAAGCCGAGAATGTTCAGCGGCGCGTAGATGTTGGTCATGATCAGAATGACGGCGGTGATGTCGCCCGGCCCCATCGGCCCGCGCGCCACCAACCAGCCGGCGCCCACGACCATGGCCAGCAGGCCGACGGTCATGATGAAGCCCTGGGCGATGTTGAGCATCACCAGCGAGGTGTAGGCCTTCACCGCCGCATTGGCGTACGAGGACAAAGCCCGGTCGTAGCGTTCGCTTTCACGTTGTTCGGCGGCGAAGCTCTTCACCGTCTCGAAATTGAGCAGCGAATCCACCGCCCGACCGGCGGCTTCGGTGTCGGCTTCGTTCATTTCGCGGCGGTGCTTGAGCCGCCATTCCGTGACGCCGAAGGTCGCCCAGGCATAGATCACCACCGTGCCCGCCGCGATCGCCGAGAACATCCAGCCGTAGGTGAAGCCAAGCACAGCGGCGGCGAGCAGAAGCTCGATGATGGTCGGCGCGATGTTGAAGGCCAGAAAGCGCAACAGAAAGTCGATGGCGCGAATGCCGCGCTCGATGGTGCGATAGACCGCGCCGGTCCGTTTCGATTGATGGAACCGCACTGAGAGCGAATGCACGTGAGTAAACACGCGCGTTCCGGCGCGCCGCTGCGCCTCCTCGCTGACCGGCTGAAACAGAGCGTCGCGCACCTGCGGACCAGCCGTCGAGGCAAAGCGCAGCGCCGCCCAAAACCCGGCGAGCCCCAGGAACATGGGCAACGCCCCCGCCGCGTCGCCCGCGGACAGCGCATTGATCCCATCCGCCAGCACCAGGGGCGAAACGACCGCCAGCACCTTGGCCACCAACGTCAGAACCAGGGCGGCGGCCAGCCGCAGCCGCACCCCATTGCCGGAAAGACCGCCGATCAGCTTCAACAGATGCGAAACGGTGCGCGTCAGCGGCGGGGCCACATCGGCGGCCGGTTCCGCCTTCGACACTGTCCTGCCTTCGCCGCGCGCCATTTGGAACAATCCTTGAAGCGACCACTTAAGGGTGGGGAATCTTCCCCGCAATGCCGCCCGACTGGCTAAACTTGTGCAATGCCCATGGCTGATTCCAGCGCATTAGACCGTCCAGTTCGCTCCATCTGCGTCTATTGCGGATCGTCCAATACGACCAAACCGGAGTATTTGGATCTGGCTGCACGTTTCGGCGTCGCCTTGGCCGCGCGCGGTTTGCGTCTGGTTTATGGCGGCGGCGCGGTGGGTCTCATGGGACGCCTCGCCAAAGCCGCGCATGAAGCCGGCGGGCAGGTCCTCGGCGTCATGCCGCGCTTCCTGGAGCGGCGCGAAATCACCTACGAGGCGGTGCCGCACCGCATGGTCGACACCATGCACGAACGCAAGCACGTAATGTTCGAGGAGAGCGACGCCTTCGTGGTGCTTCCGGGCGGCATCGGCACGCTGGAGGAAGCGGTGGAGACGCTCTCGTGGCGCCGGCTCGATCTGCACCGCAAACCGATCGTGTTCCTATCGGAAGACGATTTCTGGGCGCCGTTCTTCACGCTGATGCAGCACACGGTCGACGCCAATCTCACCCCCGCCTCCTACCGCGACACGGTGATCGACGCGCGCTCGGTCGAGGAGTGCTTTGCGGCATTGGGGCTGACGGCGCCGGCCTGAGCTATTGCATCTCCCAACGTATGGTGCGGCGAATCCTCTGTCCGATCGTGGGAGTCCCGTCTTCAGTGAGTGGCGCGACACGAAATTCCCGCGAAAGCTCCAATGTGGCGGCGCCGAATCCCATCTCCATCGGATCCTCGTCAATAATCTCGCAATCAAGACGGTGCTCTTCGTTGACGATGCAACTTAGCCCCACGCGACCGCTCACGCCGCGCCTCATCGCCTCCCGCGGATAGAGTCTCGCGAAATCGTGCCCGTCGGGCATCTCCTCCCAACGTACTCCCGTGACGGTCGACGGATCTTGGATCACGCGGGCCGGCGGGCCCGGTTCGAACACGAACGTGCGCCGTATGCGGCCGCCAGCGGTTGGCACGCCATCGCGGGTCCGCGGAGCGACGCGGGCCTGCTCCATCATACGAAGCGCGGCCAAGCCAAACGCCATATTCGCTGGCGTTTCTTCCGTGACCTCGCAGGCGAGACGCCCGTCATCACCGACGAGACACTCCACAACAGCCTGGCCACCGATGCCCTGCGCTTGCGCCTCCGAAGGATAGAACATTCGCGGCTGCGCCGTCACAGCCGGCGCGCACAAGAAGGCAATCACGAGAGCAAAAAGGGCTGCCCGCATAGGCTAACCCTAAACCCACCCCGCCACGCTTGGAAGCCCACGGACGCCATTGCGGGGCGTGTAAGAACATCGGCTGTCGGTGGACTAATGGGGTTATGAGGCCAACGCCCGACCAAGACGCCCGCTATCTGGACGCCGCAGCCGAGCATGGCGGGGCGATGCAACGCTTGGCCTCCGCCACCGAGGCCAATCCCGAGCGGCGGCGGGATCTCTTGCAAGACATGCATGTCGCTCTCTGGCGAAGCTTCGCTTCGTACGATGGGCGCTGCTCGGTGCGAACCTGGGTCTACCGCGTTGCCCACAACGTGGCCGCGTCGCACGTCGATCGGGAACGGCGAACCAGGGGCGCAGTTCCTCTCGATGAGGCCGCCGAGATGCCCGACGGCGCCGACATTTCCATCGAGGTCGAGCAGAGCCGAGCCATCGCTCGTCTGCATGAGTTGATCCGGCAACTGAAGCCGCCCGATCGGCAGATCATCACTCTTTACCTGGAAGAGCTCGACGCGGCCGCCATTGCGGAAATCACGGGCCTTTCGCCTGGCGCCGTCGCCACGCGCATATCGCGACTGAAGAGCCACCTTGCCGCCAAGTTCCACGAGATTGCCCCATGACCGACCCTCTCCAAACGCTTTGGAAGAAACAGCCGAAGGAAGAATTCACCATGAGCCTTGCTGACATTCACGCACGCGCGGAGACATTCCAGTCGCGCATCCGCCGCCGCAACTGGCGCGAGTACATCGCTGGCGCGCTTGTGGCCGGCTACTATGGTTGGGTGGCCGTGACGGTCGATGAACCCTTGATCAAGGCAGGCGCAGCGCTGATTGTCCTCGCCTCCCTCTTCGTGAGTTGGACCCTCTACAAGAAGGGGCGCGCTGCAAAGCTTGACGAAACCCAAGACTTAGCCAACTTCCACCGCGCCGAATTGGTGCGCCAACGCGATGCGCTGCGGAGCGTGTGGACCTGGTACCTCGCACCGTTCCTGCCGGGCGCAGTTGTGTTTCTCGCCGGCATTGCGTTCGGTCCGGAGCCAGACGCTACGTTGGCTGGCCAGGTCGCAATTTTCGCGTTGGGCGCAGTCATCATTGGCGCGGTGTTCGGCGGCATCAGTTGGCTCAACGCCCGCGCGGCTCGGCAACTCGATGCCGAGATCGCGGCGTTGGACCGGGTGCGGGATCGCCCCTAGGCCGCCTGCCCCTGCAAGCGCTTGCGTGCGCGCTCTTCCCCGATCAGCGGGAAGAGCGCGGCCATCTCGGGGCCGTGATCGAGGCCGGTGAGCGCTTGGCGGAGCGGCATGAAGAGCGCTTTGCCCTTGGCCCCGGTCTTTTCTTTAACAGCGTTGGTGAAGGCTTGCCACGTCGTTGCGTCGTAGGCGCCGGTGGGCAGCACTTCGGCGGCGGCGGCGGCGAACACGGCGTCCGGCACGAACGGTTCGATCGGCCCATCGACGATATGCGCCCACAGGCGCGCTTCCGGCAGCACCTGGATGTTGGCGCGGATGGCGTTCCAGAACGCCTCGCCGCGGTCCGCTTCCAGCTTGGCGAGCCGCGTCTTCACCGCCGAATAATCGAGCTGATGCAACAGCGCCGCATTGAGGCGCTTCAAGTCCTCGGGATCGAAGCGCGCCGGCGCCCGCCCGATCTTGGCGAAGTCGAACTCCGCCGCCAGTTGGTCGATGCTGGTGCGCACTTCCACCGCATCAGAGGTGCCGATCTTCGCCAGATGCGAAAGCACCGTCATCGGCTCGTAGCCTTCGGCGGCGAGTTCGCCGACGCCGAGCGAACCGATCCGCTTCGAGAGCGCGTTGCCGTCGGCGCCAACCAGAAGCGGGAAATGTCCGAATTGCGGAACCGGTCCCCCCAAAGCTTCGAAGATCTCGATCTGCACGCCTGAGTTCGTCACGTGGTCTTCGCCGCGGACGATATGGGTGATCTTGAAGTCGATGTCGTCGACGACGCTGGGCAGCGTATAGAGAAAGGCGCCGTCTTCGCGGATCAGCACCGGATCGCTGAGCGAAGCCGTATCGATCGAGACATGGCCGCGGACCAGATCGTCCCAATCCTTGCGCGCGCCCGAGAGCTTGAAGCGCCAATGTGGCTTCCGGCCTTCGCTCTCGAGCTTGGCGCGCTCGGCGTCGCTTAACTTGAGGGCCGCGCGATCGTAGACCGGCGGCTTGCCGGTGGCTTGCGCGATCTTGCGGCGGCGGTCGAGTTCTTCTTCCGTCTCATAGGCCGGATAGAGCAGCCCCGCCGCCTTGAGCTTCGCCGCCGCCTTCTCGTAGGCGTCGAACCGGTGCGACTGGTTGGCGCGCTCGTTCCACTTCAGGCCGAGCCAGGCGAGATCGTCGACGATGCTTTGTTCGTACTCCTTGGTTGAGCGCGCGAGATCGGTGTCGTCGATACGCAAGAGCACCTGCCCGCCGCGCGGAATCGCGAACAGCCAGTTCATCAGCGCCGTGCGGACATTGCCGACATGGAGGCGCCCGGTGGGGGACGGTGCGAAGCGGAGGCGAATGGACATTGCGTTAGGACTCGGTGCGGAAGGTCCGGGGTTATGCGGCGGCGGCCCCTCCCGTGTCCAGAAGTCGCGGGACGCTTGCCATGCACGGGTACCGGACTAGGGTGCGGCAAACTCAACGGAGGGACGCCATGGCGACGATGTCGCGCGAAATTCGCTTGAAGAGCCGGCCGGTCGGATTGCCCGAAGCGGCGAACTTCGAGCTGGCGACGGTGGAATTGCCGGAGCCGGGCGACGGCGAAGTGCTGGTGCGCAATAGCTGGATGTCGGTCGATCCATACATGCGCGGGCGCATGTATGACCGCCCGAGCTACGTGCCGCCGTTCCAGATCGGCCAAGCCTTGCAAGGCGGCGCCGTCGGAACCGTGGTGAAGTCGAACGATGCGCGCTTCAAACCGGGCGATCTGGTCGAGAGCATGAACGGCTGGCGCGAGGCCTATGTCGCCGCGGGCGCCGCGCTCAACAAGCTGCCGGCGGGCGGCGTCCCGCCGCAAGCTTATCTCGGCGTGCTCGGCATGCCCGGCATGACCGCATACACGAGCTTCCATCGCATCGGCGAGCCCAAGGCCGGCGATGTGGTGTTTGTTTCCGGCGCCGCGGGCGCGGTCGGCTCGGCCGTCTGTCAGATCGCCAAGCTGCGCGGCTGCACTGTGATTGCGTCCGCCGGCGGCGACGACAAGCTCGCCTGGCTGAAAAGCGTCGGCGTCGATCACGGCGTCAACTACAAGAAAGGCAATCTGCTCGAGAACGTTCGCGCCGCCGCACCCAAGGGAATCGACATCTATTTCGACAATGTCGGGGGCGAGCATCTGGAAGTCGCGCTTGAAGTGGCGCGGCCGTTCGCCCGCTTCATCGAATGCGGCATGATCTCGATCTACAACAACACCGAGCCCACGCCCGGTCCGCGCAACATGGCCTACATCGTCGGCAAGCGCATCAAGATGCAGGGCTTCATCGTGTCCGACTTCATGGACATGCGCGAGCAATTCTACGCCGAAATGGGCGGCTGGGTTCGCGACGGCAAAATCAAGTGGGAAGAGACGGTCGAGAACGGCGTTGAGAACGCGCCGCGAGCATTTCTCAAGCTCTTCAGCGGCGGAAACACAGGCAAGATGCTGGTAAAGCTCAGCTGAAATGAGCCAACGCCTCTTCCAAGCCTATGTGACGGTCGATTGGAGCGCAGCGTCCAAGCCGACCACGGGGCCGGATTCGATCTGGATCGGCGTCATGAAACGCAATGTGCGCTTCCAGATGGCGTTTGAGGCGCACAATCCGGCTACGCGGGCCGAGGCGGAAAAGCTGCTGAACGCTGTCCTGGACGATCTAAGGCGGAAGGGCGAGCGGGCGCTCGTCGGCTTCGACTTTCCGCTCGGCTTTCCGCGCGGAACGGCGGCGGCATTGAAACTCCCGGGAGAGCCTTGGCGCGCGTTGATGGACTTCGCCGCCAAGGAAATGAAGGACAAGCCCGACAACACCAACAACCGCTTCCAGGTCGGCGCCAAGATGAACCGGTTGATGACCGGGGAAGCGTTCCCGTTCTGGGGCGCGCCGGCGCGCGACGAGCAGACCATGCTCTCCGCCAAGCGCGTGCGCGATCATGGGCCGGGAGACCTCCCCGAGTTCCGTTATGCGGACGAGGCAGCGCGGGGCGCGGCCTCGATCTGGAAGCTCTATTATCAGGGCTCTGTCGGCGGCCAGGCGTTGACCGGCTTGCCGGTGGTCAAACGACTGCGAGACGCGCGCAATGTGAAAATCTGGCCGTTCGAAACCGGCTGGAAGCCGCTTGCCCCCTCCGACTTGAGCGAAGTCGAGGCCGTGTTCGCGGAAATCTACCCCTCGCTCTACGCCGCCAAACCGGGCGCCGGCGAGATCAAGGATCAGGCGCAAGTGCGCGGCGCCTGCGAGCGCTTCAACGCGCTGGATGAAAAGTTTCAACTCGGCGCGCTGTTCGGGTCCACGAAGGACGATCCGCGGCGCGCCGCGATCGAACGCGAAGAAGGCTGGATACTGGGCGCGGCCGGCTGAGCTATCGCTGTTCGTCCGAGACGGCGCGAGGCAACTTGTCCGCCAACATCCACCAGCGCAGCAGCAACACGCCGGCGCTCACGACGCTTGCCCAGAAAATTGCAAACAACAGACCGGCGACACCCATGCCTTGCTGCTCCGCCAGCCAATAGCCGAGCACCGGCATCACTACGGCATAAGCCAGGATGTGGCTGAACGTTGGAAACCAGTTGTCGCTGCGGGCCCGCAGCGCCGAGGCGGTCACCACCTGGGTTCCATCCGGCGTCAGCGCCAGCGCCGCGACCCAGATGAACGAAGCGATCAGAGCCGCCAGCGCCGCGTCGGCGGTATAAACCCGCCCGATCGGCTCGGCGAAAACCAGAATGGCGACCGCGGCCATCACCATGCCGATGGCGTTCAAGCCAATGCCGGTCCAGCCCGCGCGCGCCGCATCGTGCGGCGCCTCACGGCCGATCGCCTCGGACACCAGCACCGCCGTCGCCGCCGCGAGCCCGAGTGCGATCATGAACACGAACGCCATCAGGTTGAGTAATATCTGATACGCCGCCACCACCTCGGCGCTGATGCGCCCGGCGATCACCGTCATGGCGGAGAAGGCGCCGGCCTCGACCGCCTGGCTCACCGCGGCGGCAACGCCAACCGCCAGCAATGCGCGATAGCTCGGCCCGTTCGCCGCTTTCGCTCTGCGAACGCCAAAGCGTTGCGCATCACGGAGCGAGAAAATGCAGACGAGGATCACGCCCGCCAGAAACACACGCGCGCCGACGGTCGCCCACGCCGAACCCACCGCGCCATGTTCCGGCACCCACCACAGGTTCAGCGCAACATTGACGATGTTGGCCAGCCACATGACGACAGTCGAAATGCCCGGCTTCTTGATCGCTTCGAGAAAAAAAGTGCCGGCCACATAGATGAGATGCAGCGGGATCGAGAGCGCCAACGCCTGCATCACCGGCGTGGAGGGGCGCGCGAGCTCGGCGCCGATGCCGAACACCGTGAACAAGTGTTCGCCGCCGATCCACATGGCCGCGGCCGAGACGACCCCCGCCACAAGCGCCAGCACCAGACCGCGCCGCAACGCAACGCCGGCGCCTTCCGCATTGCCCTCGCCCAACGATCGCGCGGCCAGCACTTGCACGCCCTGCAGCAAGCCGATCGCCGCCACCAGAAACACCGCGGTCGGGGCCCAACCCAAGGCCTGGTAGGGCAATTCGTCTGCCGCCAATTGGCCCACGATGATGGTGTCGGCGAGCGCCATGCCGATGATGCCGAGGCGCGCCAACGCCACGGGCCCGGCAATCCGCAGCAGCGGCGCAACGAAAGAACGAGTGGCGGCCATTGGGGAGCTTGCGTCTAGCGGAGCGAAGCGAGTCGGTCGAGGCTCACGCCGTCTGCGGCTTCAGCGCCTTGTAGAGGCTGGTGGAAAGCCCCGCCTCCAACGCGGTGTAAATCGCGATCTGAACGAACAGAGCCGTTGTGAAAAAGAACAGGAAGGCCGCCGGATTGGCCTGCGCGCTCTGCGCCAGCGCCACCGGGTCGCGCACGCCGAGCCCCATGGCCATGCCGACGAGCGATTGCAGCGCGCCGACGAAGATCAGCGCCGGCCCCAGCAGCAGCAGGCGCGCACCGGCGATTCGCAGCAGCGCGCCTTTGGTCCACGTCCAGGTCTCGAACACCATCACGCGTCCGCGGTCGATGCTCGCCGGCAACGCCAGATAGAGCCGCGACGTCAGCAACAGGAGCACGGCAAAGCCCACGATCATTGACCAGATCAGCACGTTCGACTGTTCCGACACGGCGCGCTCCATCAGCGCGCGCAACGCCGCCTCGTTCTCCTTCACCGCTTGCGCCTGCTCCGCATACGGCGCGATCAGCACCGCCATGGCGCCATAGGCCAGCACTATCGCCACGATCGCAAACAGGAAGCCGACGATGCCCATTGCGATGCCGCCATTGCGGAGGTCGGCGCCGATCTTGCCGCGCACGGAATCTACGCCGCTGAGCGCCGCACGGGTGAGCCCGGCATGGACCGCGATCGACGCGAGCAGCAGCCCGACGAGCAGTAGCGGCGGAACGGCGCCGAGCAGCAACAGCAGCGCCGTTTGCCCCAGCGCCCCCAGCGCCGCCACAGCCAGCACGAAACGCCAGTTCGCACGCGCAAAGCGCAGCGCCTCGCCGACGCAGGCATAGATGGAGAGAGCGGGAGCGGCCATGGACCGCCTCCTGGCATGGCGCTCCCACAAACTCAACGGCGGCGCGCCCTTGAATACCCTCTGCCAGCGCGGCATGTCAGCGCCATGAAACCTGTGCATGTCGTCGGCGGCGGATTGGCCGGCTCGGAAGCAGCCTGGGCGCTCGCGAACGCGGGCGTGCCGGTGGTGCTGCACGAAATGCGCCCCGTGCGCATGACCGACGCACACAAGACAGAGAAATTCGCCGAACTGGTCTGCTCCAATTCCTTCCGCAGCGACGATTGGCGCGGCAACGCCGTCGGCCTGCTGCACGAGGAGATGCGCCGGCTCGGCTCGCTGGTGATGCAATGCGCCGCGCCCGCGCAAGTGCCGGCAGGCAGCGCGCTGGCGGTGGATCGGGATGTTTTTGGCGACGCGGTGACGGCGGCGCTGGTGGCGCATCCGTTGATCACGATTGAGCGCGAGGAAGTGAAGTCGCTTGATCAACTCCTTCGTCATTCCGGACGCACCGAAGGTGCGATCCGGGACCCAGGGGCAGGCGACGAGCCCTACGATCCCCTGGGTCCCGGCTCTACGGCGCTACGCGCCTCCGGCCGGGATGACGCTAGTGTGATCTTCGCCACCGGCCCGCTCACCTCTCCTGCCCTCGCGGACTCGATCCGCAATCTCACCGGTGAAGATTCACTCGCCTTTTTCGACGCCATTGCACCGATCGTGCACGCGGACTCCATCGACTTCGACATCGCCTGGAAGCAATCGCGCTACGACAAGGAAGGCCCGGGCGGAGACAAGGCGGCGTATGTGAACTGCCCGCTGGATGAGACGCAGTATGTGGCGTTCATCAACGCGCTGAACGCGGGCGCGAAGACCGAGTTCAAGGAGTGGGAGAAGAACACGCCCTATTTCGAAGGCTGCCTGCCGATCGAAGTGATGGCGGAGCGTGGGCTCGATACGCTGCGCTTCGGCCCTATGAAGCCGGTCGGGCTGATGGATCCGCGCGTGGGAAGACGCCCGCATGCGGTGGTGCAGCTACGTCAAGACAACAAACTCGGCACGCTCTTCAACATGGTCGGCTTCCAGACCAAGCTCAAATACGCCGCGCAGGAAGAGATTTTCCGGATGATCCCCGGCTTGCAGAACGCGCGCTTTGCACGCCTCGGCGGCATCCATCGCAATACGTTTCTGAATTCGCCGAAGTTGTTGGATTCAACGCTGCGCTTGCGCGCCGAGCCGCGCATGCGGTTCGCGGGACAAGTGACGGGCGTCGAAGGCTACGTCGAGAGCGCCGCCATGGGCATGCTGGCCGGGCGCTTTGCGGCGGCGGAGCGTTTGGGCCGCGCGCTCGAGCCGCCGCCGCCCACCACTGCTTTGGGCGCACTCCTTGCGCACGTGACCGGCGGACACATCGGCGACGGCAAAGGCTCGTTTCAGCCGATGAACGTCAACTTCGGCCTCTTCCCCGAAATCGCCGCACCGACGCATGGGCCGGACGGGAAAAGGCTCAAAGGAGAAGACCGCGGGCGCGCGAAGAAGCTCGCGCTGGCGGAACGCGCGTTGGCGGACTTGGGGGATTGGTTAGCCCAAGCGCGCTGAGCGCTCATTTCTTAGCGGCTTGCACGCGCCTTAAGGCGAGCGTTGCGTCTTCCGCCGCGCGCCACTTCCGCCAGGTCTCGATCGACGGGATCGGATCATTCGCCCAATCCGGAGCTTCGACGCCGGCGGCGGCGAAATCGGCCGCCGTCAGTGCATCCCGCTCATCGTCTTCGGTATTGGCGTTGAGGCGCCCGGCCTTGACGGGGTCCGACGCGGAGGGCTGCGCGGCGCCATCGTCTTCGATCGCCGGCGGCGGCACGTTCGGATCGTCAATCATCAAGGAAACTCTCGCTGGGCCGGAAAGGCGCTCGACCGCACATGGGCGGCGGCGGGCTGGTTACAAGGGGCGACCTGAACGGTTTTGGAAGAAGACGCTCAGAACCACGCGGCCCCTCTCCCCCTTATGGACTTTGAATCCGCTCCTCGGTGGCCATCAAACTGAGGCAGATTTCAAGTCCGCCGCGCTAGTGTTGAGCTTGGCGTGCGAAGGCGCGTTTGTGCGCCAGCGCCGTGTTTTGCGCAGTCTGCCAGCGTCGCCACGTTTCAAGCGACGGGATTGGATCGTCGTTCCAATTTGGAACGTCGACCCCCGCTGCGATATAGTCCGCCGGCGTCAAGGCCTCGCGCTCTTCATCTTCGGCAGTGAGCACGTTCGTGCGAACGATTCGATTCATTGTGCTGCCTTTTCAATTGCCAATTGCGAAACAACCGCCGACCGACTTTTCGGTCGGCGGCGTGACTTCAGACGTTCTTTTTCGGATCGGAAACGCCGCTCACCGGTGCTGTCGCGGGCGCGCCCTTTTCCTGCGCTGTCCCTTGGGACGACTGCGCAGGTTGCGCGATCGGTTGTGCGGGATTGCTTACAGGAGCGGACGGCCCCAGCTTCGGTTCGTTTGTCATTTGAGGAAACTTTCGCAACGTCAGGGATACTGACACACTGCAGATGGTGCCCATTTGCAGCATTTACAAGTACCAGCCGAAAGCATGGCGACAGCATGAAGCCGCTATCTTTGCAGCATGGCGCGGTGTACCGTTCGTTTCTTGGTCTCGCTTCGACGCGAGCGCGCCAATCCTACAATTTGCTTTCAGTTCGTTGCTTTAGTCTAGAGCGACTGCGAGCGTCCGCGGCTCACGCGGGAGGGAAAACAACTCATGACGATGATTCGTATCTTTGGTTGCGGTCTCTCCTTCGAGCCAACCAAGTTCCAATGGCAATTTGCTGGACGACTCGTTTGCGTCCTGGTCGCAGCAACGCTCAACCTGGCGCTGCTGGCCCCGTTGCTGATGCAGGCGACCAAGGTCTGGTGAAGACCACAGGTTGCTAGTTCCGAGTGCGTTCGCTTCGTGCCACTACTGCGGGTGCAGTCAGATTTCGTTGCGCGTCCGCGATGCCTTCAAGCGCGTTTTCTTCCGAGCGGTAATCACCGAAGAAGAGCCCATTAAAGGTCACCCGCCAGATGCCATGGCGGAGCCTCAACTCAAAGGTTGATGGCGGCTCTGGCACGATCACTGGGAGCCAGGCGTGGTCGGCTTTCGCGTGTCGATGCCGAAAAGGCGAACCAGCAGTTCATCGCCTTTCCACACCTCCACAATGGCGTCGCGCCCTGACCCCTTGCGACCATGCTCGACAGCTTCGGCATCAGTGTCAAACGGCAAGAATTCCGAACGTGCAGTGATGCCGCGTGCGTTTTTGTATTGGATTGAGTAGTTCAAGAGAGCCGCTCCGGGCTGCAATTGGCCTGGGCCTTTGTATCCGGCCGGCCTAAAGGGCGCGAACGCGTTCGCGCTCCGCTTCTCGCACATGGGCCCGTGGAGCATGAAAAGCAACGGCAACGGGCTGAATGAGAAAGCCTGCTATTAGCCAGGACTCTCCTCGCTTGGTCTGATAAACTATGCTCATTCGGCAGAAGTGTATGCATTTCGCTGCGATCCGCGCGGCGCGAGCCTCTTTTGGGAGACTCACCAATGACGGACGTCGACTGGCGTATTCATGTGCTCAATCAAGGCCCCCGTCTGCTCTCGACCGCTCGAGGCGCGATGGTCGACGCCAATGAAGCTCACCTCTTGGTTCATACGGTCATCGCGAAGGCGCTCGGCAATGCGAGCGGTGGCGAGTTGCAAGATATGCACGAACAGCTCGGCAGGCTGGTTCGCAGGCGCGCAAAGCAACCGGTTCTCGCCGACCCGCCCAGCGGTGAGCGCGGATTAGACTAGATCCCGATCCGCTGCAGCCCGCCCATGTAGGGCTGCAGCGCCTTCGGCACCGCGATGGAACCGTCGGCTTGCTGATAATTCTCCAGCACCGCGACGAGCGTGCGCCCCACCGCGAGACCTGAGCCGTTTAGCGTGTGAACGAACTCGGTCTTGCCGTCCTTGTTGCGGAAGCGCGCGTTCATGCGCCGGGCTTGGAAGTCGCCGCAATTCGAGCACGAACTGATCTCGCGATACTTGCCTTGGCTCGGCAGCCAGACTTCGAGGTCGTAAGTGCGCTTGGCGCTGAAGCCCATATCGCCCGCGCACAAGAGCATGACACGATAGGGCAATTCGAGCCGCCGCAGCACCTCCTCGGCGCATGCGACCATGCGCTCGTGCTCTTCGTGGCTCTGCTCGGGCGCCGTGATCGACACCAGCTCGACCTTGCGGAATTGGTGCATGCGGATCATGCCGCGCGTATCGCGGCCGGCGGCGCCGGCTTCGGCCCGGAAGCAGAGCGTGTCGGCCGTCATGCGGATCGGCAGCGGCGCCTCGTCGAGAATTTGCTCACGCGCCAGATTGGTGAGCGCCACTTCCGCGGTCGGGATCAACCAGAAATCCTCGCGCGTCGGCGCCTGGTCGAGCAATTCGTTCAGCAGTTCGGTCGGCTTTACCTTGCCGCCCCGCTTATCGAATTCCTCGTCAAAGCGTTCGAGCGCCTGGTTCAACAATTCCTGGCGGCTCATCGTGCGCGCCGCGGTGAATTGGTCGTCGACGAATTTCGGCAACTGACCGGTGCCGAACATGACATGATCTTTGACCAGCAGCGGCGGCGCCACCTCCGTGTAACCGAACTCGCTTGTGTGCAGGTCGAGCATGAACGCCGCCAGCGCGCGCTCCAGTCTCGCCAGTTGGCCGCGCAGCACCACGAAGCGTGCGCCCGAAAGCCTAGCCGCCGCTTCGAAATCCATCATCCCCAAAGCTTCGCCAAGCGCGACGTGATCGGCGCTGAGATCGAGCGCCGGCGGATTGGCGCCCGATTGGATGTACCAGCGCCGCACTTCGACATTGCCAGCCTCGTCGGCGCCGTCGGGCACATCCGGCGCCGGCAGATTGGGCAGCGAGGCCAGCAGATCGTCGCGCTGCTTCTGCCATTTGGCCTCGTCGGCGCCGGTTTCCTCGATGCGCAGTTTCAGCGCCGCCACCTGCTCGATCAGACGCGACGCCTCGGCCTCATCCTTCTTGGCTTTGGCGGCGCCGATCGCCTTCGACGCGGCGTTGCGCTGCGCCTCGGCTTCCTGCTTGGCGGTGGACGCAGCGCGCAGCTTGGCGTCGAGGTCGACGATTTTCTTGGCCTGCTGGGACACGCCTCTGCGCGCCCAGGCGGCGTCATAGAGGGCGGGGTTGTCGCGGAGCGCGCGGATATCGTGCATGGGGCGGGCTTTAGCGGAAGCCGCGCGCGCGCGCTACGGGGCCGGCGGCGCTACCGCTTCGGCGGCTTCGAGCTTGTCCTGCTTGGCGCGCGCCGCTTCCATCGCCGCGACGATCCAGATCGAAATCTCGTAGAGGGCGTAGACCGGCACAGCCATGACGAACATCGAGATCACGTCGTTCGGCGTCACCAGCGCCGAGAAGGCGGCGATGCCGACAATGGCGTATCGGCGGCCCTTGCGCAGCAGCGAGGTCGAGACGATGCCGACCCTGCCCAGGAGCGAAAGCACCACGGGCAGCTGGAACATGAGCCCAAACGCCAGCACCAGGGTCGTCACCAGCCCCATATATTCTTCGACCTTGGGCAGATAGGTGACCTGCACCGGGCCCGAGGTGACCTCCTGATGCAGGGCGAAGTTCAGCGCGAACGGCATCGCGACATAGAAGACGAAGGCGCCGCCGAGCGCGAACATGATCGGCGCCGCGATCATGAACGGCGCCACCGCCGCGCGTTCCTTGCGATAGAGCCCAGGCGCGATGAAGGCGTAGGCTTGCCACGCGAGCACTGGGAACGCGGCGACGATGCCCCCGAACAAGGCGATCTGCATCTTCACTGAGAAGAAGCCGAACGCGCCCGTGTTGATGAGTTGGATCGACTCCCCTGCACGCTCGGGATGCACCGCCGCCATCGCCGTCTGAAACGGCTGCGCCAGGAACAAGAAAATCGGATCGACAAAAATGAAACAGACGATGAAGCCGATCACGATGGCTCCGGCCGACGTCACCAAGCGGTTGCGCAGCTCGGCGAGGTGATCGAGCAGCGGCGCCCGCGAGGCTTCGATCTCATCCTCTTCGGTGAGCTGCGCCTTTTTTTGCGCCGCGGAGTTCACGAGGCGCTCCGCACGTCGGACGTTGCGCTTGCGAGTTCAGGCGCCGGCGCCGGTTCGCTCGCCTGTGGGCTGCTGGGCAGAACGCGATCGGATTCGGGGGCGGCCACATCGGCCGGCGCGCCCTCCTTGTCCTCAGCGACTGCAGAAGAGGGTTCGGCTTGCCGCGTCGTCACCAACGGCACGGGCTTTACGCCCGCATAATCCTCGAGCGTGGGCAGCGGCTTCGAAAGCTCACGCCCAATCTCTTGCACG
This sequence comes from Proteobacteria bacterium HN_bin10, assembly GCA_002083515.1. Classification (GTDB taxonomy): domain Bacteria; phylum Pseudomonadota; class Alphaproteobacteria; order Caulobacterales; family Aquidulcibacteraceae; genus Vitreimonas. The sequence continues at coordinate 32,318 of LWDN01000021.1, forward strand.
CTGGTCGTGCGCCGCAGCGCTTCGACTTCCCGCTTCAGTTCGTCGAGTTCCGCTTGGCGCGCCAGTTCATCGAAACCCGTGCGGAATTCTTGCGCCATGCCGCGAAGCTTCGCCGTCCAGCGTCCGAGCTTGCGGAACAAGAGCGGCAAGTCCTTCGGCCCCACCACGATGAGGGCGAGGATGCCGAGAATGACGATCTCGTTGAAACCGAGGCTTGGAAGCATGAGCGGCTACCCGCGCGCCGCTTTTACTGCGCGCGGTCTCCGTTGGTCTGGTCGCGCACTTGCGGCGGCGGGTCCTGCGCCGGCGGCGTCGGCTCATCGCTGAGGCCCTTGCGGAAGCCCTTAATGCCCTTGCCGAGGTCCTCCATCAGATTGGAGATCCGGCCGGGCCGGCTGAACAGCAGAAACGCCAGCCCCAGCACGATGAGGAGCGGGATAAGCCCTGGGAAATGCATCGGGTACTCCAGTCAGTCGGCGCAAGGAGCGCCCTATTCGTCGTTTTCCAGATGATCCACGAAAAAGCTTGCTGCGTCGTCACCTGGGGACAGTGGTTCTTCGTCGCTGGCCAAATCCTCACTCGGACGCGGCACCTCCAGAGCCTGCGCGGCGCGCGGATCGAGAAGGCCTAGAGCCTTCAAATCGTCCTTGCCTGGCAGGGCGTCAAGCGAGGCCAAGCCGAACTGGCTGAGGAATGCGTCCGTCGTCCCGAAGGTGAGCGGACGTCCGGGCGTCCGCCGTCGACCCCGGGGCCTGATCCAGCCGATCTCCAGCAGCAGTTCCATGGCGCCGCGAGACAGGCTGACGCCCCGAATGTCCTCGATCTCGGCCCGCGTCACGGGCTGGTGGTATGCGATAACCGCCAAGGTCTCCATCGCCGCCTTCGGCAGTTTCCGCGGGGCCTCGCGGGTCTCCGCAAAAAGACCGGCCAGGTCCGGCGCGGATTGGAAGCGCCACGCCCCGCCAGCCTCGACCAGTTGCACGCCGCGCTCGGCGTAATCCGCCTTCAGCTTCATCAGCACGGCGGCGACATCGACGGCGGGGCCTAGCTTTTCGCCCAGCGCCTTGGCGCTGACCGGCTCGCCCCCGGCGAACAGCAACGCCTCGGCGGCGCGGATCGCATCGGCGCTGGGCTCGGCGCGTGCGCGCTCGCCGCCTTCACCGAAGGCGTCCTCGATCCGGCGCATGGCGCCGGCGAGCGGGGGTTCGTTTTCGGCGCTCATGGGGCCGGCTCATTCTGCACCGGACGCGCCCGCACGAACAGCGGCGCGAACGCTTCCGCCTGCCGCAGTTCAAGCTTGTGCTCGCGCGCCAGTTCGAGCGCGGCGCCGAAGGTGGAGGCGAGATAGCTCTCGGGCGGCGGCGCCTCCGGACCGGCTTCGCCCGCCTGCACGACAGCATCGATCGAACGCCATTCCTCCAACTTGGCCAGCGCTTGCTCCAATTTCTTGCGGGCGATCTCCAGCGGATAGGCGCGGCGCACCTGCGTGCGGTAGGCGCGCTTGCGCACGCTCTTGGCGCGTTCGGCGCAATAGGCGTTGAGCAATTCGTAGAGATCGGCGCGCCAGATCGTCTGCTTGGTCAGCACCGTCGGCTGCGGCTGACCGTTCAGGAACACGTCGCGATTGAGCTGGGGCAAAGCCTCCAGCTTCTTTGCCGCCACGCGCGCCGCCGCCAAATTCATCAGCTTCTGGCGCAGCGCCGCTTCAAGCTCCTGCGGATCGGGCTCATCGGCTGGCAGTAGCGGCTTGGGGATCAGCAGCCGCGACTTGATCAGCGCCAGCCACGCCGCCATCACCAGATAGTCGCCGGCGATTTCCATGTTCTGCGCGCGCGCTTCGCCGATGAACGCCAAGTACTGATCGGCAATCTCACCCACCGAGACCTTGGCAATGTCGATCTTCTTAGTGCGAGCCAACTCCAACAGCAGATGCAGGGGCCCCTCGAACGCGTCGAGCGCGAGCAACAACGCTTCGCGCCCTTCCGCCTGCTCGGCCGCGCCGAGGTCGAGATCGAGGGTGTCGGTTTCGTCGTTCATCGTGCTCTCGCTGGGTGACACACACCCACGGCGCAAGTCCAGATTTTCTTGAACCACATGGCGCGTGGGTGTGTGTCACCCAGCCTGTCACCCAGCCAATTCTTTGAACCGCGCCCAGCCCGCCTCCGCGTCGAATTCGCGCGGCGGGCGTTTTGCGAACGCCTCCACCGCCCGCGCGCGAACCAGCGGCAGACCGTCAAGCTCGCGGCAGCCCTTGGCTGCAAGCTGCATATCCTTGAGCACGCCCGAGCATTGCAGCACCACGTCGCAGCCGGCTTCGAGCGCGGTCTCGGCGCGCTCGGTCAACCCGCCATTCATGGCGTATTGCAGCGCGTGCATGTCGAGATCGTCGCTCATCAGCAGGCCTTGAAAGCCCATGCGTTTGCGGATGATTTCGCCGATCACCACGGGCGAACAGGTCGCCGGACGATCGGGGTCCCAGGCTTTGTAGACGATATGGGCCGTCATCGCGGCTTCGGCGTCGGCGAGTTGTGCGAACGGGAAGACGTCGTTGGCGAGATCGATGTCTTTCGCCGCCACTTTCGGCAACGCCAGATGGCTGTCGGCGGTGGCGCGCCCGTGTCCGGGCATGTGCTTGATGCAGCCGGCGACGCCGCCATCGTGCAGCCCCGCCAACGCCGCGCGCGCCAGCAGCGCCACCTCTTTCGGATCGGCTGAGAAGGCGCGGTCGCCGACGATTCTGTCGGAACCCTCGACCGGCACATCGAGCACCGGGGCGAAGTCGCCATCGACGCCCGCCGCGCGCAATTCGTGCGCGATCAGCCGATAGCCGAGATAGGCGGCTTCGCGGCCTGCGTCCTTGTTCGCGGCGTAAAGTTCGCCGTACTTGCCCGCCGCCGGCCACACCGGCCACGCCGGCGCCTTCAACCGCGCGACGCGGCCGCCCTCCTGATCGATCCAGACGATCGCGTCGTAACCCACGCTCTCGCGCAGCTCAGCACAAAGCGCGCGCAATTGTTCGGGCGAGACGCACGCTTCGCGGAAGACGATGAAGCCCCACGGCCGCGCATCGCGAAAGAACGCGCGGGTTTCGTCATCGAGCTTAGGCTGGCGCAAACCGAGAAGGCACGAAAGCATGATCGTGTCTTAGCGGGCCGCGACGATGCAGTCCTGCCCCATTTGCCGGATGCGATCGCAGAACAAGGTCGCCTCCTCGCGATCGGCGAAGTAACCGGCGCGGACGCGATAGTATACGCCGCGTGCGCCCAGATCGGCGCGTTCGACATCCATCTCGGCGCCGGCGAACAGGTCAGGCGCGCGCGCGACGAAGCGCCGCCAGGCGTTTTCGGTCGCGGCTTCCGATTGCAGCGCCGCAAGCTGCGCCACGTAGGGGCCGCTCGACACCAGGTTTGGCAAGGCGGCGACGTCCGGCGCTGGATTGAGTTCCACGATCGAAGTCTCGCTGGTCGGCGCTGCGGTCTCAACTGGAGGCGCCTCGGCCGGTTGCGGCGCGGCCGGTTGCGCCGGCGGCGGTTCGATTTTGTAGGGGCCCGCAGGCGCCGGAATGCGCGGCGTCTCGGGCGCGCTGTAGAGCTGCCAGAGGAAGCCGCCGAAGGCGACGGCGATCACCACCATCAGCACATAGAGCATGCCGGCGTGACGCGACTGCTCGTCGTACGCATGCATGCGCGGATCGTAGCTTCGGCTCAACGGAGGCACTCCCGGAATCGCAAGCGGCTATTGTACCACGGCGCCGCTTCGCTCTTGCTTAACGCGGGCGGACGGCAGTCATGCGCTCTTCCTTAGTTCCGCAAACGTAACGGAGTGGTGAATCATCCGCCTGCTCGCCCTTGATGGGCGAGCTGTCAGTCCGCCGAAGCCGAACGGCGAAGGCGGAATGACTGAGTGGGTGATTCCGTCTTCCCTTGCGCCATCACCCACTCCGCCCGCTACGCGGGCACCTCGCCCATCAAGGGCGAGGAGGTGCTTCATCCCAACGCTCGCGCTCCAGACGCCGTCGGATTCACGACCTACCGCCCTAGATTGAAGAGGCGCCGGTGCTCCTCGATGGCGAAGTCGTCGGTCATGCCGGCGATGTAGTCGCAGACGCGGCGCGCGGTGCGCTGCCCGCGCGGGCCGTCGCCGCCCTCCTGCCAGTCCGGCGGCAGCAATTCCGGCTCGGCGATCAGCAGGTCGAACAATTCCCGCAAGATTCGCTTGGCGTGGCTGCGCGAGCGGTTGACGCGCCAATGCCGGTACATGCGCGCCATCAGAAAGCGCCGCAGCACAGCCTGATGCTCGTTCATCTCGTCGGAAAACCCGATCAGCGGCTTGCCGGCGGCGCGCACGTCCTCGACCGTCTCGGGCTTGGCGGCGGCGATGCGGGCGTTGGATTCAACGACAAGATCCTCGATCCACACGCCGATCAAACGGCGCACGGTTTCGGCGGACGCGCGGAATTCGTCGAGGCCCGGATACTCGCGCTCCACCTGCGCCAACACCCGCTCCACCATCGGCACTTCCTCGCGCAACTCGGTGAGCGTGAACAATTCGGCGCGCAGCCCATCGTCGATGTCGTGATTGTTGTAGGCGATGTCGTCGGCGTGCGCTGCGACTTGCGCTTCGAGCCCCGGCCAAGAGGCTAGCTCCAGATCGTGCGCCGCGTTGTACTCCTGGATCGCGATCGGCAAGTCCTGCAGCGTCGCGCCGTAACGGATCAGCGGCCCGTTGTGCTTGACCACGCCCTCAAGCGTCTCCCAGGTGAGGTTGAGGCCGTCGAAAGCCGGATACTTGCGCTCGAGCTTGGTCAGCACCCGCAGCGTCTGCGCGTTGTGATCGAAGCCGTGATAGGTCTCCATGCAGGCGTCGAGCACGTCTTCGCCGGTATGGCCGAAGGGCGGGTGTCCGAGATCGTGGGCGATGCCCAGGCACTCCGCCAGATCGTCGTCGAGCCCCATGACGCGCGCGACGCTGCGGGCGATCTGCGCCACTTCCAGCGAGTGCGTGAGCCGCGTCCGGTAATGATCGCCCTCGTGCGCCACGAACACCTGCGTCTTGCCGCGCAGGCGCCGGAACGCGCTCGCGTGGACGATGCGGTCGCGGTCGCGCTCGAACGGCGTGCGGGTGCGGCTTTCCGGTTCGTCATGAAGCCGCCCGCGCGAGCGGGCCGGATCGGTGGCGTACGCCGCCCGCGGCGGGCGCACGAAGTGCGCCTCCGCTTTCGCGGTCTTGGCCATTTTCACTGCTTTCTGCCCGTCTGCCACGAACCGGCTTCTCCCAAATCTGCGTGAATGATCATATATGGACGCTCTCGCTTGAGAAACGCCGAAAGGTCAAAGTTAACCAATGGCTGACGTCGCCCTCTCCGCCGCCGCCGCCGAGCGGATCAAATCGGTCGTCGCCAACGAGCCGGCGGGCGCGGGCCTACGCGTCGCCGTCGAAGGCGGCGGCTGTTCAGGCTTTCAGTATGAGATCGCCGTCGCCCAGGCGCCGAATGGCGACGATCTGATCGTCGAGCGCGACGGCGCGCGGCTCTTCGTCGATCCGGTGTCGCTGCCTTACCTCCTGGGCTCCGAGGTCGATTGGGTCGACGAACTGATCGGCGCTTCGTTCAAGGTGAAAAACCCGAACGCTGTCTCCAGCTGCGGCTGCGGCGTCAGCTTCTCGGTCTGAATGTTCGCCGTCCGCTCCAAGCTCGACAAAGGCATCGATGCGTTCGAGCGCGGCGCGTGGAAGCGCGCGCGCCGCTTGCTCGAAGCCGCGTTGCAGGACGAACCCCGCGCCGCCGGCTTCTATCATCTGGGTTTGCTCTATTGGCGCGGCCTCGGCTGCAAGCCCGACAAGACCGCCGCCGTGGATTGCTTCGCGCGCGCCGCGGAGTTCGGCCATCCCGGCGCACAGACCGCTTTTGGCATCGCGCTGCGCTCCGGCGTCGGCACGCTGAAGGACAATGACCAGGCGCGCGCGCAGTTCCGTTCCGCCGCCGGCGCCGGCGACCGCGAAGCCATGGTGCAGCTCGCGACCATGAGCGAACCGGAAGACGCGCGCCGCTGGCTGATGCGCGCTTCCGAACTGGGCTACGCGCCGGCCATGGCGCATCTCTCGGACCTTGCTGATACAGCGCGATTCCGTCGAGGCGCTGTCTTGGCTCTACGCTGCGGTGACGCTTTCGGGCGACGACGCCGCGCGCAAGCGCGCCGCCGCGCTGGCCAAGGAAATGACGCCGAAGGACATCGAGCAGGCGCAACGCTACGGCCGCGCGTATGCGCGCGAAATCCGCGATCGGGTGGAGAAATAGCGAATGGCGAATCGCGAATAATCAGTAGCTCAACAGCGCTGGCAATTTCGTGCTTCCCTATTCCCCATTCGCCACTCACTATTCGCCCGTCATGAACGTCTCCGAAGCCATAAAATCCCGCATTTCCATCCGCGCTTTCACGCCCGACCCTGTGCCGGAGCCGCTACTGCGCGAGATCATCGAGGTTGCACGCTTTGCGCCGAGCGGCGGCAATCTCCAGCCCTGGCGCGTCATCGCCGTCGCCGGCGCCGAGCGCGACGCGGTTACAGCACTCGCCAAAGCCAACCTCCCCGGCGACGAAGGCGAGCGTTTCATCTATCCGCCAGATCTCTGGGAACCCTATCGCTCGCGCCGCTTCAAGGTCGGCGAGGACATGTACGCGCTCTTAGGCATCGGCCGCGACAACAAGCCGGCGCGGCTCATGCATCTGGCGCAGAATTTCGAGTTCTTCGGCGCGCCCGTGGGCTTGTTCTTCATCATCGATAAAGCCATGGGCTACTGCCAGTGGGCGCATCTCGGCATGTTCATGCAGAGTGTGGCGCTGGCCGCGCTCGACCGCGGCGTCGCCTCTTGCATGCAGGAAGCCTGGGCGCGCCTGCGCACGCCGCTCGCCGCGCACTTCGGGCTTGGCGATCACGAGATGATCTATTGCGGCATGGCCTTGGGCTATGCTGATATGTCCAAACCGGTGAACACGCTCCGCAGCGACCGCGCGGAAGTGGATGAGATCGCGGTGTTTAGGGGATTTTAGAAAGGATCACCGTGCGTGGACTGTTCCGCTTCTTGCAAGTGACCGATGGCATCGAACATCACGTTGCGCGGGAGGAAATTCGCCTGGGCGAATGGACCAACATGTCGAAGCTGGACTACGACACCGCAAACATCGAACCCACGTTTTGGGCGCTTCCAGAAGAGGACTCGTGGCGAGAGGCGGTCCTTAGTGAATTGCCAGGACCCGGTTGATCAGCCAGATTTTCACCCTTCCGGCACGTGCAGGGAGATCTCCATGCTGTCGTGCAAGATGCGCACGACGAGAACTGTGTCCATGCCTTCGGTGCGGTACAGAATGAAGTGTCGCCCTGGTCGCCTCAAGCGAACAGTTCGGTAGCCCGCGCCAATCTCCGGTCGCTCGCGACTTCGGCTAGAGTTCGGATTCTCGGCGATTGCGTCGATTGTGGCTAAGATCTCGTCCACGTAGCGTTCGGCTTGTCGAGGTCCGAAATTTTCGGTCGTCCAATCTACAATCTCGGAAAAATCGCGTTCCGCCAGCCCGCCGAGGACGATTGTCCGCTTGGCGCCAGGCACTCGTTCACCCGCGCTTCGCGTTGCAAATAGCCTTACCCGCGACGTCCTTGAGATGCCGCTTCAACGACTTCGTGTCGGAGAACGTTCGGACCTCGCCCGCTTCGATGCTTGCGATCCCGAGCCTAGCCGCCTCCCTGAGCGCGGCAAGCTTGGCCGCCTCTTCGGCTTCTCGCTGCTCGATGAGACGCAGGCCCTCCCGCAGCACCTCGCTGGCATTTTGGTACCGGCCCGCATCGACCAGCGCGTCGATCAGCTCTTCCTGCCGCTCTGTGAGAACAACATTGCGCGTGGCCATGCAAGGACTCCAATTGGCATATTATGCCAAACCGACTCGCGGAGCAACACCCTGAAAGCGGAGGTCCGACCAAACCCGTGAACACGCTCCGCAGCGACCGCGCGGAGGTGAATGAGATTGCGGTGTTCAGGGGATTCTAGCTCAGCGGAACGCAAGCGCGCCAGCAAGCAGAAGGCCTGGTGCGATCACGAGGGCTAGCGCTGCGTTGGGGCGCCCTTTGCGGACTATGAAAGCGCCCGCCGCGCCGGCCATTGTCGCAATGGCGGCGGTGGCTATCAGCGGCCAGTCAGCTCGGCTGCTTGCAAACAGAAGAGCATAGAAACCAGCAAACAATGACGCGAATGCGAGCACTGGGGTCGCCACGTCGTACAGCCAACGCCTCAGTGCGGACGTCATTCAGTTCCCACCCGCGCATTCCCCAACACGCCATCTTCCGCGAAATCGACGATCGCGAACAGCAGCCCCATCAGCACCAGCCATCCGATCGGCGCGATCAGGAACGGCATGGCGAGGTGGTGATCGGCGGCGTAGGCGCTCCAGGCCGACTTCACGCCCACCAAAGCCGCGATCGGATAAATCCAGCACAAGAATTCCGCCACCAGCAACGCCGCTTGCGAACGCCAGTGCGCGCGCTCGGCCGGCGTCAAGAGGCGAAGCGCCAGCCCCAGGCTCGCAAGCCCGACAGCCAAGTGAAAAAGTGTGAATGCCCAGAGGATCACCGTCATAGGAGCACCATACTTCCCCCTCCCCTGTAGGGGGAGGGGGTCAAAGGGTGGGGTGAAGCCGAAAGCTCAGAACCGCGCTTCGATTCTTGTCTTTTGACTTCTCAATCACCCCCACCCCTGCCCCTCCCCCCTCTAGGGGGAGGGGTCTTGGTGCGCTAATAGCATCACCAATGCCCCTCAAGATCGTCGCCTGGAACGTCAATTCCATCCTCGCGCGCCTGCCAACGGCGCTGAAAGTGTTCGAGGAGATCAATGCCGACATCTGGTGTCTGCAGGAAATCAAGTGCGAGGACGCGCGCTTTCCCCGCCTCGAATTCGAAACCATGGGCTTCAACATCGAAACCTTCGGCCAGAAGAGCTATAACGGCGTCGCCATCCTCTCCAAGCATCGCATCGAAGAGACCATCCGCGGCGTGCCCGGCTTGGATCACGACCAGGCGCGCTATCTCGAATGCATCATCGCCGCGCCGGACGGGCCGGTGCGCGTCGCTTCGGTCTATGCGCCCAACGGCAATCCGATCGGCACGGAGAAGTTTCAGTTCAAGCTTGCGTTCATGGACGCGCTGCGCACGCATCTTGCCGATCTGCTGACGCTCGAAGAGCGCTTCGTCATCGCCGGCGATTACAACGTCATCCCACGCGAGGTCGATTGCCATAATCCGGCGGTGTGGACCGGCGACGCCCTCTTCCAGCCCGAAACCCGCGCCGCCTATCGCGCGCTGCTCAATCTCGGTCTCCGCGACGCGTACATGCAGGCCGATGGCGCCGCGCATCGCTACACGTTCTGGGATTATCAGGCCGGCGCCTGGGCCAAGGACCACGGCATCCGCATCGATCATCTGCTGCTCTCGCCGCAGGCCGCCGATCGTCTGGACAGCGTCGAAATCTTCAAGAAAGCGCGCGGCCTGGAGAAAGCCTCCGACCATGTGCCGATCATCGCGGCGTTTGGTGACACCGGGTGACACACACGCGCCGCGCAAGCCGCGCCAGGTTCGCGCGAGCGACAGGGGGTGCGTGTGAGTCACCCCTCCGGATTCTTCCTTGACCCTCCGAGGACCGCCGGCTTCCAGCCGG
>LWDN01000021.1:42052-42823 GCA_002083515.1 Proteobacteria bacterium HN_bin10
AGCCGGCGGTCCTTAGAGCCACACACCGCGCGAAGCCACGCCTCGCCGCGAGACGCCGGCCATCGTTCCCTTTTTGTTCTTGCCACTCGAATGTGATCGTGCTTAGAGGGCGGCGGAGGATTTTCTCATGATCGGCTACGTCACCATCGGTTCGAACGATATCGCCCGCTCCTGCGCCTTCTTCGACGCCGCCTTCGAGCCGCTCGGCTACAAGCGCACGTTCGAGGGCGGCGGCTGGGCCGGATACGGGCCCGGCGGCAAGAAAGAGGGCCTCGAAATCTATCCGGCGACGCCGGAGAACGGCCAACCCGCGACGCTGGGCAACGGCTCGATGCTTGCATTCAAGGCGCCGTCGCGCGCGGCTGTCGATGCTTTCCACGCGGCGGGGATCGCTGCCGGCGGCAAGGACGAAGGCGCGCCGGGCGTGCGCGGCGAGTCCGATCCGCCTTTCTATGGCGCCTATGTGCGCGATCCGGAAGGCAACAAGTTCTGCGCCTACTTCAAAGGCTGAACTACGCGTCTTCATCCTGCATGACGCGGCGCGCGGCGGCGGGGCCGTGGGCAGCGAGATCGGCGGCCTGCTCGACCCACTCTTCCTCGTCGATGCGGCCCTGCAGGCGCAGATACTGATCGACCCAGGCGACGTTCTCTTCGCTCCAGTCAGCGATCTGGTCGAAGTGGAAAATGCCGAGCGCGTAGAGCGTCGTCTGCTGCATGAGGCTGATGCTTTCGATCAGCGTCAGATCGTCGGGCGCGCCATTGCGCGCGCTG
>LWDN01000022.1:0-85053 GCA_002083515.1 Proteobacteria bacterium HN_bin10
GAAGCGATCCGCAAGGCGACGGAAGCGGCCAAGAAGGCGCTGATCCGCGTGCCGCTGCGCGAAGGCCGCACGCTGCATCACGACGTGACCGGCCGTCACGGCGCGGGCAAGGTTGTGTTGCGCCCGGCACCGCAGGGTACCGGCATCATCGCTGGTGGTCCGCTGCGTGCGGTGTTCGACGCTCTGGGCGTGCACGATGTGGTCGCGAAGTCCGTCGGCACCTCGAACCCCTACAACATGGTGCGTGCGACTATGGATGCGCTGAAGGAACAAAGTTCGCCGCGCCAGGTCGCGAGCCGCCGCGGCCTGAAGGTTGCGGACCTCGTCGGCCGCCGCAAGGATGGCGCGAGCCTCGGCGAAGTGCCGGCGGAGGGTTGATAGATGGCGACTGCCAAGAAGAAGGCCGCCGCGGGCGGCAAGATCAAAGTGCGCCGTGTCGGCAGCCCGATCCGGCGTGAGAACGATCAACGTGCGACGCTGTTGGGCCTCGGCCTGAAGCGCGCGAACCAAGTCGTCGAGCTTGAGGACACGCCTTCGATCCAAGGCATGATCCGCAAGGTTGGGCATTTGGTGGAAGTGGTAAAATGAGGCAGTAGGCAATGGGCAATAGGCAATAAGGGGCTGGATACGATCTGCCCACTGCCGAATGCCGACTGCCTCTGCTTCGCGGAGCGAAGCAAATGAAACTGAACGAACTGGCCGACAATCCGGGCTCGACCAAGAAGCTGATGCGCGTCGGCCGCGGCGTCGGCTCGGGCAAGGGTAAGACCGGCGGACGCGGCGTGAAGGGCCAGAAGTCTCGCCGCGGCGTCTCGATCAATGGCTTCGAGGGCGGTCAGATGCCGCTGCACATGCGCATGCCGAAGCGCGGCTTCAATGCGCTCAACAGCAAGCGCACCCAATGGATCAATTTGGCCACGCTCCAAAACGCTATCGATAACAAGAAGATCGACGCCAAAAACGAGATCACCGAAGACACGCTGGTCGAAGCCGGCGTGGTGCGCCGCAAGAAAGACGGCGTCCGCCTCCTTGCGCGCGGCGAGCTGAAGGCCAAAGTGAACATCACCGTTTCCGGCGCCTCCGCCGCGGCCGTGGCCGCTGTGGAGAAGGCCGGCGGTAAGGTGACGCTGCTGAATCCGCCTGCCGCGGACGAAGCGGCAGCCTAAGTTGGCGCTGAACTTCTTCCTCCCCCTGCAAGGGGGAGGCTGGGAGGGGGTCGATACAGCGTCGGTTGGTCGGACCCCCTCCGGTCGCCTCGCGACCACCTCCCCCTTGGAGGGGGAGGAGTGAAACGGATCGGAGCAGCGCGCTTACATGGCATCAGCCGCAGAACAACTGGCCGCAAACATCAATTTCGCGGCCTTCGCCAAGGCGACCGACCTCCAGAAGCGCATCTGGTACACGATCATCGCGCTGATCGTTTACCGGATCGGCACGTTCATCCCGATCCCCGGCATCGATCCGGCCGCTTTCGCGCAGGCCTTCCAGCAGCAGGCCGGCGGCATCCTGGGCATGTTCAATACGTTCTCTGGCGGCGCCGTCGAGCGTATGGCCGTGTTCGCGTTGAACGTGATGCCGTACATTTCCGCGTCGATCATCATGCAGCTGTTGTCGACGTCGGTGCCTTCGCTTGAGCGGCTCAAGAAGGAAGGCGAAGTCGGCCGCAAGCAGATCAACCAATACACCCGCTACCTCACGCTCGGCTTGGCCGTCATCCAGTCCTACGGCATCGCCATCGGGTTGCAGTCAAGCGCGGGCGTGGTGTCGAACCCCGGTTGGTTCTTTGTCGCGTCCACGGTCATTACGCTGACCGGCGGCACTATGTTCCTGATGTGGCTGGGCGAGCAGGTTACGGCGCGCGGCGTCGGCAACGGCGTGTCGCTCATCATCATGGTTGGCATCATCGCTGAGTTGCCGCGCGTCATCATGTCGACATTGGCCTTGGCGCGGACGGGGGACCTCAATTTCTTTGCCGTTTTTGCTATCGGCGCCTTACTGCTTGGCGCGATCGTTTTCGTTGTCTTCATCGAGCGCTCTCAACGTCGGCTGGTGGTTCAGTATCCCAAGCGCCAACAGGGCAACCGGATGTTCATGGGCGAAAGCTCATTCTTGCCGCTGAAGATCAACACGGCCGGCGTGATCCCGCCGATTTTCGCGTCATCGCTGCTGATGCTGCCGCAGACGATCGTCGGCTTCCTCGGCATGCAGCAAAACGCGCCCGAATGGGTCAACGTGATGCAAGGCTATATCGGCTACGGCCAGCCCGGACACATGTTCCTTTATGCGGTCGGCATCATCTTCTTCTGCTTCTTCTACACCTCGATCGTGTTCAATCCGGAAGAGACCGCTGACAATCTGCGCAAGTACGGCGGCTTTCTGCCCGGCATTCGCCCGGGCAAGAAAACAGCGGAGTACCTCGATTACGTGCTGACGCGCCTGACCGTCATCGGCGCCGCCTACATCACGCTGGTCTGCTTGCTGCCGGAAATGCTGATCACGTACTACGGCGTGCCGTTCTATCTCGGCGGCACGTCGATCCTGATCGTGATCTCGGTGACGCTGGACACGGTAGCGCAAATCCAGTCGCACTTGGTCGCGCACCAATATGAGGGCTTGATCAAGCGCTCGAAGCTGCGCGGCTCCGGTGGCGGGATCGTCAAGAAATGAACCTGATCCTGTTCGGCCCGCCGGCTGCCGGCAAGGGCACGCAGGCGAAGCGGCTGACCGCTGAGCGCGGGTACGTCCAGCTCTCGACAGGCGACATGCTGCGCGCGGCGCGCAAATCGGGCTCGGAACTGGGCCAGCGGGTGGCGGCGATCATGGATTCCGGATCGCTGGTTTCCGACGAGATCGTTATCGCGCTGATCGAACAGGCGCTTGCCGACAACAAAAGCGCTCCGGGGTTCATCTTCGACGGGTTTCCTCGAACCGTGGCGCAAGCCGAAGCGCTGGATGCGATGCTCGCGCGCCATGGCAAGCAGATCGATCGCGTCGTGCGTCTCGAAGTCGATCCGCAGAAATTGCTCGCTCGCGTCGCCAAGCGCTTTGCCGACGAGGGCAGGGCCGACGACAATCCCGAGAGTTTCAAGGTTCGGCTCGACGCCTATCTCGCGCAGACAGCGCCGCTCGTGCCTTACTATGAAGCCCAGGGAAAAGTTCGCGGCGTCGATGGCATGGCCGGGATTGAGGATGTGGCCACGTCCATCGCCGCCGCGCTCGATGCCGCCTAAGCGCTCGGCGCTTTGATCCGAACGATCCACGCGGAAAATTGCGCGACCCACTCATTCAGCAGTCGCCTAAATTTGTCGTCGGCGATCTCGCCATCGACGATCAGCCCGTCGCGGTAGGAGAGATAGATTTCGGGGTGGACCGTGAGCGCCACGCCAACGGCGCCCACGACGCTGCGCAATTGTGCTTGCGCCGCCGCGGTGCCGACGGCGCCCGGCGTGACGCCGACGATGGCGCCCGGCTTGCCGGCCCATGAATTCCGGCCCCATGGACGCGAGCCCCACTCGATCGCGTTCTTCAAGGCCGCGGAAAACGAGCGATTGAACTCGGGCGTGACGAACAGGACCGCATCAGCGGCTTCGATCTCGTCCTTGAACCGTCGCACCGGCCCGGGCAGCTCGGCCTCAAGGTCCTGATTGTACAACGGCAAGTCGCCGATTTCGACGATGCGCAAATCGAGGGTCGGATGCGCCGACCTTGCGAGGGCGTGGGCAAACTGCCGGTTCAACGAGTTCTTGCGGAGGCTGCCGATAACGACGGCGACGGTGACAGGCACTCTATTTCCCCTGGTAACGATTAGTAACTAGCGCTATATGAGTGCCCATGAAGTCCGCTCAAGAACGCACAGCCGTGCGGCCTAGTCACAACCGTGTTTCCGATCCCGGATCGCATGGTTGCCGGGCGGTCAGTGCGATCTTGTCGAGGATCGGCGACAAATGGAGCGTGCTGATCATTCAGCGCCTCGGCGATGGACCCAGAAGGTTCAATGAAATCAAACGGATCATCGGCGGCATCTCGCAGCGCATGCTGACCCTGACTCTGAGGAATCTGGAGCGCGATGGTTTGGTGAGCCGCACCGTCACGCCGACCGTCCCGCCGCGCGTCGATTATGCCCTCACGGAGCTGGGCCGGGACCTGCTCAAACCAGTTTCGGCACTCGGAACTTGGGCGATCGAACACACCCCTTGTATTGAGGCCGCCCGCGCACGATTTGACGCTGCCGAGGCGGCGCAAAAGCCGCAACAGGAGCGCGTTTCGGCCGGTTGACGCGGCATTTCGCCCCGCTATAACCGCCCACTTCGCGAACACCTCACCGCGATGCTCCCCGGACCCAGCGGGTCCGGCGGCGTCGCGCCTATTGCGTTTGGAGCACCGCCAACATGGCACGTATCGCCGGCGTAAACATTCCGACCCAGAAGCGCGTCGTTATCGCGCTGCAATACATCCATGGCATCGGCAAAGCCTACGCCAAGGAAATCACTGAGAAAGTCGGCATCGCGCCCGAACGCCGCGTCAGTGAACTGACCGACGCGGAAGTTCTCCAACTCCGCGAAACCATCGACCGCGACTATACCGTCGAAGGCGATCTTCGCCGCGAGACCGCGACCAACATCAAGCGCCTGATGGATCTCGGCTGCTATCGCGGTCTGCGTCACCGCAAAGGCCTGCCGGTTCGCGGCCAGCGCACCCACACCAATGCCCGCACCCGCAAGGGTCCGGCCAAGCCGATCGCCGGCAAGAAGCAAGCGACCAAGAAGTAAGGACACGCCGCAATGGCTAAGGAAGCAGCACGCGTCAAAAAGCGTGAACGCAAGAACATCGTCACCGGCGTCGCGCATGTGAACGCGTCGTTCAACAACACGATGATCACGATCGCCGACGCACAGGGCAACACGATCTCGTGGTCGAGCGCCGGCACCATGGGCTTCAAGGGTTCGCGCAAGTCGACGCCGTACGCCGCGCAGGTCGCCGCTGAAGACGCAGGCCGCAAAGCGATGGAACACGGCATGCGCACGCTCGAGGTCAACGTGTCGGGCCCGGGTTCGGGCCGCGAGAGCGCGTTGCGCGCGCTGCAAGCTGTCGGCTTCACGGTGACGTCGATCCGCGACGTCACGCCGATACCGCACAACGGCTGCAGACCGCCGAAGCGCCGGAGAGTTTGATTTTTCCTCCCCCAGCAAGGGGGAGGTGGCGAGCGGAGCGAGCCGGAGGGGGTCGCTCTGCACCATCGCCAAAAACAATGACCCCCTCCCAGCCTCCCCCTTTTAGGGGGAGGAGTTTGGATAGAGTTGATGTCGATCGAAAAAAACTGGTTGGAATTGATCCGTCCGAAGAAACCCGTGATCGAGCACGCGTATGACGCGGGCAAGCGGGCGACTTTGATTGCGGAACCCCTCGAACGCGGCTTCGGTCTGACGCTCGGCAACGCGCTGCGTCGCGTGCTGCTGTCGTCGCTGCAAGGCGCTGCGATCACCTCGGTGCAGATCGACGGTGTCGTACACGAATTCAGCTCGATCCAGGGCGTCCGCGAGGACGTCACCGACATCGTGCTCAATCTGAAGCAAGTCGCCATCCGCATGCGCGGCGAGGGCCCGAAGCGGGTGATGCTCACCAAGGCCGGGCCCGGCGAAGTCAAAGCCGGCGACATCCAGACCGTCTCCGACATGGAGATTCTCAATCCGGATCTGGTGATCTGCACGCTGGACGACGGCGCCTCCATCCGCATGGAGCTGACGATCAACAACGGCAAGGGCTACGTCCCCGCCGAGCAGAACCGCCCCGATGACGCGCCGATCGGCCTGATCGCCATCGACTCGATCTACTCGCCGGTGCGCCGCGTCGCCTATCGTGTCGACAACACGCGCGAAGGCCAGGTGCTCGATTACGACAAGCTGATCATCGAAGTGGAAACCAACGGCGCCGTGCGGCCTGAGGATGCGATCGCCTATGCCGCGCGCATTCTGCAGGACCAACTGCAGGTGTTCATTACTTTCGAAGAGCCGAAGCAGAAGAAGGAAGGCGGCGACAAGCCGGACCTGCCGTTCAATCCGGCGCTGCTGAAGAAGGTCGACGAACTCGAACTCTCGGTGCGCTCGGCGAATTGCTTGAAGAACGACAACATCGTCTACATCGGCGATCTGATCCAGAAGACGGAAGGCGAGATGCTGCGCACGCCGAACTTCGGGCGCAAGTCGCTGAACGAGATCAAGGAAGTGTTGGCCTCGATGGGCCTGCACCTCGGCATGGCGGTCGAGAATTGGCCGCCGGACAATATCGACGATCTCGCGAAGAAGTACGAAGACCAAATTTAGGGATTAGGTTTTGGGGATTAGGGATTGGGGTCAGCCCAATCCAATCCCCAATCCCCAATCCCCAATCCCCGGGGAATACAATGCGTCACGGCGCCGGACATAAGAAACTCAACCGCACGGCCAGCCACCGTCAGGCGATGTTCGCCAACATGGCGGCCTCGCTGATCAAGCACGAGCAGATCGTGACGACGTTGCCGAAGGCCAAGGCGTTGCGCCCGGTCGTCGAACGCCTGGTCACGCTGGCCAAGAAGGGCGACCTCGGTTCGCGCCGTCTGGTGCTGGCGCGCATGCGCGACGAAACCCAGACGAAGAAGCTCTTCGAAACCCTGGCGCCGCGCTACAAGGCCCGCGCCGGCGGCTACACCCGCGTGCTAAAGGCCGGTTTCCGCCATGGCGACAACGCCCCGCTGGCGGTGATTGAGTTCGTCGACCGCGACGAGGATGCGCTCGGCAAGGATAGCGGCCCGCGCCCGGAAGCGGTGTACACCGACAACTGATCTTCGCGTTCATGAACGCGAGAGCGGGCCGCCAGCTGGGCGGCCCGTTTGCGTTTGGCCCTCTGGGATCGCCATGTTTCTGCCCCGTCGAAAAGCATGATCCGGGGCCGATTGATTGCCGGCTCTGGGACATCCGATGAAGATCACGCGTGAGACGTTGCTGAAGGCGTCGCCGTATGCGGCGCTCGTTGCAGGCTTTGCCGGAGGGGCTCTGGCTGTGTCGCCGCTGGCGACGCAGCGCGAGGCGCCGGCAGAGCCCGCCGATCCCTATCTCCAACTGGTTCAGGCCGAGCCGCTGGTTCGTGCGGCGCCGTCGAGCCGCGGCGAGGTGCAACTCTCATTCGCGCCAGTCGCGGCGCGCGCGGGTCCGGCGGTGGTCAACGTCTACGCCCAGCGCGTGGTGCGGGCGATGGCGCGCGACCCGTTCTTCGGGCGCTTTAGCGCGCCGCGGATCGAGAACTCGCTGGGTTCGGGCGTGATCGTGCGCGAGGACGGCATCATCGTCACCAACAACCACGTCATCGACGGCGCTCAGTCGCTGAAAGTGGTGTTGGCCGACCGGCGCGAGTTCGACGCCGAGCTGGTGCTTGCCGATCAGCGCGTCGATCTCGCCGTACTGCGCATCAATCCCGGCAGTGAGCGTTTGCCTACTCTCGCGTTTGCGGACACGCAGAATAGTTTGCAGGTCGGCGACCTGGTGTTGGCGATCGGCAACCCGTACGGGCTCGAGCAAACCGTCACCAGCGGCATCATTTCGGCGCTGGCGCGCACCGATGTCGGCATTTCCGACTACGCCTTCTTCATTCAGACAGACGCCGCCATCAATCGCGGCAATTCCGGCGGCGCGCTGGTCGATATGAGCGGCGCGCTTGTCGGCATCAACAGCGCCATTTTCTCCGAGACCGGCGGCTCGAACGGCATCGGCTTCGCCATTCCTTCCGAGATGGTGCGGCGCGTGGTCGAGTCCGCCGTGTCCGGCGGCCGCACGGTGATCCGCCCATGGCTTGGGGCCCGGCTGCAAGCGGTAACCCAGGATCAGGCGCGCGCGCTTGGGTTGCCGCGGCCGGAGGGCGTCTTCGTCACCGACCTTTACCCCCGCGCGGCTGGAGAGCGGGCAGGGTTGCGCCAAGGCGATGTCATCCTGGCGGTTGCCGGGGTGGAAGTGCGCGACGAAGGCGGCGTGCGCTATCAATTCGCCACGCAGCGGCCGGGTGCACGCGTGCCGCTCACCGTTTTGCGCGATGGGCGACGGCTTACGCTCAGCGCCAATGCCGAAGCGCCGCCTGGCGGTTCGCCGGACCCGCGTCTGCTGTCGGGCAATCATCCGCTCGCCGGCGCGCGTGTGGTGACATTGACGCCGGCGACGGCGGAGGCGGCCGGCCTCGATCCGTTCAAGACCGGCGTCGTGGTTCAGGAGGTCGAGCGTCGCAGCGCCGCCGCGCGCTTCTTCCGCCGCGGCGACATCGTCGACGCCGTCAACGGCCAGCCTGTGCGTGACGCGGCGGACCTGGATCGCGCGATGACGCAGGCGCGCACCTGGGTGGTCGGCGTGGAACGCGGCGGACAACGCGGCGAATTGCGGTTCTGAACGCTCGTTCGGCCATCGTCTCCGCGCTCGCGAGAGACTATCTTGGTCCGGTGAGTGATTTGTTCGAAGCCGCCGGCCTGGACCAGGGCGCGTCGACGCCTTTGGCGGAGCGGCTGCGGCCTCGCAGCCTCGATCAGGTTGTCGGTCAAGATCACCTCCTGAAACCTGACGCGCCGATCGGACGCATGGTCGGCCAGCGCCGATTGGCGTCGATGATTCTCTGGGGGCCGCCTGGCGTCGGCAAGACCACGATCGCGCGGCTGCTGGCGGAAGCGACCGGGCATGAGTTCCAGCAGATTAGCGCAGTGTTCTCGGGCGTTGCCGATCTGAAGAAGGCGTTCGAAACCGCCAAAGGCCGCCGCGCATCCGGCAAATCGACGCTGCTGTTCGTCGATGAGATCCATCGCTTCAACCGCGCCCAGCAGGACGGTTTCTTGCCGTACGTCGAACAAGGCGTTGTAACTCTGGTTGGAGCGACGACCGAGAACCCGAGTTTCGAGATCAATGCGGCGCTGTTGTCGCGCGCGCAGGTGTTCGTGCTGAAACGCCTGGACGACGCGGCGATGGCGCAGCTCTTGGAGCGCGCCGAGGCTCTGATGGGCAAATCGCTGCCACTCGCTGCTGATGCGCGGATCGCTTTGGCCAATCTCGCCGATGGCGATGGGCGCTACCTCTTGACGCTCGCGGAGGAATTGTTCGCGCTGGAGCCTGGAACGCCGCTCGACGCCAAGGCGCTCGGCGAATTGCTGCAGAAGCGCGCGCCCGCTTACGACAAGGATCGGGAGGAGCACTACAATCTTATTTCCGCGCTCCATAAATCGATCCGCGGCTCCGATCCCGATGCGGCGCTCTATTGGCTGGCGCGCATGGTCGTCGGCGGCGAGGACTTGCTGTTCATTGCGCGCCGTTTGATGCGGGCGGCGGCTGAAGATATCGGGCTCGCCGATCCCACGGCGCTGCTGATCGCCAATGCCGCCAAGGACGCCGTGCACTTCATCGGTCCGCCAGAGGCGGAATTGCATCTGGCGCAGGCGGTGCTGCATCTTGCCACCGCGCCGAAGTCGAATGCCGCCTACACCGCCTGGAAGGCCGCGCGCGCGGCGGCGCAGGAAACCGGCGCATTGGGGCCGCCGATGCACATCCGAAACGCGCCGACCAAGCTGATGAAGGATTTGGGTTACGGCGCCGGCTACGCCTACGATCACGACGCGGACGGTGGCTTCTCGGGGCAGAACTATTTTCCCGACGGCATGGCGCGCCGCCAGTTCTACGCGCCTGCCGGCCGCGGCCGCGAAGCGGCGATCAAAGAACGCCTGGAACATTGGGCCAAGCGCCGCGCCGATTCAGCGGGCGAGTGACGCGTGGCGCTCACTCCCGATCAGACCGCTTTTGCGCGCAGCCTCGTCATTGAGGAAGACGATGCGCTGATTGCGTTCAACAAACCGTCCGGACTGCCTGTGCAGGGTGGGTCAGGGGTGAGCGTGAGCTTGGAACACTTGTTGGCGGCGTTCGCCAAATCTAACGGCAAGGTTCCGAGACTTGTGCATCGGCTGGATCGCGAGACGTCGGGCGTCATCGTTGCGGCGCGCACAAAGCCGGCCGCCGCTTTTCTGTCTGCGGCGTTCGCTGGCCGCGACGTGAACAAGACCTACCTTGCCATTGTCTGCGGCGGCGCGCCGAGCCCGCCGGAAGGCGCAGTTTCGCTGGCGCTGCGCAAGGCGTCACGGCGCGGGCTCGACATCATGGAAGCGCATGCGGACGGCCAGGCGGCGCTGACGCGCTACCGGACGCTTTCCGCTTCGCCCGAAGCGGCGTTGCTCGATCTGGCGCCCGAGACGGGACGCATGCATCAGTTGCGCGCGCACATGGCCGCTATTGGCCGGCCGATCGCCGGCGACGGCAAGTATGGCGGGCTCTATCGCCTTGGCGGCGTTGAGATTTCACGACTGATGCTGCATGCGGCTGCGCTCGAGCTTCCGCATCCCAATGGAGGCAGGCGCCGCTTTAGCGCGCTTCTGCCGCCCGCCTTCCTTGAGGCGGCCCGATCACTGGGGCTTGAGACGCCAGAGGTCGAAGATATCTGCTAGGCTGTGCGACGAGGGATTCTAGAGGATCGAAGCCATGCCCCGATTTTTTGTCTTAGCCGCCGCGGCATTGAGCTTGGCCGCATGCGCCACAACGGCAGCGCCGCCGCCCTACGGCGCGGCGGCGTCGGCAACGAGCGCCGGTTATTCGGAAACCCAGATTGAGTCCAACCGCTACTTTGTAACGTATCGCGCTCCGGGCGGGGCCGAAGCCAGCGTGTTGCAGGATTATGCGTTGCTGCGCGCGGCTGAGCTCACGTTGGCGAACGGACGCGAGTGGTTCTGGGTCGATCGTCGCACCACGGACGCCATGCAGCAAGGCCGCTCCGGCGGCTCGAGCGTCGGCATCGGCGTCGGCGGCGGCAGTTGGGGCAGGCGCAGCGGCGCTAGCGTCAGCGTCGGCGTCAATATCCCTATTGGCGAACGAGCGAGCGACGGCGAACGGGCGCGTGGCGCGACGCTCGAGATACGCTTCGGCGAAGGCGCAAAGCCTGACGATCCGAACGCGTTCGACGCTCGCGCGGTATCCTCCAATCTTCGCGCACGTCTGCCCAGCGCCGGTTGATGCAGGTGCTGTGGGTCGCGCTGGGCGGCGCCCTCGGGGCTTTAGCCCGCTATGGCGTCAGCGTCGGCGCCGAGCGCTGGCTGGGACTGGCGTTTCCTTGGGGGACCCTGATCGTCAATGCTGCCGGCGGATTAGCCATGGGTCTGCTTGCGGCGCGCGTGGGGCCTGAGCAGGAGGCGCTGCGGCTTGCGCTCGGCGTAGGCGTTCTTGGCGGCTTCACCACCTTTTCGGCGTTTTCGCTGGAGACGGTGCGGCTCATGGAACACCAGTTCGGCCTCGCCGCGCTCTATGCCGTTGCATCGGTTGTCCTGAGCGTCGGCGCATGTTGGTTGGGTCTTAGCTTGGGGCGCGCATGAGGTCGGTCGAGACCGTTGAGGTCAGCGAGGACGACGGCGAAGCGCGGATCGATCGCTGGCTCCGCCGCCGCTACCCGCAGCTCACGCAGGGCCAGGTGGAAAAACTTCTGCGCACCGGCCAGGTGCGCGTCGACGGCGCGCGGGTGAAGGCCTCCGACCGGGTTGGGCCAGGGCAGAGCGTGCGCATTCCGCCGCTGCCGGATGCCCGCGAACGGCCGCCTGCAGGCGCTCTCTCGAAGAAGGACGAAGACTACGTCCGCTCGCTGGTCATTCATCGCGATGACGACGTCATCGTGCTGAACAAGCCGCACGGGCTCGCGGTGCAGGGCGGCGCCAAGACTCCGCGCCATCTCGACGCCCTGATGGAGGGTCTGAAGTTCGACGCCGAGAAGAAGCCGAAGTTGGTGCACCGGCTCGATCGCGACACTTCCGGCTGCCTTGTGCTCGCGCGTCATCCGCGCGCCGCGGCGTTTCTCGCCGAGGCGTTCCGCGATCGGGATACAGACAAGATCTATTGGGCGATTGTCGTGGGCTCGCCGCGGCCGAGGGTCGGCGAGTTGCGTTCCTGGATCCGCAAGGCGCCCGGCGCGCGCGACGCCGATCGCGAGATGATGGTGCGGGCGGTGCAGACGGATGAAGGCGCGGTCCACGCCGTCACCCAGTATGCGGTCATCTCCGAGGCGGCTCAGCGCGCGGCCTGGGTGGCGCTGCGGCCGGTGACAGGGCGCACGCACCAACTCCGCTTCCATATGGCCGAGATGGGTCACGCCATTGCCGGCGACCCGAAATACAAATGCGACCGGCCTACGCCGAACGACCTGGGCGGCGCGCTGCTCCTGCACGCGCGGGCCATCCGGATGCCGCATCCGTCGGGCGGCGAACTCAAAGTGATCGCCAAGCTCGCGGGCCACATCAAGACGGCGTTCAACACTCTGGGCTTTGACGAAGCCGACGCACGCGATCCGTTCGCGCCGTTTGAGGGGACGCGATGAAGGGCGCGATCGAGGCCGATGCATTCGTCAACGCCGCGCGGGAGCTGCTGAATCAGAACGACCCGGTCGGCGCCGAGCGCATCCTCTCGCCCGTGCTCCACCAATTCAAGGCAGATGCCCCCGTCCAGCATCTGATGGGTCAGATCAAGAAGGCGGAAGGCCAGCTGGCGGAAGCCGAACGCTACTTCCGCGCCGCCATCGCGCACGATCTCACCTCCGGCCAGTACTACAGCGAGCTTGGCCTCGTCTTGCAGGCGCGCGGGGCCTACGAGGAGGCCATCCGCGTCTTCCGCGCGGCTTCTGCGCTTAACGCCAATTTCCTGATGGTGCGCGTCAACATCGTGCGCTGTCTCATGGCGTTGGGCGATCTGGCCGAAGCCGAGCGCGAGGCGCGCGCCTATATCTCGCTGGCGCCGGGGCCGGAGAGCTGGACGCTGCTTGGCACCGTGCAGCGGGCGCAGGAGCGCCACCAGGATGCGCTGGCGACAGCCGAAACCGCGCTTAAGTTTGGGCCGAATTTGCGTGGGCTTCGGTTCAATTACGCGACGGCGCTGGAGAAGGTCGGGCGCAACAGCGAGGCGCTCGAGGTGTTCGACAAGCTTGCACGTCAGGAACTCGACACGCCCGAACTTGCGCTCCACTACGCGCGCGCTCTCTACCTTGAAGGGCGCAAGAAAGAAGCTGAGACCATTGCCGAGGCTGGCGTGCAGCAATGGCCGCAGGTGGGAGCGCTGCATGGCGCGCTTGCGCGGATGCGCTGGTTGCGCGGCGAGGGTGAGAACTGCGCCGCGCTCACCGAAGCGGCAATTCGTCAGCGCCCCAACGATCTTGCGCTTCGGTTGGCGTGCGCGGATGCGCTGCATCGGGGCGGTCACAATACGAAGGCGCTCGGCGTCCTCGACGAGGCGGTGCGCATGGCCCCCGACGCGCCGGCGCTGCTCACCGCCATGGGCGTCGTGCTCGACGAACTCGACCGGCCGCTCGACGGCTTGAAGGTCCTGCGTCGCGCCGCCGAACTGGCCCCGTCGCGCAGCGCGCGGCGCAACCTTTTGTCCACCTTGCTCCGCGCCGGCCATCCTGAGGAGGCCCTGCGCAGCGCCAACGAATTGCTCGCCGAGCAGCCCCATGAGCAATACCTGATCGCTTGCGCGACGACCGCCATGCGCATGCTCGGCCACGCCGACTACCGTCTCTGGTGCGATTACGACCGGCTGATCCGCACGTATGAAATTCCGCCGCCGCAAGGCTCGTTCACGACGCAGGCGTTCAACGCCGGCTTGGCGGTGCTGCTCCGCAATCAGCACAAGAGCAACGCCCATCCGCTGGATCAGTACATCCCGAACGGATCGCAAACCGGCCGCAGCCTGCTTGCTCTCGAGGAACCGGCGATCAAGCATTTCCTGGCGGCGATGGATGGCGCCGTGCGGGATTATCTTGGTCGGCTGCCGCCAGAGAGCGCCGTCGCGGCCCGCCGCACCAAGCATTGCCGCTATGGCGGCCTATGGTCGGTGCGGCTAAGCGACGGCGGTTATCAGCCGAACCATGTTCACGATCGCGGCTGGATCAGCTCGGCTTATTACGTGTCGATCATGCCCGCCGAACGTCCCAAGGATGGGCGCGCGGGCTGGCTTAAGTTCGGGGAGCCGAACAGGCCGCCGCGGGGTTGCGGGCCAGAGAAATACATCGAGCCGAAGCCCGGACTTCTGGTTTTGTTTCCCTCATATTTTTGGCACGGCACCGTGCCGTTTGAGGGCGCAGAGCGGCTCAGCATGGCGTTTGACGTGGCGCCGGGTTGAGAATGCGACGGCTGGTCCGGATGCATCGGGCGGCGCCATCGGCTACGAGAGCGCCATGAACCGAAGCCCAGAGCTTCTTGACGGTGTGCGATGAGCGAAGCGCCAACGCTTCCGCGCCGCTTCTACAAGCAGGTGATTGTCGCCGAGGGCGAGGGTGACGCGCACGTCGTCAAACTGGATGACCGGACGCTGCGCACGCCGGGCGGGCTCGTGTTCGTCGCGCCCACAAGAGCGTTGGCGCAGCTGTGTGCGGAGGAGTGGGCGGCGCAGGGGGAACACATTGTTCCCGCTTCCATGCCGATCACGCAACTTGCCTTTGCCGCGCTGGACTCCACGGCGAAGCGCCGTGAGGAATTGTGCTCGTACGTCGCTTCCTTCGGCGCGACCGATCTTTGTTGTCACCGCGCCGAGGCGCCAGCTGACTTGGTTGAGCGGCAAGCGCTTGCGTGGGATTTGCTTGTCGACTGGGGCCGGACTGCGCTTGGGGTCTCGTTGCCCGTGGTCAATGGCGTCATCGCAGCTGATGTCAGTGGCGAAACCCTGGCTCGGCTTCGCGCTCACGCCGCCGCGCTTGATGATTTTCGCTTGACCGCATTGGCGCAGACAGCCGGTCTCGCAGGGTCCGTGCTAATTGCCTTTGCGCTGTTCCGTCGAAGGATCGGACCCGAGGAAGCGTTCGCGGCCGCCGCACTCGACAATCTCTGGAGTTTGGAGCGCTGGGGCGAGGATGAGGAGGCGCGCACGAGGTTGGACCGCCAGCGCGCTGAGTTCATGGCGCTCGGCCGCTTCATCGAGGCGCTGGAAGCATGACCGCAGCGAGCCTCAATGACGCGCGCGCAGCGCTGGCCGCCGGACGCTTCGCCGAGGCGGAGCGGTTGGCGCGGCTGCTCGTGCTGCAGGCGCCCAGCGGAGACGCCTACGAGGTTCTGGCGGGGGCTTTGCGCAGGCAAGACAGGTTTGAGGAAGCGCTTGCTGCAAGCGCAGCTGGATTAAAGGCGAGCCCAGGTGATGCAGTTCTTCAGCATGGACGGGCTCAAGCGCTGTCGCGCTTGGGGCGCTATCAAGACGCGCTCGTCGATTTTGACGAGTTGACGAGGCGCGGCGTCTCGGCGCCAGCGTTGTGGCTGAACCGCGGCGTGGCGCTACTTGGGTTGACCCGATCCGCTGACGCCGAGGCCGCTTTTGCTGACGGGGTTCGGCGGTGGCCGCAAGACCTTGGGTTGCACAACGCGCTCGCGAGCACGCGTTGGATGCGCGGAGCGGGCCCAGCCTTTGCCGATGAGTTTTTGCGCGCTGTGCAGCGTCAGCCCGACGCGTTCCACCTAAGGTTAGGCTGCGCTGATCTTCTTCGCCGTGCGGACCTGCGGGTCGAAGCGGAGATTCTTCTGCGGGACGGTTTGCGGCGAGATGCATCCAATCGTGCGCTTCAGGGCGCCCTCGGCGTTGTGCTCGATGAACTGGATCGCACTGCGGAAGCGCTGCCTTTGCTGCAATCGGCGGCGGCCGATAGTTCGTCGGCGCGCGGAAACCTGATCTCGGCCTTGCTTCGGCTGGCGCGCAGCGACGAAGCGCTGGCGCAGCTGGCCCCTCTGCGGAGCGCAGAGCCCTTTAACGGAGACTGGATTGCCTACGAGGGCATGGCGCTGAGGCAAAAAGGAGATCCACTCTACCGCGAATTGTTCGACTATGACGCGATGGTGCAGCCGTTCGATTTGGAAGCGCCTGCGGGGTACGCCAACATTTCAGAATTCAACGCCGAGCTACGCGAGAGTCTCAATCGACTCCATGTGCTTGAGACACACCCGCTCGATCAATCGCTGCGCCATGGTTCGCAGACAACGCGCAGCCTGCTCACCATCGATGATCCGGTGATCAAAGAGTACCTGAACGCGCTTCGAACGCCCATTGCCGCCTACATCGCCTCGATGCCGTTCAATCCTGGACACCCTTGGAGCGGCCGCAAAACCGAAAGTTTCAAGTTCGCGGGGTGTTGGTCGGTCAAGCTCAAGGCCAATGGGTATCACATCAATCACCTGCATCCCGAAGGCTGGATCAGCTCCGCCTATTATGTTTCGGTGCCGGAAGCCGTGCGCTCAGGCGAGGGGCAAGAAGGCTGGATCAAGTTCGGCGAACCTCGCTGGCCGACACCGGGCTGTGCCGTGGAACGGGTGGTTCAGCCGCAGGAAGGCCGACTGGTGCTCTTCCCCTCTTATATGTGGCACGGAACCATCCCGTTCTCGCAAGGCGAGCGTATGACGGCGCCCTTCGACGTGGTTCCTGCATGAGGCATGTTCTTGTAATCTGTGAGGTCAGCGCCATAAAGGTTGTTTCGCGGAGCGATCGATGAGCCAAGACAGCATACTCGACCAGGCCGATGCTTCACTGGCGCGTGGAGATGCGGCCGGGGCGGAGCGTGTTCTCACGCAGGCATGGCGCGATCTCTCGAAGGCGCCTGCCGACGCGCTTCACATTCTCGCCATGGTGCGCGCTTCGGAACGCAACTGGGAGGAAGCCGAACGGCTCCTGCGTGCGGCGACGCGGGCCGAGCCAAATTCGCTACGTCATCACGTTGCATTGGGGCACTTGCTATTGTCGGTGGGAAACTTCGCCGGCGCGGCCGATGCATACGCGGTGGCGGTTCGCATCGACTCGACTTGGCCGGGGTTGCTAGAGGTAGCCGCCGACGCGAATTATCGCGCTGGCCGGCTGGAAGAGGCGGAGCGCATCGCGCGGCAGGCGATCAGCAGGAGCCCCACCCCAAACGGATGGGATGCCCTCTCCTGCGCATTGAGAGGCCAGGGCAAAGCGCAGGACGCTCTCAATGCCGCAGATGAGGCGCTGCGGCTCGATTGGGGCCACGTCAACGCCCAGAATAGCCGCGGCGCCGCCTTGTTGATGCTGAATCGGCCTCAGGAAGCCTTGGAGACATTCGAGACCCTGGCGTCGCAAGGCGTCGAAGCACCGGTCCTGTCGCTCAATCGCGGCGCGGCGCTGGAAGCCCTCGGCAGGAAGGCGGACGCGCGCGCTGTCTACGACCACGCGGCGCAGCGTTGGCCGCACATGCCCAACTTGCAAGATCGCGTGGCGGCAGCGCGCAAGCGCGTCTGAGCCGCTTGCCTGACGCGTGAGGCGAGGTTAACCCGGCCCGACAACGCGCTGGGAGCCGCCCGCCCATGAAAGACATTATCGCCGCTCTGGAAGAAAAGCGCGCCGCAGCGCGTGCGGGCGGAGGCGAAAAGCGCCATGCGGCTCAGCACGCCAAAGGCAAGCTCACCGCGCGCGAGCGCATCGAACTGCTGATGGACGAAGGCAGTTTCGAGGAGTTTGACATGTTCGTCGAACATCGCTCCTCCGAGTTCGGCATGGAGAAGACGAAAATCCCCGGCGACGGGGTGGTCACCGGCTGGGGCACGATCAACGGCCGCCTGGTCTATGTGTTCTCGAAAGACTTCACCGTCTTCGGCGGCTCGCTGTCGCTCGCGCACGCGGCCAAGATCGTCAAAGTGCAGGATATGGCGCTGAAGAACGGCGCGCCGATCGTCGGCATTTTCGACGCCGGCGGCGCCCGCATTCAGGAAGGCGTCGACAGCCTCGCCGGCTACGCTGACATCTTCATGCGCAACATTCTCGGCTCGGGCGTGGTGCCGCAGATCAGCGTCATCATGGGTCCCTGCGCGGGCGGCGATGTGTATTCCCCGGCGATGACCGACTTCATCTTCATGGTGAAGGACACCAGCTACATGTACGTCACCGGGCCGGAAGTCGTGCGCACGGTGACCAACGAAGTGGTGACGCACGAAGAGCTGGGCGGCGCGCGCGTCCATGCCTCGAAGTCGGGCGTCGTCGATGGCGCTTACGAGAACGATTTCGAGGCGCTGACGCAGATGCGGCGGCTGATCGATTTCCTCCCCGGCTCCAATCGCGAAAAGCCGCCGACCCGCCCGCACTATGACGACGTGGCCCGCGAGGAGCCCTCGCTCGATCGGCTCATCCCCGATAACCCGAACAAGCCCTACGACATGAAGGAATTGATCGAGAAGGTCGCCGATGAGGGCGATTTCTTCGAGATCGGCACCGAGTTCGGGCGCAACATCATCACCGGCTTCGGGCGGCTCGATGGCGCGCCGGCGGGCTTCGTCGCCAACCAGCCGATGACGCTGGCGGGTGTGCTCGACATCGACGCGTCCCGCAAGGCGGCGCGCTTCGTGCGCTTTTGCGACGCCTTCAACATCCCGATCGTGACCTTCGTGGATGTGCCGGGCTTCCTGCCGGGGACCAAGCAGGAGCTCGGCGGCCTGATCAAGCACGGCGCCAAGCTCTTGTTCGCCTATGGCGAAGCGACGGTCCCGAAGGTGACGGTGATCACGCGCAAGGCCTATGGCGGCGCCTATGACGTGATGAGTTCGAAGCATCTGCGCGGCGACGTGAACTATGCGTGGCCGTCGGCCGAGATCGCGGTGATGGGCGCCAAGGGCGCGGTCGAGATCATTTTCCGCGCCGATCTGGGCGATCCGGAGAAAATCGCGGCGCGCACCAAGGAATACTCGGACCGTTTCGCTAATCCGTTCGTCGCCGCCTCACGCGGCTATATCGACGACGTGATCATGCCGCGCGAAACCCGCAAACGCATCATCCGCGCGCTGAGCACGCTGAAGAACAAGAAGTTAGAGAACCCCTGGAAGAAGCACGACAATATTCCGCTGTGAGGGTAGGATGGGGCACCACGTAACGGGCGTGATCGCTAAGGCAGAGACTTGCCGAGCGTTATCGAAGCGATGGAGCGATCAGGCTATCTGCTCCTTGAGCCAAGGCTTCGCGCTTCTGCCACTCGATTATCAGAATCTCAGGTTCGTTAGGGTTTCGGATACAAGTGGGGTTGTCGATGAGTTCGTGTATGTCACGCCGGACTTGATCGCGACGCTTTGTGACGCTTCGCAAGGGATTGAGTTCGCCTACGTCGAAACCGAATATCACGGTGGAACAGGCGGCCAAGGCGCGCTGCTCTTTCAGGATGGCAAGCTGACGTTTGGCCCCGAATGGGCCGACGCGGGTCCGATCAGCACCGCGTTGAGGAAATTGGGTGTAACCAAGTCTGATCAGGATTTTGACGAGTTCGAAGCTGTCGGTCTGAGCCAATTGCGTATGAATGAAGCTGCTCGCAGGGCATCTCGATCGGAACAAGACAACGAAGAACTACTCAGCGAACTTTACGCCGAAGTTGAGCGTCTCGGCGCATTGATAGATGCGCCGAAACATTTGTTGCCCAACAAGGACCGCAAGGACCGGTGGCTTGAGATCAACTTCTTCGAAGGGAACGACGGCGACGATCTCGACGGTTACTGGATTTGTCTTTGCGGATCGGATTCATATGAGTGTGGCGTTGAGCACGCCGACAAACTGCTGGAGTACGTTTTTGGCGGCGTGACACATCAGATGGCCATGGCGACGCGAACGCCGCGAGCAGGCGAAGATGCACGGCGCAGTCTTTTCGCTGCGCAAGAGGCGTTGCTATCGCAATTGAACGATGAGTGGGCGGCACGTAAGGCCGAAGCTCATCGCCAAACACTGAAGAATTTCCCGTTCGAGGATTCGTAAGCATGTCGCAATGAACCCTCTCGCTCCCTTGGCGACGCCCCACGACAGATGATGCGCGGCCGGAGGCCGCGCGCTCCAGCCTTCGAAGTCAGCGCCGCCCCTCACCTATCCTTCCGCAATGCGGGAGAGGGGACGACGGAGCGTTACCGCGCCTCATACCGCAACACTATCGCGCCAGATTCCCCAAGCTCCTGCCGCCCCACCAGCTTCAAATCTAATACCTTCGCCAGACCCGCAAACAAAACCGGGCCGCGCCCAACGATGCGCGGGTGGACGACGAACTCGTACTCGTCGATCAGGCCCATTTCCGCCAACGCCTTCGGCAACATCACGCCGCCGGTGTAAATGCCATTCCCCGGCATCGCCTTCAGCGCCCCCACGAAGTCGCCCAAGTCTCCGCGCACCAGTTCAGCGTTCCAATCGACGCTCTTCAGCGTGCTCGAAACCACATATTTTTTCGCCGCGTCTATCGTGCGCGCGAACGGCTGCGTCCACTCCGGAAACGCGTCCGACGCCGGCGGCCGCCAAGCGCTCTCCATCATCTCATAGGTCGTGCGCCCGAACAGCAGCGCATCGGCCTCGGCGATCTTGCCCATGGCATAAAGATGGATGTCCTCACTCGGGCTGACGGCCATGTGATCGACGCAGCCGTCGAGCGTGACATTGATGGAATAGCGGAGCGGGCGCATGGGGCGTTCTTACCCGCCGCCCGCGCCGGCCGGGAGAGGGCGGATGGGAGAATGTGCTTGCCGGCGGGGCGCGGTCACGCTTTCCTTGGCCCTGTGACAGGCGTAACTTGGCGCCAGATAGAGAGCGCCGACCTGTGGCGGGTCCCCAAAGGAGGGTTCCATGCGTTCAATGTTCTGCTCTGTCGTGGCGCTCAGCTTCGCCTTGGTTGGCCCGCATGCCGCCGCACAAGAGTACGACAATCTGGCCAACCTCGAACAATCGATGGCGGCGGCGCAGGCGCAAGCCGCCCGCCCCGGCGATGAACAGCTCGGCTGCGATCAGCTCGAAAGCGAGATCGCGACGGTAATGCAGGATCCTGCCGTTCAAGCGGCTGTCGCCGCCAATGGCGCCGACGCGCAGGCGCAGCTCGATCAAATGAACGCGGCGCGGGGCCAGATGCGGGCGCAAATGGGCGTCAGCCTGTTCATGGGAATCGCCAGCTCTTTCATCCCAGGTCTGGGCTACGCGCAAATGGCGGGGCAGCAGGCGATGGCGGTTCAGCAGCAACGTCAGGCGCAGCAAAACATGGCGCAGATGGCGGAGATGGCCGAGCGCGTGTCCGCCATCATGCCGCAAATCATGCGCGGTCAGCGCGTCTACGAGCTGGCGCAAGCGCGGCAATGTGCATTCATCACCGCGCAGTAGCGCAGATTGCCGATGCGTAACGGGCGCGCTGGCCGCGCGTGATGTTAGCGTTCTCCACAAGACAGGGGGAGACGCATGCGTAGTTTGGTTCTTGCGCTGGCGGCCGGCGCCGCTTTTGCGCTGTCGGGTTGTGAGACCAGCGGGCAAGCTGCAACCTATATTGAACGCGGCCGGGTCATGGAAACGGCGCGGCGCATCAGCGAGCGCTACGCCTCCACTTGGAACGCCAACGATATGGATGGCTTCGGCGCGCTCTATGCGGGCGATGCGCGCCATGTCACGCTGGGCGGCGAATTTCTGCGCGGGCGCAGCGCGATCGTCGCCGCCCATCGCGCCAACCGGGCGCGCTATGCCGCCGGCGTACGCATGGTGACGCACCTTGAGGGGGCGCGCGCGATCACGGACGATACGCTCGTGTCCGTCATGCGCGTTGAGTACGTGAACGATCCAAGTCAGCCCGGCGGCATTCAGGCCGCGCGGCTGACGCTCACGGTGGTGCGCCGCGGCGGCGACTGGGTGATTGCGCAGGCGCAGGCCTCGGCGGTGAATTGACAGCGACAAGCGGTGCGGCTTTTGCGATGGGGTGGCGTCGCCGTTAGGGGCTTGAACGGCTAAAAAACGGGCGATGCGCTTCGTCGCCGCCACACTGATGCTGTTTGTGCTCGCCGCGTGCGGGCCTGTGGTGGGCGCGCCCAGCATAGAGCCGCCGGCCGAGGGGCGCCCGGCCGGTGAGTACAAGCCCGCCTCGAACACCGCCCGCGCCATCACCGGCGGGATCGTCGTCGAACGCGGCGGCGTCCGCTTTGCGAATGGGGTGATCTTCTACACGCGCACGCTCAATCCGCGCCGCGGCGGCGATTTGATCGCCAAGAACGGCGACAGCTATGCGGCGGCGGTGGTCGGACCGGGCGCGCTTGCCGTCGAACTCCGGCGCATCACCGAACAAGTGGTTCCAGCTGGCGTTGTCGGGCTCTGCGGGGCGGAGCGTCCGCAATACGTGGCGCTGGCCTATGACGATCGCGCAACAGCGGTGACGATGCTGGTGTTCTCCGGCAGCGAGCCGCCTGGCCCCGAAGCCCTCGACAGCCGCGTTTGCGCGCGCTTCGCCTACGCTGCTCCCGAAGGCGCACGCACGCGGGAAGGCTTGGTCCTCTAATCGGGCTTGCCGACCGGCTTGATCGGTTCGCCCAGCTCGTAGAATTCGGCGCCCTTGTCGGTCTGCATAATCAGGTAGCGCTTGTCGTGCTCGGGATAGGAGACGACATCGATCGGCCGGTCTTCGCCGCCCATCAGGTAGACGCACTCCTCATCGAACGTGTTGCGCAGATGGTGCGGAACCGAAGGCGTGGCGAAGCCCATGAAATCGCCCGGCCCGACTTCCGTGCTCTTTCCGTCGATCTCGGCCACGGCGCGCCCGGAGAGGATGTAGATCCATTCCTCTTCGAGCATGTGCGCATGATAGGCGAAACTGTCCTTGCCCGGCGGCAGCCGCACTAGGCTGACATGGGCGCGGCTCATGCCGGCGAGCCGCGAGAGGCCAGCGGCGCGAAAGAGCGAGTTCGGGTTGAGTTTCTGTGTGAACGGGCGGAACGCGGCCTGCTGCTCGGCGGCCCGCCACAGGGCTTTTTTCGACTCAGGCATGGCCCAAGCTTAGGTCAGAACGTCACTGGCTCGTAGGGCCGCCACTCGCCGCCGAGCAGGAGTTCGAGCGGCCTGAACTCGGACTTGTAGTGCATCTTCTCGGAGCCCGGGATCCAATAGCCGAGATAGAGGTAGCTGAAGCCGGCGGCGCGCGCCTGCTGGATGTGATCGAGGATGGTGTAGACGCCAAGGCTGCGCCTGCGGTCTTCCGGGCTGAAATAAGAATAGACCATGGAGAGGCCATCGCCGAGTGCATCAACCAGAGCGGCCGCCGCAAGCTGTCCGCGATCCGGTCCGTCCGAGTAGCGATACTCGACGATGTGGGTGTGGACGGCGGTCTCCTCCACCATGGCCGCATAGTCGTGGAAGGTCATCTCGGCCATGCCGCCGTCAGCATGGCGCGAGCTCAGATAGCGGCGCAGCAATCGGAACTGCTCCTCCGTCGCCTGGGCGGGCTTGAGGCTTCGCGTGAGATCGGCGTTGCGGAGCATGATCTTGCGCCAGCGCCGGTTGAAGGTGAATTGCTCGACCGGAACGCGCGCCGAAATGCAGGCGTCGCAGGCCTCACACGACGGGCGGTAGGCAATGTTCTGCGAGCGGCGGAATCCGGAATTGGTGAGCGCATCGTGCAGGCTGCCTGCGTCCAAGCCGTCCAACGCCGTGAACACTTTGCGTTCCCTGCGGCCCGGCAAATAGGGGCAAGGCGACGGCGCCGTCAGGAAGAACCGGAGGTTCTTGGTGAGGAAAGGCCTAGTCACGCGGCGCCCATGGTCGCTGAACCTTTCAAGCCGTCAAGGCGGCTCGCGCATTCCAGGCCGGCAGCCTTAACAAAGCTTCTCACTTCGTGCGCGCGATCTAAAAAATCGGCCAGACCGCCCGATTGCCTCTCTGAATTGGGGAAATCTCTGCTAGGGTGACGGCTGCCGTTCGGATCGGGGGAGCTGCGCGGCCGGAAACAAGGAGGGCGCTTGATGGCGCAACCTGTGACGGCCATTCTATCGCGCCAGGGCGAACTGGCGGAGAAGGCGCGCCAATTCACCAACGACACCAACGAGGCCAGCCTGCTGGTCGGGCGCGTGATGTCGCGGGCGCTCAGCACGTTCAAGACCGCCGAGGCTGACGAAGTCATCGTCCATGCGATGCGGCGCGAACTCGACCGGCTCATCGAGCAATTGCGGAAGGCGCGGCCTTAGTTCGCTAGGCGCTCAGCGCGCGCGAGCGGGTCGGGCAAGGGCTCGCCGTCGGCAACGAAACTCAGCGACACCGAATTGATGCAATAGCGCAGTCCGGTCGGCCGCGGACCGTCGGGAAAGACGTGGCCTTGGTGACTGTCGCAGCGGGCGCAGCGGGTCTCGATGCGGCGCATGCCGTAGGAATTGTCCTCGATGCCAACCACGTGTTTGGGGTCGAACGGCGCGGTGAAGCTTGGCCAACCGGTGCCGCTCTCGAACTTGGTTTCCTGCTTAAAAAGCGGCAGCCCGCATAGGCGGCAGCAATAGACCCCAGCCTTCTTCTGATTCAGCAAGCCGCCACAGAACGGCGCTTCGGTGCCGTGATGCAGCAACACCCGGCGTTCCTCGGCGCTCAATCCGCTCTCCAGGCGAGCGCGCTCATCGGTGTTGGGAGGCGTGAGATCGAAACCGGCGGCTGAGCGTGTCATGGGTCTCCAGCAATTCGGTCGCCGCGCGCCTGCGGTTACACGACCGTGTCGCTGCCGCCGTAAAGCTTGCTCAGATGAGTGACAAGGCTCCTGGCGCCGGCGCTGATCTGGGCATCGGTGAACTTGGTTCGCAGCTGGCGCGTCGCGTCGGCGAGCCCTCTCGGCTGGAAAGCGAGTTTGCGTTTGTGTTTCTTGCCGATGTGCTCGACCAGCAGGTCGGCCTTCTCCTGGGCCGGACCCATGATCGGCTTCAGGGTCTGCTCCAACTCGCGCACCAGCGGGTCGCCCTTTCGTTTGGTCGTGCGCTTGCGAGCGGGTAGGGTCGCCGCCAGCAAGTCCCGATCCGGGTGCTGGCGCACAAGCGCAAAGAGGCGCTTCAGTTCCGTTCGGCTGCGCCGGCCCAGCGCCGCCCGCAGCGCCTTGGCGTCGGCATCCTTGATGGTCATGGCGCCGCCCGGCGCAGGATTGCGGCAGCGGCGCGGGCGAGGGCCTCCTTGGCTGGTCGCCCGCCCACGCGCATCATCGCGGTGACGTTGATCGGGTTGGCGGCGAAGCGGTCGGTGGGCGTCGAGCGCAAAACAGCCGAATAGGGCACTTCGTCCGGCAGCAGCGCGGCGCCAAAGAAGGGCGCATTGTTGATTTCCGCGCGCGTCAGCGTATCGGCGTCTCCGGTCTCTCCTGATCGCGTGCGGTCGTTCACGCCATTGAGCAGGACCGAGAATTCCTCCGGCCG
This sequence comes from Proteobacteria bacterium HN_bin10, assembly GCA_002083515.1. Classification (GTDB taxonomy): domain Bacteria; phylum Pseudomonadota; class Alphaproteobacteria; order Caulobacterales; family Aquidulcibacteraceae; genus Vitreimonas. Next base: position 25,202 of record LWDN01000022.1, read on the forward strand.
CAACGGCCTTCCCCTGACTTCACGCACGACGTGTTCGAGCATGTTCAATCCGGTGAGCGAGTATTTCTCCGGCCGCACCGGAGCGACGATGTGATCGGAGGTGGTGATCGCCAGGCGGGTGAGGAAGGTGGCGCAGGGGTTCGAGTCGATGATCACAGCGTCGGAGCGCGCCCGCAGCGCCGAGACCAGCGCGCGGAAGCGGGTGAAGGCTTCGGCCTTGTCGCGGTCGGCGCGAGTATCGAGGGTGAACTCGAACAGGCGTTCATCGCCGGCGACGAGTTCGAAATTCGGTCCCTTGCCCCGGCGCGCGCGATTGAGCGGCACGGCGATGGCGCCGAAATCGTTGCTCGCCAGGGCGTGATCGCCGCGCGCATTAAGAATGCCGTAAAGCGTGTGGTTGCGATCGCGGATACGATTCCGCTCGCCCGGCGAGAGGAAGTACTGAGTGAGATTGTGCTGCGGGTCGAGGTCGATGAAGCTGATCGCCCGCTTGTCGGCCAGATGCGCGGCGGCGAACAGGTTCGCCGCCAGCACGGTCTTGCCGACGCCGCCTTTGATGTTGAGCATGGCGATGACCCGCCCGCGTCCAGCGGCGGTGCGGGCGCGATCCACGATCTGAGCCAGCACCTCCGAACGCGCGCCGCGCCGGAGATCGATGAAGCTGGCCGCGTCGAGGGTCTGGTTGATCCAGGAATCCGCGGGAAGGTCTGCAGTGCGCACGACGATGATGCTGCGGCCGTTGTTGAGCGCCGCCGCCACCTCCCGCCTGATCCAGGCGCTCTCCTGCGCGGCGGTCGAAGCCAGCACCACTACGATCGCCGCGCCGCCGACCGCCTGCACGAGCGACCCCAGCTTGTCCTGAACGCGATGCTCCGGACCGGAGCGGATTACCGCCCAGCCATGGGATTCAAGCTCAGCGGCCACCGACCGCGCCGCCTCGGCGTCGTCCGGTTCGAAGGCAAGGTACGCCGTTGTCGCCATGGAATTCTCGCCCCGCCCTCGGGCGAACCCTAGTCGGGCGTATTACGCCTTGGCAATGCGGTGCGGGCTCTCCTGGCAGGCGCGGCCCATGGCGTACACAACCCAGGCCCCCGACATTTGAGCCACCATGCCCGATCCCGTCCTCACCGACCTGCTCCAGCGCCTCGCCATGGCGCTTGGCATCGGGTTCCTGGTGGGCGTCGAACGAGGCTGGCGGCATCGTGACGCGCCGGACGGCGCCCGCGCCGCCGGGCTGCGCACCCACGCCGCTATCGGTCTCCTGGGCGGCATCGCCGGCGCGCTGACGCCCGTTGTCGGCGCGTGGGGCTTCGCGGCGATCACGCTTGTCTTCGGGGCCGCGTTCATTGCGTTCAAGGTCATGGAGAGCTTGCGCGACAAGGACCTGTCCGCGACCGGCGCCATCGCCGGGCTGATCGTCTACGCGTTGGGCGTCTATTCGATGTTCGGCGACCTTCGCGTGGCGGCGGCGATCGGGGTGGTCTTGGTCGCCCTGTTGGCGTTCAAGGATGCGCTGCACGACTGGCTCAACAAGATCACCTGGAAAGAGTTGCGTTCAGCGCTGCTGATCCTCGCGGCCACCTTCATCGCCTTGCCGTTACTGCCGGATCGCGCGATCGACCCGTGGGGCGCAATCAATCCACGGGAATTGTGGTTTCTGACCATCCTCGTCGCGGGCGCATCGTTTGCCGGTTACGTCGCCGTGCGCGTGCTGGGCGATGACCTCGGCGTCCTCGCTGGCGCCGCTGCGGGGTCGCTGGTGTCATCGACTGTCGTCACGGCGGAACTCGGACGGCGGGTGAAGCGCGGCGAGACGCACGCGATGGTTGGCGGCGCTGCGGCGGCCATTGCAGCGGCAATCAGCGTTACGCGCGTCATTCTGCTCTTGGCGGTGACGGCTGCGCCGGTGATTCCCGAAGCAGCGCCGGCTCTGGCTGCCGCGGCGATTGCATTTCTGGGCGTCGCCTACGCGTTGCGTTTTCTCGACCGAGCGGTCGACGGCGCCGCCAACTCCAAGAGCCTGCGCAGTCCCTTGGATATTCGCTCCGTTTTTCAGTTCGCGGCGTTTCTGGGCCTTGTCATTATCGTCGGCCGCTTGATCGCGGACGCCTGGGGCCAGGCTGGCTTGTTGCCGTTCGCCGCCACCGCCGGCCTCGCCGACGTGGATGCGGTGACCCTCGCTGCCGGAAGCCTCGTCCGCGGCGGCCTCGATCCGGGGATCGCGGCCCATGGGGTGATGATCGCCGTGCTCATGAACACGTTGGCCAAGGGCGTCATCGCCTATGCCACCGGCGGCGGGCGCTACGCGGCGCTCTATCTGGCGGCGGCGCTTGTCGCCACCGTGGCCGCTGCGGCGGTGTGGTTCTTGGTCACGCCATTGCTTACGCCCATGTTTACAGACGGGGCCTCGCTTGTGCTTGGCGACTTCGGTTAGGGTGCCGGCAATGCAGGAAAAATGGACCCCATCAGGCTGGCGGGCGAAACCCGCCAAGCACATTCCGGCGGACTACCCCGATCCGGCGGCGCTGACGCGTGTCGAGCAGCAATTGCGCTCCTATCCCCCACTCGTGTTCGCGGGCGAGGCGCGCAAGCTCAAGGCCAACCTGGCCGAGGTGGCGGCTGGCAAAGCGTTCTTGCTGCAAGGCGGCGACTGCGCCGAGAGCTTCAAGGAATTCCACCCGGATAACATCCGCGACACCTTCCGTACGCTAATGGCGATGAGCGTCGTGTTGACGTTCGCGGCTTCGCGCCCGGTCGTGAAACTCGGCCGCATCGCGGGCCAGTTCGGCAAACCGCGCTCGTCGCCGACCGAAACCAAGGACGGCGTCACGCTGCCCTCCTATCGGGGCGACAACATCAACGGCATGGAATTCACGCCGGAAGCGCGCTTGCCCGATCCGGAGCGGCTGGTGCGCGCGTATTCGCAATCGGCGGCCACGCTGAATCTCATCCGCGCCTTCGCCAACGGCGGCTACGCCGATCTGCACAATGTGCATCGATGGATGGTGGGCTTCGTCGCCGATAGCCCGCAGGGCAAAAGATACCAGGAGATCGCCGACCGCATCTCGGAAGCGATCGCCTTCATGGAGGCATGCGGGATCACGCCCCAGAGCGTGCCGCAAGTGCGGCATGTCGACGTCTACACCAGCCATGAGGCGCTGTTGCTCGGCTACGAAGAGGCGATGACGCGCGTCGATTCGACGACGGGCGATTGGTACGACACCAGCGCGCACTTTGTTTGGATCGGCGACCGCACCCGCCAGCCGGATGGCGCCCACGTCGAATTCGCGCGCGGGATCAAGAATCCGATCGGCCTCAAATGCGGGCCCTCGCTCGATCCCGATGAATTGCTGCGCCTGATCGACATCTTGAACCCCGCCAACGAGCCGGGCCGACTGACGCTGATCACGCGCTTCGGCGCCGACAAGGTGAACGCCGGTCTGCCGAAGCTCGCGCGCGCGGTGACCAAGGAGGGCCGCGCGGTGGTGTGGTCCTGCGATCCGATGCACGGCAACACGTTCGAAACCGCTAGCGGCTTCAAGACCCGGCCCTTCGAGCGCATCCTCGCGGAGGCCCGCGCGTTTACGGACATCTTGCCGGCGGAAGGCGCCTATCCCGGCGGCGTCCATGTCGAGATGACGGGTCAGCAGGTGACGGAATGCCTGGGCGGCGCCTCGGCTGTGACGGAAGAGGACCTCTCCAGCCGCTATCACACACATTGCGATCCGCGCTTGAACGGGACACAGGCGCTCGATCTTGCGTTTCTGATCGCCGAGCAATTGCGCGGCGCACGCGGCAATGGCCGCCAGGCGCAGGCTGGCTAGATGCAGCCTCTCCGCATCGCGGTTCAGATGGACCCCATCGACACGATGGTGGTGGCGCGCGACACTTCATTGGCGCTGATGATCGAGGCGCAGAACCGCGGGCATGAGGTCTGGTGGTTCACGCCGAACGATGTGTTCTACGATGCTGGTGTCGTGAGGGCGCGCGCGCACCGCGTCTCGGTGAGTTTGAACGAGGCAAAGCACTACGAGACGCAGGAAACCAGGGTCCGCGCGCTTGACGATTTCGACGTGATCCTCGTGCGCCAAGACCCGCCGTTCGACATGGGCTATGTGTCCAACACCTATTTGCTGGAACAAACCAAAGCGCTGGTGCTCAACCCACCGCTCGGCATCCGCAACATTTCGGAGAAGATGTCGATCCTCCAGTTCCCGGAGTTGACGCCGAAGACCTGGGTGGGGCGCGACATCGATGCGCTGGAGGCGTTCGCCAAGCGCTACGAGCACGTGGTGCTGAAAGTGCTCTATCTGATGGGCGGCGACGGCGTCATCAAATTGCGGAGCGGCGACGTCGATTTCCGCGCCCGCGCCGGCAAGTTCATCGAAGCGGCGGGCCGCGAACCGATCCTGGCCCAGGAATTCCTGCCGGCCGTCAGCTGCGGCGACAAACGCATCTTCATTCTCGATGGCGAGGCGTTCGGCGCTGTCCGCCGCATGCCGACCGGCGGAGACTTCCGCGCCAATCTGCATGCAGGCGGGGTGGCGCAGGCGGCGGACTTGGACGAAAGCGATCGCGCCATCGTCGCCGCCATCGCGCCGTTGCTGAAGCGCGAGGGCATCTTGTTCGCCGGCATCGACGTGATCGCCGGCAAGCTCATCGAGATCAACGTGACGTCGCCTACGTTGGTGCAGGAGCTGAAGCGTTTTTCAGGCCTCGATCTGCCCAAGGCGTTCTGGGATCGCGTGGAGGCGATGATCTAAGCGGCAAGCGTCATGATGAGGATCGCCGCCGCGATGTTCAGTCCAAAACCGACAGCCAGCATCCGCTTCAGCGTCAGCATGCCCGACGAATAGGCGATCGCGTTCGGCGCGGTGGCCACAGGCAGCATGAAGGCGAAGCTTGCCGCGATCGCCACGGGAAACGCCAGCTGCTGCAGCGGCGTGTCGGTGGCGCTCGCGACGGCGGCGACGACCGGCAGCATCGACGTCAGTGTCGCGACATTGCTCGCCAATTCCGAGATCAGGATCGTCGTCACCACCAGTAGCGCCGCCAGAGCGAATGCGGATACGCCGTCAAGCCCGGCAATCCACGCGCCGATCCAGGCTGCGAGGCCGGTGGCTTCCATCGCCGCCGCAAGCGAGAGCCCGCCGCCGAAGAGAATGGCGATTCCCCAGGGAATCCGCTCGGCGCGCTTCCAATCCAGCAATCGTTCGCCATTGCCCCGGCCGGATGGGACGAAAAACAAAAGCAGCGCGCCGAAGATGGCGATGCCGGTGTCGGTGAGCGGGGCGAGACCCGGCAGCTTCACAAGTTCGGTGCGCGTCATCCAGGCAAGCGCAACAAGTAAGAAGATCGTTCCGATGCGGGCTTCGGGGCGCGTCAGCGGGCCCAGAGCCTTGAGTGCGTCTCTAACGACCCCACCGATCGCCTCGTAACGCGCGCGCCCCCGGCCGAAGAGCGGCCAGCACAACAAGAGCCAGGCGATCGGGAGCATGAGCAGCATGATCGGGATGGCGCTGGCCATCCAGTCGACGAAGGCGATGGGCTGATCGGCGCGTTCGAAGAAGGCGATGGCGATCAGATTCGTGGGTGAGCCGACCGGCGTGCCGATGCCGCCGATAGTGGCGGCGTGAGCGACGCCGAGCGTAAGGGCGCCGCCCAAAGCGAGATCGGCTTTGTCGCCGCCGGACATGGCCCGCGCCGCGCCGATAGCGATGGGCGCCAGCATCAAGGTGGTCGCTGTGTTTGAGATCCACATCGAGATCAGCATCGAGGCGATCATGAAGGCGCCGACCAACGCTATGGGCCGTCCGCCGGCGACCGAAGCGATGGAGAGCGCTATGCGCTCATGCAGGCGCCAGCGTTCGACGCACGCCGCCAGCATGAAGCCGCCAATGAAAAGGAAGACGATCGGGTCGGCGTAGGGCGCGGCGGCGTCTTTCATGCTGGCCGCGCCGATAAGCGGCAGTGCGACCAGAGGGATGAGTGCGGTGGCGGAGATCGGAATCGCTTCGGTGACCCACCAGGTCACCATCAGCACGGCAAGCGATACGACCGCCCACGCTTCCGGGGACAAGCCACTAGGCGGCGCCAGCGCCTGCAGCCCGAGCGCCAAGGCCGGTCCCAGAATGAGCCCAACCCAGCGCCCAGCGCGCCCAAAGCCCGTCTCCTCCCCGGCGATGGCTTCGTCGGTCATGCGCGCCCCCACGCCGGATTTGACACCGGCTTTGCCGCCTCATACCTGACGGCCTCGCCTTTGGAAGCCCCAGTGGCGGAATCGGTAGACGCAGCAGACTCAAAATCTGCCGCAGGCAACTGCGTGCCCGTTCGAGTCGGGCCTGGGGCACCATCCTTCGCTCGCAAAGCGAGGGTAGGATGTCCTCCGAAGCCTTGGCGAAGGAGGACTGCGTCTCCCACCCCGCGAGCTTCGGATGGCTTACGCCGAGCGTTGTTCACCATTCGAAAGCAGTTGGCGACGCTGAGCCGATGACGGCTTGGCGTGAACGGTGCTAGTCGCTGCCCGCATGGACACCATCAGCGACCAACCAAGCCGGTCTTTCATCACAGTCCTCGAGGACATAAACGCGGCAGCTGGCGATGAGGGCATGGGGGTCGACGCCATCGTTGATCGGCTGGACGAGCGCGCGTTTGGCCTGCTGATCCTGCTGCTGGCCATACCGTGCCTCGTACCGGGTTTGCCCGGCGCTCAGATCATCGCCATCCCGATCTTTCTACTGGCGATACAACTGACGATCGGGCGGCGCGAGCCGTGGCTGCCGGGCTGGTTTCTGCGCGTGCGCGTCCGCAAGAGTTGGCTCTCGGCATTGGCGCAGTTTTCGGCGAAGCGCTTGCGCTGGACCGAGCGCTTGGCGCGTCCCCGGCTGCGCTTTCTCGCCACCGGCGTCGGCGAACGGTTCGTTGCGCTGTTCATGGCGTTGGCGGCGGTCACGATCATGTTGCCGATTACGAACACGATCCCGTCTCTCGCGATCACTCTGATGGCTCTTGGCGTTATCCAGCGTGACGGCGCCTTCACGGCGGCCGGCGCCCTGATGGCGGCCGCCTGGATTGGCCTGTTGGGCGCTCTCATTTTGGGCCTGTTCCTGGGCGCGGGGTTTGCCGTCGAGCTCGTGCGCGACGCTGCCCCATGGGTGTTGGACTGGTTCGGCGGCTAGGCGTGCGGCTCAGCGCCGCGAACACTCTGATTGGAGCGCCTCCGGCTTTGCCCTAGAATGCCTGCATGATCGCCCGCGTTCGAAGCCTTTGGCCTCTCCTCACGCTCATCGCTTCCGGCGCAATGTTGGCTGCGGCGATTTTCTACTTTCAAGAGTATCTCGGCCTGCAGCCATGCCCGCTCTGCATGCAGCAACGCTACTGGCATTGGGCGGTGGTTGTCGTGTCGGCCCTGGCCTTCGTGGTTACCCGGCTCCAGCCGAAATGGACCAATTGGGCGATCGTGATCATCGGCTTGGTGCTGTTGGGCAGCGCCGCCATGGGCGCCTACCACGTGGCCGTCGAACAGAAGTGGGTTGTGGCCCAGTGCGACGCCGGCGGCGCGGTCGATCCTAGTCAGCTTGTTCTCGGCAATCTGCCCGACGGCGAGCTGCGTCCGCCCCGTTGCGACGAGATCGTTTGGTCGCTGTTTGGAATTTCGATGGCGGGCTACAACGCCATCGTCTCGCTCTTGCTGGCGCTGGCGAGTTTTTGGGTGGCGCTCTCGGGGCGGCGCGCACAATGACCCGTCCGCCGATGCCAGGTGAGAACGTAACGGCGCGCCGTCTCGAAGAGATGATCCGGGTGGATCACGCCGGCGAATACGGCGCCGTGCAGATCTATCGCGGCCAGCGCGCGGTGTTCGATCGCATCGAGGGCAAGGCGCATGCGGCGCGGCTGATCGCCGACATGGAGGCGGGCGAGCAGGAACATTTGAAGACGTTCGATCGTTTGATCGCCGAACGGCGCGTGCGGCCGACCCTGATGGCCCCGCTTTGGCGTGTCGCGGGTTTTGGCCTGGGCGCGGCGACGGCGCTGATGGGCGAGCGGGCGGCGCACGCCTGCACGGAAGCAGTCGAAGACGTGATCGAAGAGCATTACGGCCGCCAGAGTGCTGAACTGGACGGCGTCGATGCCGAACTGAAATACGTGGTCGACAAGTTCCGCGTCGACGAAGTAGCGCACAAGGAAACCGCCATCGATCAAGGCGCGCGCAATGCGCCCGGCTATCCTCTGCTCTCGGCGGTGATCAAGCTCGGTTGCCGCGCGGCGATTCGGATTTCGGAGAAGATATGAGAATTTCGGGCCCGTTTCAGGATTTGCCCTGCTAAGCGGGCCTAGGCTATCTTGTCGGCATGGACCAGTTTCCCCGCATCACCCACGCGCCCGACATGATGGGCGGCAAGGCCTGCATCCGCGGTATGCGCGTGACGGTTGCGATGATCGTCGGGCAGATCGCGGCGGGTCGGACAGCGGACGATCTGCTGCGCGACTACCCTTATCTCGAACGGGCCGATATTGATGAGGCTCTGCGCTATGCGGCGTGGTTGGCTGAGGAGCGAGAACTCGCCGCGGCGCCGTGAAGTTCGTCATTGACATGAACCTCTCGCCACGTTGGGCGGCGTTTCTCCGTCAGGCTGGATTTGAGGCCAGTCATTGGTCGGAGATCGGCGCAGCGGCGGCGCCGGACGGCGAAGTGCTGGCGCATGCGCGTGCGAACGGGCTGGTGCTGGTCACGCACGATCTCGATTTCAGCGCCATCCTCGCAGCGAGCGGCGGCATAGCGCCCAGCGTCGTGCAAATTCGTGGCGCCGATCTTGAACCGGATACGCTCGGCCAGAGGCTGGTCGCTGCGTTGCGGAAGGCTGAGGATGCGTTCGCGTCCGGCGCCGTTCTGAGCATCGACGTCAAGCGCGCCCGGCTGCGCGCACTGCCATTGCGTTGAGGGATTGGCGATGGTCGTAGTGCGGGAGGCGCGCGCCAGCGAACTCGACACGGCGTCAGCGGTGCTTACAGACGCGTTTGTGGATGAAGCAGGCCTAAATTATTGGCTCCGGCAAGGCGCCGCCAAGACGGAGGCTCGCCGAAAATTCTTCGACGCGGTGGTTCGCACCATGCTGCATCCAAGACGTGACGTCTGGGTTGCAGAGGCTGATGGCGTGATTTCCGGCGCCGCAATCTGGCTCGGGCCCGGGTTGAAGGCCTTCGATTTCCCCTGGTGGCGCGAGCTTTTCTACACGCCGCTTTTCCTCTCGATTGCCGGTATGGCGGGCTTGGCGCGGGCGAAGGAGTTGGGGGCGCGGCTTGACGCGTGCCATCCGGCCGCGCCGCACGCGCATCTTCAGTTCCTGGGCGTTTCAGGCGCTGTGCAGGGACAAGGCGTGGGCTCGACGATGCTGAAGACCATGCTGGCGCCGCTCGATGCGGCCGGAATGGCGGCCTATCTGGAAGCCTCGACCGAGCGAAACGTGGCGCTCTATGCGCGCCATGGTTTCGAGGTGACGGACGAATTCGATCTGCCGGGCCTGCGCTTCTGGTGCATGACACGGCTGCCGCGTTAGCCGCGATCAAGATGGACCGCTGCGCAGCGCTCGACGGTTTAGAACTCGGCGGCGTTAAGACCGAAACGACGACCAACAGCCGCGATTTTGGGAATGAGTTCAAGTCTCGTGGATAGGGGCGAGTTTACCACAGCACATCTGGAACGGGATTCGACCGTGAACATGCGCCCCTCGTCGTCGGCGCCAAATTGTTCATCCAGAGCGCGGCAAAAGCCGTCAATATCCGCGTCGCCAAGAGCAGGATGATCGCCGGTTGCGGCGAATTCTGAGGTGATTTGCGAGAACGTCACGCCCTTCCGCTTCGCGGCGGTGTCGTATTCGTCAGACCACTTCCATAGGAGAAGGTTCCAAGTCATGTGCCGAACTCACGGTTGAACGGCTTATGCACGAATAGCCGAAGCGAGCCAATGACCGCTCACGGCGAAGCGGACTCACGATCCAGCCTTATCTCCAGCACTCCGCTCTTTCGTCCCCAGCGCATCGGCCAATCGCGCTTTCGCGCTTCCAGGTTTCAGCGGCTGCTGCTGGCTTTCGTGCGGCGACCAGCCTGTGGCGGTGAGAATTTCGAACGTGGCGCGGACGCGGCCGTCCTCATCGGCATGCCGTTCGCGATAGATGTCGAACGTGCGCGCGAGAATGCGGCGGCTCAACGAGCGCGGGCTGCGTTCGCGCAGCGCCGAGGTTTCGCCCATGGCGCGGAGATCGGCCAGCAAACGCATGGGTTCGGCGTAGCGAACCTTAATCACGTCGCGATCCGCCGCTGGCAGCGCGAATCCGGCGCGCTGCAGCAGGCCGGCGAGGTCTTGCAGGCCAGCGAAGGGCGACACGCGCGGGCCGGCGCCGCCGGTCAGTTCGGACTCGGCCTCGATCAGCGAGAGCCGCAGCTCGTTCAAGGTGTCGCCGCCAAGTAACGAGGCGAGCAGCAGGCCGTCGGGCTTCAGCGCCAGACGCAGCTGGATCAGCGCGCCCGGCAGGTCGTTGACCCAGTGCAGCGCCAGCGGCGAGACGATCAGATCGAAGGCGCCGGGGGCGAACGGCAGGTGCTCGGGATCGATCAGATCGAGGCCGGTTTCGAGGATGGCGCCGAGGCGGTCCGAGAGGGCGGGCCGCGCCCGCACCTCCTCCGAGAATAGACCGCCGCCGCCTAGCGACAGCACGCGCTCGAAGGAGCGGGGGATGGCCTCGAGCCGATCCGCCAGATCGGCCGCCACGCGGGCATGCAGAAATGACGCCTCGCGAAACGTCGGTCGCGCTCGGCGCTTGCGTTGTCGTACAAGACGTGGCTCGAATGGACCCAGACTGGCGGGATCGCTCATGGGTTCATCCTATCGCGCGCGGGGCGCATTTCGGAAACGCGGCGTGATCTCGCGGCTGTCGGATTTGATCTGGCCGCCGCGCTCCCTGCTTTCGGATGCCATCGTGGATCGTCCCGGAGTGATCGAGGCCGAACTCTGGAGCGAGCTTCGATTCTTGGCCGAGCCCCAATGCGCCTGCTGCGGCTTCCCGCTGCCCGAGGGCGCCAATCCGGGGGATTTCTGCGGCGCCTGCTCGGCCCGCAAGCCTGCATACGCCACGGCGCGCGCGGCTTTGGCCTATGACGACCATGCCCGGCGCCTGGTGCTCGACCTCAAGCGGGGCGGGCGCCGCGACGGGCTGCCCGTGTTCGCGAAATGGATGGCGAGCGCCGCCGCGGATGCGCTGGCGAAGGCGGATTTCGTTGCCCCGGTCCCGATGCACTGGACCCGGCTGGCGGTGCGCAGTTTCAACCAGGCCGCCTGGCTCGCCCAAGGCCTGGCCCGCGCCGGCGGCAAGCCGTGGAAGCCGGGGGCTCTCCGGCGCGTTAAGAGACGGAAGAGTCAAGCCGGGCTCTCCGCCTCGGAACGGCGCAGGAACGTGGGCGGCGCGATCAAGGCGTGGGGCCGCCATGAGGGCAAAACGATCCTTGTGGTTGACGACGTTTTCACCACCGGAGCGACTTTGGAGGCGTGCGCCCGTGCATTGCGTAAAGCTGGGGCTGCAGAAGTGCATGCAGTGACCCTGGCGCGCGTTGTTAGGCCAATTGATATCTCTATCTGACATGTTTCGAGTCGGATCATGGCCCAGGTAACCGTCTACACCCGCGCCTTTTGCCCCTTCTGCACGCGCGCCATCGCGCTGTTGCGGCGCAAGGGGGTTGAGGTGAAGGAGATCGACGCCACTGGCTGCCCGCAGACGCGCCAAGAGATGATCCAGCGCTCGGGGCGCTGGACCTTCCCGCAGATCTTCGTTGGCGACCGCCACGTCGGCGGTTGCGACGATCTTCATGCGCTCGATCAAAGCGGCGGCCTCGACCCGCTGTTGGCGTTGCGCTGATGCGCAAGCTGCGTGTAGCCGCGGTGCAACTCCGTTCGGGTATTGAGCCCGCGGCCAATCGCGAAGCGGCGATGCCATTGCTGCGCGAGGCGGCCTCGGCCGGCGCACGCTTCATCGCGACGCCCGAGTGCACCATGGTGCTTGATCGCGATAAGCCGCGCATGCTGAAGACCATTCAGTCGGCGCAAATCGAAAGCGAGATCAAGGCCTGGGGCGCTGCGGCGCAAGAGCTGGGGGTCTGGTTGTTGTTGGGCTCCGGCTCTATCGATGCCGGCGCCGGCAAAGTGTGGAACCGCTCGTTCGTGTTCGATCCGAGCGGCAGGATCGCCGCCACCTATGACAAGATCAATCTGTTCGACGTGACGCTCGGCGGCGGCGAAACCTACCGCGAGAGCGATACATTCGCCGGCGGTTCGCGGGCGGTGCTCGTCGCCGGCCCGATGGACGCCAAGATCGGTCTGACCATCTGCTACGACGTGCGCTTCGCGCCGCTCTACAGCGCGCTGGCGCGCGCGGGCGCCGAGATCATCGCCGTGCCGGCCGCGTTCACCGTGCCCACCGGCCAGGCGCATTGGGAGACGCTGTTGCGCGCGCGCGCCATCGAGACGCATTGCTACGTCATCGCTCCGGCTCAAGGCGGCAAGCACGAGGACGGGCGTTCGACCTATGGTCATTCGCTGATCATCGATCCGTGGGGCAAGGTGCTGGCCAAGCTCGATTCAGACGAGCCGGGTTACATTACGGCCGATCTCGACCTAGAAGCGGTCTCAGCAGCGCGGGCCAAAATCCCCGCGTGGCAGGGCGGGCGCGACTTCACGGGACCATGATCAGATACGATCTCCGGTGCGAGAACGGCGACGAGTTCGAGGCCTGGTTCGGCTCGATCGCCGATTACGACAAGCAGGCGGACGCCGGCTTGGTCGAATGTCCGCATTGCGGTTCGAAGCACGTGACCAAAGCGCCGATGGCGCCAGCGGTACAAACGGCCCGCTCAAAGGAAGCCAAGAAGGAACGCGCCGTCGCCATGGCGATGGCGGCCAAGGTGCGCGAACACATCAAGGACAATTTCGATTATGTCGGCGACAAGTTCGCCGATGAAGCGCGCAAGATGCATTCGGGCGAGAGCGAAGAGCGCGCAATCTGGGGCGAAGCCACACCGGAGGAGGCGCGTGAACTGGCGGAAGAAGGCATCCCCGCTGCGCCGCTGCCGCCTGAACTCGCGCCTGTGCAGTCGAAGAAGTTGAACTGAAATCTTGGACCGCCTGCGCCCGTGCCGGTGCGGTGCCAAACCATCCGAGTTGGAGCGCACGCTTCCAAGCGCGCATGCGGGCTGGAAGCCCGCGATCCAACCTCTGTCCGCCCGTGCAGGCCGGCAAGGGCGCCGGCGGTCCAAGAAAGTCAGCGCCGCCCCGCCATCATGTAGTTCACGTCGATGTCGCGCGAGATCGTCCAGCCGCTGCCGAGCGGCTGGTAGGTGATCCCGACGGGTTCATCCCACTGCAGCGTTGGCGCGCCGATGCGGATTTCTTCGGGCGTGACGAGCTTGTCGTAATCGTGCGCGCCTTCGGGGGCCCATTTGAGGATGCGCTCGGCGCCGGCGATGGCGAGCGCGCGGGCTTTCGGCGTGCGATTGATGGTGGAGAGAATGAGTAGGCCGCCAGGCGCGACGAGGGCGCTGGAGGCGGAGAGGAAGGCGTTCACGTCGGCGACGTGTTCGATGATTTCGAGCGCTGTCACCAGCTCGAATTGCGCGCCGCGTTCGACCAGCGCTTCGGCGGTCGTGCACTGGAAATCGATGTCGAGGCCGGCTTGCTCCGCGTAAGCACGCGCTGCGCCGATGGCTTCGGCGGACGCGTCGATGGCGGTGAGCTTGGCGCCCATGCGCGCGAGCGGCGCTGAGACCAGGCCGCCGCCGCAGCCGAGATCGAGGGTTGCGACGCCATCGAGCGGGCGCAGCTTCTTTGCTCCCCCGCTTGCGGGGGAAGAAAAATGCCTCGTCGCGACATCGCGGATGTATTGAAGCCGCACCGGGTTGAGCCGATGCAGTGCGCCGAACGGACCTTTGGGGTTCCACCACTCAGCCGCAAGCGCGCTGAACTTGGCGATCTCGGCGGGGTCGATCGTGGCGGCCATCTTCTATCCAGATCGGCGCGCGGGGGAGGTCGGTCAAGGCGTATCGCTAAAGCCCGGAAGCGTGCTAATGCCGCTCCTAACGCTTCGGAAAACGACATTCTCCCCATGTCTCGATTGGTGATGAAGTTCGGTGGCACGTCCGTGGGCGACGTGGACCGCATCGCCCGCGTCGCGCGCATCGTCGCGGCTGAGCGAAGGCCCGGGCAGGGCTTGGCGGTTGTGGTGTCGGCGATGTCGGGCGAGACCGACCGGCTGGTCGGCCTTGCGCGCGCCGCCGCCGGCGAGGGCGGCAATGGCCCCACCGTGCCGGCAGCTGATTTCAACGACGAGTACGATGTGGTTGTCTCGACCGGCGAGCAGGTGACCACAGGTCTTCTCGCGCTGGCCTTGCGCCGGATCGGCGTGCCCGCGCGTTCGTGGCAGAATTGGCAGATTCCGTTCCGCACCGATGCGGCGCACGCGATGGCGCGTGTGGCTGAGATTCCGGAGGAGATCATAGGCGCCTCCATCGATGAGGGCGTGGTCGCGGTCGTGCCAGGCTTCCAGGGGATCACTGAAGAAAACCGTATCACGACGCTCGGGCGCGGCGGGTCGGATACGTCGGCAGTGGCGCTCGCCGCCGCGCTGAAGGCGGAACGCTGCGACATCTACACCGATGTCGACGGTGTCTACACCACCGACCCGCGCATCGTCGCCAAGGCGCAGCGGATCGAGAAGATCTCCTACGAGGAGATGCTGGAATTGGCGTCAGCGGGCGCGAAAGTGCTGCAGACGCGCTCAGTCGAGTTGGCCTTTGCCAAGCGCGTGCCCGTGCGCGTGCTTTCGAGTTTCGTCGAGCCGGGGGCGCCGAACCCCGGCACATTGGTTTGCCCCGAGGATGAGATCGTGGAAAAGCAAGTTGTCTCCGGCGTCGCCTATTCGCGCGACGAAGCGAAGGTCACGCTCCTTGGCGTCGAGGATCACCCGGGCGTGGCGGCGGAGATTTTCAGCAAGCTCGCCGACGCCAACATCAATGTCGACATGATCGTGCAAAGCGAGGCGCGCCAGCCCGAGCGCCAGAACATCCTGTTCACCTGCCCAGATCGAGACGCGGCGCGCGCGGCCGAAGCCATCGAGACGATCAAGGCCAAGATCGGCGTGGAAGAGGTGCACGTTCGCCGCGACGTGGCCAAAGTGTCGGTGATCGGCATCGGCATGCGCAGCCAGGTCGGCGTTGCGCGCACCATGTTTGCGGCGCTGGCGCAGAAGGGCATCAACATCGAAGCCATCGCCACGTCCGAGATCAAGATTTCAGTCTTGATCGACGCCGCGTACACGGAATTGGCGGTGCGGGCGCTGCACAGCGCTTATGGACTGGACGCCGCCTAAAGCGGCGATTTGGAGGGCGTTGAACGGCCATGGCGGGTCCGGCAAGCGTCGGCGGGTCGCGGATTCTCCTGCGCAAGTTGCGGGAGATCATGGAGGCCGGGGGCGAGGCGCAGCAGCGTCTGGATCGCCTCGTCGCCATGGTCGCGTCGACCATGGTTGCGGACGTGTGCTCGATCTATCTCAAGCGCGGCGACGTCCACGAACTGTTCGCCACTCAAGGGCTGAAGCCGGAAGCCGTCCATCGCACCACGCTGAAGCTGGGAGAGGGGCTGGTCGGACTCGTCGCCGAGCAAGCCGCGCCGCTCAATCTGGCCGATGCGCCCCATCATGAGCGCTTCTCGTACCGGCCGGAAACCGGGGAGGACCCGTTCAGTTCGTTCCTGGGCGTGCCGATCGTGCGTTCGGAGCGCACGTTCGGCGTGCTGGTGGTGCAAAACCGCGCCGCGCGGCTCTACGGCGAAGACGAGGTCGAAGCGCTGCAGACCATCGCCATGGTGCTGGCGGAGATGGTGGCGTCCGGCGCCTTCGGCGATCTCACGGGCCTCGCTGAAGTTGAAGCGCTGCCGAGTAAGCCGGAACTCATAGCCGGCAAATCGTTTTCCGATGGCATCTGCATCGGGGTCGCGGTGTTGCATGAGCCGCACGCGCCGCTCGGGCGCGTCATCGCCGACGATCCGGTGCGGGAAGAGGCTAGGCTTGACGAAGCGTTGGCGCATGTCCGCCGCTCGTTGGCGGAGATGCTCGAAGGCGATCCCGGCCGCATCTCCGGCGTCTCGCGCGAGGTGCTTGAAACGTTCTTGATGCTGGCGAACGATCCCAGCTGGGAAGTGAAGTTGAAGCTGGGCGTGCGCGCCGGTCTCTCCGCCGACGCGGCGGTGGAGCGCGTGCGCGGCGAACACCGGGCCAAGTTCAACGCCACTCGCGACCAATATCTGCGCGAACGGCTGCACGATCTGGAAGATCTCGACAACCGGCTCCTGCGCGCGCTTGCGGGCGTGCAGGGCGGCGCCGGGCAAACCCTGCCTGACGACGCTGTGTTGATCGCGCGCGAACTCGGGCCTGCGGAATTGTTGGATTACGGTTCGCGGCTCAAGGGCGTGGCGCTGGAGGAAGGCGCGAACACCGCCCACGCCGCCATCGTCGCGCGCGCGCTGGGCATACCCATGGTCGGCGCGCTGCACGGACTGCTCTCGCGCGTCGAAGCCGGCGACCGTATCGTGCTCGACGGTGAGCGCGGCGAGGTGCGGCTGCGGCCGGAACAGGCGTTCGTCCACACCTACAAGCAGCGCATCAATTTGCGTTCTGCGCGTGCGGAGGAGTTCGCACGGCTGCGCGGCGTTCCGCCGGTCACCCAGGATGGGGAGCGGGTGACGCTGCTTCTGAACGCGGGTCTGGCGCTCGACGTTCACCACCTGGATGAAGCGGGCGCGGAGGGCATCGGTCTCTTCCGCACGGAATTCCAATTCATGGTGTCGGAAACTCTGCCGCGTCTGGAGAGCCAGACCATGCTTTACCGCGATGTGCTTGAGGCGGCGGGCGCGCGCCCTGTGACGTTCAGGACGCTCGACCTCGGCGGCGACAAGGTGTTGCCGTATGTCGCCGCCGAGCGCGAGGAGAACCCGGCGCTCGGCTGGCGCGCCATCCGCATTGGCCTCGATCGTCCGGCGCTGCTCCGCTATCAGCTGCGCGCGCTGATCAGCGCTGCGTCAAACCGGCGTTTGCGGGTGATGTTTCCGCTGGTGACGACGGTGAGTGAGTTCGATGCGGCGCGGGCGCTCGTGGATCGCGAACTGGATTGGTGCCGGCAGAACGGGCGGACCCCGCCATCCATCGTCGAAGTGGGGGTCATGGTGGAGTCGCCGGCGCTGGCGTTTTCGATCGGCGACCTCAAGGGCCGGGCTGACTTCATCTCGATCGGGACCAATGACTTGATGCAGTACTTCTTCGCCGCCGATCGCGGCAATCAGCGCGTGTCCGACCGCTACGACGTCCTGAGCGCACCCGCATTGCGGCTCTTGAAGCGCATCCGCGATGACGCCGATGCGGCGGGCTTGCAGGTCTCCATCTGCGGGGAGGCGGCGGGGCGCCCGCTCGAGGCGATGACGTTCGTAGCGCTGGGGTTCCGGCGCCTCTCGATGCCGGCTTCAGGCATCGGGCCGGTGAAGCGGCTGATCCTCTCGATGGAGGCACATGCGACCGCAGATGCGGTCGCCCGCCTCATGAGCCGCAATCGGCCCTCGATCCGAAATGAACTCACAGAATTTGCCCGCGCCGAAGGCTATGCGCTGTAGCGCGTGCGTACGCCGCGTTGAGCTATGCTTGATTCGTGATTAGGCTTTCTCGCTGGCGCAAAATTTGCCTTTGTGAACGTAGGGTCTCGCAGGAGGGACCAAACCGCTGATGCTGCAACCCGTGCCCACCGATCCGCCCGCGACCGAACCGGTCGATGCGCGAGCGCAACGGCAGACGCCGCGTCCGCCGCCGCCGGAGCTGGATAGCGCTTGGCGCGCGGGGCGGAAGCTCGCGGAAGCGCGCCGCCAGCGGGGCTGGAGCCTGGACGAGGTTGCCGACCGCATCCGGGTGAGGAAGGAATTCCTCGAGGCGCTCGAGGCGATGAACGTCAAGCTGTTGCCGGGCAAGGCCTACGCGCTCGCGTTCCTGCGCTCGTACGCCCGCGAACTGGGCATCGAAGAGAAGGCCATCGTCGACCAGTTTCAGGACGAGTGCGCGCTGACGCGTGAAGACGCGTCCAAGCCGATACGCAACCCCACCTCCAAACCACGGCAGCGGCCGCCTTGGGCGGCGGCGGCGGTTCTGGTGGCCATTGCCGCCGGGTTCGTCGGCTGGCGGGCGCTCGATTCTCAACTGAAGGCGGACGGCGAGCAGATTGTGGCGAGCGACGCCGTTGGCCAAGCGCCGGTTGCGCCGGGTCCGGCCGCGCCGGCGCGCCGGGTGGTCGAGATACGCGCGTTGGCTGACGCCTGGCTGGAGACCCGCGGCCCTGACGGTACGGTTTTCCTGTCTCGAACGCTGCGCGCAGGCGATGTCTACCGTCCCGATCCTAGCCCGGGCTGGACGCTCCACGCGCGCGATGGCGGCGCCTTCGAGGTTTACGTGAATGGCGCCTCGGCCGGGCTCCTGGGCACGGCGGGCATGCCTGTCTTGGGACGCTCGATAGACGAGGTCCGGCCGATCACCCAAGCTGAAGCGCCCTTGCCGCGGAGCTAAGGCCGCAGCCGGCAGGGCTGTTAGGGGCCGGCGCCGCACGCTATCTCCCAGGCTGAAGGGATCAGTCCAATGGACGGCGCAACCGCCGACCTGCACCACCTCCGGCCATGGCGCCGGATCGAACGCCGCCGCTCGCGGAAGATTCGCGTGGGCGCCGTCGAGGTTGGCGGGGATGCGCCGATCTCCGTGCAATCGATGACCAACACGGTCACCGCCGATGCTAAGGCGACGATCGCTCAGATCCGACAGCTGGAAGACGCCGGCGCCGACATCGTCCGGGTGTCGTGCCCCGATGAGGCCTCGACCGCCGCCTTCGCGCAGATTGCGCGCGAAGCGAAGATTCCGCTGGTCGCCGATATTCACTTTCACTATCGCCGCGCCATCGAAGCGGCGGCGGCGGGCGCTGCCTGCCTTCGGATCAATCCCGGCAATATCGGCAACGCGCAACGCGTGAGGGACGTAGTGCAGGCGGCCAAGGACCATGGCTGCGCCATACGCATCGGCGTCAATGCCGGTTCGCTTGAGCAGCACTTGCTGGAGAAGTACGGCGAGCCGTGTCCCGAGGCGATGGTCGAGAGCGCGCTCTATCACGCGGCCCTACTCGAAGAGCACGACTTCAAAGAATACAAGATCAGCGTGAAGGCGTCGGACGTGTTCTTGACCGCCGCCGCCTATCAGGCGCTTGCGGAGGCCACCGACGCGCCGCTGCATCTGGGCGTCACCGAGGCAGGCGCGCAGCGGGCGGGCACAGTCAAATCATCTATCGCTATGGGGTCTTTGCTGTGGGCCGGCATCGGCGACACGATCCGTGTCTCGCTTGCCGCCGATCCGGTCGAAGAAATCAAGGTCGGCCACGATCTGCTCAAATCGCTCGGATTGCGGCAGCGCGGGGTCACCATCATCGCGTGCCCATCCTGCGCGCGGCAGGGCTTCAACGTGATCGCCACGGTGGATGAGTTGGAGAAACGTCTCGCCCACATCGCCGAACCGATCACGCTCTCCATCATCGGTTGCGTCGTGAACGGACCGGGCGAGGCGCTGATGACCGACCTCGGCTTCACCGGCGGCGGCAAGGGCGCCGGCATGATGTATGTGGCCGGCAAGGCCGATCACAAGGTCGACAATGGCGAGATGATCGATCACATCGTGGACTTGGTGGAGGAACGGGCGAAGGGAATGCGCAAGAAATGAGTTTTGCCGGCGCTCCCGCCTTTGGGCCGACGCCCGATGGGCGTTGCATGCTCAACTTCACCTCACGAGCAGTCGCTGAGCAAATTCTTGAGCGGCTGGATTGCCTGGCCGATGGGGCGTGACGCCATTCGCACGGCGGCCGCTCAGCCCTCCACGTCCCCCATCCGCAGTTTCACGCCTCCCAGCAGCAAAGGCGCGAGTGTTTCTGTGGGGCCGTGCTCGGTTTCCGACGCATATCGTCCCTTAAGCGGATCGGCGTATCGGTGCGTGACGAGCGTTTGCGCATTCACGACCCAATAATCGCGCACGCCGTGGCGGGCATAGAGATGGGCCTTGCGGCCGCGGTCTTTCTTCAACGATTTGTCCGCGACTTCGATCACCAGTAGCGCGTCAGGCCCCCGCAGCAGGTGAGCCTCCACTTGGCGCGGGTACACAATGATGTCGGGAACGGTGAAATCGCCGTCCGGCTCGACATAGAAGCTTGGCTCGCTATCGATCCAGTAGGAACGGTCGAGTTGGCGGTAGAGCTGGTCGAGCAGCCACCTTTTCACCCGCATGTGCGGTGGATTATGCACCATCATCTCGAGGATCTCCCCGTCGATCACTTCGTAACGGCGCTCATCGTCGAGAATGCCGGCGTCGAGCATGGCGCGCACGTCGGAGGCGGTGAAGCGGACGCGATCCTCGCCGTCCTGCGGCGGACCGGGGGCAAGCGTGTCGGCCATGACCCGAGTTTATCATGCCGGCCTGTGGCGCGCCACTTGGAGTTCTGCGCCCGTCAGCGCAGGCGGCGGTTGAAGGGGCTGTGGCCCGTCGACAAGCTCGATCTGATCGCCCATATGGGGCGCAGGAGGCGCCATGCTGCAGCAGCACCTGCAGGAGACCTACGAGTATCTGTTCGATACCGCGCACCTCGCCCTCAAAGAGGGCGGGTCGTTCGCGCCGTTCGGCGCAGGCATCCGCAAGACCGGCGAGCAAATCCACACCAATGTCGATTTGCCGATCGATCGCTCGGCGCCGCAGGATCACATCTCCGGGCTCATCGCCGGGTTTCGGCTCGATGAGCAGGAGAACGGCCTGATTGCCGCGGGCTTGGTGTTCGACGGCCGCTCCAGCGCCGATGACGCGGCGGCGCTCTGCTTCCACATCGAGGGCGCCAACGGGCGCGCGGTCGAGGTCATCGTTCCCTACGAGCGCCGCACGGCGGACCAGATCGCCTTCGCCACGCCGCAAATCTCGGAAGTCGAGCCCGAGATTTTTTCGAGCGTCATGTAGCTCATGTCAGCGTACGACAGATTGGAACGGCGCCTGTCGCAGGCGGTCGATCGCTTCGAGCGTATAGAAGCGCGGCTTGCGGCCGCCACCGACGGCGCTGAGATCGTCAAGCTCGGGCAGGAGCACGCCGAGTTGCGGCCGCTCGTGGACGCGGTTGCAGCTGTTCGCGCGGCGCGCGCCGAGATGGCCAATCTCGAAGCGATGATGAAGGATGGCGACAAAGAGATGGCCGCCCTCGCCGAAGAAGAGATGTCGGCATTGCGGGATCGCTTGCCGCAGCTGGAGCAATCGGCGTTGCTGTTGCTGGCGCCGAAGGACAAGGACGAAAGCGCCTCCGCGATCCTGGAAGTTCGCGCCGGAACCGGCGGCGACGAGGCGGCGCTGTTCGCCGGCGATCTGCTGCGCATGTATCAGCGCTACGCCGGCGTGCGCCGCTGGAAGTTCGAGTTGGAAGCACTTTCGGACACGGGGCTCGGCGGCGTCAAGGAAGCCGTCGCCAGCGTCACCGGCGCCGGCGTGTTCGGGCGTCTGAAGTTCGAGAGCGGCGTCCATCGCGTGCAGCGCGTGCCGGAAACCGAAGCGGGCGGACGCATCCACACCTCCGCCGCGACGGTTGCGGTGCTGCCCCAACCCGAGGGCGACGTCGACATCGTCGTCGAAGACAAGGACATTCGCATCGACACCATGCGCGCGTCCGGCGCGGGCGGCCAGCACGTCAACAAGACCGACTCCGCCGTGCGCATCACACACCTGCCGACGGGTATTGTCGTCGTGGCGCAAGAAAAGTCCCAGCATCAGAACCGCGCCAACGCCATGAAGGTGCTGAAGGCAAAGCTCTACGACGCCGAGCGCGAGAGAATCGCCGCCGAACGGGCGGCGGAGCGCAAGGGGCAGGTGGGCTCAGGCGACCGCAGCGAACGCATCCGCACCTACAATTTTCCGCAAGGACGAGTGACCGACCATCGCATCAACCTCACCGTCTACAATCTGCCCGAAGTGCTGCACGGGCCTGGGCTCGACCCCATCCTCGATGCCCTCGCTGCTGAAGAACAGGCGCAGAAGCTGGCGGCGCTAGAGGAGGAGACGTGAGCGCTAGCCTCGTCACCCTCTGGACCGACGTTCGAAAAAGGCTTGAGGCCGCAGGTGTGGATACGCCGGTGTTGGATGCGCGCCTGCTGATCGAAGCGGGGGCCGGCGTCACGCGGCTTGAGATCGTCACCGATCCGCGTCGCTCGGTTACGATGGCGCAGATCGAGGCGGTCGATGTCCTGACGCGGCGTCGCGAAGCGCGCGAGCCGGTCAGTCACATCGTCGGCCACAAACACTTCTGGACGTTCGACCTCAATGTGAACGCCGATGTGTTGACGCCGAGGCCGGAAACCGAGTTCGTCGTTGAAGCCGGATTACAGGCGCTGCTTCCAGCCGAGGGCGCCTTTCGGATTTTGGATCTTGGCGCCGGTTCAGGCGCGATCGTGCTGGCGCTCTTGCGCGAGCGTCAGAATGCCACCGCGCTTGCCGTCGATGCGAGCGAGGCGGCGCTGGAGATTGTGCGTGAAAACGCGGAGCGGCTTGGCGTTGCCGATCGCTTGGATGTGCGCCAGGGCGACTGGAGCAAGGGGATCGATGAGCGCTTCGATCTTGTGGTCTCGAACCCCCCCTACATTCGGACCGCGGATATCGACGGCCTGGCGCCCGAGGTCGCGCGGTACGAACCGCGCCTCGCGCTGGACGGCGGAGCGGACGGGCTGGACGCCTACCGGGCCATCACCGTGGATTTGCCGCGCTTGATCAGGCCGGGCGGCTGGTTCGCCCTTGAAGTGGGGCAGGACCAGGCCGATGCGGTGACGGCGATGGCGGCGGCGGCGGGACTCTCCACAACCGAGCCCAGGCGCGACCTCGCCGGTATTCCCCGCGTCGTTGTGGGCCATGGCGCCGGCCTGGAAAAAGCACTTGGAGAGGGGCGGGCGACGCACTAGACTCCAGAACGGAATCGACGGCGGGGGCTTGCCGTCGGGTTCCGCGGACTGGGCAGGCGTTGCGTGCGCCGCCAGCGATTTCCTCAGGAAGAGGTTCTTTGCAGCGCGAGGCGCTGCTTGGCACGGCCCGAAGCTCAAAGGCGAGCGGGGCTTTTTTGTAGCGAGGCGCGATCCCGCCGGCAGGCCATCGGCCCTGGCGCGACAGCCCGAAATGGATCCAAAGCACAATGGTGAACATCCAATGAAGCGTCAGCGGGGCCGCGGCCGTAAGCCGGGCGGCGGTGGTGGTTACCACAACAACCAGGGCGGCGGCGGTCACCACCCGAACCGGTCGATCGACAGCAATGGTCCTGAGACGAAGGTCCGCGGCACCGCCTCATACATCAACGAGCGCTATCTCCAGCTCGCGCGCGACGCCGCTAGCTCGGGCGATCGGGTGTTGAGCGAGAATTATCTGCAGCACGCCGATCACTATTTCCGCCTCTGGCGTTCGATGCAGCCGGCGATGCCGGTCCAACCGCCTCAGCAGCACTTCAACGAAGGCGCCGATTATGACGGCGACGAGGAGCGCGTCGCCGAGGAGGGCGCGGACTCTGAGGAGATGGAGGCGCGCGCCGAAGGCGATGAACAGCCCGAGGGCGAGTACGCCCAACAGGAGGAACGCCAGCGCGAAGGCGGCGGAGATCGCGACGGCGAAGGAGGCCGGCGCCGCCGAGGCCGCAACCGCAATCGGTTCCGTCCCGATGGAGAGCGCAACTACGAATCGCGCGAGGGTGAAGAGCGCGGTGAGAACCGCGAGCCGCGTGAACAGCGCGAGCCACGGCGCGAACGTCAACCGCGCGAAGAGCGAGAATCTGCCGGTCCTGAAGGGTTTTCGAGCGGGCCGAAGCCCGCCTTCCTGCGCAGCAGCGAATAGACGGCGCTAGCGCCGGCCGGTCGTCGGCGGCCGCGGCGGTCCAGCCAGACGCCGCTCCAGATAAGCGCGCGCGTGGGCTTCGACTTCGGCGAGGTGATCTTCGCCGGGATCGCGGCCGCGGAAGAAATGGTCCGCGCCTTCGATCGAAGCGCTATCGACCTTGATGTTCTTTTGCGTGCGGATGCGGCTGATGACGCGTTCCATGTCCTGAGCGGTCGTGACGCTGTCGCGCGTGCCGTAGATGATCACCCCGGACGCCGGGCATGGCGCCAGGAAAGAGAGATCGTAGTGATTGGCCGGCGGCGCCACCGCGATGAAGCCGTCAATCTCCGGGCGGCGCATGAGTAGTTGCAAGCCGATCCAGGCGCCGAACGAATAGCCGCCAACCCAGCACTGCTCGGCGTTGGGGTTCATGCTCTGCAGATAGTCCAAAGCGGATGCGGCGTCGGAAAGCTCGCCCATGCCGTTGTCGAAGATGCCCTGGCTGCGCCCGATGCCCCGGAAATTGAAGCGCAAAACGCCGAAGCCCTTTTCGGCAAAGAGCTTGTAGAGTTGCACCGTGACCCGGTCCTGCATCGAGCCGCCGGCGCGGGGATGGCCGTGGAGGATCAGCGCGATCGGGGCGCCTTCTTTCGAGGGCTCCTGGTAGCGGCCCTCAACACGCCCGGCGGCGCCTGGGAAAATCACTTCCGGCATATTCTGTCTTAGACCCCGATCTATCGCCCCTTCGCCCAGGGCATATTCTTGACCAAAACACTCAGGTATCTTAGCTGAAGCCTTGACCTCGGTTCCCCCGAAGGCGGCGGCTCTAGCACGTCGAATTGGGGGCGCGCGAGGCAAAAGGGTAGACCCATGCGACTGACCTCGAAGGGCCGCTATGCGGTCATGGCGATGGCCGATCTGGCGCTGCACGGCGGCGTCGACCGGGCGGTGCCGCTCCAGGAAGTGGCCCGCCGGCAGGAAATTTCGCTCTCTTACCTTGAGCAGCTGTTCGCAAAGATGCGCCGCGCCGGCCTGGTTGCTGGCGTGCGCGGACCCGGGGGCGGCTATCGCCTTTCCAGGGACGCCAGTCTCGTCACTGTGGCCGAAATCATCGATGCCGTGAACGAGCCGATCAAGGCCACGCGCTGCGACGCAGCGTCGACCAAGTCCTGCATCGGCCGCACCGGGCGCTGCATCGCCCATGGGCTCTGGCAGGAGATGGGCGACCGCATCCAGCTCTTCCTCGCTTCGGTTTCGCTCGCTGACATCCTCGAGCAGCGGTTCGACGGCGCCGCGCGCGTGGCGGCGGAATAGGTTCGATGAGCAAGACGCCGCTCTATTGCGACTACAACGCCGGCGCGCCGATCCGCGCCGAAGCGGCGGTGGCGATGTCGCGCGCGCTGGCCGCGGGCGGCAATCCGTCCTCGGTGCACGGCGTTGGCCGGCGCATGCGGGCGATGATTGAAGATGCGCGTGAGCGCATCGGCGCCGCGCTGGATGCGCGCGCGGAGAACCTGGTGTTCACGTCGGGCGCTACGGAAGCGCTGCATCTGGCGCTGGCAGGCGCCTTGGACCGCGCGTCTTCAGACGCGCCAGCGGGCCTGAAGGCCCGCGGTCCTTGTGCTTCACTGCTCGCCTCGGCGGTTGAGCATGACGCCATCTTTGAACACGCGACGCGGGCGCTGGGCGCGGACCATATTGTGCCGGTGGACGACAGTGGTGTGATCGAGCTTGAAGCATTGGCTGCACTCCTCGCCCAAGCAGAAAAGCCAGCGCTGGTCGCCGTGCAACTGGCGAACAACGAAACCGGCGTGATCCAACACATCGCGCAGATCGCCGCACTGTGCCGCCAGCACGGCGCGCTGTTGCTCGTCGATGCCGCGCAGGCGTTCGGCCGCATTCCGGTAAGCATCGCCGATCTCGACGCAACCTATCTCGTCGTGTCGAGCCACAAACTCGGCGGCCCGCCCGGCGCGGGTGCGGTGGTGCTGGCGCCCGGCGCGCCGTTCGTGACGACCCGGTTCGGCGGCGGTCAAGAACGCGGCCGTCGCCCAGGGACCGAGAACGGCCCGGCTCTCGTTGGGTTCGCGGCGGCGGTCGACTGGGCGTTGAAGGATCACGAGGCGGAAGCCGCGCGCATCGGCGCCATGCGCGACCGCTTCGAAGCGGGGCTGCCGAAGGACGCGGTGATTTTCGGCGCCGGAGCACCGCGCTTGCCGAATACCTCTAACTTCGCCTTGCCGGGTCTGACTGCAGAAACCGCCGTCATCGCCATGGATCTGGAGGGCGTCGCCGTCAGCTCGGGCGCGGCGTGTTCGTCGGGCAAGGTGCGCTCAAGCCGCGTGTTGGCGGCGATGGGCGTCGCGCCAGATCTCGCCAAGGCTGCGCTGCGCGTGAGCTTCGGCCATGAGTCGAAAGAGTCGGATGTCGATGCAGTGCTCTCGGCGCTCGCCAAGGTGGCGGCCCGCCGCTGCCGGGAGGCGGCGGCATGAGCGCGGTCAAGGAAACCATCGATCGCGGCACGGTTGAGGCGGCGCGCGCGCTCGAAGCCGAGAAGTACAAGCACGGCTTCGTCACCGAGCTTGAACAGGAGTTGGCGCCGCCGGGCCTCAACGAAGAGATCGTCCGCTACATCTCGGCCAAGAAGAGCGAACCGGACTGGATGCTGCAATGGCGCCTGGATGCGTTCCAGCGCTGGCAGACCATGGAAGAGCCGACCTGGGCGCTGGTGCGCTACCCGCCGATCGACTACCAGGCCGCGCGCTATTACGCGGCGCCCAAGTCGGGCGCGAAATACAAGAGCCTCGAAGAGGTCGATCCAGAAATCCTCGAGACCTATAAGAAGCTCGGCATTCCGCTGAAGGAGCAGGAGGTGCTGCTCGGCGTCGAAGGCGCGCCGAAGGTCGCGGTCGACGCCGTGTTCGACAGCGTCAGCGTGGTGACGACGTTCAAGGAAGAACTCGCCAAGGCCGGCGTCATCTTTTGCTCGATGAGCGAGGCCGTCCGCGAGCATGGCGAGTTGGTGAAGCGCTATCTCGGGTCGGTGGTGCCGACCTCGGACAATTTCTTCGCCACCCTGAACAGCGCCGTATTCTCTGACGGGTCCTTCGTCTATGTGCCGCCGGGCGTGCGTTGTCCGATGGAGCTTTCCACCTATTTCCGCATGAACGCGCAGGGCACTGGCCAGTTCGAGCGGACGCTGATTATCGCCGACAAGGGCGCCTACGTTTCCTATCTCGAGGGCTGCACCGCGCCGATGCGCGATGAGAACCAGCTGCATGCGGCGGTGGTGGAGTTGGTCGCGCTGGACGATGCCGAGATCAAATATTCCACGGTGCAGAACTGGTGGCCGGGCGATTCCGAGGGCAAGGGCGGCATCTACAATTTCGTCACCAAGCGTGGCGATTGCCGCGGGCCGCGTTCCAAGATCAGCTGGACCCAGGTCGAAACCGGATCGGCCATCACCTGGAAGTATCCAAGCTGCATCCTGCGTGGCGACGAGAGCCAGGGCGAATTCTACTCGATCGCCGTCACCAACGGTCGCCAGCAGGCCGACACTGGCACCAAGATGATCCACCTGGGCAAGAACACCCGCTCGCGCATCATCTCCAAGGGCATATCGGCGGGCCGCTCTTCGAACGCCTATCGCGGCTTGGTCTCGGCGCACGCCAAGGCTAAGGGCGCGCGCAATTTCACCCAGTGCGACTCGCTGCTGATCGGCGACCAATGCGCCGCGCACACCGTGCCCTACGTCGAAACCCGCACGCCGGACGCGCAGTTCGAGCACGAAGCGACGACGACCAAGCTCTCCGATGATCAGCTCTTCTATCTGCGCTCGCGCGGCATTCCGGAAGAGGAAGCTGTGGCGCTGTTGGTGAACGGATTCGTGCGCGAAGTGCTGCAGAAGCTGCCGATGGAGTTTGCGGTGGAAGCGCAGAAGCTATTGGAAGTGAGTTTGGAAGGGAGCGTGGGATGAGCGCGCTGTCAGGGGGAGTCAGGTGATGAGATATATCTACGCCGCTGCGATCGCAGGTTTGTTGGGCATTTCGGCCTGCGGGCAGCAGGCCGAACCGGCGCGTTACGATCTCTCACTCTACCCAATGTGCGGGGATGTCGAAGACATTTCCTCGGCGCCTGACGGCTGCGTGCTGACCCAGGAACCGATGCTGCACGCTCTTCTCGTCAGCGTCGAAGAAGGCAACACCGACGTTCAAGTGGTGGCCGACGGCGAAGGCGGACAGCTGATCCAAGAAGCCGCCCAAGGGCCGTCCTTCATTCCCACGCTTGCGGATCTGAATGGCGATAGCCAACCGGACCTGCTCATTCCGTTGATGACCGGAAACGTGAACACGACGTGGGCGGTCTATTCCGCCAACCAAGACGCCACCTACACAAGATTGGGCGAAATAAGCGGTATCGGCTGGGGCCCGTCGGCAGGGGGTCTGTTGGCGGTTCCGGCGCGCTCGAGCGCCGCGTCTTGGGTAGTAGATTTCTATGACGTGGAACCCGGCGGTCTAACCCTCATTGCGTCGGCGGAGACCACGATGCAGGCGGCGGGCGCTCCCCCCACATGCACGCTAGTCGGCACGCCTGTGCTGGGCGCTGAAACACGCGAAGCGGCGCAGGCCCGCTATTGCAGCGATCCGGCGGTGGCAGGAATCTGGACTGAGGGGCCGAGCGATGGGCCGACGGCAAACTGAGGGGTGCATCATGCTACGGACGCTAACCGTCGTTTTGCTGACTGCAGTGCTTGTCGCCTGCAACCAGCGACAACAAGAAACGCCCGAGGGGTCGGCGCCGCCGATCGACGGGCCGGAAACATCGGCGCCCGTGCGCGCTGAACTGCCGCCCGTCGATGCGGCGCTGCTCGCGGCGCCCAACAGCGCTTTCACCGCGTTCGAGCCAAGCGAAGTCGGCGTCTTCGGCGCGCCCGACGTAATGCAAGCGCTCGATCCGTTGCTGGGTCCCGAAGTGGTTGAAGGCTCGACCGTGCACCTGAGCGTGCGCGAGACGGGGGATGAAGCGATCGCCGACATCGTGCGCTCCGGTCTTCAGGACGATTCAGTGTCGGCGGGGCACGTGCGCATCGAGTTCCGGCGCGAGACGGAGGGGTGGTATCCAACCAACGCCTATCGCCGTTCGCAATGTTCGCGCGGCGGCGAGGCCGGCCAATGGACGTCGGGGCTGTGTCCATGACCCAGAAAGAATACTGGTTCGCGCGCCGCTTCCCGCTCGGCGACCGTCGCCGCGCCGTCGCGCCGGTGCATTGGAAGGGCTACGTCGTGGCCATCATCTTCGCTGTGGCTTTGTGCATAGGCGGCGTGGCCTTCGCCTGGATGGGCGCGAGCGGTTACCTGATGCAGGGCATAGTCGTTTTTGCGCTGGCTGCATTGGTTGGCGGCGGTTGGTTCATCACCGTCGCCAACGCCAAGGCCGATCACACACGCACGGTCGCAGATTATCAGAAGGACAAGCCGCAGCGTGTTTGACGTTTCCGACCTTCATGTCGCCGTCGGCGGCGCCGAGATCATCAAGGGGCTGACGCTCAGCGTCCCGGCCGGTGAAACGCACGCGATCATGGGGCCGAACGGCTCCGGCAAGTCGACGCTCGCCTATGCGCTGAGCGGCCGCGACGGCTACGAGGTGACGCGCGGCAGCGCAACGCTGTCAGGCGTCGATCTCTTGGCGCTTGAACCTGAAGCGCGCGCGGCTGCGGGCCTGTTTCTCTCCTTCCAATATCCGGTGGAAATTCCAGGGCTCTCGGCGATTGCGTTTCTGAAGGCCGCGCTCAACGCGCAGCGCAAGGCGCGCGGACTGGAGCCGATGCCGGCGCCGGAACTGCTAAAACTGCTGCGCGCCAAGGCCGATGCGTTGAAGATCGAGCAGGAGATGCTGAAGCGACCGCTGAATGTCGGTTTCTCTGGGGGCGAGAAGAAGCGCTTCGAGGCGCTGCAATTGGCGGTGTTGGAGCCGAAGTTCGCCATTCTAGATGAGACGGATTCCGGCCTCGATATCGATGCGCTGAAGATCGTGGCGGCGAGCGTCAACGCCGCGCGCGCGCCGGAGCGCGCACTGCTGGTGATCACGCACTATCAGCGGCTGCTCGACTACATCAAACCGGATCGGGTCCACGTGCTGGCCAAGGGCCGGATCGCCGCCAGCGGCGGGCCAGAGCTTGCGCTCGAACTGGAGCGCGAAGGCTACGAGAAATATTTGAGGGCGGCGTGAACGTCGCCGAACTCCCCAATCGCCGCAATGAGGCGTGGAAGTATTCCGACCTGCGCGCGGCGCTTGTCGACGCCGCCCCGCCGATGGCCGGCGATGGCACGGTGATCGAGCGGCTGGCGCACGGCGCCGGCGCCTTCGATCATCGCGTCATCGCCGCGGGCGAGCGCGATGTTTTCGTCGACTATCTCGACGGAGACGGCCTTCTTGCGCGGGGAGAACTGATCGAAGTCGGCGCCGGCGGCGTCTATCATCGCATCGTGCTGCAGACCCCGGGCGAAATACCGCTTGCGTCTTCTCGGGTCCGACTCGCGGAGGGCGCGAGCTTTCGCCAATTCATTATCGGCGAGGGCGGCAAGCTCGCCCGAGTCGAGACCATCGTCGAAGCCGCAGGCGCGGGAACAGAGATTGAGTTGAACGGCATCTACCTAGCGGGCCCGGGCCGTCACATCGACTTGACGTCCACGATTGAGTTGCGCGCACCGGGCGGTAGGGCCAGGCAACTGATCAAGGGCGTCGCGCGCAAGGGCGGGCGCGGCGTGTTTCAAGGCAAGATCGTCGTCGAGCCCGGGGCCCAGAAGACGGACGCGCGCCAGCATCACCATGGGCTCTTGCTCGAAGAGGGCGCCGAGATTTTCGCCAAGCCCGAACTGATGATCCATGCCGACGACGTGCAGTGCGCGCATGGCAACACGGCGGGTGGGCTGGATGAACGCGCGCTCTTCTACATGCGCTCGCGCGGCATCCCGGAAGCGGAAGCCCGGGCGCTGTTGATCGAGGCGTTCTTGCTGGATGTCGTGCCGGACTGGACGCCGCCGGATGTGAAGGATGAGGTCGTCGCGCGAGTCCGCGCCTGGCTGGCGGGTGGACGGCCATGAACGCGCCCCTCATCCGCCGGCCGTTCGATGTCGAGGCGCTACGCGCGCAGTTTCCGATCCTGGCGCGCGAAGCAAACGGGCGCGCGCTCGTTTATCTCGACAACGCCGCCAGCGCACAAAAACCGGATGCAGTGATCGAGGCGATGGCGGCGCAAATGCGCGGCGCTTACGCCAACGTGCATCGCGGGCTCCACACTCTAGCGAACGAAACCACTGAAGCCTTCGAGGCGGCGCGCTCCAAAGTGGCGCGCTTCATCAATGCGCCGACGCCGGAGAGCATCGTTTTCACCAAGGGCGGCACGCAGGCGATCAACATTGTGGCCGCTGGGCTCGACAT
This sequence comes from Proteobacteria bacterium HN_bin10, assembly GCA_002083515.1. Lineage (GTDB taxonomy): Bacteria > Pseudomonadota > Alphaproteobacteria > Caulobacterales > Aquidulcibacteraceae > Vitreimonas. Next base: position 56,620 of record LWDN01000022.1, read on the forward strand.
CAAGCCGGGCGATGAAATCGTGCTCTCGGTGATGGAGCATCATTCCAACATCGTGCCTTGGCATTTCCTGCGCGAGCGCAAGGGCGCTGTCCTCAGATGGCTCGACATCGACGATGATGGCGGCATCGACCTAGGCGCGCTCGATGCGCTGATCGGACCGAGGACGAAGCTCGTCGCCATCACGCACATGTCTAATGTGCTTGGAACCAAGACGCCGGCGGCGGAGATTGCGCGCGTGGCGCACGCCAAGGGCGCGAAGGTGTTGTTCGACGGCTGTCAGGCGGCGGTGCATGACCGTGTCGACGTGCAAGCCATCGATGCCGACTTCTACGTCTTCACCGGCCACAAACTCTACGGACCCACCGGCATCGGCGTGCTCTACGGCAAACGCGATGTGCTCGCAGCGATGGCGCCGTTCGAAGGCGGCGGCGAGATGATCGATGTGGTGGAGCGCGAGCGCGTCACCTACAACGAGCCGCCGCATCGGTTCGAGGCGGGAACGCCGCCGATTATCGAGGCGATCGGGCTCGGCGCCGCGATCGACTGGCTGACCAGCCAGGACCGCGCCGCCATTGCGACGCATGAGGCCGCGCTGCGCGATCGCGCCATGGCGGCGCTGCGCGAGCTGAACTGGGTCAAACTCCACGGCGCGGCGCCGGAGAAGGGCGCGATCGTGGCCTTCTCGGTCGTAGGCGCTCATCCGCACGACGTCGCTCAGATCCTGGACCGGCAGGGGGTCGCCATCCGGGCCGGTCATCATTGTGCACAGCCTTTGATGGAACGTTTGGGCGTCACCGCCACTGCGCGGGCGAGCTTTGCGTGCTATAATCGGTTGGCTGAGGTCGACGCGCTGATCGAGGCGCTGCACAAGGCGCGGAAGTTGCTGAGCTAAGGATGATGGACGGCTCTCTTTCACCTCCCAGCGCTCTGCCGCAGGCCGAGCTGGACCGCATCACCGACGATTTGGTGACGCAGTTCAAGACCGTGTTCGATCCAGAAATACCCGTTGATGTTTATGAACTCGGCCTCATCTATAAGGTCGACATCAACGACGAAGGTTTTGTTGATATCGAGATGACACTGACGGCGCCTGGATGTCCCGTGGCCGGCGAAATGCCCGGCTGGGTCGAGGCTGCGGCGCGGAAGGTCGAGGGTGTAACCGGCGCCAAGGTGAACTTGGTGTTCGATCCGCCCTGGACGCCGGCGCGGATGAGCGATGAAGCCAAGCTTGAACTGAATATGTTGTGATGGGTCGTGTCGTCTCAGCGCTGCTGATCACCGGTCTTTCCGCGGCAACGACATTGGTCGTCGCACCTTTTGTCGTAGTGCCCTGGGAAGTGATCTTCCTGATCTCTATGTTCACATGGCCACCAATCCTACTGACGGCAATCGCAATTCGGGCGGCCTACGCCCCAAAGGACCAATCGAGAGAGCATCATGGCTAGACGGCCCCAACCAAAGATCGTCACTCTCTCCGAGGCTGCCGCGGAGCGCGTGAAGGAGATCATGGCCGCGTCAGCGAAACCGTATTTGCGCGTCGGCGTAAAGAATGGCGGTTGCGCAGGCATGGAGTACACGCTGGCGTACGCCGATGCGGCCGAGAAGTTCGACGAACTGGTCGAGGATAAAGGTGTGCAGATTCTCGTGGCGGCCGACGCGGTTCTGTTCCTACTCGGCTCCGAGATCGACTACGAGACTGGCAGGCTCTCGGCCAAGTTCGTGTTCCGCAATCCCAACCAGACCGATGCTTGCGGCTGCGGTGAGAGCGTCACCATCGTGCCGGCCAAGGCCGAAGCATAGGCCATGGCCAGCGACAGCTTCCACGATTTCGTCAAGGAGCTGTTCGCGAGCCTAGGTCCCGTGCAGATCAAGCGCATGTTCGGCGGCGCCGGCGGCTACGCAGACGGCGTGATGTTCTTGTTGTTGGCCGACGATGCGATCTATTTGAAAGCTGACGACGCACTGAAAGCAGAATTGCGCGAAGTGGGTTGCGGCCCGTTCGTCTGGGAGCCGCAGAGCGGACCGCGCGCCGGCGAAAAAGTCGATCTTGGCTACTGGCGGTTGCCCGACAGTGCGATGGACGATCCCGACGAGGCCGCCATATGGGGCCGCAAGGCGCTCGCGGTGGCGAAGGCGGCAAAGAAGCCGAAGAAAAGCGTCAAGGCTAAGGTTAGGAAGTAGAGTGGCTTGCTCTATCCTTGCGTGCGCCCCGGCGGATCATGCCGCTTGCGACACCGACAAGAGCAAGCGGCCAAATGAGGAACAATGTTGCGATGAGTCCGAGGAAGTACGTCGAGGCGAGAAGACCGCCGCCGGAATCCTCCATGCTGGCGTAAATGAGTTGAGGTGCGGACACCCACCAAGGTTCAGACTCAAGCGGATGCGTAGTGCTCCAATAACAGTCGCCTTCGGAGCCCCCGAATGCCCAACCCCACATCGGCCAAGGCTTAAGTGCCAGGCTGTAGCTCGGCTCGCACCCCGAGTAGACGATCGCCGTCATCGCATAGAACCCGCCGAGTGCGAAGGCGACCCAAGCGAGGCGTATCGTCCAGCGCGACACCTTAGGCGCCCTTGAAGTTCGCCGGACGCTTTTCGAAGAACGCCTGCACGCCCTCGCGGAAGTCCTCGGTGCGCCCCGCTTGGCGCTGCGCTTGGCGTTCGGCCTGCAATTGCTCTTCCCAGCTATTGTCGAGCGAGGCCCAAGCGAGCCTGCGGATCATGCCCAGCGATGCCGGCCCGTTGGCCAGTTCGAACGCGAGCGCCTTCGCCGTCGGCAACAGTTCGGCGTCGGACACGCAGCGATTGACCAAACCCCATTCGAAGGCTTGCCTGGCCGGGATGCGTTCGCCGAGCAGCATCATTTCCATGGCGCGCACGCGCCCGATCATCCGCGGCAAATGGTAGGTGGCGCTGCCGTCGGGCACGAGTCCGATGCGCCGGAAGGCCTGCAGGAAATAGGCCCTCTCGCCGGCGACGATGAGGTCGCCCAGCAAAGCAAACGAACAGCCGATGCCGGCGGCGGCGCCGTTCACCGCGGTGACATACGGGATCGGCAGATCGCGCAGCATGGTCACGAACGGATTGAAGGTCTTTTCCAGGCGCCCGCCGAGATCGGGTTGGCCTTCGGCATCGATCGGCGGCGCCCCGCTCGCCAGATTGGCGCCAGACGAGAACGCCCGGCCTTCGCCGGTCAGCACGATGGCGCGCGCTTCCTCGGTTGCGCGCTGGAAGAACACCGTGAGTTCGCCGGTCATCTCGACCGAGATGGCGTTGAGCGTGGCCGGGTCCGACAGCGTGATCAATGCGACGCCGTCCTGAAGCTCGTACTTGGCCTTGGCCATTGTTGTTCTCCCACGCCCAAGCGGACGTGTGGAGCTTAGCAGCACTTGGCTTTCGTTGACTACGTTGCCGTCCCGGCGCCTGCGCCTACGCCACGTAAAGCACGGGCGTGGCGTCGGTGGTTACCTGATTGCGGCCGTTGCGCTTGGAGGCATAAAGGCAAGCATCGGCGCGCTCGATCAGGCCGGCAGGGGTGTCGCTGCTTTGCAGCTTGGCGATGCCGATCGACACTGTCACCTGACCCAAGTCCTCGTTGGTTGAGCGACGGCGCAGGCGTTTGGCCTGGATCGCCTCGCGCAAGGTTTCGGCCGTCTGCAGCGCAACGCGGGCGCTGAGGCGGGGCATGATGATGGCGAACTCCTCGCCGCCATAGCGCGCCACCAAGAAATCCGGCCGCGCGTGCGCCTGCATGGCGCTAGCCAGAAAGCGCAAAATCTGGTCGCCCGTGTGGTGGCCCCAGGTATCGTTGAAGCGCTTGAAATGATCGATGTCGCACAAGAGCAGCGTAAGCTCGCTCCGTTGCGCCCGCGCCTCGTCGATGCGCATGCGCAATGTCTCGTCGAACATGCGCCGGTTGGCGAGGCCGGTGAGGCTGTCGGTCAGCGACTCCACGCGCAGCGATTCAAGACTGTGGCGTAGCGTGTCGATCTCTTTGGTGGAGCTGCGCAGTTGCTCATTCAGCCGCTGATTGTGGTTGGCCATGTCGAGCGTCGCCGCTGCGAGGCTCGAAACAATCTGGCGAATCTGATCGGGACCGAGGCCGCGATTAAGGTCGGTCGCCGCAGATTCGAGGGTGCGGCCATAATCGCCGCTCTTCTCTTCAGCCTCCCTCAGGAAGGAGACGACGCTGGTCAGATCGCGGGCGATCTTCTCGCCGGCCAAAACGATCTGAGCGGACGCGCCGAGCCCGGTGAAGAATTGCTCGTGGATCTGGGCGTTGTCGGCGGTCGAGAAAGCCTGGCCGCTGGCGATGCGGGCGTCGAGCGCCTCGCGCAGCGCCTGGTTGCGGCCGAGACGATAGGCCAGCCAGACTTCGTAATTGGCGCTGGTGGGCGGCACCCCGTGCTGGCGCATCAACTCGAGCGTTTCCTGGGCGACGTTCGCTCCGCCGGGTCCCTGCAGGAGAATGTCTTGATCGGTCAAAGGCGCCCCGGGGGAATCTGCACGCGGCCCGACGCTAGCGGCGAGGAGATGGACGAGTGGTAAATGCGGGGCCGCGGGCGTTAAAAATCGGAGTTGCCCTGACGCCTAGGGCAAGCGCTATGTAGAGACGAAACGATCCTTGGGAGCGCGCAATGAACCGGCCTGTCCTGCCTTCGGCGGAAGAAACCAAAGCCCGCATGGTTGCGGTGCTGGAACTACAAAGGCGCCTCCAGACCAGCAAAGGCGCCCCGGACGCGCGCCTGCGCAAGGATCGGCTGACGCGCGCGATCAATCTGGTGCTCGATCATCGGGATGAATTCCTCGATGCGCTCAGCGCCGATTTCGGCGCCCGCTCGCGCGAGATGTCGACGTTCACCGACATCGCCGGCGCGATCGGGCCGTTGAAGCAGGCGCGCGCTAATCTCGAAAAGTGGATGGCGCCGCAGAAGCGCAAGGTGACGCCGCCGGCGCTCGGCCTGTTCGGCGCCCGCGCCGAAGTGCGCTATCAGCCGAAGGGCGTCGTCGGCGTGATCGCGCCCTGGAACTTCCCGGTGTCGCTGGCGTTCGACGCTATCGCCGCCGCTTTCGCCGCCGGCAACCGGGTCATGCTGAAGCCGTCGGAGTACACGCCGGCGACTTCGGCGCTCTTGGCGCAGACCATCGACCTTTATTTCGACGAAGACGAACTGGCGGTGGTGCTCGGCGGCCCCGATGTCGGCGCCGCCTTCGCTTCGCTACCGTTCGATCATCTGATCTTCACGGGCGCCACCAATGTCGGGCGCCATGTCATGCGGGCGGCGGCGGACAATCTGACGCCGGTGACGCTCGAGCTCGGCGGCAAGTCGCCGGTGGTCATTGGCCGCAGCGCCGATCTGACCAAGACGGCGGCGCGGGTGATGATGGGCAAGACCATGAACGCCGGGCAAATCTGCTTGGCGCCCGATTACGTGCTGGCGCCGGCGGAAAGCGTCGACGGCTTCGTCCGCGAGGCCAAGGCGTCGGTGGCGAAAATGTTCCCCACCATCCGCGACAATGGCGATTACACCGCCATGATCACGCAGCGGCACTACGATCGCATCACCGGGCTGATCGCCGACGCCAAGGCTAAAGGCGGCGAGGTCATCACCATCAATCCGGCCAACGAGGATTTCAGCCAACAGGAGCATCGCAAAATTCCGCCGACGCTGATCCTCAACGCCACCGACGAAATGCAGGTGATGCAGGAAGAGATTTTCGGGCCGGTGCTGCCGATCCGCACCTATGGCGCCATCGGCGAGACCATCGCCGAAATCAATGCGCGGCCGCGGCCTTTGGCGCTCTATTATTTTGGCGAAGACAACGCCGAGAGCGAGGCGCTGCTGGAGCGCACCCATTCGGGCGGCGTCACCATCAACGATGTGATCTTCCATTTCGCCATGGACGATCTGCCGTTCGGCGGCATCGGCCCCTCCGGCATGGGCGCCTATCACGGCCATCGCGGCTTCCTCGAATTCAGCCACGAGAAGGCGATCTATCGCCAGATCTCGAGCGAGCTGCTGGCGATGCTGCGTCCGCCCTATGGCGATGCGTTCCGCAAGCAGATGGCGGCGCGCCTGAAGCCCTAAAGCGCGCGCCCGCGCCGACCCTTTGATCCGTCTCAAGGAAACGCCTAAGCTCACCGCGTTTTCCGGAGGCTTGTCATGGCATCGTCGAAATTGTCTCTCGCGCTCGCTTCGGCCATTGCGCTCGGCGCCTGCGCCACCATCGACTCCACGCCCGACGCGCCCTCGGTGACTCAGAACGACCGCGCCGTCGCCGCGCGCCAGCATCCGCAAATCCTGCAGCAATTCGGCGGCGCCGTCGAAGGCCCGCTCGCTATCTATGTGGCCGGCGTCGGCGAGCGCGTGGCGACGGCGGCCGGCGTGCCGGGCCAGTGCACGTTTTCGGTGGTCAACACCGATGTCGTCAATGCCTTCGCCGTGCCGGGCTGCTACATCTACATCACCCGCGGCCTGCTCGCGATCATGAACTCGGAAGACGAATTGGCTTCCGTGCTCGGCCACGAGGTAGGCCATGTCGTCGCCGATCACGCCGCGCGGCGGCAGAACACGGCCACGCTTGCGGGCCTGGGCGCCATTCTCGCCGGCGTCGCCACGGGCTCCGGCGAGATCGCGCAAGCGGCGGGACAGGTGGGCCAGCTCTACGCGCTCAATTATTCGCGCGATCAGGAATTCGAGTCCGACGATCTCGGCGTGCGCTATCTCGGCGCCACCGGCTACAATCCCTACGCCGCCGCCGACATGCTGCGCGCGCTCGGCATCAATGACGAGTTGACGACGCGCATCTCGAACCGGCAGGCGAGCGCAATTCCAGCCTGGGCGCGCACGCATCCGTTATCGGCCGATCGCGTTGCGCGCGCCAATGCCAACGCGCAGGCCGCCGGCGCCACGCGCGACAATCCGCCGGAGAACACGCGCGCCTATCTCGAAGCGGTGCGCGGCATGATGTATGGCGACGATCCCGAGCAGGGCTTCGTCAACGGCCGCAGCTTCGCCCATCCCGGCATGCGCATCGCCTTAGAGGCGCCGGAGGGCGCCACGCTCACCAACACGCCGGCTGCGGTGATCGTGCGCGGGCAGAATTTGCAGGCGCAATTCTCCGGCGGGGCGCTCTCGGGCACGCTTGAGGCCTACACCGCCAATGTCATGCGCCAGGTTCTGGGTCAGGCGCCGTCGCAGGTGGGGCAGGCGCAGCGCAGCACGACCAATGGGTTGGAGACGGTGACGCTGCCGGCGCGCGCGCAGAACAGTCAGGGGCAGGTTCTGGAAGTGGCGGTGACGGCCTATCGCGTGGGCGATCGGGCCTACCATTTCGTGGCGCTTGCGCCGCAGGGCGGCATGGGCGCCGCCGCCCCGATGACGCGCTCGTTCCGGCAGATTTCGGCGCAAGAGGCGGCGGCGCTGCGCCCGCGCCAGATTTCGCTGGTGACGGTCGGCGCGCGCGACACCGCGCAATCGCTCGCCAACCGCATGGCCTACGACACCTACCAGCTCGAGCGCTTTCTGGCGCTGAATGGCCTGAGTTCCGCCGGCGAGCTCCGCGCCGGCCAAACGGTGAAGCTCGTCACCTACGTGCCGCGCTGATGCAGGCGCGCCGGCGCCCGCGGCGAAGCGTCGCTTCGCGCGGAGTGTAGCTCTGAGGACCGCCGGCTTCCAGCCGGCATTGAGCGAGATCGTTTGGACGCGTGTGCTTGTCGGCAGCTGCCGAGCTGGAGCGCTGACCCATCCAGATTGGAGCGCGCGGCCTCTGGCCGCGCTGTGCGTCGGAGGCGGGTAGTGTCGGGAAAGTTCTGCAAATTGGAATCAGTCGGTCATGGCAGGCTGGCGGTGTTCGAAGCCTCCAATCCCCGAGGGGAATCCCGCCATGACCGAAGTTCAGATTAGTCCTGCTCTGGCTGTCGCCAAAGACCTTCTCAGCGGCAATCCGGATGGCGCTTGAAAGAGCTGGTCCGCGCCGTGCTGCAGGAGGTGCTTGAGGCCGAAATGACCGAGACGATCGGCGCGGCCAGAGGCGAGCGCAGCGCCGAGCGGCGCGGCTATCGCTCGGGCGCCTATCCGCGCACCATCGTCACCCGCGTCGGCAAGATCGAATTGCGCGTGCCGCAGGATCGCGAGGGGCGCTTCTCCACCGAATTGTTCCAGCGCTATCAGCGCTCCGAGCGCTGGTTGCGGCGCTGGCGGAGATGTACGTGCAGGGCGTCTCGACGCGCAAGGTGAAGACGATCACCGAAGAGCTGTGCGGACACGCCTTCTCGGCCAGCGCCATCTCCGACATCAACAAGACGCTCGACGAAAGCCTCGAAGCTTTCGCGCGCCGGCGGCTGGAAGAGCCGTTCGCTTATCTCGTCATCGACGCCAAATACGAGAAGGTGCGCGAAGCCGGCGTCGTGCGCTCGGCCGCCGTCTTGATCGCCATCGGCGTCGATTGGGACGGGCGCCGGCAAATGCTGGCGGTCGAGCTGGCCAACCGCGAGAGCCGCTCGGCCTGGAAGGATTTCCTCTTGGGCCTGAAAAAGCGCGGTCTTTTCGGCGTCGAGTACGTCGTCGCCGACGATCACGCAGGGCTCAGAGCCGCGGTGCGCGAAGTGCTGCCGGACGCCTATTTCCAGCGCTGCTATGTGCATTTCCTTAGGAACGCGCTCGATCATCTGCCCAGGAAGGCTGACGACGATTGCCTGCAGGAATTGCGCTGGATCTACGATCGCCGCGATCTCGCCGGCGCCAAGGCCGACCTCGCCCAATGGCTCAAGAAATGGTCGCCGCGCTATTCGAAGCTGACGACCTGGGTGGAAGAGAACATCGAGGAGACCTTCACCTACTATCGCCTGCCCAGACAGCATCACAAGCACATGAAGTCGACCAACATGCTCGAGCGCTTCAACGAGGAGATCAAGCGGCGCACCTACGTGCTGCGCATCTTCCCCAACGCGGCCAGCTGCCTGCGCCTGGTGCGCTCGCTGGCCGTGGAGACCCACGAGAACTGGATCGAAGCCCACCGCTACCTGAACATGGACGACCTCAAGGAGCTCAAGAAAGCCGAGCTCAGAAAGGCCGCCTGAGCCATGTCCGCCAGCCTCTCATCCGACCCGAATTTGCAGAACTTGACGCACACGACCTCGGAGGCGCCGCGCTCCCGCCTTCAAACACCCGCACCGTGCCGGGTCCGAGGGGTGACACACACGCACCCCGATCGCTCGCGCGAACTTGGCGCGGTTTCCTCGGTGCGCGTGCGTCACCCGGTATGGGAGGACTTACTTCTTCGGCCGCAGGAAGGCCGGGGTGCTGTCGCCGAAACCGGTGACGGAGGGGCCTTTGTCGTCGCGGGCGCGCTCTTCGCGCGGCGGCCGGCGTTCTTCGCGTTTTGGTTCCGGTTTGCGCTCGCTCGGCTGAACCGGTTCGGTCGAAGCGGTGGGGCGATCCTCATCGCGCTTCATGTATTTCTGCTTCTTCTCGGAGAGCCGCCGGCTGTGCTCGCGCTTGAGCTCTTCGGCGCGCCGCCCGCGTCCGCCGCGATCGGAGGGATCGCCGAGCGCGGCTTCCGGCAGGCCGGCGATCTCCGCCTTCTCGATCGCCATGCCGGTGAGCTTCTCGATGGCGTCGAGGCTCTTCTTATCCTGCGGGCCGACGAGCGTGAACGACGCGCCTAGGCGCCCGGCGCGCCCGGTGCGGCCGATGCGGTGGACGTAATCGTCAGGCGAGCGCGGCGGCTCGTAATTGAAGACGTGACTGACATCGGGAATGTCGAGCCCGCGCGCGGCCACATCGGAGGCGATCAGGAATTGCAAATCGCCCGAGCGGAAGCGATCCAGCGTCTTGGTGCGCAAGGATTGATCGAGGTCGCCGTGAATCGGCGCTGCATTGTAGCCATGCCGCTTGAGCGACTGCGCCACGACATCGACATCGGTCTTGCGGTTGCAGAAAATGATGGCGTTCTTGACTTGGTTGGCGTCGATCGCAGCGCGCAAGCCGGCGCGGCGTGTGCGCGGATCGCCGCCAGGCAGCATGACCACGCGCTGTGTAATCGTGGTGGCGGCGGTGGCGGGTTTGGCGACCTCGACCCGCAGCGGATTGTGCAGGAACGCTTCGGTGAGGCGGGTGATCTCCGGCGGCATGGTGGCCGAGAAGAAGAGCGTCTGGCGCGTGAACGGCGTCAGCTTGAAGATGCGTTCGATGTCGGGAATGAAGCCCATGTCGAGCATGCGGTCGGCTTCGTCGACGACCATGACTTGCACACCAGTCAGCAGCAGCTTGCCGCGCTCGAAGTGATCCAAGAGGCGCCCGGGCGTGGCGATCAGCACGTCGACGCCGCGCGCCAACAGCGCGTCCTGGTCCCCGAACGACACGCCGCCGATCAGCAACGCCTTGGTGAGCTTCTGGTATTTGCCGTACTTGTCGAAGCCTTCGGCGACTTGCGCCGCGAGTTCGCGCGTCGGCTCCAGGATGAGCGTGCGCGGCATGCGGGCGCGGGCGCGCCCGGCGGCGAGAATATCGATCATGGGCAGCGTGAAGGCGGCGGTCTTGCCAGTGCCGGTCTGGGCGATGCCCAGAATGTCGCGGCCCTTCAGCACTTCGGGAATGGCGGCGGCCTGGATCGGGGTCGGCGTGTTGTAGCCGGTCTCATGCACGGCGCGCAGTGTGTCGGGCGAAAGGCCGAGATCGTCGAAGGTTTTGGCGTGGGTCTGCGGTTCTTTGGCGCCTGCGGGCGCGGAATTCTCAGAGGACATTCAATCTCACTTGAGGGCCGCGTTTCGCGCGAGGCGCGAACCGCGGGCCGCTTGGGTTGGCGCTCTCGGCCCCGAAATCTCCGGATTGAGAAGGAGGGGCGTCCAGCTGAGGGCGAGCACGCCCTTCAGGCGCGCACAACGGACAGCGCGGAAGTGGCGGGATTTGTGGGGAAAGTCAATCAATGGAAGAGTCGCAGGCGCGCTTTTGCTTAGGTGGCTTGTTCCAGCGCCTTCACCACGTCGGCGATAGAACCGGCAACCGTTTCCGTCGCGGCGATGCTGCGGAAGAGGATGATGGTCTTGCCGTGGCTATCGCGTACGGCGGCCACCTCGCCTGGGTTAATGTGGACTTCGAGCCGGGCATCCGTGGCGGAGGTGAACTTCACAAACTTGGTCATGGGACTGCTCCTGCCGACTCAAGCCGGCTTAGAGCTTATGGGCGCAATGCCCCGCTCATGCATGGACCAAGTCAGAAACGCCTCAAAACCAAGGGCCTGCGAAATAATCCAACATCGCGACGCCGAACGTGTTAGGGTGAGCCATCAGCAACAAGAACGACTGCTTTGCGCCGCCCGCGACGGGCGGTCGCGGCAGCGCGTGCGTACGAAGGACACAGATGCCGATCCCAGGTGAAATGTTGAAGGGCGGCTGGGGCGTCCTGCGTCTGCAGCCTTGGCATCTCGCGGGCGTGTTCACCTCGAGCGCCGAAGCGGAGAGCTTGGCGCACAGGTTGGGGCCCGCATACACGGTCAAGTATGGCGAACACACGCCAGGATCCTCCGATTTCAGCTTCACGAGTTCGCCCAGTTCCTCAACCGTTTGAAGTAGGACCCCCGATGCCCTTCATTGTGAATTCGTCGCCCGGCGCGGGCCTCCGCTTCGAACCGAGCGCCACCCTTCCTGACGCGAAGTCCGCGCTCGGCTGGGCCGCGGGGCTGGAACGGCGCGGCATGCGCCTCATCCGCATACGCGACACGAGCACCGGTAACGTGTTCGACGAACGCGGTCTGCGCGAAGAGATTAAGCGGATGCAGACGCCGGCATGAGCAAGCTTCGTCTGCTTCAGGCGGCGACCGACGCCGACAAAGCCTGGATGGCGGAAGTCAGGTCGCAGTTCGGCGATCGCGAAGCAGGCATGGCGCGCTTCCATGGCCTCGCGAACGGCGAGCCGGGAACGCGCTTGCGCGAACTCTACGACCACTATGTCAAGACGCGCGACGCCTACAACGCGCAGTAACGATCAGAGCGCCGGGCGCGTGCGCCACGCGCCAGGGAGCAAACGATCATGAGCGCATTGTCTGTCGTCAGCGTCGCTGACCGCACCGGCTTCCGAATTTTCGCCAACGCCCTGCGTTCGAGCGCACATTTCGCCAAACTGGAAGGCGCGGGACCGTTCACGGTGTTCGCGCCGACGGACGCCGCGTTCGAGGCGCTGCCGCAGGCCAGGCGCGACGCTCTGTTGAGCGACGCTTCAGGCGAACTCAGCGATTTGCTGGGCTATCACATCGCGCCTGGACGGGTGGCGTCGTCGCGCTTTGTCGGGAGACGCATCAGGGCGGTGATGAGCGCCGGCGGGGACGTGATTATCGAGGGCCGTTCGGGCGGATTGCGCGTCAATGCGGCGCGCATGTGCAAGCCTGATCTCGACGCGCGCAATGGCGTCGTGCATGGCATCGATGCGCTGCTCTGGCCCCGTCAAATGGCGGCGGTGATTTCGTGAAGGGCGCGGTCAAATCCTACGATGCCCGTCGCGGCTCTGGGATGATCTCGCGCGACGACGGTCGCCCCGACGTCGCAGTTTATGCGAATGAACTCGAAAACGCGGGCTTCGCGCGTATCGAGAATGGCGAGCGGCTGAGCTTCGACCTGAAGACAGACCTGGCGCTCAAGCGCTCGTTTGCGGTGAACCTGCGAAGGATCGGCTAGGCCGTTTCTCGTTGGTGGCATGAGGCGGCGGCCGCCTAATCGGCGCCCTCAGCCCCGAAGTTCCCGGATTGAGAAGGAGGGCGTCCAGCTGAGGGCAAGCGCGCCCTTCAGGCGCGCACAACGGACAGCGGAAATGGCGGGATTTTCGGGGAAAGTCAATGTAGAACGCCGGTATGAAGCCGGAAGACTACACCCCGGAGAACATTTGCTCGAGGCTTGGCTTAGAGTTCGCGCAATCGTGGCGGCGAGGATTGCCTGCGAAGCAACTTAGAGTTTGCTCTTGCCGTCATTCCATTCTGCGATCTGCATCACCTTGAGCAAAGGCGAAGAAGGCGGGACTTCCTTAGAAGCCACCATCGGCGGACCGCTGCTCACGGCGAGCAATTTCTCTATCGTTTCCTTCAGTGATGTTGAACGACAGCTAAGCACGGGCGTTTCCTTTCGGAGCGCGGCCCGGGGTCACCCTCGATGGCATGCGGGTTTTCATTGCCTACCGATCAGGCCAAGCAGAGGCGCGTGCAAGTGGCTTTCCCAACACGCACGATCCGCTGCGGGACGTCGTAAAGGGCCTGCTGCAGTCGACTTGGCAGGCCATTGAGGTCGAGCGCGTACGAGCAGCGCTCGAACACGCCGGGCGATATGTGAATGTCAAGCTGTCGGACTAAACATCAACATCCGCCACGAACTTTGCGTTCGCCTGGATGTAGTCGAAGCGCTTCTCGGCTTTCTCGCCCATCAATATGGACCGCCGGCGCCCTCGCCGGCAGCACGGGTTGGGCAAGACCCCGACGCGTCCTGCGTTGCACCACGGTCCATGCCGGCGGGGGCGCCGGCGGTCCATATTTGTTGCGGTCCATATTGGCGGTCCACTTGCTGGTCCACCTTACTGACCATGGCGGCGCCAGGCGGCGGAGGAGTAGGACCAGTCTTCGGCGCGCTGGACGAGGTTGGCGGTGACGGGGTTGCGCTCGACGTATTCTACCGTCCAGGCGAATTGATCATCCGAACGCATGAAACGGTCGAAATACTCGCGCCGCCACAGCGCGCCTTTGCGGTTTTCGCGCTTGTTGATGGCGTGGGATGTCACCGACTTCCACGCCTGCACTATGTCGGCGAGCGGATGGCCATCGAATTGTTCGACGACAACGTGAACGTGCGTGGGCATAACGCACCACGCAGCGAGGGCATAGTGTTCGCCGTCGCCGTGCAGGAGGCAGCGTTGGACTTCGGCCGCGTGACAAGGTTTCGCGAGTAAGCGGGTGCCGTGATTGGCGTCTAGCTCGCGGTCCGCCCAGTCGGCACGCTTGGCGGGATCAACGATGGCGGCGGGGATCGCCTTCGGCATGGCGTCCGCTAGACCGAAAATGATGTGTTGGACTAGGTAGTGGACTCATAAGCTCTGGTCCACAGCCGGGCTGAGGCGAGTGCGACGGCGGCGAGGAAGTTGCGCGCGAGTTTTTCGAAGCGTGTGGCGATGCGCCTGAAATGCTTAAGTTTGCAGAAGAAGCGCTCGACCAAATTGCGCTGGCGATAGATGCGCCGGTTGACCGAGCGGTGGATCACGCGCTGGCGGGTTGAGGGGATGTGGGCTTTGGCGCCTGAAGCGCGGATGAGGTCAAGCAAAGCATCAGCGTCGTAGCCGCGATCGGCGATGACATGGCGGCAGTTCAATCCGGCCAGGAGTCCGGGAGCGGCGCGCAGATCGTGCGCTTGGCCCGCCGTCAGCATCAATCGAACCGGCAAACCGTTTTCATCGACGACCGCGTTGATCTTGGTGCTCAGTCCGCCACGAGAACGGCCGATGGCGTGATCTTCGCCCCCTTTTTTCCGCCGGCGGCGTGTTGGTGGGCGCGGATGATCGAAGAATCGATGAAGGCCATCGAGTGTGGCGACTTCGCCGCCAACGTCTCGAAAATCTTGACCCACACGCCAGCTTTGGCCCAGCGGTTGAAGCGGTTGTAGACGGTCGTATAGGGGCCATAGCGCTCTGGCAGATCGCGCCACGGCGAACCGGTGCGCAGTACGTAGAAAATGCCGTTGATCACGCGTCGGTCATTCACCCGCGCCACGCCGCGCGGCTTGTTCGGCAACAGCGGCCTGATCAGACCCCACTCCGCATCGCTCAAATCGAAACGCGCCATCTCACCCTCCGATACGAAAGAGTGAATCAGCATTCGCAGAGCCTGTGAATCCCGTTTATGGGTACAGAATCTAACCCTCGCTCGTCGCAGTGCGGGAGATAGCCGCGTGAGCGCCAACCTGTGTGACCCATCTCGAAAATATGGACTGCCGGCGCCCTCGCGGGCAACACTGTACAGAGTCACGTTTGTCGTAGGGCAAGGTTGGCGCGCCGATGCCGGCGGGGGGGCGCCGGCGGTCCAGATTAAACATCAACATCCGCCACGAACTTCGCGTTCGCTTGTATGTAGTCGAAGCGCTTTTCAGCCTTCTTGCCCATCAGCGTCTCGATCAGCACTTCGAAATCTGGCGCGCCGTCATCGTCGAGCACGACGCGCGCGAGCGTGCGTGTGGCCGGGTTCATGGTCGTGTCCTTCAGATCGGCGGGCATCATTTCGCCCAAGCCTTTGAAGCGTGAAATGTCGGTCTTGCGGCCTTTGAATTCGCCGTTGAGCAAAGCTTCCTTGTGGGCGTCGTCGCGGGCGTAGATGCTCTCCTTGCCGGCGGTGATGCGATAAAGCGGCGGCATCGCCAGATACAAACGCCCGGCGCGGATGAGCTGGGGCATCTGCTTGTGGAAGTAGGTGATCAGCAGCGAGGCGATGTGGGCGCCGTCGACATCGGCGTCGGTCATGATGATCACCCGCTCGTAGCGCAAATCGTCGAGCTTGAACTTGGCGCCCATCTGCACGCCGAGCGCCAGCGCCAGATCGGCGAGTTCTTGATTGCCGCTCAGCTTCTCGCCGCCCGCCGACGCGACGTTCAGAATCTTGCCGCGCAACGGCAGGATGGCTTGCGTCTCGCGGTTGCGCGCTTGCTTGGCCGAACCGCCGGCGCTGTCGCCTTCGACCAGGAAGATTTCGGTGTCCTTCTCACCGGCGCGCGAGCAATCGGCGAGCTTGCCGGGGAGACGGAGCTTGCGCGTCGCGGTTTGGCGGGAGACTTCCTTTTCCTTGCGCCGGCGCATGCGGTCTTCGGCCTGGGTGATGCACCATTCCAACAGACGCGTGGCTTCCTGGGTGTTGGCGGCGAGCCAGTGATCGAACGGATCGCGCACGGCGTTTTCGACGATCTTCGCCGCTTCCGTTGAGACCAGGCGGCCCTTGGTTTGGCCTTCGAATTGCGGATCGCGGATGAAAACCGAGACGAGCCCGGCGCCGGTGTTCATCACGTCTTCCTGGGTGATGACGCTGGCCTTCTTGTTGTTGCGCAGTTCGGCGTAGGCGCGCAGGCCCTTGGCGATGGCCGCGCGGAAGCCGGCTTCGTGGAAGCCGCCGTCCGGCGTGTAGACGGTGTTGCAATAGGAGCGGAGGAAGCCATCGGCTTCGCCGAAGCCGTCGCTCACCCAAGTGATCGCCCATTCGACTCGCCCGTGCGGGCCGTCCTTTTCGGTGCGGCCGGCGAACGGCTCGCTGACCACGGCGCGCTTGGTCTTGGTGAGTTCGGAGAGGAAATCGGCAAGCCCGTTGGGAAAATGCAAGATGGCTTCGGCGGGCGTTTCGTCAGTGATGCGCTCGGGTGCGCACTTCCAACGGATTTGCACGCCGCGCTGCAGGTAGGCCTTCGAGCGCGCCATCTGGAAGAGGCGCGCCGGCTTGAACGCCGCGCCTTTGCCGAAAATTTCCGCGTCCGGATGGAAACGCACGGTGGTGCCGCGGCGATTGTGGGCGGGTCCGACTTCGACAAGCTTCGATGTCGGCGCGCCACGCGAGAAGGTCTGCCGATAAAGTTTGCGGTCGCGCGCGACTTCGACCTCAACTTTGTCGCTGAGCGCGTTCACCACCGACACGCCGACGCCGTGCAGGCCGCCGCTGGTGTGATAGACCTTGCCCGAGAATTTTCCGCCCGCGTGCAGGACGGTCATGATGATTTCGAGCGCGGACTTCTTCGGAAACTTCGGGTGCGGATCGACGGGCATGCCGCGCCCGTTATCGGTGACGCGCAGCGTGCCGTCGGCCTCGAGCTCCACTTCGATGCGATCGGCGAAACCGGCGACGGCCTCGTCCATCGAATTGTCGAGCACTTCAGCGAAGAGGTGATGGAGCGCCCGCTCGTCGACGCCGCCGATATACATGCCTGGGCGCTTGCGCACCGGCTCCAGGCCTTCGAGGACCTCGATGTCCTTGGCGGTGTAGCCGCCCTGCGCCGCCGGCGGCGGGGGATCGCTGTCGCCGAAGAGACCGCTTTCCCAGAGCTTTTCGTCGTCGCCGTCTTTGGGCATCGGAGATTTCTTCTGCGCTTGCGCCATGGGTGTCCGCTTTAAGGCGCTTTGCGCCGATGCAGCAATGAGGGCTGGTGCGCCACAAGCGAGCAGGCTTCGGTATCCGGGGAGTAAACGCGCCTCGTGGGCGAGGAGACCCGAGCAATTTGTTACGGCGACGGCACGAATTTGCAGATTCGACACCGCCCGCTGCCGCGGCCTGCTTGCTTTGCGCAGGTCCGCGCCCCTAAAGCTTGCGGTGAGGGACGCCGGATTTCGGAGCAGCTGGAATGAGAACGCTTGTGTTTGCCGCGGCTTTCGCCGCCGTCGCGTTTACGGCGTACGCCCAGGATATGGGTGCGCCGGATGTGCCGCCGTCCGCTTGCGAAGCGATTCCACCGGCGCCGACGCCTCCGAACGGCGCGCGCGCCAACGCGACGCAAATACAGGCAGCGGTCGCGCAATATGAGGCTTGGAACGCCTCGGCGACCGCGATCATGCAGTGCCGTGCGCAAGAAGTCCGCGGCCTGCAGGCGCAGGTTGCGGCTCGCACTGCGGAGTATGACGCGGGCCTTGCTGCAGGGCGCGATGCCGGCGCGGCGTGGCAGGCGCAGCTTGATGCTTTCCAGGCGCGCCAGAACCGGCGTTAGCGCTTCTTTTTCCTAATCTGCGAGGCGATCGACCAGACGTGGCCGAACGGATCGAGAACGATTCCGAAGCGATCGCCCCAGGACTGCGGGTTCAAGCGGCGAGCGGAGGATCGCAAATGCAAAGGGCCGGGGATTGCTCCCCGGCCCTTGCTGCTTTCCTGGGCGCGCTGCCTATGCCTTGTAATACATGTCGAATTCCACCGGGTGCGGGTGGGTTTCGAAGCGGTCGAGTTCTTCTTTCTTCAGATCGATGTAGGCGTCGATCAGATCGTCGGTCATGACCCCGCCCTTGAGCAGGAAGTCGCGGTCGGCGTCGAGCGCGTTCATGGCTTGGCGCAAGCTCGAGCAGACAGTCGGGACGTCCTTCAGCTCTTCCGGCGGCAGATCGTAGAGGTTCTTGTCGAGCGGCTCGCCTGGATGGATCTTCTTCTCGATGCCGTCGAGGCCCGCCATCAGAAGCGCCACATAGGTCAAGTACATGTTGCCGGCCGGATCGGGGAACCGAACCTCGACGCGCTTGGCCTTGGCGCCGGTGCCGTGGGGAATGCGGCATGACGCCGAGCGGTTGCGCGCTGAGTAGGCGAGCAACACCGGCGCTTCGTAGCCGGGCACCAGGCGCTTGTAGGAATTGGTGGTCGAGTTCGCGAACGCATTGATGGCGCGCGCATGCTTGATGACGCCGCCGATGTAGTAGAGGCAGGTTTCGCTGAGATCGGCGTAGCGGTCGCCGGCGAACAGATTGTTCGAACCCTTCCAGATCGACATGTGCACGTGCATGCCCGAGCCGTTGTCCTTGAAATAGGGCTTGGGCATGAAGGTCGCCGACTTGCCGTAGGACGCGGCCACCTGGTGGATGATGTACTTATACAGGTTCATGTTGTCGGCCATGGTCGTCAGCGTATTGAACTTGAGGCCAAGTTCGTGCTGCGCCGGGGCGACTTCGTGGTGGTGCTTTTCCGGATTGAGGCCAAGCTGGCCCATGATTTCCAGCATCTCGCCGCGCATGTCCTGCAGCGAGTCGATCGGCGGCACTGGGAAGTAACCGCCCTTCGGACCCGGGCGGTGGCCGAGATTGCCGCCTTCATAGGCCTTGCCGGTGTTGAACGGCAGTTCGCTTGAATCGAACGAATAGCCGGTGTTGTGCGGATCGGTTGACCAGCGCACGTCGTCGAACACGAAGAACTCGGCTTCCGGGCCGAAATAAGCGACGTCGCCGGCGCCAGACGATTTCACGTAGGCTTCGGCGCGCTTGGCGATGCCGCGCGGGCAGCGCGAATAGGGTTGCAACGTGCCGGGTTCGAGAATGTCGCAGAACATCGCCAGCGTGGTCTGCTGGTAGAACGGATCGATGTGCGCGCCCTTGGGGTCAGGGCGCATGACCATGTCGCTCTCGTTGATCGCCTTCCAGCCGGCGATGGAGGAGCCGTCGAACATCGTGCCTTCGGTGAAGATGTCCTTGTCGATCATCGACACGTCAAAGGTGACGTGCTGCATCTTGCCGCGCAGGTCGTTGAACCGCAGATCGACGTATTGGACTTCCTTGTCCTTGATCAGCTTCAGAACTTCGTCTGACATCGGAAACTCCCCCGAGCATGCTTGTTGATGATGTTGGAGCCCGCGCCGTCTCGGTCCGGTCGCTGCGCCCACGAATCAATTTGCTCCGGCGGGATCAGACCGCCGCCGGACCGGTTTCGCCAGTGCGGATGCGCACCACTTGTTGGACATCGAGGACGAAAATCTTGCCGTCGCCGATCTTGCCGGTTTTCGCGGCCTTCTGGATGGCTTCGAGCGCCGCTTCGACCTGTTCGTCTGAGACGACGACTTCGACCTTCAGCTTCGGCAGAAAGTCGACCACATACTCGGCGCCGCGATAGAGTTCGGTGTGGCCTTTCTGGCGGCCGAAGCCCTTGGCTTCGACCACGGTCATGCCCTGGAGCCCAATTTCCTGGAGCGCCTCTTTGACGTCGTCCAATTTGAACGGCTTGATGATGGCCTCGATTTTCTTCACCGGAGCATCCCCTTGGCATGCACGAATTCTTCGGCCGGTCATGGACGGGCCTGCCTGAGTCTGGAAGTTGGGCAGCTGTGGGTTATCCCGAACTCCCGCCGCGGCGCCTCTTTTTCGGGCGCCATGCTCAGCCGGGCGGCTGGGGATTTCCAGGGACAGGGTGAATGACGCGATTGTTCTTGGTCCGGCACGGGGAGCCCGAGGCGGCGTGGGGCGGGGCGGTCGACGATCCCGGCTTGTCCGAGGCGGGTCGGCGCCAATCGGCCGAAACGGCGGCGGCGCTCGCGGCGCACGGACCGCTCGAGATCGTGTCGTCGCCGATGCGGCGCTGTCGGGAAACCGCGGCCGCGTACGAGGCGCGAGCCAGCGGTGTCGCGCGTATTGAGCCGCGCGTCAGCGAAGTGGTTGCACCCGCCGGCGTGACCGATCGGCGCTCGTGGCTGCGTGAGACCTTTCCCTGGGACGAAGGTTCGCCGCGCCGCGCCTGGGCGAGCGTCGATCCGGCGTTGCGCGCTTGGCGCGACAGCGTTGTGGCGGCGATGCTGGAGCTGAAGCGCGACAGCGCCGTGTTCTCGCACTTCATCGCCATCAATGCGCTAGCGAGCGCGGCCACGGACAGTGCGGAGACAATCGTGTTCGTTCCGGGCTACGCCTCGGTGACGGAATTTGAAGCGCGAGGCGGCGCGTTGCATCTCGTGCGCTTCGGCGCGAGCATGGTGCGGGGCGAGGTGCGGTGAGCCGCGAGATCATCACCGTCGAACAGATGCGCGCGATCGATGCGGCGAGCGCGCAGGCGGGCGTCGCCACCCGCACGTTGATGGAAAACGCCGGGCGCGCGGTGGCGGAGGCGATCGTGCAACGCTTCCCGCAGCAACGCACCGCGGTGCTGTGCGGGCCTGGCAATAATGGCGGCGACGGTTGGGTCGCGGCGCGCGCGTTGCGCCAGATGGGATGGCCGGTCTGGGTGGAGACGCTGGTTCCGCGCGAGGCGCTCACGGGCGACGCCACCAGCGCCGCTGCCGCGTTTGAGGGCGATGTTTATTCCGTGGGCGAAGACAGTCCGATGGCGGATTTGTTTGTCGATGCGCTGTTTGGCGCGGGGCTTTCGCGCCCGCTCGAAGGCGATTCCGCGCGGTTAGCTGCCATGCTCCCCGCGTCGCGTGTGGTCGCTGTGGATGTGCCGAGCGGGATCAAGGGCGACGACGGCAACCCGCTGGGCGGCGTGTGTTTCGAAGCGGCGCTGACGGTGACGTTCGTGCGCAAGAAACCGGCGCATGTGTTGATGCCGGGGCGGGCCTGGTGCGGCGAAGTGGTAGTCGCCGACATTGGCGCGCCGGAAAGCGTGGTCGCGGCGCAGAACATTACGCTGTTCGAAAATGATCCCTCACTCTGGTCGCTGCCCTGGCCGGAACTCGACACGCACAAGCACGAGCGCGGGCATGTCATCGTCGCCAGCGGCGGACGCGCGCGCACCGGCGCCGCGCGGCTCTCGGCGCAAGCGGCGCTGCGCGCGGGCGCAGGGTTGGTGACGGTGGTCAGTCCAGGCGATGCAATAGCCGAGAACGCGGCGCAGCTGACGGCGATCATGCTGCGCGAAGCGGACGGGGCGCCGAGCTACGCGGAAGCGGCGCGAACGGCGCAGGCGATGGTGATCGGACCCGCGTTCGGCGCAAGCGACGCGCACTACAAGCTCTTGTGCGCCGCAGTCGATGCCAAGCCGCGTTGTCCGCTGGTGCTCGACGCCGATGCGATCACGCTGCTGGCGCCGCTCACCCATGGCCTCGACGCGCGCGATGTGCTGACGCCGCATGTCGGCGAGTTCCGGCGCGCCTTTCCGGGCATCTGGAGCAACGCCTCCGATCCCATCGAGGCAGCGCGCGCGGCGGCGGCCTATGCGCGCTGTGTTGTACTGCTCAAGGGCGCGTCGACCGTGATCGCGGCGCCGGACGGGCGCGTCGTCGCGAACACCACGGGCACGCCGTTTCTGGCCACCGCCGGTTCGGGTGACGTGTTGGCGGGCCTCATCGCCGGGCTGATCGGGCAGGGCATGGAGAGCTTTGAGGCGGCGTCGGCGGGCGCCTGGCTGCACGGGAAGGCCGGCGAGAGCCTCGGCCCGGGCCTGACCGCGGACGATCTGCCCGGAATTTTACCGATGTTATTCAATGAATTGGCCCCAAGCGCCCTGCGCCGCAAGCCTCTGAGGTGATCGCCGCTGTATTGCCGCCGGAATTTGCGTTAACCGTGGGCCTTGGGACGCGGCGCTCCGGTTCAGGGGGAATTGTATGGTTTGGTGGTGGTGGATCATTCCCGGCTTCGTGGCCGTGATCGGTCTGGCCTTTGCGCTGAGCGGGCTTGGCTGGATGTTTCGCGGCCGGCCGTTCAAAGGCGGGCGCGGCGTGCTTGGCGGAGCTTTGTTCCTGGGCATCGGCGCGCTGGTTGGGCTCTTGGGCCTCAACGTGCAGACCTATCACCGGCTGACCTACGACCGCCCGGTTGCAACGATTGAACTCACGCAGAAGGGGCCGCAACTTTTCGAGGCCGTGGTTGTCGAGCCGCCCACCGAACAGGATCCGGAGGGCATTACCCGCACCTTCGAGGTGCATGGCGACGAATGGCGCATGGAAGCCCGCGTATTGCGCTGGAAGCCTTGGGCCAATGTCATGGGTCTAGACTCCCAGTATCGCCTGGATCGCTTTTCCGGACGCTACACCGACACCCAACAAGAGCTGAACGCGGAGCGCAGCGCCTACGATATCCGCCCGACCCGCCAATCCGGCATCGATCTGTGGCCGTTGGCGCGCGATTACAGCAAGTACGCTCCGCTGGTGGACACGCTCTATGGCTCCGGCGCCTATATGCCGATGGCCGACGGCGCCCGTTACGAAGTGCGCATCACGCAAAATGGTCTGATCGCGCGCCCGACCAACGAAGTGGCGGCGGAGGCGTCCTCGAGCGGCTGGAATTAGGTGATCGCGGGCGCTGGACGGTCGCTTCGGCACCCCCTAGAGGACGGCGCCTTCCAGCGGACGTGGCGGAACTGGTAGACGCACTGGATTTAGGTTCCAGCGCCGCAAGGCGTCCGGGTTCGAGTCCCGGCGTCCGCACCATCCTAGGCTCGCGGAGCGCGTATTAGCTTACGCCCCTTGGGGCATTCCCGCCCGTGGACTCTGCCGGGGCGGGATGCCATAAGCCCGCCTTTCCTGAATTTGCGCTTGCGGCGGCGGTCCTGCAGCCCAGGCGCGCATGGTCGAAAGCACGTCTTATGCAGCTCACCGAGAGCCGGTCCGAGGGTCTTTTCCGGGTTTACGATATAGTCGTCCCGGCCGCCGAATTGCAGCAGCAGCTCGCCGCCAAGATCGCCGAAGTGCAGCCGCGCGTGCGCATCAACGGCTTCCGCCCGGGCAAGGTGCCGGTGAGCCACATCCGCAAGGTCTACGGGCCGGGCATGATGCAGGACATCATCAACGAGACGGTGCAGAAATCGACCCGCGAAGGTTTGGCCAACGTGCGCGCCGCGTCCGAGCCCTCGCTCGATCTGAAGAGCGACATCAACAAGGTCATCGCCGGGGGAGAAGACCTGAAGTTCGAATTGTCGCTGGAGGTGATGCCCGACTTTGAGCCGGCCGATCTGAAGTCGATCAAGATCACCCGCCCAATCGCGGCCGTCAGCGACGAACAAGTGAACGAGGCACTCACCGAACTGGCGAAGGCGCAGCGCGGCTTTGAAGAGAAGCAGGGCGCCGCCGCCGAAGGCGATCAACTGGTCATCGATTTTCTCGGCCGCATCGACGGCGAGCCGTTCGACGGGGGCGCCGCTAACGACGCTGAGATGATCATCGGCGCCAACCGCTTCATTCCTGGTTTCGAAGAGCAGCTCGTCGGCGCCAAGGCCGGCGACGAGCGGACGCTTAAGGTCACCTTCCCGGAGGACTATCCGGTCGCTTCGCTCAAGGGCAAAGCTGCTGAGTTCGAAACCAAAGTAAGGACCGTGCGCGGTCCCAAGCAGGGCGAACCCGACGATGCGTGGGCGACGCAACTCGGTTTCGAAAGCTTGAACGCGGTCAAGGATGCGTTGCGCCAGCGCATCGAAAGCGATCACAACCAGCAATCGCGCGCCAAGGCCAAGCGGCAATTGTTCGACCAGCTCGACGGCGCCCACGATTTCGAATTGCCGCCACGCATGGTCGAAGCCGAGTTCAGCCAGATATGGCGCCAGATCGAGCAGGATCGCGCGCAGGGCCGCCTCGATCCGTCCGACGAGGGCAAGTCGGACGACGAGTTGAAGGCCGAATACCGCGATATCGCCGAGCGCCGGGTGCGGCTCGGCCTGCTGCTGGCCGAGATCGGCCGGCGCCACAAACTTGAGGTGTCCGACGAGGAAGTGGGGCGCGCCATCGCCGCTCAGGCGCGTAACTTCCCGGGCCAGGAACAGCAGGTGTTCGAAGCCTACCGGCGCAATCCGCAACTGGTCGCCCAGGTGCGCGCGCCGCTCTACGAGGAGAAGGTGGTCGACTACATGATGGAGTTGATCAGCGTCACCAATCAGAGCGTCAGCCGCGAAGAGCTGTTCGCCGAGGACGATCCGCCGGTCGCCGCGCCCAAGAAAGCCAAGAAAAGCAAGGCCGCTAAGGCTGAAGTCTAAACCTTAACGGCGCGTGCAGCAGGCAGGACTTGCGGCGCGCCCTCAAGCGTCAAATATGGGTCGCGTCGGATAAGGCCGATTCCGGCCGCCGTCGAAAGGTCGCCATGAAGTCGTTCGATCCCATCGCCACTCACGCCAATCTCGTGCCCATGGTGGTTGAGCAGACCAGCCGCGGCGAGCGTGCATTCGACATCTTTTCGCGCCTGCTGAAGGAGCGGATCATCTTCGTCACCGGCGGCGTTGACGACGCGACCGCGGCGCTGGTGACAGCGCAGCTGCTGTTCTTGGAATCCGAGAACCCCAAGCGCGAGATCGCCATGTACATCAATAGCCCCGGCGGTTACGTGCATTCGGGGCTCGCGATCTACGACACCATGCAATACATCCGCAGCCCCGTGTCGACGGTGTGCGTGGGCCTTGCCGCGTCGATGGGATCGCTGTTGTTGACCGCCGGTGAGAAGGGACTGCGCATCTGTTTGCCCAATGCGCGCGTCATGGTGCACCAGCCGTCGGGCGGCTATCGCGGACCGGCTTCGGACATCGAGCGCCACGCTGAGGACATCCTCTACACCAAGAAGCGGCTGAACGAGATCTACGTGAAGCACACCGGTCAGCCGTACGAGCGCGTCGAGCGCACGCTCGACCGCGACCACTTCATGACGGCCGAGGAGGCGCGTCAGTTCGGCATCGTCGACCGCGTCTACGAAAAGCGGGAACTGCCGGAAGGCGGCGGCTTCGGCGCGGGCTAGGTCCAACACGCACGGCTAATCGTGTTGCGTAGTCGCTTCGTCGCATTGAGATCGCGCGGGTAATCAGGAGCGCAGTAGTCGGATATGGCGGTTTGGGCCTGAGGAGGAGCCCACGATGCTCGGTACTGACTTGAAGGCGCGCCGGCGCAGCACCGCGCTGCTTATGTTCGCGTCCTTGTTCGCGACGCCCGTATTTGGGCAGCAAAACGAACCGGAGATCGTGGTTACCGCGGCTAGCCGTCAACAGGTTCAATCGTTCGTTTCCGAGATTGCCATCGCGCCTTCAGGTGCGGATCAGTATGGCCGTTGGGACGAGGCGATCTGCGTTGGCGTTGCGGGTCTTCCGGCGCGCCAGGGGCAGTTTATCGCAGACCGTGTCGCACAGCGGGCGTTTGCAGTTGGGTTGGCGCCCGGCGGACCCGGTTGCAGACCCAACGTAACCGTTGTGGTGGCGCCAGACGGCAACGCGATGGCGCAGCGGATGTTCGACAACGATCCCAGTCTTTTTGCGCATCGATATGAATCCGGCATCAGCACACTGGGACAAGAAGCTCTTACGGACTTCATCAACACGCAACGACCGGTGCGCTGGTGGCACGTGACTCGCACCGTCAGCGCCGATGGTGAAATTCTGAGTAGTGAGAACACGGCGAGCGGCGCCGATGGATTTTCAACGGAAGTGGTCCGCTCAAGCGGGTCTCGTTTGAGCAGCACAACCCGACAGGACTTCGCCCGTGTTGTCATCATCGTCGACGCCGAAAGCGCTGGTCGCGTGCAGTTGGCAGGGCTTGCTGACTACATCGCCATGGTTGCCCTCGCTCAGCTGAAACCGGATGCGCAGACAGGCAGTTTCCCGAGTATCATGAACCTGTTTTCATCTGAAGCCGGCGGCTCTCGCACGAATGAACTCAGTCAGTGGGATTTGGCGTTCCTGAGTGGGCTCTATGCTGCCAATCGTGAGGCGTCATCGACGACTGCGCAGCGTTCAGACATTGTGCGCCGCATGACGGGTCAGAGCAGCGGGTCCTAACCAGGGGCGCGCGGACAAACCGGGGCCTCGCAATCCCTAGGGCGGCGGTGTAGCCTGCCGCCCTAGGAGAGCGAGCGATGATGCGGTCAATGATTGCGGCATGTATGGTAGGCATTGCCGGTTTCGTCGGCGGGGCCAGCGCTCAAGAGCCCGTCGAGCCGGAGATTGTCGTAACGGGCGTTCGGGCTGAGCGGATTCAGGCGTTTGTGGAGCAGGTCTCGGCAACCGGCCCCGCAGCGAACCAGATTGCGAGATGGGACGATGACATTTGCGTCACCGTGCTGGGGCTCGCAACCGAGCAAGCTCAATTTGTCGTCGATCAGATTTCATACCGCGCAGCCGCCGTGGGTTTGACTTCGGGAAGGTCTGGTTGCGCGCCCAATGTGTTCCTCTTCTTTGCGGCCGATGCGGATTCATTTGCCTCCCGTTTGGTCGAAGAACGCAGGTCGCTTTTTGCTTACTTCCGGGAAGAGCATGTCGTCACGAGAGGGCGAGACGCGCTGACCGATTTTGCGACCACGTCTCGTCCAGTACGGTGGTGGCACGTCTCGCAGACGCGAGGGGCCGACGGCGACCGATTGGGCAGCGACACTGCCGGCAACAGCTCACCCCCTCCACCGCGCGATGGAGAGATTCGCCCCGATGCCGATGGGATCACCGGAGTGCAAGCGGTCCGCGCCTCGGGGTCGCGTTTGCGCGCCGCCGAGCGTCAAGACTTCAACCGGGTGATCGTTATCGTCGATGGGCAGCGCGCGAGCGGATACTCGATGGAGGCGCTCGCGGATTACATCGCGATGGTGACTTTGGCTGAGATCGATCCTAACGCTAGAATTGCTGACTTCCCTTCAGTTCTGAATTTGTTTGACAGCCCGCCGGACGTCGCGCCCACAAGCATGACTGATTGGGATCGCGCCTATTTGAACGGGCTCTATCGGTCGACGCGCAACGCCGCGAGCGTCAGCCAACAGGTTCGTGACATCGCGCGACGGATGGCGGGGGAGAGCAGATCTGGCAGCTGATCTTGGTCGCGCGTCACTTGGTCGACATGGGCTTAGGCAATGCCCTTGGTTGTGATCAGTACGGACCTTGTTTGCGGGGAGTGACGCGTGAAGATATCATGGCGCTGGCCAGTGCTGAGTTTGGCGTTGGTGGCGACTCCTGTTGTCGCCCAAGAACAGCCCGAACCCGAGATCGTCGTCGTCGGCAATCGTCTCCAGGAAATGGTGCAGGAGTTCGTCGGCGAGGTGGCGGTCGCGCCCGGCGGCGAGCGCCAGATGGCGCGCTGGGACCGCAAGATTTGTCCGCTGGTGGCGGGGCTCCCCACGCGGCAAATGCAGTACATGGCGGACCGGATCGCGCAGCGGGCCCATCAGGTCGGGCTTGAGGCCGAAGGCGCGGGCTGCAAGGCCAACATCCTGATTTTCGTCACCCCGGACGCGAGCCGATTGGCGGAGGGCATCGTTTCGGAATTCCGAGAACTGGTCGGTTATTATTCGACCACGGGCGTCAGCACCCAGGGGCGCGGGCCGTTGGAGGACTTCGCCAGATCCACCGCGCCGGTGCGCTGGTGGCATGTCAACCAGACCGTTTCGGCGGACGGCCAGGAACTTGGCGGCGACGGCGCCGGGCAACAAGTCATACGGGGTGGTCCGCCGCCGGGACGCCTGCGCCGCGCCACACGCCAGGATTTCCTCCGCGTGCTGATCATCGTCGACGCCACCCAGGCGCAGGGGCTGCAATTTCAGGCCCTGTCCGACTACGTGGCTATGGTCTCCTTGGCGCAGCTTGACCCGGCGGGAGAGGCTACGGGAATCCCCAGCATTCTGAGCCTGTTCACGGACCGTGGGGCCGGGCGTGAGCCGCAGACAAGCATGACCCAGTGGGACGAGGCCTACCTGGACGGCCTCTACAACGCACGCCGAACCGCCCCGAACGAGATATGGCAACAGCGCGACATCAGTGCGCGCATGGTTGAGCAGCTGCAGCAGGCCCCGCCCGCTCCCTAGGGTAAAGCGCACCAAAGGGGCCTTGAAAGCGGCCGCCGAGCCCGCCAATTAGCCGAAACGGCCCGCGGGCCCCTGGTCCGGGCGCTTGCGGCCCCATCCTTGCTATGGTCGTATGCCGGCCTCGGCCGAGGCTAGGTGAACGTTTTTGAAAGGGATGGTGGTCAACCATCTGTTAGCAGGGGATATTCGGGGGCCATGAGCCTGCCGCTTTCGCCCATTAACGGTTGTGGTCACAGACGGCCCTTGAAGGATCGCGCATGAGCAAAGCTACGACCAGCGGAGAGTCCAAGAACACTCTCTA